>JBEKRS010000019.1:0-76683 GCA_049518535.1 Occallatibacter sp. | reverse complement strand
GTCCCGCTGATTCGCTGAATTAATCTGCAAGGTTTTGAAAATATAAAAAGGGGGGGAGGGGGTACACAGGGGGTGGTGAACAATGGACAGCGGTCAGTAAAAGCCCGCTCTCCTGACTCCTTCCATTGTGCGGCAGCGGAGGGTTATTTTCTGCAAACCACCTGCTGCGATGAAACTGCGTTAAAGATACGGCACCCGGCGCGACTGCTTTGCTCCTCGATTCGGGAGAATTATGATGAATTTCTGATGGCCGGAGAGGATCGACTTGGGTCAGGCAGAACATCAGATCACGCTTTGGGCCAGTGACCAGTCCGCGCAAAATGTTTCTTCCGACGAGTATAGAGCTTGCCACGATGGCCCAGGCCGCTGACTGTGCCAGGGTCAGCAGGGCCGCGAGAAAGCAGGCCCTTCCGTTCCTGCGCGAGCTGCATTCTGAAGCCGAGGACCTGGACTACTTTGGCAATCAGGTATTTCGAAAAGACACCGTCTTTGTGGCGCTCAATGAAGGACGCCGACCGGTTGGATTCATCGCGTTCAGTGATGGCTGGATCAATCACCTATATGTCTTGCCGAGTTATCAAGGGCTTGGCATTGGTGGCCTGCTGCTTGATAAGGCAACGCAATCCTCGAAGACCCTGAGGCTCTGGACGTTCGAACGAAACGAACTCGCGCGTCGGTTCTACGAGAAGCATGGGTTTTCCGTGATCGACCGCACGAACGGCGAAAGCAACGAAGAGCAGGAGCCGGACCTTTTGTTGCAGTGGAACGCCTAAGATGTGGGTTTGATGCAGGGTTTCCAGGTCAGAAGATTCGGGGTTGGGGCATCGGGTGTTGAAGTTGGTTTTCGCAGCGGTCCTACGGGATGCTTGGGATTTTTGGGATGCTTACCCAGGGTTGCGCTGCGCTTTACCCTGGGCTATTTTCGTATTCTCCCTACGGGAGAATTGACGGCTGGGGTGATTGGTCTCCCACCCTTGCCGCGATGAAACTGCGTCAAGGATGGGGAACTCGGCACGGCATTAGGGTACAGCAGTTCCTATTCTTTCGGTTGTTTTGGCAGTGAATTCAGTATAGGTGCAAAAGTGCTTGAGATATTCCCCAAGCGCTCCGAGATCAACCTTGTTTTTGAGCACGTCTTTCTCGTCGAGGACGATTGTCAACTTGTCACAAAATGTCTTCTCGGAGCATGCAGCGACAAATGACTTAATGATCTCTTGAGTGATAACTTGCCTAGATTGCTTAAGCCGTGTGAAGCCAGAGCCGAGGACTGGCATTACCAACGGCTCCTTCTGTCCTCGGTTCCCGATAAAAATCCAAAGTTGCCCAAGCGCCTCTTTCAAGTCATCAAACGTGCCCGATGCAACCCCATTCTTGTTGACGTGGCAGATTGCCAGAAAGTATCCCGTTCTATCCTTTGGCTTGAGCCTCACAGCAGTGCCAATAGGATAGCGTTTCGTGTTTCCTACTCGCTTTTCTTCGAGTTTTTCGAACTCAATATCGTTGAGTTCGAGGCCCAACTCGCGGTCTAGCGACGTATGGTCACCGTAGAATCTTCTTGTAAACTGCCCCTGGATGCTTGTTTCGCTGATTTGCTCCTGGGATATTTGGGTGTCGAAGGTTGTGTTCGTGCCCACAATGATTGCACCTTCAAAAGAAAACAAGTTACCTATTGCGATCTCGATAGCAGTGTCGCGATCCTTCAGTTTGCATTCGACTGCGAGCTTTGGTCGACATACCCAGATCGCTCCCACCAACCCCGCGCCGAAGAACACCCACCAGTAGGCTTGAACATCTTCTTGTTTCGCGATTTTAAAGTAGTCCGCTCATTTCAGAACTGTATAAAGGACACCGAGTGAACTCAGCAGCGCAGAGGCTCCCCTAAGAGAAAGAACATTTCGGCCGAGTGTCCTAAGGTAATAACTAACTCTTGCGGCGCTCATAGGCCAAGCCCTCTATAAATATCGTCCGTATAGTAGTAGGGTCCACCCTTGCCTTGGGCTCTCAGGGAGGCGTCTGATACGGGCCAGCTCTCAAGAGCGCGTTGCATTATGGCTGCGTTGAAACTTATGTGGATCGCTAGGGTATTGTGCAGCAACGAAGGACAGCGTTCGTTGTCCATAGATCTTTTTCCGTTGAGATTCACGACAACGATAGGCAGATTTCTCTTAAGAGCCTGTTCGATCTCCCAGAGAACGAATTTATAGAGATAACGTGTACTTTGCCCCACCAAGAGCACGAATACTTTAGTGTTTCTCAGACGCTCAGCTAGTTGTGCTTTGATAGACTCTTCAGCGCTTGAGTCTCGTGCGGTATTGAGGTCATGTGCGTTGTAGAAGTTGAAGTTGTGGTTGTCGTTCTGTTTCCAGGCCGTCATAAGGCGGTAGTAATGGATGTCGGTATCCCCGTCGAATGAAACGAAAGTCTTGTTCTGATATGACACTTTCTCACACTTCCATAGAGGTTTCCTCGCAGCACAAAGCCAGGATCCCTCTGACGCCCTTCTTGGCATCGAATATTATCACAATCGAGGGAGCCAAGCGTGGCTGTTCTCTGAATTCCTTCCGCGCCTCTCCGATTTTGAGATATCCTTGATCGGGAGTTGGCAGGAATCTGACCCTATCGCGGTCTGCGCTTAGTTGTGTTTACCTTTCCACTCGGCGTAGGGGCCTTGGAAGTCTTCTATGCCTTCTTCTTTGAAGACCCATAACCTTGTGGCTACTTCGTCTATTAAGTCGTGGTCGTGAGTTACTAACAAGACCGTGCCTTCGTAGCGTTGGAGAGCTATGTTCAAAGCGTTGATAGCTTCTAAGTCCAAATGGTTAGTGGGCTCGTCGAAGATCAGTATGTTGGGCTTGGTCAGGATTAACTTACAAAAAGCTAGCCTTGCTTGCTCGCCGCCACTTAGAGCTTTGGTTTGCTTCTCGCCTTCTTCACCGCTGAATAACATCTGACCTAAGATGCCGCGAATCTCTTCGACGTGGGCAGCGGGGTTCCAGCGATGGAGCCACTCGGCTACGCTGAGACCGTGTTCAATGGTCGCGCCAACGTCTTGCGGGAAGTAGCCGATTTGCGCTTCGTGGCCCCAGAAGACGGTGCCTGAGTCGAGGGTAAAATCTTTGTCGGCGAGGCCGGGATAGTTATTCAGAAGGCTCTTGAGCAGAGTGGTTTTGCCTGCGCCGTTGCGGCCCATGAGACAGATTCTTTCGCCGCGGATGAGGTTGGCGCTGAAGCCGTCGATAACCGTTTGCTCGCCGTAGATTTTGGTGATGTGTTTGAACTCAAGGACATGCTTGCCGCTGGGGCGGATCTGATCGAACCGAATGTATGGGCGGGCAATGTTGGAGCGGGCGAGATCGTTGGTTTGCAGGCGCTCGACCTCTTTGCGGCGGCTGGTGACTTGCGAGGAACGGGTTCCGGCGGCGAAGCGGGCGATGAAGTCATTGAGCTGCGCAATTTTCTTTTCGCGCTGGGCGTTTTGCGATTCAAGCGTGGAACGAATTTGCGTTTTGGCCATCACCATTTCGTCATAGCCGCCGGTATAAGTGATGATGGTTTGGTAGTCGATGTCGGCGGTGTGGGTGGTGACCGAGTTGAGGAAGTGCCGGTCGTGGGAGATGGCGATCAGCGTGCCGTCGTAGTTATTGAGGAAGTCCTGCAGCCAGTGGATGGATTCGAGATCGAGATAGTTAGTGGGCTCGTCGAGCATCAGGGCCTGGGGCTTGCCGAAGAGAGCTTGCGCGAGAAGGACGCGGATCTTTTGTCCGCCCTGAATTTCGCCCATCTTTCGCTCGTGGATATCTTCTGGAATATCAAGACCGTCGAGAAGGATGGCGGCGTCGGATTCAGCGGTATAGCCGTCCTCGTCGCCGATGACGCCTTCGAGCTCACCGAGACGCATGCCGTCGGCGTCAGATAACTCCGGCTTCTCATAGATGCGGTCGCGCTCTTCGAGAGCCGCCCAGAGCGGCTTGTTGCCCATGATGACGGTGTCGATGACGCGATAGGCATCGAAGGCAAATTGGTCCTGACGCAGAACGCCCATCTTGCGCGGGCGGACGACCGTGCCTTTCTGCGCATCCAGCTCGCCGGTGAGGATCTTCATAAAGGTAGACTTGCCGGAGCCGTTGGGGCCGGTGAGACCGTAGCGACGGCCGGGTACAAAGCTCACGCTCACATCTTCGAAGAGCACCTTCGAGCCGTAGCGCATGGTTACATTGCTTACACTGATCATTCTGTTTGAGTTCCTGTATGGAGCGTGGCAAGGCAACAGCCGCGCGGGCCGGGTGACGCTGGGTTGAATCAGATTTTGGGGCGCACACGGGCAGCCCAGAGGATTGATGCTCTTCCAGTTTCTCATAAGTGCGCGGTTGGCAGCTTTTGCGCGACTCTTTTGGCCACGTCACGTCTATACGATGGGAAGGTTCTTATCTCGCCATACCCGAAAGCATTTGCGGACCGGGGCCAACCCGGCCGCAAGCAATGTTTGAGGGTGCCAGGCGCGCGGAGACCGCCGGCCAGACGGGAATGCCCGCTACTGGCTATACTGTTTGAAGGTTGTTGCATTGGACAATCTGAGCATCTAACTGAACAGCCCGGCCATTAGGCTGGCTACCCAATGAGGTCAACGAACCCATGAAATCGATCTTCGAACGGTTGCGCACGCGCCGTCTCGCTTCAGTTTTTGTCGTGCTTGGCACGCTCTCGGCCGCCATTGTGATAGGTTCCTTTGCCGCGCACGGGGTCCGCGGACAGGAGAATCAGAACTCGAGCACCGACGCCACGCCACTTAAGGTAGTCAATTCCGCAGTGCCTCCCAACGAATTTGTGAAGATTGCGCAAAGGGTTGCGCCGGCGGTGGTAAACATCAACACCCAGACACTGCCCAAGCAGTCTTTGAACAAGGGACGCCGCAATTTTCACGGCCGCGTTATGCCTATGCCGCAGCAGCCCGGTGGCGGCGATGACGATCAGGATGAGGATCAGCCGCAGGGACAAGGGCAAGGGCAGAACAACTTCCAGGACTTTTTCAACCGCTTCTTCGGCGGGCAGATTCCGGACCAGGAAGGCGGCGGGGACGACGGCCAAGTGCGTGAGTCGCTGGGTTCGGGATTCATCGTCGATCCCAAGGGCTACATCATCACTAATAATCACGTGATCGAGAAGGCCGATAAGATTTACGTCAAGCTTTCGACCGACCCTGACAACCAGGACCTGGGCCGTCCGGCGCGGGTGATCGGCTCGGACAAGGCTACCGATCTGGCAGTGATCAAGATCGACACAAGCACACCGCTGCCGACCGTCAAGCTGGGTAACTCCGACACGACAGAGGTGGGCGATTGGGTGGAAGCTATTGGTAGCCCCTTTGCGCTTTCGCAGACGGTCACGGCGGGAATTATTTCGGCTAAGAATCGAACCATCGAGCCGGGCGCAGGCGGTCAGTTTCAGCACTTCATCCAGACTGACGCCGCGATCAATCCGGGCAACTCCGGCGGACCGCTGCTGAACATGAATGGCGAAGTTATCGGGGTGAACACGGCCATCTATACCCAGTCGGCAGGCTACCAGGGCATAGGCTTCGCGATGCCATCCAATACTGTGGTTGATATATACAACGATCTGATCGGCGCTAGCCACAAGGTAACTCGCGGCTCGATCGGCATTCGCTTCAACCAGGGTCTCTCGGGCGCGGTGAATCGCGTTTACGGCTTCAAGAACGGCGTGCTGGTGCAGCAGATCCAGCCGGGCGGACCGGCGGAAAAAGCGGGCCTCAAGTCCGGCGATATCATTCTCAGCATCGATGGACGTAACATCAAGGACGGCGACGACCTAGTAAATGAGATCGCCAGCCGCAGGCCGGGAAGCAGCGTCCGCCTGGGCTACTTGAGGGACGGCAAGCAGGCCGACGCCACGGTCACCATCGGCGATCGCGACAAGGTTTTTGCGGAGTCGGGCGAACAGCAGGCGGAGGCAAGCCCGGACGAAAGAGGCGACCCAGGCGAGACCAAGCTGGGTATTGTGGTCCGAGAGGCTTCAGCGGCGACCACCGCCAAGCTGCACACACCCGGAGTGCTGATCCAATCGGTGCGCTCGGGCTCGTTCGCCGACCTGCAGGGACTTCAGCCCGGAGTGGTCATTGTCCGCGTCAACAAGCAGCCTACGGGCACGAAGGACCAATTCGATGCTGTTGTAAGCAAACTCAAGACGGGCGACGACGTGGTCTTCGAAATTATGGATCCTCGCCGTCCTAACGATGGCATTAACCTGGTGGGTGGAACGCTTCAATAGTGTTCGGAAGGGCGTCAGCGGCGGATTCCCGCTTCGGGCGCCCTTTCCCGTAACTGTTTAGATTCCCCGATTACTCGCTTTTTTATTGCGGGAATGCGGGACAATTCGCTAAACTCTCGACACTAGATCCGGTCGAGACTGCCTTTCCAGAGGGGAACCAGCATGCTTCATTTTCGAGCAAGCATGGCATTCGTATTGAGTGTGGCTATGGTCGCATCAGCGGCTTTCGGAAGCACCGTTCATCGTGCTTCGTCCCGTAGCCACGCCAAGCATGCCACCCATAGAAAAGGCGTATCCAAATCAAGCCGTCTGCATGGCCAGCAGGCCATCGAGCCGAGCCGGGTTACCGAGATCCAGCAGGCCCTCATCCGAGAACACTATCTTAATGGCGAGGCGAACGGTAACTGGGACGCGGCCACCAAGGCTGCCATGATCAAGTACCAAGCCGACCAAGGATGGCAGACAACGTTGGCGCCCGACTCACGCGCTCTGAAGAAGCTTGGACTCGGCCCTGATTACTCCAATGCGATCAATGCCAAAGCCTCTTCATTCGCTCCGCCTCCGCCGGCAAGCACGATTCCTCCAGAACAGTCGAACGGTTTTGCGGCAGCTGCGGGCGTCAAGTAAGCCTGCTTTACATCTCTACGAGTTCATTTCATTCCACGCAAGGATGGCCGCCAACGGGCGGCCATCCTTGTCACATTCTTGCTCGATTGCAGCTCAGAAATGAAACTCCGGCATTCCATTCAGCAGAAACTCGTAGCGCGGGCGCTGGGTGTCCGGACCTGCGGTGATGATGCTATCGAGGTGAATGAGCGAGTCATCCTTGTCATACGTGGGCCACTTGGACAACCCCGGTCCATTGGGATCGCCGGTCTTGGCGAAGTTAGTCCAGTAACTCATCATGTGGTCGCTCAACTCGCGATCCTCGGGCCGCCATTCTGCTCCGGGTCGCGAATTCAGAGTGCCGAAGACGTACACAATATCGTCTGAGTGGAAGGCAAACAAGCCGCCGGGATAGTCTTTGTTAGGCGGAGCAGCTAACTCGAAGCGATAGCGGTAGACCGGCGACTCTCCCGTTTTCCTTTGCGCCTCAATCCATTTCCAGGTGCCGAAGGCGATGAAGTCGTCACCGCCATAGTCGATGGCCGAGCGCAGTGCTTGTGCATCGCTGTCGCCCGGATAGAGCTTGAGAAACTCTTCTGCTCGATCCTTGAAGTGATCGGATACATAACTCTTCCAACTCTCCACGGTTACGTTGTGCGTGGCCACAAACGCGCCCTCGTCGAGGTTCCATCCGGCCAGCAGTGGCACGTGCGCCTGCTTTCCTGCGGCATAGACTGCTTCCACGGTCTCGGTGAGAAACTTGCCGTCAACATAGGGCGGATAGCCATTCGGCAGTTTTTTGCCCTTGGCAGCATCGAGAAGCTTTTCCGTGGGCAAAGCGCGCAACTCTTCGAGCGATTTTACGCCCAGCGAAGCTACCCACTCATCGTCTTTCTTCTCGACTTCCTCCAGCGATCTGGCATCTGATCTGAGGGCAAAGCCCGAGCCGCTCTCGCCGATAGCTTTTTGAAACAATCCCTTGGCCACTGGCGAAGCCATCAGCGTGCTCACCGCGAAAGAGCCGGCGCTCTCGCCGAAGATGGTTACATTGTCTGGATCGCCGCCAAAATTCCCGATGTTAGCTTTGACCCACTCAAGCGCGGCCACCATGTCGAGCAGACCGTAGTTACCCGCCGCGCCGTTGGCTTCCTTGGCCAGGTCAGTCGTGGCCAAAAAACCGAAGACGCCCAGCCGGTAATTGATGGTAACGAGCACCACGCCTTTGAGAGGTAGAAAGCCGCCGTCGTGCCGCGGTTCCGAACTGGTGCCGGCCGTGTAGCCTCCGCCGTGAATCCAGAACATAACTGGCAGTTTATTTTTGGCTTTGATCTCAGCGGGCACATAGACGTTCAAGAAGAGGCAGTCCTCGCTCTCCCCGCTGTCCTCAAAGACCATATCGTCGTAGACGTGTCCCTGGGCGCAACGCGCGCCGAAATTCGTCGCGTCGCGGATGCCCTTCCACTTCGCCGGCGGCTGAGGCGCCTTCCAGCGCAGGTTACCTACAGGAGGAGTCGCATACGGCAGGCCGAGAAATGCATTCACCTTGCCGCTGTTGATGGTCTTGCCGTGTGCCTTGCCTTGCATTGTCTTGACCGTCAGCGAATCGGCATGAAGCGGACTTGCCAGCGCCACCGCCAGTCCTGCGATTGTCAACGCAAACGCAACTTTCATTCCAATTTGGATCACGGAAATCCTCCACGCAACAACATAACAGGTAGGAATACAACTGCTTTCACTTCCCGAGCACATCGATCGCCGCAGTAACCGTCTTGGGCGGCATGCAAGCGCTGTTGTCGCAGGCTTGGTAGCGTAGCTTGGCCTCGACCAGGTGATCGCCGGGTGAGGCCACAATGCGTGCCTGAATGGTGAACTCGCCGGTATACACATTGAGCTTCATACTGGGGTCGAGAGGTAGCGCGAACTCTGTGCCTGCCGGGTAACTGGCTCGCTCCAACCGCACGCCTGCGCCATCAGGAATCGATAACGTTGTTGGGATAAGTTCGTCTTCGGCGGGGGTGTGGGAGTTGATATGCAGACCCGGCGCGATGCGGAAGTGCAGCGCAACTGTCGTTGCTTTGCCTGCAGGGATAGTGACCTGCTCGGGATAAAGGTATTCGACGGCCGCAGGCTTTACGACGGATTGGCTTGGAGCGTCATGCATCTGGGCCTGAGCCAGTAAGCCAGCCAAACCCAGGACCAAGACAACAGTAACTCGTATCGCTGACGCGCTAACTCGTCGACTAACTGACTTACTCAATTTTTTACCCCCAGAGCCTTTTTGATGTTAGCTTCAATCTCGTTCTTTGAAGTTAGTCCCAGTTGCGCGGCTATGACGGTTCCGTTGCGGTCGACAAAGTAGGAGGTTGGCAGCGCGTCTAAGCCGCCATATGGCTGGCTCACCGAATCACCGTCGATCAGCACGGGATAGGGCATGTGCATTTGTTGGACGAAGTGAGCAATCTCTTGCTTTTCTTCGCTCAGCTTCTGTGCGTCGCCACGATTGATGTCGTCAGCGGAGATGCCGAGAATCTCAAAGCCCTGCGCCGCGTACTGGTTGCGCAGGTCGATCAGCCAAGGAGTTTCGATCTTGCATGGAGCGCACCAGGTAGCCCAGAAGTTGATGAGTAACGCCTTGCCCTTGTAGCTGGCCAGCGAAACCTTATTTCCGCTGAGGTCTTCGAGCGTGAAGGCGGGGGCGGGTTTGCCTTGGAGGGGGGAGACAAACTGCGGTGCTCCGGACGCATCGAGAACCAGTTTGCCCTGCGTGGTTTGGGTACTCATCTGCTCAGCGGCTTGCTTGCGGTACTCCCAGTTGGCCCAGCCCGCCCAACCGAAGGCGGCCAGGATAGACAGTACGGCGGTGATCACCAGTGAGTTGCGCTTCACGGGAACTAACCTCTCGATTTAATTGTACGAGCCGCCCGCGGTGTGGCCAACCACCCGCCGTGGGCTAGCCATCGCTCGCGCGACCTTGGTCTTATGTGGGACGAACTCCTTTGACCACAGCATGGGGGGCGAAACTGTTACCATCAATAACCGATGAGCGAGCAAGGAAATCTACCCCGCGCAAAAGATCACGAAGATAGTCGTGCGCCGGGGCCAGCGGCGTTGGTCCGCACCGAGGTTGCGGCCCTTGAAGCCTTGGCCACGCGTCTGGAAGGGCCGATGGCTGCGGCGTTTGATCGGGCTGTCGAGCTGATTTTGCGTTGCGGCGAAGAGCGAGGCCGCGTGGTTGTTACCGGCATGGGCAAGAGCGGAATTATTGCGCAAAAGATAGCAGCGACGCTCAGTTCTACCGGCTCACCGGCCTTGTTTCTGCACCCGGCCGAGGCGCTGCATGGCGACCTTGGCGTGTTGATGACGGGCGACGTGGTGATAGCGCTTTCGGCCAGCGGCGAGACCGAAGAGATTCTTCGCCTGATGGCCACTCTTAAACGCAAGGGCGACGCGCTGATCAGCTTCACTTGTAATCTGAGTTCGACTTTGGCCGAAGCGAGCGACGTGGCTTTGGACTGCTGCGTGGAGCGGGAGGCTTGCGGGTTAAACCTTGCGCCGACGGCTTCGACTACGGCGATGCTGGCGCTGGGCGACGCGCTGGCCATTGCGGTGAGCCTGCGCAAGGGCTTTCGGGTTGAGGATTTCGCGGAGTTGCATCCTGGCGGCAAACTGGGCAAGAGGCTGGCCAAGGTTCGTGACCTGATGCATGCTGGAGACGAGGTGCCGGTGGTTGCGGCTGCGACGCCTATGACCGATGTGATTTACGAGATGTCTTCAAAAAAGTTGGGCGTTACAACCGTGCAGGAGCAGGGTCAACTGCGTGGCGTTATCAGCGATGGCGACTTGCGGAGATTGTTGGAGCGCGAGGGCGGCGCAGCGCTGAGCCGCACAGCTGGTGAGGCCATGAATGCTCACCCTCGCACGATTGCTGCGGACGAACTCGCAGCCACGGCGCTGGCAATTCTCGAAGAGCGGAAGATAACTTCACTGGTGGTCGTGGACGATGCGGGGACTGTCGAAGGGTTGCTGCATTTGCATGATCTGTGGGGCGTGGAGCTTATTTAGGGCAGGGGAGAGAAAACCAGTTAGGATAACTCCATGCGATTCTTTGGCCTTCGATTTTTTGCATGGATGATGGCGGTTCTTGCCGTGGGCGCGGCCTTAATTTCTGCCCAGGCTGCACAGCAATCGCCTAGCCAGACAGCCACGCCTGCGGGTACTGCCGCTGTCGCACCAGCCGCCTCTGCTGCTGCGCCCAAGACTCCTGCAAAGCCACGTGATGCGGAGGTTCCGGCGCCTACGCGGGCAGAGATGCTGCGTGGCGCTTACGGGCCTTATCGCGCCAACAATGATCTGCTCTATTACCACCTGGATATTCACGTCGATCCGGAGAAGCAATTTATCAGCGGCAGGAACACGATCCGCTTTCGGATGCTTGCCGATGGCACGCGCATCCAACTCGATTTGCGTGAGACGCTGGCGATAGACAAGATTCTCATGGGCGAGACGCCGCTCAAATACGAACGCGACTCGGGCGCAGTCTTCGTGGATTTTCCCAAGATGCTGCGCGCTGGCCAGGTCTATTCAATCGACTTTTATTACTCTGGGCATCCGGAGGAGATCGGGCGCTTTGGAGGCATGACTTTCAAGAAAGACCCTGTCGGTCGAGTCTGGATTAATACGGCATGCGAGGGCGATGGCGCCAGCGTGTGGTGGCCAAACAAGGATCAGTGGCGCGATGAGGTCGAGAGCATGGACATCAGCGTGGCCATACCCAATGGGCTTGTGGATGTGTCGAATGGCAAATTCATGGGCAAGACCGACCTGGGCGACGGCTATACGCGCTGGGACTGGCATGTGCATTACCCGATCAACAACTACGATGTCGCGCTGAATATCGGGAGTTATGTTCACTTTTCTGACCAACTCGGTGAGTTACCGCTTGATTTTTATGTGTTACCCGAGGATTTGGAGAAAGCGAAGAACCAGTTTGCGCAGGCCAAGGGGATGCTCGAGGCTTATCAGCATTACTTTGGGCCTTATCCTTTTGCGAAGGATGGATATAAATTGGTCGAGGTGCCCTACTTAGGTATGGAACATCAGAGCGCAGTGGCCTATGGCAACGGGTTCACGAACGGGTATATGGGCCGCGACTGGACCGGCACGGGAATCAGCTTGCGCTTCGATTTCATCATTATTCACGAGAGCGGGCATGAGTGGTTCGGGAACAGCATTACAGCTGCGGATCCGTCCGACATGTGGATTCATGAGGGCTGGACGACTTATCTGGAAGGCCTTTATGTGGAGTATCGCTGGGGCAAGGACGATGCGATCAAGTATCTGAACGGCGATAAAGCGAAGGCGAAAAATCTGCGACCGATTATCGCCGAACGCGGCGTGAATGCGGAACCTGACCAGGACCAGTACTTCAAGGGATCTCTCATGCTGAACACCCTTCGCAGCGTGGTCAACGACGATGGGAAGTGGTGGGCGCTGCTGCACGGATTCTATCAGCATTTCAAGTATCGAAACATTATGACCGAGGACGTGGTAACGTACTTTAATCAGCACACCGGCATGAACCTAACGCCGATCTTCGACCAATATCTGCGACACGCACAGATTCCGCGGCTGGAGCTACTATTCGGCGAGACTCCGGGCATGGTGATGTATAAGTGGCGAGCCGACGAGAATAACTTTGCGATGCCAGTGCGGGTGGGCACGCCGGGACACTGGAAAATTATTCATCCGACGACCAAGTGGCAGTGGATGCAGACGCCGCTGACGAAGGATGAGTTCGAGGTAGCGACGGATCTGTACTATGTCGACGTGAACAAGCAGTAGGAAGCCGATTCTACGCGGAACATTTGTGTTTAAAAAGCGCGAAGACGAGAGAGCGTCACTTAAAGACAGAACCTACGCTGGCAAAGGTCGCAGCAACGGCACTGGCTGCTAAACAGATCACGAGTTCATTCTCGGCGATAAAATTCCGCAGTCGGATATCTTCACCCCAAGGTGCAACTGCCAGTCTGTGTTCATCCTGAAATGCGGCGTGAGCGTCTGCCCAACCTGCCATCCCTGAAGCAAGCAAGTAGGCGATGCCAGCGAATAGCGCACTTCTCACTCCGAGTCTGATCCTGAACTTCGATCGGTAAATAAGCGCAGCTATGAGAAGTCCCACTAAGGACCCCATCAAGATTTTTCCGGCGATAATGACTGCGACAATGCCATTGGTCATGAACATAGGCAAACCGTTCTTTGTAGCATACAGCTTGAAAAGCACGAAGGAGCACGAAAATCCCAAGCTTTCTCAGGGTTTCATGAACGTGAGGCTTGAAACCATATCAGGTCTAAAACGTAAAGGATACCCAGGCACTCTCAGCTCCCTGCTCCGTCCGGAATCTTTGGTTTAGAACTGTAGTACCAAGTCAGGTCACCGGTTGGGATTCATGAAAATGCCGCCAGATGGTTTCGGCGGTCTTGCGGGGAACTACAGCAGCGAGCGACTCAGCGGTGGCTTGCTGCACCTCGCGCAGACTGCCGAAGTGAGTGAGAAGCCGCTGTCTTGTTTGCGCGCCGACGCCGGGGATATTCAGCAGCTCCGAGTCGCGGTCGCGCATGGCGCGGCGCTGGCGATGGTAGCCGACGGCGAAGCGATGGCTTTCGTCGCGGATGAGCTGGACAAGATGAAGGACGGGCGAGCGGCGGTCGAGCACCACCGGCTCCTCCTCGTTGCCGTAAAGGTAGATGACCTCCTCGCGCTTTGCAATCGACGCCAGCGGCTGCGTCGTGAGGCCGAGAGATTCGAGAGCTTCGGCGGCGGCGTGAAGTTGGCCGAGTCCGCCATCGACAAGCACCAGCGAGGGCATAGGCTGATTTTCGTCCTGCAAACGCCGATAGCGGCGGGTGACGACCTCGCGCATGGAGGCGAAGTCGTCCACGCCCAGGACGGTCATCACCTTAAATTTGCGGTAGGCCTGCTTATTCATTTTGCCGTCTTCCCAAACGACCAACGAGGCTACGGTTTCCGCGCCTTGAATGTGCGAGATGTCGAAACACTCGATGCGTTTGGGCAATTCTGGCAGCATGAGAATGTCGGCAAGAGCCTCTTGAATGGCTTTGCGAGATGGCTCAAGGACGCGGAAGCGCTGCGTGTAGGACTGCTTGGCATTTTGGCTGGCTAGATCGACGAGGGAGCGTTTTTCGCCGCGCTGCGGAATGGCTAACTCGATGCGATGACCGGTGCGCTCGGTGAGCAGGGTGGAGAGAGCTTCGCGGTCGTCGAAGTCCACCGGGACGAGGATGGAGCGCGGAACGTATTGCTGATCGATATAAAGCTGCTTGAGCAGGGCACTGAAGACGGGGCCGGCGTGAAAGGGTGTCTCGTGGCTACTTTCCCCAGGTGCTGAAGTCGAGCCTTGATCGGGTGCTTTCGATCCTTCCATTGCAACGGTCCCAGGTTCAGCGTTCTCGGAAGCCGGCGATTCGAGGAAGTCGGGTAAGTCTTCCCAGAAAAACTCGCGGCGGTCGACGATCTTTCCTGCGCGAACATGAAAGAGGTTGACGGCTAGCGAGCCAGCTTCGAAATGATAGCCGAAGACGTCGGTGTCGTCGCCTTGCTCGGCGGTAGCGGCGCGCTGTTTTTCCTGCAACTGATGGACGGTGGAAAGCTGGTCGCGCAGGCGGGCGGCGGTTTCGAATTGCTCGGCTTGGGCGGCTTCCATCATGCGTGCGGTGAGGGTGCGTTCGAGCTCCGAATGGCGGCCTTCGAGCAGAAGTTGCGCGTCGCGGACGGCGCTTTTGTAAATCTCAGGCGTGGTGAGGCTTTCGACACAGGGGCCGAGGCAGCGGTGAATGTAGTACTGCAGGCAGGCGCGGGGATGGTAGCGGGAGAGGTCGACCTTGCAACTGGGAATTAAAAAGCTGCGATGAATCAGCTCGACGACGCGCCAGGCCAGGCTGCCAGGAAAGTAAGGGCCATAGTAAGCTGCGCCATCCTTGCGCAGGCGGCGGGTGACGAAGACTTTGGGGAAGCGGTCGGCGAGGGTGAGCTTGACGTAGGGGTAGGTCTTGTCGTCGCGCAGCAGGATGTTGAAGCGCGGCTTGCGCTGCTTGATGAGATTGTTTTCAAGGGCCAGAGCCTCGGGCTCGTTGCCCACCAAAATGTAGTCGAGATCGACGGCCTCGCGCATCAGTGAGCCGGTCTTGGCGTTGGCCTGCGAGGCTTCCAGAAGATAAGAACGGACACGCGCTCTCAGGTTCTTGGCCTTGCCTACGTAGATGACCTCGCCCTCTGCGTTCTTATAGAGGTACACGCCCGGCTGCGTAGGCAAGGTGCGGATTTTTTCGTAGAAGTCCATGAGGGAATGCGCCAGTTCATAGGATAGCGGGAGTGGCGCAAGAAGCAATAGTTACCGATTCGAGTAAAAATTACACGGTTTTTGAGGCAGGACTGCGCATAGATATGGAAGCAAGGTATTTATTTTCAGGATATTGGAGATGTTTGGCGTTTGGTCCCTTGGATGCATCCAAAGTTGCAGAGATTTACGCCAGTTCCGCCAGCAATGCGCTGCACGGAAACAAGCGCGGCGGGGAGAGGAACCATAGAATGATTAAGGTCGGAGTGCTGAGTTTAGTAGCAGGTTTGGCAGTGGCGGGTGTGACGGGTTGCGCGACAAAGAATTACGTGCGCAACCAGACCGCACCATTGGTTGACCAAACCAATCAACTGGAAGACAAGACAGCGAATAATAACCGGAAGATTCACGACGTGGACGACCGCGCGCAGGCAGGCATCAAGCAGGCGCAAGGCTCGGCCGACACAGCCAATCAGAATGCCCAGGGCGCAAGCAAGGCCGCCGGCGATGCTGAATCCGCTGCTAATAATGCGGTGAATCGTGCGGACTCGCTCGAGAGCGTGGTGAAGGGGCTGGACGACTATAAGCCGATGGCCAACGTAGCGGTAACCTTTGGTTTCGATAAAGCAATGCTGACCAAGGATGACCGCGATCAACTGGACAGCTTTGCCGCGCAGATAAGCTCGGCGAAAGGTTTCATTCTGGAAGTGACGGGCGGAACGGATTCGATTGGCTCGGCACAGTATAACTACGAGTTAAGCCAGCGGCGGGCCGATGCAGTGGTGCAGTACTTAGCATCGAAGTATGCGATTCCAGCGCACCGGTTCTATCTGATCGGAATTGGCAAGGACAAGGAAGTGGCTCCGAACACGACCGCGGAAGGGCGCAAACAGAATCGACGCGTAGAGGTGCGGTTGCTTACGAACATGAGTGGCGAGCAGCAGCAGGCGGCGTCCAATCAGGGCCAGCAGTAAAAGAAGCTCCGAACGTAGGTTGATGTGAGAACAAAAGACTCCAGGCATAGGCCTGGGGTCTTTTGTTTGTTGAGAAAATTATTGTTGAGGTCGAAGTTTAAGTCGAGTCATTCTATTGAAAATAAATATGTTATTAGTTGTCGCGAAGTCAATAAAAAGAGTTGGTCAAAAAGATAGTTGTGCACGACTGTTAAATTGAGTTACTATTCTCGCCGTCGACAACAATCGGCAAAGGGTGGCAGTCCTCCCCCGCCTAAAAATAAAGCGAAGCTCGGCCACCTACTCAAACGAAGGAAGACCAGATCGAAAACATGATGACGCTTCAGGCGCTGGCAAGGCGTCGGAGAGGGTGCGCGTGTGCGATTTGGCTTCGTCACCACTACTTAAAGCCAACCAACGGAAGTCAATCGAGGAGAACATCATGAGATTCCGAACGGTTTTTCTAGCAGCGACGACATGTCTACTCACTGCTGCCATTGGCAGCGCGCAAAGTACTGCCGATATTAGCTTCGGCACCTCGGAGCAGACGATTCGAGGATTCGGCGGCGCGGAGTCCTGGATGCCGCAGCTTACCACCGCACAAGCAAGTGCTCTGTTCGGCACGGGCAGCGGCGACTTGGGCCTCAGCATCTTGCGGGTGCGCATCGATCCCACATCGACCACGGGTGGCAGCAATTGGGCCGTCGAGTTGGCTAATGCGCAGGCGGCGCACACATTGGGCGCAACTGTCATTGCGACGCCCTGGACTCCACCGGCAGCCTGGAAGAGCAGCAACAGCACTGTTGAGGGTGTGCTGAACACCTCCGAATACGCCGCTTACGCCAACTATCTGAACCTTTTCACTTCTTACCTGGCGGCTGGTGGTGTTCCGCTGTATGCAATCTCCATGCAGAACGAGCCGGATGCGAACGTCACTTACGAATCGTGTGTGTGGACCGGGGCAACGATGGATACGTGGGTGGCCAACAATGCATCGGTGTTGACGACCAAACTGATCATGCCGGAGTCGGAGAGCTTTGTCACCAGTCTTTCCGATCCAGCGCTGGATGACGCGAATGCGGTGGGCAAGATCGGTATCATTGCCGGGCATATCTATGGTGTATCTCCGAGTTTCTACACCAATGCGGAGAACAAGGGTAAAGAAGTGTGGATGACCGAACACTATCTGACGCCATCAGGAGCGCAGCCAGCCATTGCAGACGCGCTCGCTGCGGCCGAGGAGATTCATGCCTCGATGGTGACGGCTGAGTATAACGCCTATGTATGGTGGTGGCTTTGGGATTGGAACCCAGGCAGCGGAGTTATTAACTACGGTCTGATTGATCCCAATAACAATCCAACATACTATGGTCTTGCTTTGGCTCAGTTTTCGAAGTTTGTGAGGCCGGGCTCCGTTCGCGTGAGCGCCACGGCGAACCCGACTTCGGGCGTGGATGTTTCGGCTTACACGGGCAACGGACAATCTGAGATTGTGGCGATCAACGCAAACGGCTCCCCCAGCACTGTTACCTTCGCCACCACAGGCGCGTCGATCAGCTCGTTTACGCCGTTCGAGACTTCAGCGAGCGTACAGCTGGCGCAACAGGCTGCAGTGAGCGTATCGGGCGGCTCATTCACTTACACGCTGCCAGCGCAAAGCATCACTACTTTCGTATCGTCGGGCGCTGTCTCGCCCAGCTTCACGCTGTCGCCTTCCGCGTCTACTCTGTCTGTAACTCAGGGAAGCAGCGCGACCGACACCGTCACGGTGACGGACGTGGGCGGATTTAGCGGCAGCGTAACTCTTACCGCCTCTGGCTTGCCCAGTGGAGTAACTGCCGCGTTCGGCACTAATCCCGCAACTGGGAGCAGCGTGGTTACCTTTACGGCCAGCAGCACGGCCACCGCCGGCACGTCCACGGTGACTATCAACGGAACCTCCGGGAGCACGACGGCAAGCACCACCATTGCGCTCTCTGTTAGTGCCAAGCCGGTGGCGGGCTTTAGTCTCAGTTCTTCGGCGTCGACATTGTCGGTTGCCCAAGGCAGCAGCGCCACTGACACTATCACGGTGACGGACACGGGCGGATTCACCGGGGCCGTATCGTTTGTCGCAACCGGACTACCAAGCGGCGTGACAGCTTCGTTTAGCCCGACATCATCCACGAGCTCCGGCGTGCTGACGCTGACGGCCAGCAGCACGGCGACTGCGGGATCCTCCACAGTGACCATCACCGGGACCTCCGGAACCACGACAGCTACCACCACTATCGCACTCACTATCGGTTCGGTTGGCGGTGGAGCCTGCACCGTCGACTATACGATCTCACCGCAAAACACGAGCGCCTTCGGAGCGATGGTCACGATCAAGAACGGCGGATCAAGCACTCTAAGCAACTGGTCGCTGACGTGGAGCTTCGCCAACGGACAGACCATCGCCAGTTCCTGGAATGGAGCCGTGTCACAGAGCGGCGCGAATGTTACGGTGAGCGAACAAGCCGGCCAAACATGGGAGAACATTCCTGCCGGCGGAAGCTACTCCGGATTCGGCTTCAACGGTACCTGGAACGGCGTTACCAACGCAATACCCACGGCGTTTTCGCTCAACGGAACGGCGTGCACGGTCAACTAGCTGACAGTAACATGTAGTTAGCACAAAAAGAGCGTTGCGGAGCGGGTCTTTGACTTGCTTCGCAACGCTTTAATTTTTTAGATTTCTTCTCCGCTCTTTCTCGCAGACTATACGCCGGCCTCGAGTTGTTTTACGTGCTCGGTGCGGACTTGCGTTGCGGTGAACAGGCTGAGAAAGGGCGCGCGGGCAGCGGCGGCTTCAACGGCGGGGCGACCGTTGGCTTCTTCGCGTTCGACGAGGCAGACGACTGCGGCGACGATCATGTGGGCCTCGCGGGCGGCCTCAATCGCATTGATGGTGGAGGCTCCGGTGGTGCAGACGTCGTCCACGATAACCACCCGCGCGCCTTCGCGGCAGAAGCCTTCGATGCGACGGCCGGTGCCGTGAGCCTTCTCGGCCTTGCGAACTAAAAAACCGTGCAGCAGGGGCGCACCGTGGTGCGAAAGCGCGCGCCATGCGCTGGCCGTGGCGACGTTCGAGACGATGGGATCAGCGCCCATGGTGAGTCCGCCGACGGCTTCGGCGTCGATGCCGTGTTTTTCGAGCAGTTCAAGAATTGCATGGCCGGTGAGACGTCCGCCCTCGGCGTGGAGGGTCGTGGTGCGGCAGTCGATGTAGTAATCGCTTGTGCCGCCGGAGGAGAGCTTGAACAGGCCGAGACGGAAGCTCAATCGGGCGAGCAACGAGAGAAGCTGTTGGGTGTGGTTTTGGACGGTCATCAATGTCGATTGTAAAGGGAGCGCTAGAGAGGAGCCAGGAACTTCGGCAATTTCAGAATTGGCAAACGCGGAGCGAGATAGATATCAATCGGGAGATTCGAGGAGGTTCACAGTCTCACAGTTTCACAGTAAATATGGGGGGGAGGGGGGCCTGGGAGCCGAGTCAGAGCTTGCTCTTGATCACTTTCGGTACTCGCTCTCTTTTCGCCATTTTTGCCCTCTCGGAGATTCACTTCATATTGTGCGTTAGTGGACAGTAATTCTTTGCAAAGAAGGAAAAAATAGTTGTCAATCTTCACATCTTGTCCAGGTGCCGAAATCCGCCGGTGCCTACCAGCATTAGGAAGAAGATGGTGAAGTTGTAACAGGCATGGACCAGCGTGCTGGCAGCGAGCGAGCGGGTGATGAGGCGCACCGCGCATAAGATCAGGCTGACGGCAAACAACAGTACAAATGGGCCCAGCGCGTGACCTTGCTGATCGGCGTGCACCAGGGCAAAGGGCAGGCTGGTGGCTATGGATGCCGTCACCATGGCGGGGATGGACCACTGGGGATGGCCGTTGGCATCGAGCGGACGAGGATGCTTGCCGGTATTCTGTTCGACAGCCCAATCGAAGGCCGTGCAGAGGGATGGCAGCAGGAAGCCGCGGAAGGCGATCTCCTCAAAAAAAGGCGCAACGGTAACGCCAAAGCCGAACATCAGCCACGCGGCGCCCGGCGAGCGAAACATATCTTCGATCGGTGCGTTCGATGGTCCGGGCAGCAAGAATTCGTCGAGCGTGGCTAGCGCGAAGCAACCCAGGGCCGTCGCGACTAATGGCCAAAACAACCTGAGAGCCGTTGCGCCGCGCCATTGGATGCCGGCAAAAAAGCTTTTGTTCCAGAACAGCGGAAAGAGAATAAGGCTGAGGAAAAGAGCGACAAGATAGATGACCGCTTCACTGCCCAGAATGTAATGAATATCGGTCGTGGCCGCTTCCATGGTGCTAACGCCAAATAGATGCTTATGCAGGGCAACCAGCATCAGCACTTCCACACACACTAACCCAAGGGTTGCGAATGCTGCCAGCAGGCCGAGATGGCCGAGATGCGGAATGCGCTTGGGTGGTACGATTTCTGGCTGCAACCAGGCCTGAAAGAGATCGGCTGGCTCATTGGAGAGCTGAGCAACTTGCGGCAAGGACTGATCCGACGCCGGAAACGAGTTTTGCTCCGGTTCCTGCGACGTATCTTTGAGGTCGTTCAAGGCAGCACCGTTTTCTTTCTGCGGGTCGGGGATTTTTTAGGAGCAGTCTTCTTTTGGGCTTTGGGTTTGCGGCTTGCGGGCTCGTCCGATTTTGAACCGGAGCCGTTGAGATGAGTTGCCGAATCTCTGGTCTCGGAGGCGAGAGCTGGCGCAGGCGAGTCGATGGGTGGGTCAGAGACGGCGGGTTCTTCATCGAGTTCGATCTCGGCCAATCGGCCGTTGGCTGAGGTGTAATACCGCTTGAGAAATTCTCCGGTGTAGGAACCTGGAGTGGCAGCAATCTTCGCGGGGCGGCCCTGGCCAACGATGCGGCCGCCATCTTCGCCGCCTTCGGGGCCGAGATCGAGAATCCAATCGGCATTGCGAATCACGTCGAGGTTGTGCTCGATGATAATGACTGTGTTGCCGAGGTCGGCGAGCCGGTGCAGCACTTCGAGCAGCTTGCGGACATCGTCGAAGTGCAGGCCGGTTGTGGGCTCGTCGAGTAGATAAAGCGTGCGGCCTGTCTGGCGTTTGCTCAACTCACGCGCCAGCTTCATGCGCTGCGCCTCGCCGCCGGAGAGCGTGGTTGCGCTCTGACCCAGATGCACGTAGCCGAGGCCCACATCGACCAGAGTTTGCAGCTTCTGGCGCACCTGCGGCACATCGGTCAGAACGGGAAGCGCGTCTTCGATGGTCAGGTCGAGGATGTCGGCGATGGAGTGGCCGTGGAATTTTACAGCGAGCGTCTCCTGATTGTAGCGGCGTCCGTTGCAGACCTCGCACTGCACGTAGACATCGGGCATGAAGTTCATCTCGATGCGACGTTGCCCGTCGCCCTGGCAGGCTTCACATCTTCCGCCAGTTACGTTGAAGCTGAAGCGTCCTGCCTTGTAGCCGCGCTCGCGTGCTTCAGGCAACATGGCGAAAAGGTCGCGGATGGGCGCGAAGACCTGGGTATAGGTGGCGGGGTTCGAGCGCGGTGTGCGGCCAATGGGAGACTGGTCGATGCGGACAACCTTATCGAGTTGCTCGGCGCCGGTGAGTGACTCGTGCGCGCCAGGTTCCTCACGCGATCCGTAGATGGTTTGAGCGAGCGAGCGGTAAAGAATGTCATTGATCAGCGTGCTTTTGCCGCTGCCGCTTACTCCGGTGACTACGGTCATCACGCCTAGAGGAATACGAATCGTCACGTCTTGCAGGTTGTGCTCGCGCGCGCCGGTGACGGTGAGCCACTTGGCAGTGAGGGGTCGCGGATGGGCGCGTTGGAGCATGGTGGCTGCGCCGGAGAGATAGCGCCCGGTGAGCGACGCGGGGCAGGCCATGATCTCGGCGGGTGTGCCCTGGGCGACCACCTGGCCGCCGAGACGGCCTGCACCGGGGCCAAGATCGAGAACGTAATCGGCGTGACGGATGGTGTCTTCGTCGTGTTCGACAACAAGGACGGTGTTGCCCAGGTCGCGGAGTTTTTCGAGTGCTTCAATGAGCCGGTTATTGTCGCGCTGGTGCAGGCCGATTGAAGGCTCATCCAGGACGTAGAGCACACCGCGCAATCGCGAGCCGATCTGCGTGGCCAGACGAATGCGCTGGCCTTCGCCGCCGGATAGCGTGGCGGCGTTGCGGTCGAGCGAAAGGTAAGTGAGGCCGACGGCACAGAGAAATTCCAGCCGTTCAGTAATCTCGTGGCGGATGCGCTCGGCCACCAGCGACTCGCGCGCCGTGAAGCTTAGATTGATGGCTGCCGAGAGCGCGCGGTTGAGCGGCAGAGCGGTGAAGTCGGCGATGGAAAGGCCGCCGATTTTGACTGCCAGCGACTCGGGGCGCAGGCGCTTTCCGCGGCAGGTGGGGCAGGGCGTTGCGGACATGAAGCTCATCATGTACTCGCGGTAGCCGTCGCTGCGCGCCTCTTCGATGCTGTCGCGAAGGAAGGTGAGAACGCCGTGGAAGCCAGTGCGAGGGGCCTCGTTCTTGGGCGGACCGTAGACCAGGATGTGCTGCTGGCGTGGGGGCAACTCCTCGAACGGGGTTTTAAGGTCGATCTTGTATCGGTCGGCGGCGAGATTGATGAGCTTGAGCAGATATTGCGAGGAGGAGCCGGGACCAAGGCCGCCATCCAGCAATGGTTTCGACCAGTCGGTGATCACTTTGGCGGGATCGAAATCGTAAAGCGATCCCAAACCGTGGCACTCCGGGCAGGCACCGAAGGTGGAGTTGAACGAGAAGCTGCGTGGCTCCAGCTTGGGCACGTCGAGGCCGCAGTCAGGGCAGGCCATCGAGGAGGAGAACAACTGCTCCTGGCCACCTGTAACGGCCACCAGCACCAGTCCGTTGGCTAGTTGCAAGGCCTTGGCCACAGCCAAATCAAGGCGCTTTTCTACTGGAGGCTTGGACTGCTTACCGGCCGCTGCAGGTGGCGTGTCGGCGGGCGGATTCTTGAGCAGGATGCGGTCGATTACCGCTTCGATGGTGTGATTCTTGCGTCGATCGAGTGGAACCGGCTCGGAGAGGTCCATCAGTTCGCCGTCCACGCGGGCGCGGAAGCCTTGCCGGTCGAGCTGGTCGAGCAGCTCTTTGAACTCACCCTTGCGCCCGCGGACGATGGGCGCCATCACGGTGACGCGCTCGCCGAAGCCGAGTTCGAGAATGCGTTGGACGATCTGGTCGGCGGTCTGGCGGGCAATGGGCCTTCCGCAGTTGGGGCAGTGGGGCGTGCCAACCGAGGCGTAGAGCAGGCGAAGATAGTCGTAGATCTCGGTGATGGTGCCCACGGTCGAGCGCGGGCTGCGGCTGGTGGTCTTCTGCTCGATGGAGATGGCTGGGCTCAGGCCCTCGATCGAGTCCACGTCGGGCCGCTCGATCTGGTCGAGAAACTGGCGCGCGTAGGCCGAGAGCGTCTCGACGTAACGGCGCTGACCCTCGGCATAGATCGTATCGAAGGCCAGCGAGCTCTTGCCCGAGCCGGAGAGGCCGGTGACCACCGTGAGAGTATTGCGGGGGATGCGCACGCTGATGTCGCGCAAGTTGTGCTGGCGCGCCCCGCGCACCGAAATGTGAGTGATGGGCATGGTTTGGGGTGGTGGGTGGCTCTGGGAATCTCAGCCGGTCAATTACCGGATTGGGACACCCTTCAGGTATTCTATTAGTCAATAGAAATCAGGGTCAACGCAACGCATAATTCTGCGACAATTAGAGATAGGTCTGAGGGCCAGTCCGAGCAAGTTTTTGGGAGGCCTGAGAACCGGTACGCGGTGCGTTAGAGACCGAATAGGAAGTGAACGATGACGGATTTTTTGAACTTTGCTATGTTGATCTGCGCGGCAATTGGCTCGCTGGTTTTCGGCATTCTGGCGGCTTATGGAATCCTCCGAATCACTTTTGCGATAATGCGCCCGCAGCAGCGCCAGATTATGGGGAAGGCCCAGTCCGAAGTGGCGCAGGTGCTTTAAAGCCGGGATCAGGGGCAGCTTTCTGCCGTTGATTAACGAAAATTCATCGTTTCCGATAGATATTGTTCCAAGATCGCTCCACAATCTCAGCCGTAATTTCATTCCGTGGAATTCGCGATTCGGAAGTTGATTACGCTCGTCCCGGACGCGCAACGTTCAAACTGCCGTCCTAGTTTGGCGAGTTGGGGGGCTGCTGCATCTGTTGCTGGCGCCGCATTTCCTGCTGGCGCTGCATCTCCTCTGAGAGCTGCTGCGGCGTACGCATCTGCCCGCCGGGTCCGAAGCCAGCGCGGCTGGGGGGCATGGGCATTGGCTGCGGTTGTTCTTCAAGCACGTCGGCGTCCTCATCATTGGCGGCGGATGCAGTAGGGTTGGCGGCTGGTGACGTGGTTGCGCCGCTGCGGGCGGTGAGGACGATTTGGCGCGGCGTTCCCTGGCCTTGGTCCCCGACCATTATGACGTTGTAACCGGAGCCTTGCAGAAGCTCAGAGAGCACATCGCGCGCAGGGCCAGGCCCGTAGACGCCAAAGACTCGCTGGTCGGCCTGCAATCCCTCGACCTTTGCACCCGTCTCGGTGGCCACATCATTCAGAATCTGTCCAAGGCTGGAGTTGGCGGCTTCGATGCGTAAGCCCTCGCTGTCCCAGGTGACTGTGGCCTGGGCGGCTTTCTCGTTGGCCGGCCACTGCGGCAGTTCAGGCTCGGGAGGTGCGTCGGCAGATGTACTCAGGACAGTTCCAGGTGGAAAGAGAGATGCTTTGGTTTGAGTCTTAATCTCGTTCAGTCCGTCCAGCTTGCCGTGATACTGGGTGTAGTAATACTCCATCTTTTTTTCGATCGGAGTCTTGAGAATCGCAGGGGCGAAGTTCCAGGCGCGAGCGTAAAACCATACCGCCTGAACCAGATCCTTGGCATCCGGCCTGGTGTAGGCGTCCGCCAGTTGCAGCGTATCCCACAGTCCAGGATTGTCCTTGGTCTGATCAGGCGGGTAAAGCATTAGCTCAGTGCGATATTCACTGATTCCGGTCTTCACATCTTTTCTGAAGGAGATGTCGTCCAGGGCAATGGCTGAATGCAGGATCGGATAGACCTCGGCGGTCCGCTTCTTCCAGTCTTCGTCAGAAGTGTCGGCAGTTTTGGCAACCTTGAGGCCTCTCTGGGCCAACGCCGCGGCTTCGTCGCAGATCTTTGCATTGCTGGTTTCAGCGCACTGGCGCTTCTTGATGTAGACCGAAATAAAGATCGCCTTCAGATTGACCGGGTCCAACTGGAGTTGGCGACTTGCCGCGCTAAGTGCATGGTAGCTGTCATGCGAATCCACGTAGACGTCGGTCAATTCATCGAGAACTGCATTCTTGGCGACGCTCTGCGGATAAGCTTGCAAATAACCCTCGAGGGCTCTAGCCTTGGCCTTCGGATCGCGTTGCGAAGAGGCCGTTTGATAGACATGGAACTCTGCGGGGTCCTTGATAGTGACCGAAACTTGCGTCCGCAGCATGAACGTTGGCGGCGTTGGCGGAAGAGACGGGGTGCTAAGTTTTAAGGGATGAGCCGGCGGGTGCGCCACAATCACATTGGACGCAAGAACTGTTGCCGGTGGTTGTGCGGCCAGCACCGGCGCTGCGCTGGCAACCGTGGCGAGGACCGCCAAAGGAGCAAGCACGTCGAAGAACCTTGGCGAAAACTGCAATTTCAACAAGATGGTGCTACGCATGAGAACCGGTCCTTAGTCCCGGCTTCTGGGCTCCGGGGTCGCCTTCCGTCAAAAGCGCGGAAGCACCGTACGGACGCGATATTCCGCTGATGCTCTACTGTACTAGACTAGCAGTGGCCCGCGAACGCTCACCAACAGTTTCCGCGGGCGGAGAGGATGTCCCAGGAGATGCGCCTCTGTTTCAAAAGGTTTTCCGCGATGGCGGTGCTGAGTGTATTATTGGCGGCGCCGACGGCCGTTCGCGCCACAAGTTGCACCACCCAAGCCGAGTTGTTGCCGCAAGATCGCGATGCGCTGGCAGCAGCCGGAGGACGTCTGGCTGTCGCTGTCGCCGCGCAGGATTATTCTGCGCTTCAGGCCGCTCTGGCGCCCGCCGTGGCCAAGGACTGGGATGGAATTCGCCAGGTGGTCGAAAGTTCTGCGTCACTGATGAAGGGCGGGCAAGTGCAACTGCGCAACCTTTACCTGCTGGACGCGACCAGCTTGACCGCGCCCGCCGACACACAATTCTTTTGCTCTAACAGTACAGGCTCGATGACCGTGGTCTTGACCATGCAGGCGCTGCCGCCGGGGCGCTACGCCGTGGTGCTGGGGGATGCAGTTGGTGCGCCTTACGCAGGCCAGTTGGGGCTCATTCTGGTCTGGGACGGTCCCGCTACCGGCTGGAAGCTGGGCGGCTTGACAGTGCGGCCGGGAGTCCTCGATGGGCACGACGGCTTGTGGTACTGGACGCACGCTCGCGATCTCACCAAAGCCGGCGAGGTATGGAGCGCGTGGTACGCCTACGAGACCGCGCGGATGCTGCTGCTGCCGGTGGATTTTCTCTCCTCGCCAAACCTGGAGAAACTCGGAACGGAACAGGCGGCGATCAAGAATTCTCCGCAGGATGTCTTCCCATTGACGATCCCGGATGGTCCGCGCACCTGGAAGATCGACACGGTGCGGCTTGACCCGACGCTGCTTCACGCGGACTTGGGCGTGGTCTACGAATCGACCGGAGTTACCGATCCAGCGGCGCAGCGGACTGAAGCGATAGCGGTGCTGAGTGCAGTGCTCAAAGCGCAACCTGGGCTGAGGGAGAACTTTCATGGCCTGTGGGCTTACGCCGTGAAGGATAGTAAGCGGACTCCGGTGATGGAACTGCCCATGGCGCAGATTCCATGAAAAAGCAGTTGTCAGCTAACAGCGGACAGTTCTCAGGAGAGGGTCTCGCTCGTTCGGAGAGAATCCATAGAAAGGAAAGGTAGAAAGCATTGCCAGCCATCATTGATTTGCGTTCGGATACGGTTACACGACCTTCTATGGAGATGCGTGCAGCGATGGCTGCGGCTGAGGTGGGCGACGATGTTTACGGCGAAGATCCAACCGTGAATCTTTTGGAGCGGCGGGCGGCGGAAATCTTTGGCCGCGAGGCGGCGCTGTTTGTACCCACCGGCACCATGGGCAACCAGATCGGCATTCGCCTGCACACGCAGCCAGGTCAGGAGGTGATCGCCGAATCGCGGGCGCACATTCTGGACTGGGAAATGGCCACGACCGCAGTGTTTTCCGGCTGCCTGGTGCGTGCGGTTCCTGCTGAGGGCGGCATCTTGACCTGGAAGCAGATCGAGCCGGCGATCTACGCGCGCGGCGCATTTCGCGCGGCTACAGGATTGATTGAGATTGAGAACACGGCCAACCTTGCGGGTGGGCGTTGCACGCGATTGGAAGTCTTAGAAGAGATTTGGGCCGGAGCAAAGGCGCACAGGCTCCCGGTGCATCTTGATGGAGCGCGTATCTTCAACGCGGCTGTTGCACTGGGCGTGGATGTGAAGAAGCTGACCAGCGGATTTGATACGGTGATGTTCTGTTTGTCGAAGGGGCTGGGCGCTCCAGTGGGGTCGATGTTGGTTGGCTCGGCGGAGCTGATGGAGCGGGCGCGTATTTTCCGCAAAGCATTAGGCGGCGGAATGCGGCAGGCGGGCATTCTGGCGGCGGCGGGATTGATTGCATTGGAGCACGGCGCGGCGCGGCTGCACGAGGACCACGCCAACGCCCGACTGCTGGCGGAAGCGCTTTCTAATATCGAAAACGTGGCTATTGACCTCGATTCGGTCGAGACGAATATTATCGTCTTCCGGTTGACTGGAGGTGTGAACGCGGCGGATGTGGTGGCGCGGCTGAGGGCACGCGGCATTCTGGCCAGCGCCTTCGGGCCGGATGCGCTTCGGCTGGTGACTCACCTCGATGTGGATCGCGCGGCCTGCGTGAAGGCTGCCGAGGCGCTGACCGAGGAGATTGAGGCAGCGGTGAAGGTGGCCTGAAGAGTTTGAGATCGCAAGAGCTGCTACTTTTGGACTTCATGCAGAACAGGAATTTGGCAGGTTCAGCATGGCTCTCAGGCACACGATTTTCGCAGCTTGCGGCAGAAGATGTTGACTATAGGGATTTCAGGGTTACTGTAATAAAAATTGATAAACTCAAATGGCTTTTCCTCAAGCTAAAGCCCTGTGCGGGGACCTCGTCTCCCGCATCTAACGTCTTAAATTGGCTAGACGCGCAACTATTCCTGTGGTAGAACGTTGAAGTTATCATTGGGCCGGAGACACTGCACGATTCCGGAATCTCAAACAAGGAGCGATTCATCGTGAAGAAGTTTGCACTGGCAATATTGCTTGCTCTCACACTATTCCCTGCGGCGTCGTTTGCGCAGGTTGTGATCCGCATCGGGCCGCCGCCCCCGGTCGTAGAGGAACGCGGTAGGCCTCCAGAGGCCGGATTCGTGTGGATTGATGGCTACCACCGCTGGGAGGGCGATCATTATGTATGGACTCCTGGGCGTTGGGAACGTCCGCCGCATCCTGGCGCGCATTGGGTTGCGCACAAGTGGGTTCATCGTCACGGCCAATGGGTTCTGGTTGAAGGGCACTGGCGCTAAACTGGAAAATCGAGATGAGAGGGCGGGGCACATGCCCCGCTTTTCTTGTCAGGTTGCCTGAAAAAGCCGCGCTCTTTTCTGGCGGGATCGAGCCGAAGGTAGTTAGCCCTGCCGCAGGTGGTTAGCTGATTTCAATCACGTCGGTGGCCGTAGCCGCAGCGGCTTCGGCGCGCTCCATCAGTTTCTCTGCCACGGCATAGAACTCGGCCGCCTGCGGGCTCTTGGGGCCGGCCAGCGCAACGGGCAGGCCACGGTCGCCGCCCTCGCGAATAGCGGGGACTAACTCGATTGATCCCAAGAATGGCACCTTGAACTGGTGCGCGGTTCGTTCGGCGCCGCCTTTAGAGAAAATGTCGATCTCCTTTTGGCAGTGCGGGCAAGTGAAGTGGCTCATGTTCTCCACAATGCCCAATACTTCGACGTTGACCTGGCCGAACATCTCGAGAGCCTTGCGCGCATCTTGCAGGGCTACGTCGCTCGGTGTCGAGACTACCACCGCGCCGGTCAGCGGTACGGTCTGGACTAATGAAATAACCACATCGCCCGTACCGGGTGGCAGGTCAACAACGAGGTAGTCCAACTCGCCCCATTCCACTTGTTGAAGGAACTGGCGAATGATCTGGTGCAGCATCGGTCCGCGCATTACCAGTGGCTTATCGCCGGGCGAGATGTAGCCGATGGAGATGGTTTTGATGCCGTGGGTCACGTTAGGCTGAATGCGGTTGTCTTCGCCAACACGCGGCTGTTGGACCGAGCCCATCATCAGCGGCACGTTCGGGCCGTAGATGTCGGCGTCGATCAGGCCTACGCGTTGGCCCAGTCGCGAAAGCGCAATAGCCAGGTTGACGGCGACCGTGGTTTTACCGACGCCGCCCTTGCCGGAACCGATAGCTACGATTTTCGATACGCCTGGCAAAGCTACGGGTGAAGGCATGGCAGGTGAATGAGCCATTGTGGTTTGATTGCTCCTTATGAAACTTTAGATGTTCAAGATCGGATGAAAAACGCAATTGTTTTTAGAGTATCAATTCCACTCGGGAGTTGCCGCCTTGGGACTGCTTCCTGGTTTCGCGGCCTTCTGGCCTTCCTTCGCCCATTTCAGGCCATCCTTCGCATCGCCGTAGTCTTTGTCGATCTTGAGAGCCGTTTTCAGATTGGTGATGGCTAAATCCCACTGGCCCAATCTGCCGTAAGAGATGCCAATGGCCCAATAAGCAGGCGCGAAGTCTGATTTGAGCAGGATGGCATTCTTCGCCTGATTGATGCTCTCATGGTACTGCCCCGCGTGATAGGCCAGTTGGGCTTTGTTAAGCGGAATATAAGCCTTCAGCGTCAGAACGTCCGGAACTGGCTGGTGCGGTTGAGCGTCCTTGGCTATCTGAAAAATGTCGGCTTCCATTGGGCGCGTGCAGAGCGCCTGTGGAGCACCCAAACCCCAATAAGATTTCGGTGGAATTGACGTATAAAGAGGTCCCACAATCTCTTTAACTCCACCTTCACGATACTCTATCTTGACTGTTGTTATTCCGCCTCTGACTACTTGTATGTCATATGGCGGATTACTGTACGATGGGTTAAAGAATGAAGTCTTAGGAACCACGTGCTGAATATAAATGATCGCATCTAACTCAGCGGACGAAGGAAGCCTCCAGCCCGAATATCCGCCAAGCCTAAGAGATGTGCAATATTCGTTCGCCTCATTCCAGTTCATGAACGCTGGATGGCCATTCGATGATGCCTGTCCGGTCCACATCAGTCCGGTCGATGGATCGGGCCACCAGGTTGTTGGAGGTTTCAATGACCCAGCGAGTGAGAGTTGCGCGCCGAGGATAACCAGGCAGAGAAGTACGAACGAATCTCTGAGAATGCGTTTTATGACGAGCACGAATTGTCTCCTATGATTGGAATAAACACCGTGCGCCGAAAAAAGTCGCATCGAGTTCTCCGTCGCTCAAAGGGCAGCAAGCACGTGGTAGAGCCTGTACCCTTCAGCCTCACTGCCTACTGGTTTACTCGTTTTCCAATCCCGTGTGTGCAAGCCTCTCCTGCTTGCGGCGCGCCTGCTCGGCCTCGCGATGCTCGCGGCGCAGCAAAGCATCCGCATAGCGGCGCATTTCGTTGGGCGTCTCCGGCAGCGCTTCCGGCACGCGCACACGCTGGCCGTTCTTTTCGATGGCCACAAAGACCAGGTAGGCGCTGGCTACGTGTGCTTGAGAGCCGGTTTGCGTATTCTCCGCCCATACCTTTACGCCCACCTCCATCGATGTAGTGAAGGCGCGGTTGACACTTGACCGGAGAGTGAGCAGGTTGCCCAGATTCACCGGCTGAATGAAGTCGATGTGGTCCATGGCCGCGGTCACGATATAAGTGCGCGCGTGCCGGTAGGCGGCCATGGCGGCGGTCAGATCGATGAAGTGCATAAGGCGGCCGCCCAGTAGATTTCCCAAAACGTTGGTGTCGTTGGGCAGTATCAGTTCGGTCATCTCCGACTGCGTGCTGGCGACCGTGCGAGCTGCCGGGTGGGTTTCGTTGGGGCTCATAGTTCGATTTCTCCGTTCAATGGCGCGCTGCTCAATTGCACCCTCCGCCAGATACAATGAAGCTGGCAGCGGCAAGTCTTAACGAGCGTGCAGTTCCAGTTTCGGCAATCGCCGCCAATTACGCAAATCCACCTGGGCCGGAGCTGAACAAGGCTGGCCGCATTCGAGCGATATGGAAAAGATTGAAGGGTTAAAAGAGATTCTGAAATTGGATCCGAAGAACAGCTTTGCCCGCTATGGCATTGCCATGGAACTGGTAGGTCGCGGCCAGACGGCGGAGGCGCTCGATGAGTTCGACACGCTGTTGGCCAACGATCCAGACTACACGGCTGGCTACTTCATGGCCGCGCAGACTCTGGCCGCGGCTGGGCGTACGCCGGAGGCTATAGGACGCCTGAAAGCCGGCATCAGCTCTGCGGCGCGCAGCGGCAACCATCATGCCCTCAGTGAGATGCAGGCTATGCTCGACGAACTCGACCGGTGAGAGGCTCGGGCTGGCTGAGGCCTTTGAATGTGATCTTCAGGCATGCAGAGGAACCTATTCCGGCACCAAGTTTTGTCCCGTTTCATCTCAATCGCGTCTATACTACTGCTATGCCTAAATATTCAATCGTTGTTCCTTTTCACAATGAAGAGGAAAACGTGACCGTCTTATACGCGCGCCTAAAGCAGGTGATGGAACAGGTGGGCGATAGTTTTGAGCTGGTGCTGGTTGACGATGGCTCGAACGACCGCACCTACAGATTGCTCGAAGAAATTGCCGCGGTAGACAGCCGAATACTGGTCATCAAGTTGCGTCGCAATTTCGGGCAGACGTCGGCCTTGGCAGCCGGTTTCGACCACGCTTCGGGCGAGTTTATTCTGGCCATGGACGGCGATCTGCAACACGACCCAAACGAGATTCCTCAATTTCTCGAGAAGCTCGCCGAGGGCTACGACGTGGTTTCCGGCTGGCGCAAAGAGCGCATCGATAATTTTGTCATGCGCCGTATCCCATCGCGCTGCGCAAACTGGCTGATGGCCAAGCTCTCCGGCGTAGACATTCACGACTTCGGCACCACCTTCAAGGCTTATCGTCGCGAGGTCATCCAGAATATTCCGCTCTACGGCGAGATGCACCGTTTCATTCCCGCACTGGCCGCCTGGTATGGCGCTTCAATCTGCGAGATTCCCATTAGCAACGTGCATCGCGAACGGGGCAAGAGCCATTACGGTATCGGACGCACCTTTCGCGTCTTTTTCGACCTGCTGACCATTCGCTTCCTGCTGAAATACATGAGCCGTCCGCTGCATTTCTTTGGGGGCTTGGGCGCGCTGGGCATCATGGCGGGCAGCTTCATCTCGGCTGTACTGATGGTGATGAAGATCATGCACCCGCATCAGAATGTGATGGACCAGCACGGGCCGCTTTTCGTGATTGCCGGCGTGCTGATCGTCTCCGGCATCCAACTGCTGGCCATTGGACTGCTGGGAGAGTTACAGGTTCGCCACTACCACACCAGCCAGCATCGCGCGCCGTATACCATCGAGCGCATGGTTCGGTTGCACGCGCCGGAAGAGCCCAGTATGCTGCCGGAAGTGTAAGCGCAGGGAACAGGGTCAGAAGAGAATCAGGCCTCGCCGGGATATTCCTCGGCGGGGCTTGATTCTTTTTGGAGTCACGTGTTGCACGCAATATTCATCTCAGTTATTGCGCAGCCCCTTGCGGTAGCCCGGCTCGATGGTGCATTCTTGCCGTGAGATGAAAGCCATTCAAATTCACGAGATAGGCGGGCCGGAGGTACTGAAGCTCGCCGAGTTGCCCATCCCTCAGCCTGGACCAGGGCAAGTGTTGATCCGCGTGGAAGCCGTGGGGGTCAACTTCATCGAAATCTACTTTCGCAAGGGCGTCTACAAGGCGGCTCTCCCACTGGTGCCCGGCAGCGAGGCAGCGGGTACAGTCGAGGAGCTGGGTCCGGGCGTGACGGGTTTTGCTACCGGCGAATTGGTGGCCTCGGTAAGCGTACTGGGCAGTTATGCCGAGTATGCGCTGGCTCCAGCAGAGAAATTGATCAAGGTGCCCGACGGGCTAACTCCGGAGAAGGCCGCGGCCGCCATGCTGCAAGGAATGACCGCGCATTACCTGAGCCATTCCACCTTTCCGCTGAAGCCCGGTGACACAGCGCTGGTTCACGCCGGAGCTGGCGGTGTGGGCCTCTTGCTGACGCAGATGGCCGTGCGGATGGGAGCGCGGGTCATCACGACGGTCTCCACTGAGGCCAAGGCGGAGTTGTCACGCGAGGCGGGCGCGTCGGACGTGATTCTCTACACCAAGCAGGACTTCGAGGCGGAGACCAAGCGGATCACCGGAGGCAAGGGCGTGGACGTGGTCTACGATTCGGTGGGCAAAACCACGTTTGAGAGCAGCCTGAACTGCCTGCGGCCGCGCGGGCTGCTGGCCCTGTTTGGCGCATCCAGCGGTCCTGTGCCGCCCTTCGACCTGATTCAGCTCAGCGGCAAGGGTTCGCTGTTCATCACTCGTCCGACGATGTGGCATTACGTGGCCACCAGGGCAGAACTGGAGTGGCGCGCCGGCGATGTGCTGGGCTGGGCCGCCAAGGGCGAACTCAAGCTGCGCACCGAGCACCTGTATCCGTTGGCCGAAGCCGCACAGGCCCATACCGACATCGAAGAGCGCAAGACTACCGGGAAGATTCTGCTGGAGCCGTGAATCAGTGGCTCTCGGAAGATGATCATGAGTAAGATTCTCATCAAACCCGATGACCGGGTCTTCGTACTGACTGGAGCGGGCATCAGCGCGGAGAGCGGCTTGCCCACCTTCCGCGCCGAGGACGGACTGTGGGCTGGCCATCGGGTCGAGGATGTATGTACGCCGGAAGCGTGGCAAAGAAATCCAGCGCTGGTGTGGGAGTTTTACTCAGCTAGGCGTGCGGCAGGCGCTAAGGCCAAGCCGAATCCGGCACACGTTGCACTCGCCGAACTGGAGCAGCAGCTCGGTTCCCGCTTCTTTCTCTGCACGCAGAATGTGGACGACCTGCATGAGCGGGCTGGCTCCATCAGGCTGGTCCACATGCACGGCGAACTGGCCAAGGCTCACTGCGAGAATGAATGCGGCCACGCGCCGGTGGAGGATCGCGCCATCTATGGCAGCCTGGCGGAAGTGGGCCGCTGTGCCTGCGGTGGGCTTCTTCGCCCGCACATTGTTTTCTTCGGTGAGATTCCGCTGGAGATGGAACGTATTCAGCAAGAGATCGAAAAAGCAACGCTGATGCTGGTCGTCGGCACTTCGGGCTCGGTCTATCCGGCAGCTAACTTCGTCCATTGGGCGCGCCAGGGCGGTGCGCGCACGGTCTACGTGGGACCAGAGCCACCGCTGAACGCCGTGGCCTTTACGCATGTGGTCGAGGGCAAGGCAGGGGAAGTGTTGCCGGGTTTGTTTCAAATGGAGCGGAGTTAGTGCATTGAGCGCGGTTGACGCACCTGGTAACTCGGTGCGCCACCCCGCTCAGCGCAAGTCTATTCTTCCACTGGATCTGAAACCGGCTCGGGGACTGAAGCCGATTGCTGGTCCTTGAGTTGTTCGGCTCGGCGGTCGAGCATGGCGCGCTTGGGAACTTCGGTCAAATCCTGATTATGCGCAGTGCGATGAACTTCGGCCTGCGCGGGGCGTAATGTGTCGGGGGTGGTCTGCATTTGTATTTCTCCTTTTTATGTGCGGCCGCAATGGGCAGGTTGTGTTGCTTCAATCGACTCTCTGCGATCTTTGCTAACGCGACTTGATGTACTCCACGCGCCGGAAGCGCAACGCGGTCCAATCCTCGTCGATGGCCACGGCGCGCACGGTGTCGAACCCCGCCGCTTTGAGGGCATCCCAGCCGGTGTCGCGATTGAAATCGCACGTGAGCTTCTTCGATATGCCCTTGGGATAGGCGAACCACACGATTGCATCGCCTTTGGCGCGTGCGGCTACCGCGCTGGCAAGTGCCTCCACCTCGCTCTTCCGCGTAACAAATGCGAGAAGGAACCCGATCTGAGTAACCGATTCAATGTGGTGATGAATGGTGAGCACATGAAGATGTGCAAGCTCCGTCGCAAAGCTCTCGGGCGCGTGCAGAACGACGATCTCTTGCCGATCTTTGAGGTTGAGTTTGTCGAATATTCCAGCCATGGATTCTCATAATATCCCAGCAGAGAAAATAATCTGCAAATCCACGGCCGGAATTTGCTCAGAAGTGGAAGCGGTAGCGCAGCTCAGCTTGGAACATACGCGGATCGTTGAAGTGGAAGCCGCCGATGGTGACCGAGTTGTCCTGAAGCACGCGATGGTTGGTGACGTTGATGACTGTGCCGGAGAGCTTCCAGTTCTCGCCGATGGGGTGGCCTGCCGCAACGTCGAAGGTGGTATGCACGGGCAGATAGGGACCATTGTACGGCCCTTCGTTTTGCGCCGCCAGTCCATTCGAAAAACCGGAGCCGTAGTAGACATTAGACGAGAACCACGTGCGTAGCGGCAGATTTGCCGTGAAGCCTGTGTTCAGCGTGTCGCGCTGGTCGTGGTCGAGCGCGATGTAGTTGGGGCCCAGATCGCAAGCCGTGCCGCTTATGGGATTGTTGGGATTTCCGTTGTTGCAGGTGAAGCCGCCGATGATATCGCCGCGCTGCTGAGCGATCTGGTTGGAATATGTGAGATGAAATTGGCCGAGGTGGGCCAGTTGCGGCGAGCGCAAGGTCATCTCCCAGGCGCGGATCAGTGCTCCATTAACGGCAATGGGGAAGTACATGCTGGATTCGCCAAGGTTGGAGTGATCGAGGAAGTTGTTCACGCGATTCTTGACGGTGTCCACGTCCAGGAACCATCCCTTGTACGGAATTTGAATGCCGAACTGATGTTCTTCGTCGCGCTCCGAAGGTAGGGGGGTAAAGGAGTTCTCGGAGGTATTCGGCAAAGTGCTGGCGTAGTTGAGAGCGGAGCTGGAGACTGTGATGAGGGGCGCTGGTTGGAAGAAGTGTCCGTAAAAGCCGCGCAGAACCCAGTGCAGGCGGGGAATTTCGACGGTTGCGCCGATGCGTGGATAGATCCCACTCTCGTTATAACCGCCGTGATAGAACGAGAACCTCTCGCCTCCGAGCAGGGTGATGTAACGGTTCACGCGCAAGTGATCGGAGAGATAAAACTCGACCAGGCCCGCGGTGCCGCTGGCCGACTGATTGGGTTCAGATGGTGCGCTACCGTCGTTGACGATCACGCCGTAGAGGTCGCTCTCGAACTGATAAAAGGTGTAAGTGCCAGCTGAGAAGTTATTCCGCCCCGCGTCCAGATGTCCATCGGCCTGCCCACCAATGTAGTTCGAGGTTTGGTGCCATGTGCTGGCGACAGGAAGGTCGTTGGGCAGCGAATCCAGATAGGCCTGATTCAAGTGATAGAAAGGCGCCAAGGAAAACAGCGCTTTGGGCGAGATAGTATGCACCCAATTGGCAATGACAAAGCTGTCGCGCTCGATTTGTGCATCGCGCAGGCCATAGGAACAGTAGTAGTCAGAGGTGCATTCGTAGTCGTTGGGGTTGGGATCGTAGGGTACGTCGAAATAGTCCTCGCGGTATTGTGCGTCCATACGTAATTGGTCCCTGGGCGTTTGGTTGCGAATCACGTTGACCAAGCCGCTCTGAGAATTGGTTGCGTCATGGTAAATCGTGGTGACCGGCGTGGCCAGTCCATAATTCGAGCGGTTGCCGGCAAGGCTTGCGTACCATGCGGTTTTTTCGGAGTGGTCGCCAAAAGAGAGTTGCGCTTCGCCGGTCCCGAGGTTGCCGCCGGTGAGCAGAAACTCGCCTTGGCGGTTGCGCTCGAAGCCATTGCGGGGCAGCACATCGAAGACGCCGTATGTGCGGTCGCCCACATCGGAGGCATAGCTGCCGCGCTGGGTTTCGACCGCATCGATGTCCTTGGGATCGATCTGCGGGCCGACGTTCGAGGCAATCTTGGTGTTGGGAATTGCGATGCCGTCAATTAGCCAGCCCGTCTGGTGGCCGCCGCGCATGTGCAGCATGTCGTGAGTCATGTAAGCGCCAGGGACGTAGTCGGTGATCATCTCCATGCCGACGGTGCGGTCTGCGCCAGGAGTTTCGTCGATCATGTCTCGGGTGATCAGAGTGGTGGGAGTTACGGAATCGGTGGCGGAGGGGGAAGACTCCAACCCCTGGACGACGACGGTCTGGGTTGGCCGGGCAACCAGCAGGGCGATGTGGAGTACGGCGTTGGTTCCCGAAGCCAGAGTGAGCGGTTGTTCAATGGTCTCAAAGCCGGGAGCAGCGACGGTCAGGCGATAGACGCCGAGGGGAGCTTGCGGCAGTTCGAACTCTCCCACAGAGCTTGTTTTCGCGTGCAGAATGAAATCGGAATCGGCGGCTTGCAGGGTGACGGCTGCGCCAGCGATTGGGCGGTGTTGGGGATCGTGAACCACGCCGCGTACAGTGGCAAAGACGGTGGCCAGCGCGGGGATAGAAGCGATGGCGAGCAGAAGCATTGCAGCTGGGGGATAGAGGTGGCGCATAAGAGTATGAACCTCCGGGAGCGATCCGGCCCATGGGCGGTCAGCTCGGTGGGGAATCGGGCGGATGTCTCGCCTTTTGACAGAAAGGCAAAGGGTTGAACGGAGTTTTTATGCGAGGGATGAGGCAGGAGGTGCGCGACCGGCGTGGGCGCGGATTTGGCTGAGGCGGGCAGCGGCGCGGCCAGTGGCGGGAGAGTGATGTTGCTCAAGCAGGACCGGGGGACCGACCTCAGAGGCGGTGAGCGCATGACCCGCCTTCGTGGGTATGGCTGTGTAGTCCGGGAACAGCGGGCAGTGCGTTGGTGCTGCGATGACGGGAGTTGAGTTAGATGCGGCCTCGTCCATCGGGACGGCCATGCCGGAGGCTATCGACGTTGAGCCGGTGCAGTGGTGAGCTCCATTGCGGCGGCAACACGCAGGCAGACGCGACTCCTGACTGGCTGGGAGATTCGCCGCAAGCGGCCCGAGCCAGAAGAGCAGGATCAGCAGGATGGAAAGCCAGCGCTTCATCTGCAACTTATCCAACGCGTAAGTTAGGAGGGTGCGGGCCGCAAATGTATCAAGATTGTGTTTGCCGCCCGCAGTAATGAACCGTGTTCAACGGTAGCATTCAGAGGCAAGCTTGACCTTGATGTTGCCCTCTCTTGGATTGAAGGTAACTCACATCTAACTCAAGGTCAACTTGTCAGGTTTTGGCTTGTTACTGTCCCCCGCCGCCTAGCTTTGTGGAAACCGCAGCCGGCATCGGCATGGACATAGTTGAAACGGGCATTTTGGCCGGAGCTGCATCTGTGTTGGCGGCAACTGCCGGAGATGGGGATTGGCTCTTGTTCCATGCGGCTGGCGCAGGCACGACCTGGATGATGTTCATCATGCCCAGGTCTTCATGGCCAAGGATGTGGCAGTGGAAGACAAAGCTCCCAATGTCCTGTCCCCGGAAGTCAACCAGGAGCGTGACGCTGGGATACGGGTGAGCGGGGTTACCGTCCCATGCCGGCACTTCGATCATATCCAGATACTGGCCGGTATCAGCCGGAGACTGCGGCGCGTTGTTGTTGATTGCGAAGTTGTTTTGCGACTGCACCAGGAAGTGAACCTGGTGGAGGTGGAATTCGTGGTTCTCCTGTGCACGGTTCTGTACTGTCCACTGCTCCACTGTTCCCTGGGTGGCTTGAATGGCCGGAGGGGCATTGGGGTTGAAGGGCGCAGGTGTCTGTGGGGACACGGTCATAAAAAACTGAGTCTGGTCCGAGTTTTCGGAGAAATACAACAAGCGTGTTTGCGCTATGGGAGCGGTTGCCAGGCCCGCGAAGCGTTGCACAGCCGATCTGACTACCGAAGAGGGAGCAACCGTAGCATCCGAGGAGGGAGCAGCGGCAACATCCGCAGTGGGGTCGGAGGTTGAGTTATCGCCGCCCAAGGCTATGTTGAAGATCGGCCGGGTGGGATCGCAATCACCGTTCACGCCGGTGGCGATTGCGGTGGTAACGAATTGTGCCGTCTTGACGCTGGCAGTGGGCGTAGTCACGATGAACTCCACGCGCGCTGCCGGCGGTAACCGGAAGTGAGTTATCGGAATCAGGCTTGGCGTCGTGGTGCCGTCCTGAGAGTTCACTGGAACCCCGTCAATACCCACTAACTCTAAGGTCTGCGCTACTCCGTTGTATTGCACTTGCAGATCCATGATGGTATCTGCGGATGAGTTGGTCACGCGCCAGAACTGCTTTTCCCCTGGTTTCACATTGAGAACGGCAGGGGTGAAGGTGACCACACCGTTCGAGGCCTGAAACGAATTGATCGGCACATTGTTTACGGTTATGTCCTGGAACGGAACGCCATTGACGCAACCCCCCGGCCCTTCCGTCAGGCCATTAAGTTGAGGCTGATCGCGAAGGACCAGAACCTGTTGGCGAAGTCCCGCCACCGCCGTCTGAACATTCTGAATTCCGTCCACCACGATGGCTCCGGATGCGCCCCCAAGTACGGCGGCCTCAGCAATGCCGTGAATGTGAGGATGGTACCAGTAAAGCCCCGGAGGCTCATTGGAAGGGAAGGCTACGTTGTACTGGAAGGTTTGGCCAGTGTTGATAACGGTCTTGATGACTTCATCTGATCCGCATGTGGGTGAGGTGTTGGTGCCGTGGTAGTGAATATTGACAGAGGAAGAGTCCATAGTTGTAGCGCCGCAGTTGGGCGCGTTCAATTCCATGGGGTTTGTTCCTGCTGGAGTGTTGTTGGTCACCGTGATAACCAGGCGGTCGCCGGGATTAACATGCAAGGTCGGATTCTCAAGGCCGCTGGGTGTCATGAAGCAAAACAGTGTGCGGCCTTCGTCGTCGGTCGTTGTTTGATAGGAAAAGTTGACGGCGAGAATTCCGTTCGAGCTGAACAGCGCGGCGGGATTCAGCACCGGACTGCCAGCGGCAAATCGAGGGCAAGGATTTGCAACGGGTGCTACTGCTGGGGGTGTAAACGTTGTCTGGGCAAGGCTGTGGACTTGCACCAGGGCGAACGCGGCAACGGCTGTTAGAGCCTTGCCGCGAAGACGCGAGACCAATGTGGGGGTCATGGGTTCTCCTCTTTTGCGGTGAGCCTTCCATGGACGTCATCTGTGACTCCAGAAAGAATCATTCATAACGTCTCATCGTTGGAAGGATGTTGTTGACGAACTGTCAAGGCATATCCCAAGGGGGGAATAGCTCGACTATCGCATTGCGAGAGATACTATCGCCAAAAAGTTCGAGTTGTCCAGTATAAAAACCGTGAATACTTAGATTATTGAAATATAAAGATTTAGTTGTAACTGGATAACTTGCGCCATAACCGCGTTTCTGTTTGGCTCGGTTTCTCCTCTTCTCAGCCGAGTCATCTTTATAGTTGCCCAAGTCTTACTGGTCCGGCGCTTCGCTGCAAAGTTCAGACAGGATGCAATCAGGTATCATCGAGTTACTGAGATTTCATCCCGACTCATAAGAGGAAATAACTGTGTCCAAACCGAATTTCTCTGAGCAACGAGATTTGCCAGCTAGCGAATCCCGCATTCAGCACCCATTGCGCATCGCTCTTTTTGGTTTTGGAACGGTAGCTAGTTCGGTGGCGCGGATTCTGGTCGAGTCCAAGCCCGCGGGCATCGAATTAACCCAGGTCTACGTGCGCAGCGTGGCCCGCCGGCGCGCTGATTGGGTTCCCGCGAGCGTGGTGTGGAGCGAGGATGCCGACACGGTACTGGCCTCGGATGTGGACGTGGTGGTGGAACTGGCTGGCGGACTCGATCCCGCTGGTGGATGGGTGCGGCGCGCGCTGGAGTCTGGCAAGAGCGTAGTGACGGCCAACAAGAAGCTGATCTCAATCCACGGCGCGGAACTGGAGCAGCTTGCCGCGGCCAATGGCGGGCACCTGAAGTTCGGCGCTGCCGTGGCAGGCGGAATTCCGGTGATTCCGGCCATCGAACAGGGAATGGCTGGGGATCGCATCGAGCGCATTGAAGGCATTTTGAATGGAACCTGTAACTTCATCCTGAGCAAGATGGAGGACGGTGCGGAGTATGCCTCAGTGTTGGCCGAGGCGCAAGCCAAGGGCTATGCCGAGGCCGATCCCACAGAAGATGTAGGCGGCTTTGATGCGCGCGCCAAGCTGGCAATTCTGATGCGTCTGGCGCTGCGCGTTGCCGTTGACCCGGAGGAGATTGTTCCCCAGCCGATTACGCCGATTACCGCCGTGGACTTCAGTTATGCTCGTGACCTGGGCTGCACAATTCGCCAGATTGCGCGGGCCGACCGCGCGAACGGGCACATTGCGGCTTCAGTGGGACCGACGTTGGTGGCGCTGCGTTCGCCGCTCGCTTGGTCGCGGAGCACGGAAAATATGGTGATCCTCACTGGCCTTTATGGTGGAGATGTCGTGTTTTCAGGCCATGGAGCTGGCGGGAATCCGACGGCAGTGGCCGTGGTCAGCGACCTGCTGGCTCTGGCGCACGGATCGCGTCGGGTGAAGATTCCGTCAAAGCCGGCACAGGTGAGCGCCGAGTTCGAGGTTCCGCATTACATCCGCTTTTTGGTCGACGACCGGCCGGGAATCGTTGCCGAGATTACCGGTGCGTTGGCCAAAGAGCGTATCAACATTCGCGCCATCGTGCAGAAGCCGGGCTATCCACAGCATGCGCTGCCCTTCGTGGTTACCGTCGAGCCGTGTAAGTCCTCGGCGCTCAAACGCGCTCTGGAGCACATCCGTGGCAAAGACTATCTGCTCGAAGATCCGCTCGACTTGCAAATGCTGACGTAGCTCAGAACGGTTTCTTCGATTAGCAGGCAAGCACCCGGAAGTCCTACGGTCACGGCGTCGCTGAAGACTTCTCCTAACTCCGTAGAACCTGCGCCGATAGTCAACAGTTGCGCAGTACGAGGCAGGGAAGCATAAAGTTCGCGGCCCAGAGCGAGCAGTTCAGCAGCACCCTGGTGATGGGTCGCCAGTCCTTGAGCACCGGCGGCTGGCTCGATGGATGTCAGCGTGACTAATCCTGGCGGGGAATCGACGGAACAATCGATAAAGAGAACGGACTGGGCGCGTGCTACATCTTCGGCCAGTTCGGGAGTCCACTGCTGCGCTGACAGCACACGAACGTCGGCTTCCGAGCGAAACCTGTTTTCTGCCCACTCAGCGAGCCACGGCCCGACACCGTCGTCTCCGCGCAGTGTGTTACCGCAGGCGAGAATAAGGCACGGGGCCGGAGTCAGGCTCATGGATTTAGTTAGCGGACGACTTGGTCCACAACCTCGCCGTCAGCCGAGACGAGCGAGATCGCGAGCGGCATCTGCCCGAAGGCGTGCGTAGAGCAACTGAGGCAGGGATCGAAAGTACGCACCACGGCCTCGATGCGGTTGAGAATCCCTTCGGCGAACTTGCCGTCTTTCACATAAGCTTTCGCGGCCTGCAACACGCCCTTGTTCATGGCGTTGTTGTTCTGGCCCGTCGCGATCACCAGATTGGCCCATGTGATCTTGCCGTCTTCGTCCACCTTGTAGTGGTGCGAGAGCGTGCCGCGCGGCGCTTCGGCCTGGCCTGCACCTTCCAGACGATTGACGCCGGCTGTAGCGCGCACGTGCTTGTCGAGGATGAGCGGGTCGGCGAGAATCTGCTCGATCTTTTCAATGCCGTAAAGTATCTCGACCAGCCGCGCGTGATGATAGTAGAAGGAACTTTCGACCGGCCCCTTCGCCAACTGCTTGAACTCCGCCAGTTCTTTTTCTGCTTTCGGCGTGCCCATGGACCTCACGATGTTGAGCCGTGCCAGAGGGCCTACGCGGTAGCTGCCTTCGGGATAGCCGAGCGGCTTGTAATAGGCGAACTTGGTGAAGCTGTAAGGTTCGACGGCCTCGCCGATCACTTCGGTGAACTTGCTGGCGGTGATGCCATCTTCGATGATCTTCCCCTTGGGGTCGATCAGCCGCAGCGCGCCATCCGTAAACTCAATTGACTCGTCTTCATTGATCAGTCCCAGGTAGTTAGAAGGGAAGTTAGCGAAGATCGCGATCTCGGGCTTGAAGTTCGAGGCAATCTGCTTGTAGGCAGTCAACGCGAGGCTGAGGTTTGCATAGGCCTCCGGCAGCGTGGCAAGAATCTCGTCTCTGTGAGCAGAAGTCAGCGGCTCGGTGACGCCGCCCGGAACGACCCAGCCGGTGTGGATGCGCTTGCTGCCCAATAACTCGATGATGTGCTGGCCAAAGCGGCGCAGCCCGATGCCGGCGCGTCCCAACTCGGGCTTGGCGGCAACTACACCAAAAATATTGCGCGTCTTCGGATCGGACTCCATGCCCAACAATAGATCCGGCGACGAGAGATGGAAGAAGCTCAGCGCGTGCGACTGGACCATCTGCGCCAGGTTCAACACCCGCCGCAGTTGCGCTGCTGTATGCGGAATGCGCACCGACATGATCGCTTCGCAAGCCTTGGCCGAGGCAACCAGGTGCGAGACCGGGCAGATCCCGCAGATACGCGCCATCAGGCTGGGCATCTCATAAAACGGCCGGCCTTCGGAGAACTTCTCAAAGCCGCGCACCTGCGTAACATGAAAATGCGCGTCCTCCACTTGGCCTTGACTGTCGAGTTGGATCGTGATTTTGCCGTGGCCTTCAAGGCGCGTTACGGGATCGATGGTGATGGTCTGACTCATAAAGCTGGCTCCAAAAGTCTTAGGCTCCAAAGCGGGTGAGGGCTGGAATATCCAGAGGCGCACCGGTTACCAGCGCAGTGAGCGCGGTGTGAAACGTGTCAGCCGAGGGCGGACAGCCGGGCAAAAAGACATCCACCTTCACGAATTCGTGGATGGGGCGGACGATGCGCAATAGCTTGGGCACCACAACGCAGGGAATCTGAGGCTGCGCGCTGGCGTTCTCGATGTACGCCCGGTCGAGAATCGCCTCCGGGCCAATGGGATTGCGCATCGATGGCACGTTGCCGGTGACGGCGCAGTCGCCCATGGCGATCAGCATCTTCGAGTGGGCGCGAACCTTCTTGATCTTCGTCTCATCATCTACCGAAGCTACGGCTCCCTCGACCAAGGTGATGTCCACTTCATCGGGGAAGACCTTGGCGTCTACCAGAGGACTGTAGACCACATCGACCAGCTCTGCCAGCTCGAGCAGCCGCTCGTCCATGTCGAGAAACGACATGTGGCAGCCGGAACATCCGTCCAGCCACACTGTTGCCAGTTTAAGTTTGCTCATTGCGCTTCCCTCATGAGGTTCAGGTAAGGCAGAAAATCCGGATACTTGGGGTGATCGGAGCCAATCTTGCTCTTGTCGAACAGGGCTCCCGTGGGGCAGACCTGCACGCACTTGCCGCAGCGTGTGCAAGCCGAACTTCCCCAGGGTTCTTTGAGATCGGAGATGATAATCGAATCGATGCCGCGGCCCATCACATCCCAGATGTGCGCGCCTTCAATCTCCGCGCAGACCCGCACGCAGCGTGTGCAAAGAATGCAGCGGTTATGATCGAGGGTGAAACGTTCGTGCGAGGCATCGACGGCCAGAGAGGGGTTGCGATAGGGCAGGCTGATATGGGTCAGGCCCTGATCCTTGGCCAGCGTTTGCAACTCGCAGTGGCCATTCGAGACGCAAACCGCGCAGATATGGTTGCGCTCAGCAAACAGCAGTTCGAGAATGTTGCGGCGATACTTCCGCAGCCGTTCCGTGTCGGTCGAGACTTCCATGCCCTCGAAGATGGTGGCCACGCAGGCTGGCAACAGCTTGTTGTTGCCCTTGATCTCGACCAGGCAAAGCCGGCACGCGCCCACGTCGCTCAGCCCATCCAGGTGACAGAGCGTGGGAATTTCGATCTCGTTCTCCCGTGCCACCTCCAGAATGGTCTGGCCTCTGCGGCCGCTGACTGCCTTCTCATTGATCGTTAGTGTTTTTACTTCGACGGCGTCACTCATGCCGAAACCTCCACGGGAACTTTCAGGTTGCACACGCCGGCCGGACAGCGCTTGTGCACAATGTGCTCAATGTACTCGCTTCGGAAATACTTCAGCGTGCTCAGCACCGGGTTTGGCGCCGTTTGGCCCAGGCCGCAAAGGCTGGTGTTTTTGACCGTGTCGCACAACTCCATCAGCAGATTCAGATCGTCCATGGTACCCAGGCCTTCACAAATGCGTGTCAGCAAGGTGTACATCTGCGCCGTGCCTGCGCGGCAGGGAATGCATTTGCCGCAGGATTCGGTCATGCAGAACTCGATGAAGAACTTCGCCACATTGACCATGCAGGAGGTATCGTCCATGACGATCATGCCGCCCGAGCCCATGATCGAGCCGACTCGGATGAGTGCGTCGTAGCTGACCCCGATGTCCAGCATCTCCGCCGGCAGGCAGCCGCCAGAAGGACCGCCGGTCTGCACCGCTTTGAATGTGTGTCCGTCTGGCACGCCGCCGCCGATCACTTCGATAATCTCGCGCAGCTTGATGCCCATCGGCACTTCTACCAGGCCAGTGTTGGTTATCTTGCCGGTCAGTGCAAAGACCTTGGTGCCCTTGCTTCTGTCTGATCCCATGCCGGCAAACCAACGGCCGCCCTTGCGAATGATGGGCGCAATATTAGCAAAGGTCTCTACGTTATTGATCAGTGTTGGCTTGCCCCAGATGCCGCTGACTGCCGGGTAAGGAGGCCGTGGTTTGGGCGTGCCGCGCCGCCCCTCGATTGAGGAGATCAGCGCCGTCTCCTCGCCGCAGACAAAGGCCCCTGCGCCCAGGCGAATCTCCACATCAAAGCTGAAAGCCGTGTTGCCGATGTTATTGCCGAGCAGGCCGCGGCGCCGCGCGTCACGCAGGCAAGCCGTCAGACGGCTTACCGCCAGAGGATATTCGGCGCGGACATAGACATAGCCCTTGCTTGCGCCCACGGCATAGGCCGCGATAGCCATGCCCTCGACCACCCGCTGCGGATCGCTCTCGAGAACGCTGCGGTCCATGAATGCGCCCGGATCGCCCTCGTCGCCGTTGCAGATGATGTACTTTACGTCTCCGGTGGCCTTGGCAACCGTGCTCCACTTCAAACCGGTGGGATAGCCGCCGCCGCCGCGCCCTCTGAGGCCGCTTTCGGTGATCTGCCGGATTACGCCGTGGGGTGTCATATCATTCAGCGCCGTCAGCAGTGCCCGGTAGCCGTCGCGAGCAATGTAGTCGTCAATCTTTTCCGGGTCGATATGGCCTGAGTTCTCCAGAACCACATGAACCTGCTGGTCGAAGTGTTCGCGCAATTCGCATTGCAGCTCCTGGATGGGATTTCCTCCCAGGCTCGCCGTTACGGCTTCCGCATGGCTTGCATCCAAATGCTGATAAAGAATCTCTTCCGGGTCCACCAGCACCAGCGGTCCAGCGGCGCACAGTCCCATGCAACCAGTGCGGCGCACCAGAGCATTCTTGCCTTGTGCCTGGACCGCGGTCGTCAGGGCGTCCTTCAACTGGTCCGAGTGCTGGCTAAGGCATCCAGTCCCCATGCAGACATTGATTTCGTAATCGAATTTCGCGTTTTCCACGCGCACAGATTCGGCGATTTGATCCAGTTCCTCGATGGTCATTCCACTGCCCACCTTTCCAGTTGCTCCAATATCTGCTCGCTGGTTATTTGGCCCACCATCGCTCCGTCGGTCAACACCACTGGCGCGCGGCCGCAGGCGCCCACGCAACGGGCTGTCATCAAGCTGATCTGGCCGTCCTTGGTAGTCTGGCCCTGGGAAACACCGAGGTGCTTTTCAGCAGCGGCAACCAGCTTGTCGGTGCCTTTGATGTAGCAAGCTGTTCCGGTGCAGATGGTCATGGTGTGCTTGCCGGGCGGCTTGAGGCTGAAGTAGTGATAAAACGTCACCACCCCATAGGCCTGGCTCAAGGGCACACGCAGGGATTGGGCCACAAAGCGGATCGCATCGTCGTCCAGATAGCCGAACGCAGATTGCACGGTATGAAGCGTTTCAATCAGCGCGTGACGCGCAAAACCATTCTTGCGCATGGTGCCGTTCACGATCTTCCAGCGTTTATCGTCGCTGGGCAGCGGCGGTGGTGTGAATGCAGGCACAAATCCTCCCTACAAGGAGTGAGGCGAATGACGATTGCGCCGCCGCGCTCGCTCCCATATCTGATCTTTCTTATACGATCCGGGGCTTCTACCTCTTCGTGACCACGGTCACGAGGAGTGATAACCTACACAATCCGGAGGAGCAAGCGGAAATTGTCCCGGACTGGAAATGCAATTTCTGTTTTTCTATCCCAGTGGTGGCAGATGATCTGAAATCCCGAACAAAAAGATGACACCGATGATGCAACTATACGCGGCGCCGGTCCATGCAATGGCGTGGTAAAGGCGTGGATGATGGTGGCCGCTGGCGCGGAAGGCTCCGCCCATAGTCGCGGTCATCAGAGCATTCATGGCCACCAGGCCAACCGAGAAGGCTGCCAGTCCCATCATGCCGCGAGAAGTTCCGCCAAGATTGGCGGTGAGGAAAAACAGCGCCAACTGACTCGGAGTCTCGGCGCCCACACCGTGCAAAATTCCAATAACGAAGACAGACTTTCCGTTATACATCCACTGAAAACGCTCAGGTTGTGCGGCTTGAGGGTTCCAACATCGGCGCACCTTCCACGCCAGCCACAGCACCCCGTTGATGGCGATGGCCAATCGGCTTTCGATGCGGCCATGCGCGTGGCCATGTGCGTCCTTGCGCAGAATCCCCGCCACCACCCCAATACCCAGCACGATCAGAGTGAGCCCGATCAGTCGCTCTGTCCAATGGTCCAGACCTTCGGGAAGGCCCATGTGCAACTCCAGCACTGCAATCCCCAGCGCGGCCACCGTGAAGGCGTGCCCCAGGGCATACGTCATGCCCAGCCGCAATCCGCTTCGCCAATTGCGCTGTACAGCTGTAATGTCCGAGATGGCGGCCAGATGGTCGTAATCAAAACCGTGGCGCAACCCCAGCAGCAGGCAGGAGCCGAGCGCGGCATCGAGTTTCCAGTCGCCGAAAATTGGACTCACATCGCCCAGTATAGTCGAGAATCGGCCCAATAGGCTCTGGGAATGCAGCCGCGCGCCAGGATTGCAGCCGCCTTCGCTCACTTCGCCGGTTGAACCTGAATCTGGTAATCCCGATAGTCGATGGTCACGACGGTCTGGCCAAGAAGAAAGCTACCTGTTACGGCATGCGCATGGGTGGCCATCGCAAAGCCGCTCATGCTGGCGTATTGGCGCATCACCTGTGCGGGTCCAACAAACACCGAGGGACTTTGCGTTGCGGTTCCTTCCAGGCGCACAATCGATCCGTCCTTAGTGTCTACCCAGATGGTTCCTTCGATCATATTCGTCGCTTTGCGCTTCGGTGTGATAGCCACGGCCCAGCAATCTCGTCCATCCTGCCTCTGCACACCACCGGGCTGGACCGTCATTTCATAGTTGGCGGAAGTAAACCACGAATGCTCCCGGTTGCCGGGCAAATTGATTTCCTTCTCACTGTCGAGCAGCGGGCGTAGCACATGTGTCCGAATAAACCCGGAGCCAGATTCGGAAAGAATGGTGTAACTCTTGCCGGATTCCTTCCGATAGAGAGTCTTGACCGTCATCTCAGCCGCCGGATGTGTTTCATCGTTACCCCGATACACGGCGTAGTGCTCGGTAACAGTGTATTGCGCAACCTGGTCGACTCGGGCTTTGACTGCGGCATCAATTTGCGCAATAACCGATGCAGAGTCCGGCTGCTGGCCTCGAACAGTGGCCGCCCCCAGGCTTGCAAAAAGAATCGCTGCCGCAATGATTTGTTCTGCTCTAACTCCCCGGAGATTCATTCTGTTCAATCCCTGTCTTCACTACTCTTTCCAGATTAAGCCTTTCGCGTCAACCGGTCGCCGGGACCAATGCGCTATGCTGGTCTCCGGTGCGAGGCCTTCTGTTGACTTACAAAACCCAACCAAAACGTCAAGAAGTGCTGATCCGCGGCGTGGTGCAAGGCGTGGGCTTTCGTCCGTTCGTTTACCGGCTTGCTTTGGAAGAGGGCCTGGCAGGGTTTGTCGGCAACGATACCGATGGAGTGAAGATTGAGATCGAAGGCCCCGAGGAGCGTGTAAAAGCGTTCCTCGCTCGCTTGCAGTCGCAGACCCCAACCCTAGCTCGAATTGACTCCATCGCCGTAAGTGAGATGGCCGCAACCGGCGAGACTGGATTCAAAATTGTCAGCAGTGAAGTCGTCGGTCGAGTGAGCACCGGAATTCCAGCGGACGCAGCAACCTGCATCGATTGCGTGCGAGAGTTGCTCGATCCGGCAGACCGCCGCTACCGTTATCCATTCCTGAACTGCACCAATTGCGGCCCGCGCTTCACTATCACCCGCCGCATTCCCTACGACCGGCCGCAGACCTCCATGGCCAAGTTTCCCATGTGCCCCGCCTGCCAACAGGAGTATGACGACCCCTTGAACCGCCGCTTCCACGCGCAGCCCAATGCGTGTTGGGACTGCGGGCCGCGTGTCTGGATGGTAGGAGCCGATGGAGCAAAGATCGCGGCAGACGACGCTGTGGCTGCTTGTGACGCCGTGGCCATGTCTATCGCTCGCCTTGTAGCGGGCGACATCATGGCCATCAAAGGGATCGGCGGCTTTCATCTGAGCGTCGATGCCACCAACCAGGCAGCGGTGATGCGTCTGCGCGAGCGTAAACGTCGCTACGGAAAGCCGCTGGCGGTGATGGTGCGCAATCTCGATGCGGCGTGTGCGCTCTCTGCACTGACCGCCGAAGAAGAGGCGATGCTCTCGACCCCTGCGCGGCCTATCGTGCTGGTGCGCCGGCGCGAGGGCTGCGGCATTGCAGACGGCGTCGCGCCGGGGATTCCTTGGCTCGGCATCTTCCTGCCTTATGCTCCGCTACAACACTTGCTCTTTGCTGATCCTCGCGTGCGCGCTCTAGTCATGACCTCTGCCAACCTCAGCGAAGAGCCGATCGCCATCGACAACGACGAGGCGCTTGCGCGACTCGGAGCCATTGCCGATGCTTTCCTGATGCACGATCGAGAGATCCTGCAACGCTGCGACGACTCCGTAATGGCTGAGGCTGATTCTGCGCCGCAACTGATCAGGAGAGCGCGCGGCTTTGTGCCTCTGGCTGTGCCGCTCCCGTTTGACGCACCGCCGCTTCTGGCTGTTGGTGGACATTTGAAGAGTGTCTTTACGCTGGCACAAGGACGCTCTGCCTATCAGAGCCAGCACCTGGGCGATCTGGAAAACCTGACTGGTCTTGAATTCTTCCGCGAGTCGCTCGACCATCTGATGCACACCTTTGAGATCGAGCCGCAGACCGTTGTACACGACATGCATCCGGGGTATCTGTCCACGTCCTGGGCCAAAGAGTGGGCTGCCGAGCGCAGGCTCCCGCTGATCGCCGTGCAGCATCATCATGCGCACGTGGCAGGCTGCATGGCCGAGCACGGACTCACTGACCAAGTGATCGGCCTCGCGCTCGACGGCACCGGCTACGGAACCGATGGAAAGATTTGGGGCGGGGAAGTGTTGATAGCGCGCTTGCAGGACTTCGAGCGCTTCGCGCATCTTGAGTATGTGCCCATGCCCGGTGGCGAGGCAGCGGTCAAGGAGCCATGGCGCATGGCGTTTGCGGCGTTGCGCGCGGCGGGCTTCGATGTAGAGTCGGCGGCGTCGCTTGCTGGAGCGTCGACCGAAGAAGCGCGAGTGTTAGAGCGCATGATCGAGCGAGGAATCAACACGCCTATGACTTCGAGTCTGGGACGGCTCTTCGACGCTGTGGCCGCCGTCGTTCTGGGCCGTCGCGTCGTGGACTACGAGGCGCAAGCAGCGATTGAGTTGGAAGGACTGGCGATTGACGAGTCGGATCGCTTGAACGACAACGGATTTGTGCCTTCGCTTTGGGCTCATGGGAGTTGCGCCGATGCCCATCATGACGGTTCGTTGATTATCAAAACAAGTGACGTGTGGGAAGCGCTAGTCGACGGTCTACGGCGTGGTTTAAACAAGAAAAAAATCGCGGCACGGTTCCATGTTGGAGTAGCAGAGGGCTTGATATTGGCGGCGGGGAATGCACGCCAGGAGACTGGGATTGGTCAGGTTGTACTAAGCGGCGGCTGCATGGCGAACCGTCGCTTAGCGCGGCTGCTCCGTGAAGGGCTGGAGGAAGAGGGCTTCGAGGTCTTTCAGCACGTACAAGTCAGCCCCGGCGATGGAGGCCTGAGTTATGGCCAGGCCGCTATTGCCGCCGCGATGCTAGGTAACAAAAGCATCGTCAAAAAATGAATGCTACCAATTTTAGGGGGCATCGCACTCCCCGACGAGCACTGCCGAAGTCAAATATCCCATCTCAATCTCTTGCAGATAATAATCTTCACCTGATGCACAATAGCAATGGGTCGAAGTGTGAAGAAGCCTCGCAGACTCCCAAAACGAGGGTCTCCGACGCTGAAATGGTACGCGTGACAGCCCCATGAGAGCCAGAACCTTCTCATGGTCGCTGCATCCACGCCGCAGGGGTACCCCCCTCCCCCTATTTATATTTATTTTTGACCCCTAAAACTTGCAGATATTTATCATCTTTTCCGAACTAATTATTTCGTCAACCGTAAAATCCCATTAGCTTGAGATGTGGACTAACTGCCGAGCTTCTTCGCGTGGTCCCAGAACGGAGATGCGGGGAATGCGTCCGCGCACCATCGCAACCTCGTCGCAGCGATGGAGACGAGGGCAGTTCTGGCAGTCCTTGAAGACTTTGTCCGGTAACTCGGCCTTGTCTTCGACGGTGCGAAAGCCATATTTAAAGAAAAAGTCCGGGATGCGCGTGAACAAGCAGATGGATTGAATGCCGTGTTCTTCGGCCTCTTCCATCAGCGCGGCGAGAATACGTCCGCCTGCGCCTTGGCCTTTAGCAGCCGGCTTGACCACGATGGAACGCACCTCACAGAGATGCGGCCCGTAGAAATGCAGCGCGCCGCAGCCGAGGAAGACGCCGCCATCGGATTCAGCGACGGTGAAGTCGCGAATATTTTCGCAGATCTCGGCGAAAGCGCGCTTGAGCAGCGTGCCGTCTGTCGAGAGCGAGTTTACCAGGTCATAGACGTTGGAGGCATCGCGGAGCAGGGCCTTACGAACCAGCATGTGCGGCCTCCTCATGCTGCTTTAGATTGGGCAAAGTAGCAAGATGCTTCCGCAGGGAAGTTAGGTCCTTGCGCACTCGCTCGCGCGCGGTTCCGCCGATCACGTTATGGCAATCGAGTGTGGCCTCAAGCGTGATTGCCGCGAAGAAATCCTCTTCAAACTCCTCGCCAAACTTGCGGAGTTCGTCGAGAGGGAGTGCGTTCAACTCGACACCTTTCTCGATGGCGAAGCGCACGGCGTGACCTATCTTCTCGTGTGCTGTCCGAAAGGGAACGCCCTTGTGGACGAGATAGGTGGCTGCAGCCATAGCGTTCAAGTAGCCCGATTTCGCAGCCTCGTTCATGCGCTCGCGATTGAACTGGAGAGCGGCGGTGAACCGCGCTGCCAGCGTGAGCATCGGCGGCACAAACTCGACTGAAAATGCCGGCTCCTGGGTCTCCTGCATATCTTTATTGTATGCCAAGGGCAGACCCTTGAGTTGTAGCGTAACGGCCTCAGCGGCGCCGTGAATGCGGCCGACTTTGGCGCGAATCAGCTCGGTGAGGTCGGGATTTTTCTTCTGCGGCATGGCGCTGGAGCCGGTCGAAAAGGCCTCGGGCAGAGTAACAAAGCCGAATTCCGCCGTGGCAAAGAGCGTGATTTCTTCCGCAAAACGGCTCAGATGCAAACCAATAAAGGTCAGAGCCTGAAGATATTCCAGAATAAAATCTCGATCGCTGGTCGCATCTATGGAATTGCTGGTTGGGCCTGCAAAGCCAAGTTCTTTTGCGGCAATGGTGCGATCGAGAGCGAGCGTGGCGCCGGCCACCGCGCCCGAGCCGAGCGGACAATAGTTGAGCCGCTCCTTGCAATCCATGAGCCGGCCAACGTCGCGCATGATCATTGCGACATACGCCAGCAGCCAGTGCGCAACCAGCACTGGCTCGGCCCTCTGCATGTGCGTGTAGCTGGGCATCACTGCATCTTCGGCGGCTTCAGCCTTTTCGACCAGCGCATTGACCCACGCGATAAGCGCCTCCAGAGTGAGCGCAATCTGTTTGCGTACATAGAGGCGCAGATCGGTAGCGATCTGCTCGTTGCGGCTGCGGCCGGTGTGCAGTTTAAGGCCAAGAGGGCCGATGCGATCCACTAATGATAGTTCGACAAAGTGATGAATGTCTTCGGCCGTAGCGTGATCGCGCACCTGCGCCTTGCCTACGTCGGATGAGTGCTCGGCTGCAATCGCGTCGAGCGCCGCGCGCAACTCTGAGGTTTCATCCTTTGTAAGAATCTTCGCCGCGTAGAGAGCCGATGCGTGCGCCTTGCTGGCGGCGATTTCTTCGTCGAGAAGCCGCCAATCGAAGCCGATGGAACGCTGCCATGCTTCAAACTCCGCATCCAGCGGCTCGCGAAAACGGCCGGACCACATCTTTACGGATTGTTGTTCGTTGGACATTACTTTAAGCGTACCTCATGCTTTTCCTTGCCTTATTCCTTTTCAGGGCCGCTGTTGAGCCGGGGCATTTCGCTGCCTTTGCTGAGGGTGAGGAGACCAGCCGCAGCGTAAGTAAGGAGCTTATCGCGAGTGTCTGTAATATCGAGATTACGCATGGTGAGTTGTCCGATGCGGTCGCGCGGGGAGAAGATGGATTCAGTCTTCTCCATACTGAGGCGCTCAGGATGGAAAGTGAGATTGGGCGACTCGGTGTTGAGGATGGAGTAGTCGTTGCCACGGCGCAACTCAAGGGTGACTTCGCCTGTAATGGGTTTGGCGACCCAACGCTGGGCAGATTCGCGGAGCATGATCGCCTGCGAGTCGAACCAACGGCCCTGATAGAGTAGACGACCGAGCTTGCGTCCATTGTCGCGGTACTGCTCGATGGTGTCCTCGTTGTGGATGCCGGTGATGAGGCGCTCGTAGGCGATGAAGAGCAGTGCGAGTCCGGGGGCCTCGTAGATGCCGCGGGATTTGGCTTCAATAATGCGGTTTTCAATCTGATCCGACATGCCGAGGCCGTGGCGGCCGCCGATGCGGTTGGCTTCGAGAAGGAGTGCGACGGGCGAGTCGAATTGCCGACCATTGAGGGCGACGGGCGAGCCCTCTTCAAAACGAATGGTGATTTGTTCGCGCTGGATCTCGACATCGTCCCGCCAGAATGCCGTGCCCATGATGGGGACGACGATCTTGATCGACGAAGAAAGATGCTCCAGGTCTTTTGCTTCATGGGTTGCGCCGAGCAGGTTGGAGTCGGTGGAGTAGGCTTTTTCCGTTGACATCTTATAGGCGAAGCCGGAACACTGCATGAAGGCAGACATCTCGGCCCGGCCGCCTAATTCGTCGATGAAAGCGGCGTCAAGCCAGGGCTTGTAGACCTGGAGGCTGGGATTGACGAGCAGGCCGTAGCGGTAGAAACGCTCGATGTCGTTGCCCTTAAAAGTTGATCCGTCGCCCCAGATGTTTACATCGTCTTCCTTCATTGCGGCCACCAGCATGGTGCCCGTAACTGCGCGGCCGATGGGAGTCGTGTTGAAGTACGCGACGCCGGCGGTAGTGATATGGAAGGCCCCGGCCTGTAGCGCTGCGATACCTTCGCGAACCAGAGAACCGCGGCAGTCGATGAGACGGGCCTTTTCGGCACCGTATTCGAGGGCCGCGCGGGGGATGGCGTCGTAGTCGGTTTCGTCGGGCTGGCCGAGGTTGGCTGTATAGGCGTAAGGGATGGCGCCCTTCTGCTTCATCCAGTGCAGGGCGGCGGAGGTGTCCAGCCCGCCGGAGAAGGCAATGCCAACTTTCTGGCCAATGGGCAGGGATTCGAGAATTACGGACATGCTTGCGAAACCTCTTAAAAATCTAGCTTCCAGCTAGAGACGATTGGCTACGAAATGATGATGGAGGTTTCGAGGCCTCTGGAATTTGCCGGTGCGACTTTCTTTGCCATGATTTCTCTTGAAACTGTTACTAACAGCAAACAGTTATTTTGGATTTCCGTTAACTTTGATCGGCGACTGTCAGCTGTTTGCTGTTAGCTGAAAGCTGGCCGTATTTGCCAAGCCGCCCAGCAGCAACAGCAGCAATGCTTTCTGCGCATGCAAGCGATTTTCCGCTTGATCGAAGGCGATGGATTGTGGGCCGTCGAGTACGGCGTCGGTAACCTCTGCATTGCGGCGTGCGGGCAGGCAGTGCATGAAAACCGCATGGGACGGAGCTTTTTGCATCAGCGCTTCATTCACCTGGAAGGGCCGGAAGATGGGTTCACGTTTGGTGGATTCGTGCTCGAAGCCCATGCTCACACACACATCCGTATAAACCGCGTCCGCACCCTCGACAGCGGCTTGCGGGTCTTGCAGCAAGCGGATTTCGCAGCTGTTGGCCTGGGCTATCTCGCGCGCAAGGGTAACAATCTCGATGTCCGGCGAATAGCCGCGAGGTGTGGCTACGGTGACGTTGACGCCCAGTTGCGCGCCGGTGAGCATCAGCGAGTGACAGACATTGTTGCCGTCGCCGACATAGGTAAAGTTGAGTCCGGCGGCTGCGCCGAAATGCTCATCAAGAGTCATGAAATCGGCCAGAGCCTGACAGGGATGCTCAAAGTCGGAGAGCGCGTTGATGACCGGCACGCGCGAGTTAGCGGCCATTTCAGTGATAGTGTCGTGCGCATAGGTGCGCAGCACGATCACGTCGACCCAACGCTCGACGTTGCGCGCCACGTCGGCAATGGATTCTCGCTCGCCCAGGGGCGAGTTGGTCTGATCGACAAAGATCGCGTTGCCGCCCATGGTGTTGATGCCCGTCTCGAAGCTGAGACGCGTGCGCAGGCTGGCTTTCTCGAACATCAGTACCATTTGTTTGGCATCGAGCGCATGGCGGTACTCGCGAGGATTGCGCTTCACGTCGTGGCCGAGCTTGAGGATGGCGCGCACTTCGGCACTGGACAGATCGGCGATGGAGCACATGTCCTCACCGGCCAGGCGTGTGGCCGCGGCCAGAATGTCGGGGTCTTTCTCAACGGGAATCGTGGACGCCCGCGGTTCAAGGGTTGCTTTGCTAGCCACGGCTTTGTCCTCCTACGGTGTGGGCTACGGCATGGTTGGTGAGGATTTCGTCCAGCGCCGCAATGGCGGTGTCCACATGGGCGCGTTCCAGAATATAGGGTGGCAGAAAGCGCAGGACCGTGTCGCTGGTGCAGTTGATGAGGATGTGTTGCTTAAGCATCTCGGCGACAGTGAGCTTTGCCAGATCAGCGGAGTCGAGTTCGGCTGCAACCATCAAGCCTTTACCGCGCACGTCGACGATTGCTGAGTGGCGCAGGGCGAGCGCGCGGAGTTGCGCCAGGAAGTAGCTGCCCACCTCGGCTGCATGAGCCAGCAGATTGTTCTTTTCGATCGTATCGATGACGGCGATGGCTACGGCGCAAGCCAGCGGACCTCCACCGAAAGTGGTGCCGTGCATGCCAGCATGGATGGCTCGCGCGGCTTCTTCCGTGCAAAGCACAGCGCCGATGGGAATGCCGCCGGCAAGAGGTTTGGCCAGCGTGGTGACATCGGGTTGAACGCCGTAATGCTGGTAGGCGCACCATTTGCCTGTGCGGCCCATGCCGCATTGAATCTCATCAGCGATCAACAAAGCTCCCGTCGAGTTGGCCAGCGCGCGTGCCTCGACAAGAAACTCCTGCGTGAGAGGACGCACGCCGCCTTCACCTTGAATGGCCTCGATCAGGATGGCGCAAACTTCGTTGGAAAACTTGGCGCGCAGGTCGGCGACATCGTTGAAGCGGACAAACTCGACGCCGGGAACAACCGGGTTGAAGGGCTCGCGGTACTTGGCTTTGTGTGTCGTGGACATTGAGCCGTAGGTGCGGCCGTGAAAGCTCTGCTCCAACGCAAGAAATTTTGTTCCTATCTGCTTGCCTCCGCTGCGCAACAAGCCAGCGTGTGCGCGTGCGAGTTTGAGTGCGCCCTCCCAGGCTTCGGTGCCGGTGTTGGCGAAGAAGACGCGGTCCAGGCCTGTGCGCTCTGTGAGGAGTAGCGCAAGCTCCGCCTGGCCCTCGTGATAGTAGAGGTTTGAGGTGTGAATAAGCGCACGACTCTGCTTTGCGATGGCCTCTTCGATTGCCGGATGGCCATAGCCGAGCGCGTTGACGCCGATGCCGCTCAACAGGTCGAGATAGCGCTCCCCCTGTTCATCGATGATGTAAACGCCCTCGCCGCGCACAAAGAGGATGGGGTTGCGGTCGTAGGTGGAAAGCAAAAGTCGGTCTTCTGCGGCGCGAATTTGATCGAGTTTCTTCAAGTCCATTTCTCCTCAGGCCACCATCACTTCGGTACCGTGGGCTACGCGGGAACTGCACAGATCGGGAAGCGATCCGGCAGCTTCTGCGGGCAGAATTCTAACGCGCTTGACGCCGTTCAACAGAGCCTCGCGGCAGGCACCCAGCTTGGGCAACATTCCGCCGGAGATGACGGCGCTCTTGGCCATCTCCGCGATTTGATCGATGGACAGCCATCGCAGCACCGCGCCGTTCGAGCCCTTGACGCCGGGCACATCGGTGAGAAAGACCAACGCATCGGCGCGACATGCTATTGCGCAAGATGCGGCCATCTCATCCGCATTTACGTTGTAGTATTCGCCGTCGAAGCCGAGAGCCATCGACGAGAGTACCGGCACGCCGTTTAAATTCCAAATTGCGTCAAGCCAGCGCGGATCGCTTGAGACAATCTCGCCCACGAAACCCAGATCCGGCTCCGTGCGTTTCTTGCGCGCGCGGAAGAGCAACCCGTCGCCGCCTGAGAGGCCGACCGCGGGAAGGCCGAGCGCTCCCAAAGCGGCTACCAATCCCTTGTTCACTTTTCCTGCCAGTACCATCAGCGCCACATCGCGGGTTTCCGCGTCAGTGACCCTCAATCCGCCAATAAACTCGCTTTGCTTGCCCAGAGCCTTCAACATCCGCGTCAACTGCGCGCCGCCACCGTGAACCACGGCCACTTGATGACCATCGCGCACAAGATCGGCAATGGCTCGTGTGCATCCTTCCAGCAGCGCCGGAGATTCAAGGCCGGCTCCGCCCAATTTGACGACGTACTTCATTCAGAGCCCTCCGTGGCTAGTTTTATTCGAGACCTTCCGATTCCGGCCAGCCGAGCATTACATTGAGATTCTGCACGGCCTGGCCAGAGGCGCCTTTCAACAAGTTATCGAGGCAACTGACCACGACCGCGCGCCGGCCATCAGCCGAGAGTTGGAAGCCGATGTCCGCATAGCAGGTACGAACTGAGTATTGAATCTGCGGCAATGTCTTATCGTAGAGCCGAACCATTGAACTGCCTGTGAAAAACTCGCGATAAACATGTGCCACACTCTCTCTCGTCTGCGCTTCGCGGAAATGCACGTAAATGGTGGAGAGGATTCCACGCGGAATCGGCAGCAGGTGCGGGGTAAAAATGATCTCGCTCGCGTCGATGCCGATCTGCTCCAACAACTCGCCGGTGTGGCGATGGGTGAAAGCGCCATAGGCGGAGAGGTTGTCGGCTGCATACATGAAATGTGTCTTCGCAGTGGGCGCCTTGCCCGCGCCACTCACGCCGCTCTTGGCGTCCGCGACGATGCCGCGCTCGATATCAACCAGTCCCGCAGCAACCAGCGGCTTGAGCGCCAGGATGATCGAAGTCGCATAGCATCCGGGATTGGCGATGAGGCGCGCGCCGGCAATCTGGGAGCGATGCAACTCAGGCATTCCGTAAACAGCCCTCCCCTGCGTTGCCGCAGCCAGTTCCGTGCCGTCATCATCGAAGGCGTAGACGGCGCGGTTGGCCGCATCGGTGAGCCGCCACGCTCCGCTCAGGTCGATGACGCGCAGTCCGCGCTCAAGCGCTTTGGGAACCCACTCGTGCGATTGCTCGTGCGGCGTGGCGAGAAAAAGAACATCGACATCAAGATCGTTGAGCAACTCCCACGAGAATGGTTGCTGCCTCAAAGCTCCGTGGCCGCTACTATCGGCCAGTTCCGGGTGAATCTCGCTCAGAGGCACTCCGCCCCGTGCCGCGTCACTATAGTCCACGCGCCCCGCGAAGATCGGAGGTTTGCCTTTGAGACGAGGGTGCCGCAACAGCAGCCTGGCCAATTCGGCACCCGCGTACCCTGTAACTCCCACTACTGCCGTTTGCACCGTATCGGTCATGATTCCAACATCGTCCTTAACCGCGATTCCACTTCGCTTGCCCGGCGAACGTCAGGGCAGATCACCAGTACCGTATCGTCGCCAGCCAGTGTACCCACAACCTCGGTCCAACCTTCATGATCCAGAGCGGCGGCCAACGGCTGGGCTCCTCCCGTCACTGTGGCCACCACCACCTGGTTCATCGCCTGCCGCACACGCAGGCCAAAGCCTTCCAGCATCTCCGCCAGCGAGGGCGGGCTATTGTCCTCGGCCTCCGAGCCCGTGCCATTCGACAATGTGTAGCCACCAGGGCCCTTCGAGAGGCGTAATTCGTGAATATCGCGCGAGAGCGTAGCTTGAGTGACCGCAAAGCCACGGCGGCGCAGCTTGCGGCGCAACTCGTCCTGGTTGTTCACCAGAGAGCCGGTCACCAGTTCGCGAATTGCATTGTGTCGTAATGTCTTCATCAGCTCTTCTCTGAAGAGATGAACTGCGCGGCTCGCAATGGAGCAAGCGCACCCGTATAAATATACATTGAGATGCATAAGTATGCAAGCGTCGAACTGGCTGTGCCCCTGTCCAATGTGCGAGCTCGCTTCGTCTCGCCATAGAAATGATCAACCAGCGTCCTCGATCGGCTGGCTCTCAATCACCGCATGCCGCTTCTTCATTCTGAGAAAGGGTGTCTCAAAATAACGATAAGAGAGCGCCGCAAGGAGAATAGTCAGTCCCAGGGTAAGGACCAGATTCAGGATGTAAATCAGCCCTTTGAACCGGTTGACAACGGGGTTGTTTAGGCTGGCTACGGGCTGAATGATCAGGTGATCGGTCAGGAAGATCACGAAGACATGAAAGACGTAGAGACCGTATGAAATGCGTCCAAGATAAACCGCCCATCCTGGCAAAAGCGTCGTTTTCACGCCCAGGAAAGCCAGAAGCATCAATACGCAGCCCAGCACAGCCAAGGCCCAACCGCCGATCAGCGACCAACTGCCGGGATTGCGTGTCCCGGCCTTGAGGAAGAAGGCGTGCAATCCATAGCAGGCGTAGAACCAACAGGCAAAGCCGAGCGTCAGCAGCACACCTCGTCGCCAGATAGAGAGCGTGGGCAACCTTCCGCGCAGCAGAAGGCATAACAGGATGCCGCCAGCAAAGCACTCAAACTGTGCAAACGAGTTACACCAAACGGCAATATGCGGCGCTCGCACCCTACCCAAATAGAAGAGCCAGAAATTAGCAAACAAAATCAACGCCAGACAGAAACCGTAAAGCGAACGTCGAGTCAGGTACTTAATCATCCAAGGCGCGAACAGGTAAAATTGCTCCTCAACAGAGACGCTCCACAATATAATCGCGGGATTTTTGAACCCTCCTTGAGTTGCTAAATACCAGGCGCCCAAAAACACTGCAAACCAACCCATCTTGGTAACTTGTGTGGAATCGCCGCTCGGTAGCAAGGCGTAGGCGACGCCTAAGGCGATACCAAGGTAATAGAGTGGCCAAATTCTGAGTATGCGGCGAATATAAAACTGTTTAACCGCGACTGTACCGGTGGTCTCGCGCTCGCGAAGCAGCAACTCGCAAATCAGAAAGGCGCTCAGGGCAAAGAAAAGGCAGAGGCCGAATCCGCATGCATCGGAGACGGCGTCGAAGGCCGGGCCGAAACCTCGCAACAGACGAGCAACGCGAGGATCGTGACTCGAAGGCAGGGTGTGGAGGAGAAACACAAAAAAGAACGCCACGAAGCGAACAACGTCCAGTTCTGGACGATAAAATCGGCCTGCTGCCTTTGTTGGGGATTGCATAGAAGCTATTCCGCTCATCTAGTCGTTGATAAGTGCCGCATCGGAGGGAAAGCCCCAACGCCTGCTCATCTTAACATGGGCATTGTGGCGCTGAATGAGGACCGGCTTCATGTGGAGACGGGCAGGCGGCCGGTAGTCTGTGGACTTATTGCTTCGCCGAAGTGCCTGCGCGCTGATACACTCTCGAAATGATAGCGACACAGTATTGTTCGCGTCCCCATTGAAATCAAAATGACTATCGGATCGCTTACCACTCTCAATGACCTGTTTGGCCGCGTAGCTGCGGCAGCCAACCCCCGAGCCATCCTTTGGCAGGATGAGTTTGGCCAATGGCAACCCGTTTCCTCGGACCAGATATATCAGCGGGTCCGAGCGCTTGCCGAGGCATTTCTCGGCTGGGGGGCAAAAAAGGGCGACCGAATCGCTCTGATCGCCGAGAACCGCTGGGAGTGGGCCATTGCGGATTTTGCCACGTTGGCCATCGGCGCGGTGGACGTGCCCATCTACCCCACGCTCACCGGCGAGCAGATCGCCGTGCTGGTTCAGGACGCAGGCTGCCGGATTGCCGTGGTTTCCACGCGCCAGCAATTCGATAAGCTGAATGCCGTCCGCGGCCAGACCCAACTCGATCGGATCTTGATCATGGACTCGGCCGCGCCGCCTGAAGGTGCTGTCACCTTCAGCGCGTTGCTGGCCGGAGCCGATGATCGCGGCGCCGAACGAGACCCAGTCTTCGACGCCCTTGCGCGCTCCGTCGGGCCCAAAGACCTGGCCACGCTGATCTACACCTCTGGAACCACCGGCGAGCCCAAAGGCGTGGCGCTCACTCACGGCAACATTGCCGCGAACCAAAACATCGCCGCCGCCGATTTCAACTTCAGCCCTGCGGATGCTTTGATCTCCTTCTTGCCGCTCTCGCACGTCACGGCACGAGCGCTGGACTACGTAATGTATTCGTACGGTGTGCAGGTAGCCTATTGTTCGAAGTTCGACAAACTGCCCGAGGCCATGCGCGAGATCCGGCCCACAGTCTTTGTGGCTGTGCCGCGCGTCTACGAGAAGATTCGCCAGGAAGCGGAGCGCCGCGCCGGACTCTCGCCAGTGAAGAAACGGCTGCTCGGTTGGGCCGTGCGTCTGGGCGCCGGACACTGCGATACTGTCTATGATGGCCGCCAGCCTTCTTCAGTGCTGTGGAAGCTGGCCAGCAAGCTGGTTTACTCGAAGGTGCGCGAAGCGTTCGGCGGACGGGTGCGAATATTTGTCTCCGGCGGAGCGCCATTGGGTATCGATACTGCAAAATGGTTTGCCTCGGCGGGGATCGCGCTCTGGGAGGGTTATGGGCTGACCGAGACCTCACCGGTCATCTCTCTGAACACTCCTCTCACTCATCGCATGGGTTCCGCGGGCATGCCTCTTCCCAATGTCGAACTGAAACTGGCCGCCGACGGCGAGTTGCTGGTCCGCGGAGCGTCGGTCTTTTCCGGCTATTGGCACAAGCCGCAAGCAACAGCTGAATGTATCGACCAGGAAGGTTGGTTCCGCACCGGCGACATCGCCCACTTAGACAAAGACGGCTTTCTCTACATCACCGACCGAAAGAAAGAACTGCTGAAGACTTCGGGAGGCAAGCTGGTGGCGCCCCAGCCGATCGAGAACAAGCTTAAGAACAATCTCCTGGTAGCACAGGCCGCGCTGGTCGGCGACAAGCACAAGTTCATCTCGGCGCTAGTCTCGCCCAACTTTGCCGCGCTGGAACAATGGGCCAGAGATCATAGCATCGAGGCGAAATCCCGCTCCGAACTGGTGGCCGACAGCCGCGTGGTTGCACTTTATGGAGAGATCGTTCGGGAAGTGAACGGCAGCTTGGCCAACTTTGAGAGCCTCAAGCGTTTTCGCGTGGTGGCGGATGAGTGGTCGCAGGAGTCCGGTGAGCTGACGCCTTCGATGAAGCTCATGCGGCGCGTGATTACAAGCCGCTACGCGGCGGTGATCGACGCACTTTACGAGGACGAAGCAACCGCGCACGGCGAATAGGAAAGGTCAAGCCGCGGCCTAGCTCCTTGCCTAGCAGGGCGCGGTTGTCCCACATACGTCCCAAGCCGCGGAAGAACGGAGCGCCCCACGCGCCCACCGCCAGCAGACTGCCAAATAAGATGATCGCGTCGATCGAAAGCCGTCCGTTACTCGACCAGTACGCATTCGGCTCTAGATCCAGCCAAATCGAAAACTCGTCCAGGGTCAGTGCTGCGCCCACCCCGTAGCTGACCGACATCAGCCGGCTAAGGAAAATGGAAAGCGGAGAGTGGGAGCGTCCGAGGTCCATGAGCCAGCCGTACCCGACCAGCAACAGGATCAAAATTCCCCACACGAGGTGATGAATGTGCCGTCCATGCACCATCACCCACTGGAACGGCCCCTCGTTGTGCATGATTAGCCGGACCAGAATCCGGACGCCCACAAACGTAAACAGGAAGGAGACTGAGGCAATAAACATGCGCCGTCGCGGACGGTCGGGGATGGTCGAGCGGATCAGGTATCCTAGCCGTGTCAACTGCAGCAGGACCAGCAATACGATAACGACCAAGCTGGCGAAGGCCAGCAATAAAAGCGCTCCAGTTCCAAGCATATCTCATTGAATCATTCCCGCCTCAACCCAACAAGGGATTACGGCTTGAAAGGACGTGAGCGCGGTCACGATTCAGTGGTTGCCGCGCCGGAGTAAACTGATTGAGGTGTCGAGACTGGCAATTTCTCCGTTCTGGACCCACATCTCAGGGATTCATTTCCGGCTCGGTCCAAGCGACCGCGCCTTCTATCAGGAGACGTAACGATGCGAGTTGCTTTGTTGACCGGAGGCGGCGACTGCCCCGGACTGAATGCGGTGATCTACGCGGCTGTGCGCAAGGGCATCAACCACTATGGCGATGAGTTCATCGGCTTTCTCAACGGCTGGCGCGGCGTGCTGGACAACAATTTTATTCCCCTCACTCTGGAGGCAATTGACGGCATTCAGCTGAAGGGCGGCACCATCCTGCACTCTTCGCGCACCAACGTGAAGAAGATTCCCGGCGGCATCGAGAAGGTCCAGGAGGTCCTGAAGGCAAACAAGATCGATGCGTTGATCGCTCTTGGCGGCGACGACACGCAGTCCGTGACGCTGTTTCTGAGCGAGCACGGCGTGCCCAGCGTGGGCGTTCCCAAGACGATCGACAACGACATCAGCGGGACAGATCAGACGTTTGGGTTCGATACCGCGGTTGCCATCGCCACCGAGGCCGTTGATCGCATCCACACCACTGCCGACTCGCACAATCGCGTGATCGTGGTGGAGGTGATGGGCCGCGATGCAGGCTGGATTGCTTATGCTTCTGGCGTGGCCGGCGGAGCTCACGTGATTCTGGTCCCCGAAAAAGAGATCGACATCGACCACGTTTGCGCTCTGCTCAAGTACAACTACGATCATGGCAAGCACTACGGCGTAGTGGTAGTGGCTGAGGGCGCGCATTTGCCTGAGGTTGGCCAGGTGATTAACGAAAATGCCCAACTGGATTCTTTCGGTCACGTGCGTCTCTCCGGTATCGGCGAAGCGTTGGCGAACTTGATCGAAAAGAAAACTGGCTACGAGACTCGGTCAGTTAATCTGGGCCACACTCAGCGCGGCGGGGTTCCAACGGCCTATGACCGTGTGCTCGGCCAACGCTACGGCTTGCACGCCATCGATATGGTTCATGACAAGAAGTGGGGCCGCATCGCAGTGCTCCAGGGCCTGGACATCACCGACATCACGATCAAGGAAGCCATCGCCAACAACCGCCGCCTCGACCAGCGTTTCTTCGATGTGATCAAGGACCTGGAAGCGAAGGTCTAGGAACACACATGGGAAAGCAAAGAGCCATCCACTTCGTGGATGGCTCTTTGCTTTCTGCTTCCAGTAAAGTTGGACTGTGATTTACCGTCTCTACACTTCGGAAGACTTCGACGTGCTCTATGCGTTGGAAGAGGTCTGCTTTGAGCCGCCCTTTCGCTTTGGGCAGCGAACTATACGGCAACTCGTCAGCTTTTCGAATGCGGCGACGTGGATCGCGGAAGAGAATGGGAAAATGGCCGGCTTTGCCATCGTCGAGTGGACCAAGGACGAGCACGGAATTACAGCTTACATTCAAACAATCGAAGTTGCTCCTGAGGCGCGTGGACAAGGCATCGGTCGCGAACTGCTCAAGCGCCTCGAAGGTTCAGCGAGCGAGGCAGAAGCAGTTTTGATCTGGCTGCATGTAGACGCGATAAACGCGAGCGCGGTTCGGCTCTATGAGAAGCAAGGATATGTCTGCGAAGGCAGGCAGGAGAACTACTATCCGCTCGGACGCGCGGCGCTTACCTACGTGAAACGACTGGATTCCAAGACTGCGAGTTAGCGGCAGGCAAAGGTGTGTTTCACATTGCGGGAAATAGGGCGACTTTCGCCTTTGCGATCTATTGATTTTATGGTGGTTAAAATTATCTTCAAGGTTTTGAAAATAAAAATAGGGGGGGAGGGGGTAGGCCCTCTGGGGTCAGAGATCAGGGATCAGTAAAGCCCGCTCTACTGACCCCTGTTCATTTCTATTGTGCGCCTGGGGAAGTTAATCTTGCGCAACCAACTGCGATGGGGCAGATGCCTTCGGCAACGCGGCTTGTGTCGCAGTTTTTGGAATCGGAACCGCCCGTCAACTGTGGAAGACGAAGAGTTGAGGTTCCCACATCTCAAATGCGAGATGTGGGGCACCCGATCTTTTGTTGTTATTCAAGGGTGGGACACTCGGCGACCGACGCCGCGGGCTTGCGCCTCATCAGCGGCGCTGAGAAGATTGCCATCGCCGCGACGACAACGTTTGCCACGACAACGGGGAAGGCGTGGATGATCAGGCCGTAGACCACCCACAGAGTAGCGGCAGCCGCCTGGACTCGGCGTAGTGAGCTGGGCTGCTTGCACAGGTAGGAGCTGGCGAAGGCTGCAGTCGCGACCCATCCAATCCAATCTAATTTCATAGGGCCACCGCCCGCGCGGTCCCCGGCTCGGCTTTGCAGATGGTGAGCGTGTCGGTTCGTACCTTGTCCCACTCCTGCAGTACGAGACCTTGCAATTCAAAGAAAGCGCGAATGCGGACAGAGTCCCATCCGGCGATCTCTTCAAGAATGGGGACCAGCACGCTGAGGGCGTCCTCGCTGAGAATGGTGCGGCTGGCAATCGGAGTTATGTAGCGGTTCTCCGAGACAGAGATGGTGAGCCCGGAGAGGCGATTGACGTGTAGCATCACGTGTACGTCCGAGTTGCCATCGCCCACATAGACGATGCGGTCGTGGCCGACGCGCAGGCGGTTGCGCAGTTCCTCGACCACGACTACCTTTCCGTAGCCCGCGGGCACGCGCACGATGGATTCTATCTCTCCGGTCGAGGCGTAGTGAAAGCGCGTGCCGAAGATGTGATCGGCGGGCACGATGCCGTCCAGCGCCGATTGAATCACCTCTTCGGGCGCAGCCGAGACAACGTAGAAGGTGAAATGGTTGCCGTTCAGGTTCTCGATCAGTTGCGAGAGCAAGCGGATGTTCTTTTTCAAGCGAATCCGTTTGCCAACCTCGACAAGGTGGTCGCGGCGGACACGGCGGAACTCGGGGTCGTGCAGTAACAAGTAGGCGAGCTCACCGCCCTGCTGCACCATGTGGATGCGGGAGAGGCCAGCGATGCGTTCCTCGAATCCCGGGAGTCCCAGCAGATCGCTCAATACAATTCCTGAATCATTGAAGCTCAGAGTCTGATCGAAGTCGCTTACCAGTAGAAATTCTCTTGCAATTTTTGCTTTATCTCGTTCCATATACACTCCTCCTGTCTTCGTTTTGCGATTGTTTTCGGAAGGGGTTGAGGGACTGTTCGCTAACGGCTTCGGCACCGTTGGAATCGTCCTTTTTAGTTGGTCAAATAGATTGAATTCAGTATAGCAGAATTCATGATTCAATTCAGTTTCAACTGGAATCTGACATTGATCAAGTTTGAATCGTTCTGTTTTTTGCGGCTGTATTCTATTTGGCCTGGTGGGCCGGGGCTCGGAATCGGGATGTGGGGATGCCCGTCTTGCCAGGTGGAGCGAACGAGCGCAGTATTTGTTTGATAAACAGTGGGTTAGAAGTTGATTGTTTTTGGTGAATTTGAAGTTATAGGTTGTTGGTTGTCGGTTAAATGGGGAGATATAGGTTGCTGGTTTTGCGAAAAGTGGCAACTTGCGACGCTCCAGTTTTGAGAGAGTGGAGCGTGCCAGGTTACCGGTATTTGGTTGATCGGCTGTAAATCCGTCAGTAGCAAAATGGCGGACGGGTTGGCGGGCGGGGCGTTGAGGTGGTTTGGGGCAATGTATTTTCTTCGGGTGGCGCTGTCTGTGGGGTCGCGTTCGGTCTTCAGGTCTCAAGCGCTACTCGCCCGCTCATTGCGATAAGACTGTTCAGGCGATTCTTCGGGATTGATGTGCGGGCCACGCCCTGCGATAACAACTGAAAGTAAGAAAGTGAAAACAGCCGCTTCGCTGGTAACGAACAAGTGCCTGAGCCATGACACAGGAATCCTACTCCCGAACCCCTCCACCGTCGTGCCATCCCACCCTTTCACAAAGAACGTGAAAGGATGGGCCACCCAGACTTTATGGTCTGGTAAGGGTGCGCCACCCGCCGAGAGACGCAGACGGAAATGTGCGATACTGCTCGGAGATGTTCGTTTATCTCTGACTTTGCGTGTTTCCCCAGATTCCGCGCACGGAGGCACAGAAGATGAATGCAGTGAGCCAGCAAGTAGCCAATAAGAAGAAACCCGCTTCTGGCTCCGCCGTTCAGCGCTTCAGCCAAGGCCGCGCCGCAAGCAACTCTTTCGTCGACAATAGCCCTTTCATCCAGGCCCAGCGCCAGCAACTCAGCAGCACCTTCGGTTCTGCAATTCAGGCCAAGCCCAAGGAAAAGCCAAAGCAGTTAATGGCTGCTCCTGGAGTTCTTCAGGCTCAGGGAGAACAGATGGGTAGCCCGCGCGTGAACAATACCGGACTCCCCGATCAACTGAAGAGCGGCGTCGAATCGCTCTCCGGCATGTCGATGGATGCGGTGCGCGTCCACTATAACTCCGGCAAGCCCGCCCAGCTCAACGCCCTGGCCTATGCCCAAGGGACTAACATTCATGTCGCGCCCGGCCAGGAAAAGCATCTGCCACATGAAGCCTGGCACGTCGTGCAGCAAGCCCAAGGCCGCGTCGAGCCCACACGCCAAATGAAAGGCGGCGTCCCGGTCAACGACGACAAAGCGCTGGAGCATGAGGCGGATATGATGGGGGCGCGCGCCGTGCAGAAGAAGGTTGCGAGGCAGACCGGAAAGGATGATTTACCCGGACATTCAAGGGCCTATCCACGAGGTTCGCGCGGTAATGCAATTCAGATGGCCGGGCACGCTGGAGTCATGCTGTTCGCGCGCGACCTACTTCTGAAACGGATCGAGAAAAACGAAAAAGATGAATGGAAAAGAATAGAACAACTACAAAAAGGAGAAGATAGGCTAAAGAATGGTGAAGCACTAAAGGTTTTTCCAAAAATCCATGATGTATTCGACAATAAGTCCCTTTCGGGAAAAGGTATTGAGTATAAATTTTCCGAGCAGCATGGTTGGGCTAAATATTCCGCCGCTGATAAAGTTGGTGACTTCTATGTGGTGATGGATAAACTGGAAGGAGGCCAGCCTTTTGATTTCAAGATCGGAACAGCAACAGCGAATTTCAAGGAGTTAACAACAAATTATCATAAATCCGACGAAGACGCCGAGAAGAAGGTTAAAAAGATGGCAAGGGCCGACGATCACTTCGAAACCAGGAAATACGGTCTACGGGATTCAGACAGGAGTAAGAAATTGTCAAACTGGACCAGGTTTTGGCGGGGGTGGACCTCATGGTTTTCACTCTACGGGATCAAGGACAGAGTTGCCAAAAAGAGGAAGGAAGATGGGGGGAAATTAGAGCTAAAGAAATGCATGGATGCCGTCAGGAACATACGAGATTATCTGGAAGGGGCAAAGGTCGTGTATGTTGCCTCAAGTATATTGGTCAACTCAAAATTAAATGACGCGAAGTTGATTGATCTTGCCCATCCGGTGAAGGCAGTTGATAGTGATTTCAAGCAAATTCAGGACGGATTATTGCTTGGAGCAAACAATCTCATCCTCTTACTTCATGATCAAAATCCTATATCAGATCTCGTTGGGGCGAAGACAAGTGCCGATAAGGCCCTCCTATAAGACAATCAATAGTACGCACAGCTTCATAAACAGATGACCCAGGTCCTATTTTCGCGACCTGGGTCAAATTAAAATTGAGTGAGCTTTAAGAATTTGCGATGGGCCGAGTGCCTAAGGTCTCGATTTGAGACCTGGGAGTTAGCACCCCGATTATTTGCTGTCGGCTTGCGTGCTTTTGACGAAGGCGGCTACTCGGTCGTGCAACTGCTTGAGTGACTCTTCGCGCACATAGACCATGTGGCCGGATTCGTACCAGTCGTACTCGATGTTTTTGGCCAGCGATTGCGGAATGGGCAGGTGCTTCTCCTCGTAGATGGCGGCGAAGAACGGCGTGGCCAGGTCGTAATAGCCGCCGTTGACCATGATCTTGAGACGGGGATTGGTCTTGAGCGCCTCAGCCAGATCGTTGGTCACATTGACGCCGATGAAGTTGCCGTCGTGAGTGAAGTCCCAATGCGTGGAGCCGAAGAGTGCGTGGTCCAAATACGTTTGCCCCTCGCCATACTTGAGGTCGCGGCGGACATAGTCGTTGAAGAGCGAAACGTAAGCCGAGGAGATAGCCGAGCTTTGCGGGTCGTACTCCGCGCCCTCGCTTAGCGGGTTGAGGTTGGGTCCGGAGAAGCGCGTGTCGAGACGGCCTGTGGTGAGGTCCTGGTCGTCCTGGAGGGTCTTCTCGAATTCGCCGCCGTTGACGCGCAGATTGGCCTTGAGCAAGTAAGCCAAGGGCAGGCCGGTATAGGCGTGCAGCTTTTCGGCTACTTGCTGCTTTTCATCCGCACTGAGATCGGTGCCTAAGGCCAGCGCGTGAGAGTAAGGGCCCATGGCGAACTCTTCTACATCCTTCAAGAATGGCTCTAACTCCGCGGGTTGCTGGGGTAGCTTCTTGTGATACCAGGCCGTGGCCGCATAGGTGGGCAGCGCCAAGATATATGGCAGGTCTATGCCGGGGTTGCCGCCGGGTAGGTCGATGAAGGCGGTGAAGTTGAAGATCTGCGAGAGCAGAATTACGCCGTTGAGGTCGATGTTCTTGCGGTTCTCGAGGATGTCGGCCAGAATGGCGGAGCGGGTGGTGCCATAGCTTTCGCCAAAGATGTACTTGGGCGAGTTCCAGCGATTGTATTTGGTGATGAAGCGGGCGATGAAGCGGGCAAAGGCGTTGGCGTCCTGATCCACACCCCAGAAGGCCTTTTCGGCGTCCTTGCCGGTGAGGCGGCCAAAGCCGGTACCGGGCATGTCGATGAAGACCAGATCGCAGGTGTCGAGCAGCGAGTAGGCGTTGTCGACAAGCTTGTATGGGGCGGCGGGCAGGTGCTGATCGCCGGTGGTGACTACGTGCTTGGGACCGAGAGAGCCCATGTGGAGCCAGACGGTCGAGCTGCCTGGACCGCCGTTATAGAAGAACATGATGGGGCGGTCCTCGGGCTTTGCGTCTTTCTTTTGTCCCGGCGACGAAGACCCGTCGCTGGGGGGCCCTTTGAAATATGCAACGTAAAACATGCGAGCTACAGGGGGCGCATCCTTCGGCTCTTTCGGCTCGTTGAGCGCAAGCTGGCTTCCGGGCTGCGGCTTGCCGTCGGGGTCTAGCTGCGCGTCCTGGGTGTCGGTTGCGCCAACGGTGATCGTGCCGGCGATGGCGGTGTAGGCGATGTGCTGGCCGCCGACATCGACAGTGCCTTGCGTGGTGACGTCGGATGGCGGGGCTTTTTCTGGGGTTTTGTCGGCGGGTTTTTCGGCGGTTGCTGGCTTGTCGTCTTCAGCGCGGACCAGTGTAGGCAGAGAAAGCAGGGCAACCGCAAATGCGAGGGCGAGCAGGCGATGAGATGAGCGCATGTGAAATTCTCCAGGGAAGGGAATTGTTCAAGTTGCCAGTATAAAGCCGGTAGTTTGGAGCAGTACTCCCGGCGCACGGCTCGCTTACTGCTGTGCGTCCCAGATTTCCCCGGTACTTTCAGTTAGATCGACGTCGGGAGGAATTGTCGCCGTGCCGCGCATGGCGCCGTGTAGATCGTCGGCGGCTTCGGTTCCGACTTCTTCGATCTTTCGGTAGATGAGGTAGCGGTAACCCAAATCTGTTGGGAAGCGGTAGGCTCCCAAAGCGTCGAGAATGTGCTCAGCGACCGCTGTCATCTCCCATCCGGTGTATTTATCGGCCTCAAGAAATGGGGTCGTCAGCTTTTCGTATCCATTCGCTTCGCCGAAATCATGAACCTTTTCCATGTCTAACTTCGAATACGGCGAAATGTTATTGTTGGCCCACGACCACTGCCATTGGTTTCCCTGGGTGGTACCAACTACAGAGCAATGAATACGTACGGACTGCTGATTAGGATCAGAGAAGGTCAGGGTCGACGACGAATCATCCCAGTCCCAACGAGCGTGATGGCCGTAGCGGCGTTCAAATGCATCGTTCTTATCCATTCCGGCGTGAACGAGAGGATGCACGAACTTTTGGAAGCAATCATCGCAGGCAGCCATCGCGCCTCCTTTTTCCTGACCTTTAAACCCTAAACCCTGACACTTACTTCTGCCATTTGTCGAAGGGCTGTTTCTCGCTGATCTTTGGCCGGCTCTCGGCTTGCAGTTCTTTGGAAACCTGCTCGACTTCGCGGAAGACGCGAAGTAAATTGCCGCCGAGGATTTTGCGGCAGTCCTCGGCCGAGTAGCCGCGCGCCATCAGCGCTTCGGTGATCTTGGGCAGGTCGGCGGCTGAGTCGATGCCTTCAGGAAGCTGGCCGCTGATGCCGTCGAAGTCTGAGCCCAGGCCCACGTGGTCGACACCGGCCACCTTGGCGATGTGGTCGATGTGATCGATGAGTACCGAGAACGGCGGGCGCAGGATGCGGTCGGCATACTGGCGCTGGAGTTTCTCGATCTCGGCGTAGGGAACGTCTTTACCGGCGGCTTTGGCTTGGTCCTTGAGGATCTGGACTGCCTTGTTCATCTCCGGCTCTATGGCTTTTTGTGCGTTACGGTAGTTCTGCGAGAGGAAGCCGGAGTAGAAATTGACTTGGACGACGCCGCCTTTCGAGTTGGGTCCGCCGCCGTATTGAGCCACGGCGCGGAGCATGTCGTCGGTCATGTTGCGCGGAGCGTCGCACAGTGCCCGCGCCGAGGAATGGGAGGCGATGACCGGCGCGCGGCTGATTCTCAATGTCTCATAGAAGGTTTTGTCGGAGACGTGCGAGATGTCGACCATCATTCCCAGCCGGTTCATCTCATAGACAACGTCCTTGCCGAACTCGCTGAGGCCTTCTTTGGTGTGCGGAATGGAGGTATCGTCGATGTCGCCGGAGCTGTCGGCCCAATCGTTGGAGTTGGTCCAGGTGAGGGTCATGTAGCGCACGCCGAGGGCGTAGTACTGGCGCAGCAGCGGAATGGAATTCTCAATCGAGTGGCCACCCTCGATTCCCATCAGCGCGGCTAGCTTATGTTCGTGGTGCGCCACCTCAATGCCGCCGGGGGTGGCGACAAAGAGCATCTGATCGGGATGCCGGGCCACTTGCTGCTTGACGGAATCGATCAGTTCGAGAGTCCGGCGGGCGTACTGTCCCTTATATTTGGTGGGGTCGACCCAGATGGAGAAGAACTCGGCGCTCAGATTGCCTTTACGGGCGGAGTCGAGATTGAGTTGGCCTCCGCCTAGAGGATCACCCATGTCAAAGTGTTCATCCACAAAACGTTGCGGGGTATCGGCATGGGTATCGATGACTAGGGCGGAGCGATGAACCTGATCGGCGATTTGGGTCTTGGATGTCATTTTTGAAGAGGTTTTGGCTGGAGTTTGGGCGCAAATCAGCGCCGGGATGGTGAACAACACGAGAGTGAACAAGGCGCGGGAACGCATAGGCTTGCGATGAGTTTATACCTCGGATGCAGCGATTCGGGAAGAGGATTCAGAGAACGGTGGCGGCTGCAAACCGCTGAATAAAATCGGAAATCCTTCTTTCATTCAAATGTCCTTAACATTGTCCATGGAGAATCGAAAGCGGCAGGTTATCTGCAAGGGAGACTTAAGTGAAGAAAATGTTGTTTGCTATTGGATTGTTGATTGTGACGTTGAGCACCGCTCAGGCGCAGAAGTTGACTGGAGCGGGTGCGACCTTCCCCTATCCAATTTATTCCAAATGGTTTAGCGAATACAGCGCCGCGCATCCCGGCGTTGAAATCAACTACCAATCGATCGGCTCTGGAGGCGGGATCCGCCAGATGACGGCTGGCTTGGTGGACTTTGGCGCGACCGACGCTCCAGCGACCGACGAGCAGTTGGCTCCGTCCAAGACTAAGTTGGTTCATCTTCCGATGGTGTTGGGCGCTGTGGTGCCAATCTTCAATGTTCCGGGGGTTAGTGACATCAAGTTCAGCCCCGAGGTACTGGCGGACATCTACCTGAACAAGATTACGATGTGGAACGATCCCCGCATCGTGAAGGACAATCCTGGTGTGACGTTGCCCGACCTCAAAATTATCGTGGTGCACCGCGCGGACGGCAGCGGCACTACCTATATCTTTACCGATTACCTAAGCAAGGTCAGCCCTGAATGGGCCAACGGACCGGGTCGGGGTGCTTCTCCGAGTTGGCCGACCGGTATTGCCGGCAAGGGGAATGAGGGCGTGGCCGGCTACGTGCGCCAGATGTCCGGCACAATAGGCTATGTCGAGCTGATTTACGCATTACAGAACAAAATCAGCTATGGCGAAATCAAGAACGCTGCCGGCAACTTTGTGAAGGCGTCGATTAGCGGAGTTACCGAAGCTGCGGCCAGCGTCAAGCAGCTTCCCGACGACTATCGCGTCTCGATCACCAACGCACCCGGCAAGGACGCTTACCCCATCTCCAGCTTCACCTGGATGCTGGTGCCGCTCAAGTCTGCCGACCCGGCCAAGGGCGCGGTGATCAAGGACTTGCTGAGCTGGATCGTCAAATCTGGCGAGAGCGAGGCCGAAGGGCTATCCTATGCGCCGCTGCCGCAGAATGTGGTGCAAAAGGAATTGAAGACTATCTATTCGTTGCAGTAAAAACAGGCGGACGGTCCGGCTCTCACACCGGACCGTCCGCGTTCTGCTACAGGCCTTCCGTTTGCGGAACTCTGTGCTTCGATGATCCGCTGGAACTACCCTTGCAAATGCTGCTCGATTAGCCGGTCGACGAGCGCCATAAGGTGTTCGCCGCTGCGCGGCAAGATGAAGGCCGAGGCCGCTTCATCCCAGTCGAGCTTGAAGCTGGTTGATAGCGCCGAAATCCAGATCTGGCGCACCGGCGCATTCGGGGTGATCACGAACTTGCCTGGCGGCTCCTCGAAGATCACGTTCAAAACGCCGCCCTGTTGCTCGACCTCAAAACCGGCCTCTGCCTCTTCCTCACGCACAACCAAGTGCTTCATCAGTGAGTCGAGAGAGGCTTCAGCTACGCGACGGAACTGCAATTCATCCAACATGGAATCAGTCTAACAACTCCTGTCGCGGTAGAGGTGGGCAGCGAGACTATGGCGTCTTTGAAACTATTGTTGGATTCGGGCGGACTGTCTCGAAATCGGACACTGAAAATGCCAATAGTCAGCTAAACATCGATGGTTTCTTGGCGATATTCGGCAGCAAGAATGGATATTCAGTGGGGTCTGACGAGAAATATTGTCCGGATTTCGGACAGAAATGTGGGGAAAGATTAAAGTTCGTTAGCAGAAGGTCGATATACGCGGTATGTGAAGTTAAACGGGGAGTAAACGCACATGGAGATCAGCCCGATACCCGGCATTCGCATCGCACCGTCGATCAGGTCCAAAGAGGCCGATCTCGGGTTGACGGATGTCTTTGAAGTCGAGCATTCGACGAGAACGGGCGACGAAACCTACACCCCCAGTGGCGCCAAGGCCGCGAGCGGCTACGAAGACGACGAGGATAAGTACGACGATTCGGAAGACGAAGAAGGAGAGTCCAAGGTACAGCCCGCTGGCGACGGTCAAATTAGCCGATTCGCCTGAGCCATCCGACGGGAAAAACATGCAGGCCCGGAACCGCACACGTCAAGAGTGTGTCGTCAATCTCTGGTTTCATCTTTCTCCCGAAAGGGACAGTTGCGACTCCCCTCAACGAACACATGTCGAGGGTGCCAACAGAGCCAGGTGGGTTCTAAACACAAATGCGTTACTCAGCAATACATTCAAAAGCTATAATCCGTGTCTTCTTCCAGTTCGGCCGATCAAACATACGAAGCACGCTAGACTCACCAGAGGCATCCCAATCAGTATCCAAATCATGTACATGTTCATTTTTCATTCCCTCAAGGCCGCCAATCTCGGCACAGCGGAATAACCAATTGCAGAATGAGTAATCGACGTTTTGATCTACAGGCCATGCCATAACTCAAATCGTAGGAGCGCACACATTTTCGAGCGGACTCACAATCGGCTTCAAGCAGTCATACACTCGATGCAGCAACGGCCTGTTTAGGCCTTCATTTTCTGGATTTGACGCTCATCTAAAATTCAAGGATCTTAGCAGGTTCCGGATCGTGCTACTGACAACTTCAACAGTGGCTCCGAAGATGAATCCCAGACACACGCCAAACAAACACCCGAGTATCGTCGCGTCAATCGCGCCTGTATCTCGCGAAGGACCAGAAAGAGCGAATCCGATAACTCCACCGAATACTGTACATACAAGCGAACCGCCGATTGCGGCATAGAAAGCGCTTTCGTCTCTTGTAAATTGTTTCCTCAGCAGACACCGCGTAGCACTCTTTCCAATCCACTGAAGGCACCGATCGGCAATCTCCCAAATACCGTGAGTTTCCGGCAGGGGTGCGTGACGGCGCGTGGGCCGGGTTGTTACTTTCAATCAACCGCTGAGGTCGGCGAGATTGAAGGAT
>JBEKRS010000018.1:0-77414 GCA_049518535.1 Occallatibacter sp. | reverse complement strand
ACTCAAAAACAGGAAGTGTTAGATTTCCTGCGCTCTCTGTAATTGCGAATCTTGCTGGCGAGACATCAGGGTGTGTCTCGCCAGCTCCCTTTCACTCTCCAAACAAGAAATGCGATTGGTGCGCCATCATGATGGAACTAAAACTGCGCAGCTTCGGGATAAGAATATGCACTCGTCGGCTTTTCTGTTTCCTGGCTGGATGTGCCTTGTTTGCGTCGTTTCCAGATTGGGGACAAGTGACCCGATCGCAAGACACTTCCCCAAATGGCGTAGACAGCTCCAGCGATCCGCAACACATGACGAAGGTGCCGACTGGGGTCATTCTGGTGAAAGGCGCGTGGCCCAGTGCCAGCGATTCTGTAACTCCTCTGCCGGAGGACGGGAGCGTAACTAACAATGTCTTCAATGACAAGTATTTTGGAATAACATGGGTGCTTCCCTCGGATTGGTTTCAGAGATACACAGGGCCGCCCCCATCGGACAGCGGCCGTTACGTGCTGGCACAGATCGTACCCGCGGACACATTCAAGGGGCCAGCTCTCGGAAATATCTTGATTACGGCGGAAGACATGTTCTTCACGCCCATTCCTGCAGCTAATGCGCGAGAACTCATCAACTACTCGAAAGACAATTTGCAGGCCGACTACAAGGTGGAGCGTCAGCCTCAACAAATTATGATCGGCGGCCGCTCCTTCGCGTTCTTCGCGTACTGGTCTCCGATAGCTGAGCTGCACTGGTATGTTCTGGCCACCGAAATTCGCTGCCATACGGTGGAACTGGTACTAAGTAGCCGCGACACAAAACTCCTTGATGCCTTGGTCAAGGACTTGAACAAGATGAAGCTCCCAGCGGAAGACAGTCCAACTGGCGAAGGAGCTTCGCCTGTGTGCATCAAGGATTACGCACGCGGCGAAAACGTGATTACGCGCGTCGATCCAGTTTTAACCGAGCACCGTTTCAATGCTATTCCGGTTCGAATCATTATCGACAAGGAAGGCAAGATCAAACATATTCATTTTCTCAGGGCATTTCCTGATCAAGCGAAAGTCATCACCGATGCCTTGGGACAATGGAAGTTTAAGCCATACCTGAAGGACGGACAACCAGTTGAGGTGGAGACCGGGATTATGTTCGGATACGCACCTCGCCCAACGATATCCACGGCAAAAGCCCCCGTATCTAAGTGACACACAACAACTCTCGGCGCTGCACGTAGGGATTTTGAGTTTATAACTCGCGGTATACATTCAACGCGAGTTGGGCCCTAGAGCCGCAAAGAAAAGAGGAGGGCCGATGATTCATATCTGCGGCAAAGAATGTTGGGGACCGAAGATCGTTTTGAGCGCCAGCCTGATCGCGTGTTGTTCCTCGCCATCCCTTGCAGCCGACTCCATCACCGGGGTAGTCCATGATCGAACCCTTGGCCGGCCAGTGGCTGGCGACGAAGTGCTTCTTCTTGGTGTCGAACAGAACTCACGTGAGGAGTCGCGCGCCAAGACCGACTCGCAAGGGTCGTTTGCCCTCGAGTTGCATAATCCCGACAAACCGCATTTGGTCCGCGTAATTCACCAAGGCGTCAATTATGATCGGCAGGTGACAGGGAGCCATGTCATCTCCGTAGATGTGGCTGATGCGGCAGATAGACTGCAAGGCATTACCGGCGGCATCGAGATTATTCGTGCGGGCACCCAAGGGAACCTGCTTCATGTCTCTGACATGATTGAGATCAGAAATGATTCGAACCCACCAATGACGCAAGCAAGTGAGCGAACCTTTGAGGTTTACCTGCCTGCCAATGCAAAGATAGATTCAGTTCTCGCGGCCAGTCCGGAAAATATTGGTGCGATGATTTCTGCGGCGCCCGTCCGCAACGAGCCTGGGCATTACACGGTGAGCTTCCCCCTGCGCCCTGGATCGACCAAGTTCGCATTCAACTACGACCTGCCTTATGACGGTCACGCCACGTTTCGCACAAAGCACATGTATCCATTGCAGCAAGTGGCGGTGATGATTCCGCCGACGATGAGATTTATGTCGCAATCCTCCGTTTTCCAAATTCTTCCCGTTGGCAATGACCGCTATCGCGTAGAAGCGGCTGAGCAGGTGAAAGCAGGGGTAGGACCAGAGTTCGAAATCTCAGGAATTGGAGCACTTCCGTCTATGCAGGCTGAGGTTCACGCTCCACCGAAACCACAAGCCGGCGTTCTTACGGCTCTTCCCCCTTCTACTCGGAACAATTCTGGACCACAAGGTCAAAACCCAGTTGCTCCTGGTGTGATTTTGGTCTCAAAGCCAGCCGCCCTGTTATCACCAATGCAGTGGGTGCTGAGCGCAAGCGCTGTTCTGATTTTTGGTACATGTGGATTTCTAGTCTGGCGTAGGGTGCATCTGTCTACCTACTCAAGAACGGCAGTTGGACAAATAACTCACCAAACTGGGCAGACGCCAGCGTCCTTGGTAGAGGCTTTGAAGGATGGACTGTTTCAGCTTGAAATTGACCGGCTCCAAGGCGCTATCTCAGGAAAAGAGTATGCATCTGCTAAGCAGGCGCTGGAAAGAACTATCGAGTGGGCTTTGGCTCGGACCGGGAGTCGCGCAGCAAACACTCGGCAGGAAGTGAGCAGTGGCGTTTAGCATCTATCCTCCCGCAATTGAGCGAGAGACGCCTGCGCAGCCAGTTAGACCACAAATTTGTGGTCCTCAATCGTGGTTTGCATATCCCATACCCGCCAGGACGCCGCGCATATAAGCCAAGCTACCTATGACGCCGGGCATTGGGTCGTCGCCGTGCACTTCATATTCTAGATCGACAAAGCCTCTATATTTAGTGGCGATAAGTGCCTCGAATATTGCGCGGACCGGCATGATCCCGTCTCCAACGGCGACCTGACTTTCCTTGCTCCGGAAATCCTTCAGGTCCTTCATGTGAACATTAAACAGCCGCGGGCCCACTTCGTAAATAGCCTGAACTACATCGGTGCCAGCGCGCGCTGCGTGCCCAACATCGATGCAGCATCCCATGCGTGGGTCTAGATGTTGTACTGCCTTCAGCACATCCAACGGTGAAGGCCAAACCTTATCCTCTGGGCCATGATTGTGGATTGCGATCCGGATATCGTATTCCTTCACAAATTTTTCAAAGTGGGAAAGAATCTCAAGCGTTGGATCGCCCACAACCATCAAGGAAATGCCCGCTTGCTTGCAATATTCAAACTTACTCCTGATATCGGCATCTTCGTCTTTTGGGAAGTATATAACTCCTGCAGCGTGAAGCCCAATACCTGCCTCGGCATAGTCTTCCACTGCTATGGCCTCTTCTCGTGGATCTGTAGGAAGATGATCCTTGACATCCTTCACATTCAACGCGGTGACGTTAAGCTGCTTCAGAAACGTCAGTAATTGTGCGCGGCTGAAATTGCGAAATGTGTAGCTTGCCATCCCTAAATGAATCGGCGATGCTTTATCAGACGGCGCCGACGATTGAGCGACGGAGAAAACCTGGTTTGAGGCAGCGCACACGCTTGCAATTAATGCGCCTGCTTGAAAAAAACGGCGACGTGAAAAAGCATCTTTCATAAATGGGAAGCTCCTTACGTTCCCCGATTGCGGGTAACTCCTTAGCAATTTATCGAACTTACCTCTCAATTATATGTAGACAGGAACGCAACCTCGACTTACTGATTAAAGATTGCATGCTCTGAGGCGGAAACTGAGCTGCCATCGGTAGGTACCTCAAATTCTTAGAGGTGTGGCTCCCAACCCTTCTCGTACTCACGCCCCCACAACTTCGCCGCTTCTACATCGTGCTGGATCTTGCCGTCTTGCGTGTCGAGGTGAAGTTCCCGGTTTACTTCCCAGGAGATGTTGGAAAGTTGAAGCATGGTGACGGTGACATTGCCATCGGAGACAGGAGCGTTAAGCCTTTCTCCCTTGCGGATTCCTGCGATGAAGTTGGCAAAGTGCGCATCTGTCATCGAGTCGCGGCCGATAAGGTCGGTAGATGAGGTTGCGTTGCCGGTCCTAAATTCGCCGGTCCTATTTCCCTTGAGATCGTAGACCTCGTAGCCATCGCGATCGATAAGTGCCGAGCCCGTGGTTCCCATGATCATTGATCCGCGGTCGCGGTTGTATTGTTTCATCCCTTGGCAGCTCGTGCTCTCCCAAGTAATCATTTTATCGCCGTAATCGAAGCTGGTTACGAGCGTGTCATAAAACTGCCAATCATCTTGGAATTGATATCTTCCGCCCGATGAGGTGATGCGATGGGGATAATCGATTCCCAGCGCCCAACGGCTGACATCTACTTCATGAGTGCCATTGTTAAGTGTCTCGCCTGTTCCATAAACCCTGAACCAATGCCAATTATATGGTTGAACATTGTCCTTATATGGTCTCCTTGGCGCAGGCCCTTGCCAGAGATCCCAATCGAGCTGCGGCGGAACGGGTACTTCTTTCCCCATTCCAATCGATTTTCTTACATTGCTATACCAGGTTTTGGCGAAGTAAGGCCTGCCGATCAGACCACCGTGAATCTTTTCGACAATCTCCATGGTGTGAGGAGATGAGCGCTGCTGGGTTCCCATCTGCACAAGCTTTTGATATTTCTGTTGAGCCTGAACCAGCAATGCTCCCTCGGCGGGGTTGTGACTGCATGGCTTCTCAACATAGACGTGTTTACCCGCCTGAAGACCGGCGATGGCCATTGGGGCGTGCCAGTGGTCGGGAGTGGCAATAGTGATAGCGTCCACCTCTTTCTGCTGGAGGATTTGGCGAAAGTCTTTGTTAATGGCGGGGGCATAGCCCAACTCACGCTCAGCGTCATCGGCAAACTTTTTCAGAATTTTGCTATCAACATCGCAGACATGCGAGACGCGGGCGGTATCCCTGTTCGCCTTGAGCGCGGAAAGATGAGCATAACCACGGCCATTCAAGCCGATTACGACAAAGTTGAGGCGATCGTTGGAGCCGAGGATCTGACTATAACTCTTTGCAGTCGATCCAACAGCCAGACCTGCCGCGCTTACCGCAAGGGAATCGAGAAACTCGCGTCGAGTAACCAATTTTGTCTCCATCAACCAGACAGATGTCTGGTCGGTTCAATTGTGGTTGAAATTCCAAGGTGGTCGTCTTAAAAAACTAAAGGGCCGCAGCATCTTTGAGGGCTTGCTTCATACCAGCCCAACTGATGCGGCTGGATTCCTCTGTGGTACCCGCTCCGCGCCAGTGTGTCTCAAGGCTAACCGCATCGTGGTAACCGATTTGCTTAAGAGCGCGAAACTGCTCCGTCCAGTCGATAAAGCCTTTATCAACTGGTGACCACTCGACCTTGCCCACGGCGTTCTTCACAGCGTTCTTGCAGTGGCAGTGATGAATACGGTTCTTTGACAAAGCATTCCATCCGCCGGGAAAGGCATCGAGTTCGCCACGCATGACGGCGTTGGCAGGGTCCCAATTGAGCGCCAGATGCGGTGACTGAATCGCATTCAGTGTACGCGAAGCCTCCCGACCGGTAGCAGTGTTGCACTCAAACTCGTTCTCTAGAACAAGCAGAACGCCATGGCTGCCTGCTGTTTCCGCAGCCAAACGCAGTTTCTCATTGATGGCACCGCGATACGGAGTAACATCGTCCAAACGCCAGAAATCGAAACAGCGAACTTTCTCCGTCTTGAATTGTTTCGCCAGAGATATCGACCGCTCCAGTATCTCATCCTGCTTCTTGAAAGTGGTTTCCGACGCTCCGTGCAGGTCTCCCGTTGACCCATATTGCGACTTGGGTGCACCGGGCCAATCGGTTTTAAAGAGTGGGCTGGCGATATCGGTTACACGCAGATTGTATTTTGTAAGGATCCTTATTGCCTCGTCAATCTCAGCCGCACTGAGGTCCATGATGTTCTTGCCCCACATGGATCGGAGTTCGATCCAACTCAGGCTGAAATCATGTGAGACAACGTAACATACATGATCAAAGTCCGGCGATATCTCATCATTGATGACGGAAATCCTAAAAGGAGACTTCGATGTCTCAGCCATGCCGAAGAGCGGGCGAGTAGCGCAGATTGCAGCCGCCGTTCCTGCACCTTTTAAAAAACTCCGTCTGGAAACTCCTTCCATTTTTCACCCCCCGGCCGAGGCCGGCTTTGCATCACTGTTCATCGTAAATTAGAAGATGTTCCAGCTGCAATGCACGACCTAAGGCGTGAGCGTGATGGTTACACTGCTTGAACCGGAGGCGTAGTCCGTCCCGTTCGCGTAGGTTGCGGTGATGGTTTGGGTGCCGGCCGGCAGAGTTGACGTCGAGTAACTAGCCTGTCCGGCACTATTGACCTGAACGGTAGAGAGCAGGTTGCTTCCATCGTAGAACGACACCGCACCGTTCGCGTTAGGCGAACCTGCACTCCAAGAAGTGACGGCCGCTTGGAACGTGATGCTGCTTCCAACGCTCGTATACCAACTCGACGGGGTCAGCGCCACGTTCACTGGAGCGGGCGTTACCGTGAAGGTTTCAGTTTGCGGCGCGGCAGCGGCATAGTTGGTTTGTTGCGCATAGGAAATGACCACCACCTGAGTTCCGACAACCGGTTCGGTGATCGCAAACTCAGCGTTGCCGCCACTCAACGGCACGACCACTGCCGAACCGCCGTTGTAGCTATAAGTGATCGATCCCTGTGCTGCTCCTGCGTTGGAACTCACGTTCACAGTGCACTGATAGTTAGCACCATACGGGAACGAAGCGTTCCAGCATGAAATGCTCATGTTCACCGGAACCGGAGCAACAGCCACTATAACAGGAGCCGAGGTTCCGGCCGGATTGTTGTTATCGCCTGAGTAAGTCGCATCCATGACATGCGTTCCGGCACTCAGGCCAGGTGAAATGTACCAGTAGGCACAGCCGCCCCCTTGTAGAGACTGCGTCGTGAGCAGCGTGGTTCCATCGTAGATATTGACGGCGCCAGTGGCAGTCGCCTTGGTAGATGGAGCAATGCAAACTTTCACGTTGGTTGCACCGGGATATACCAGTTGCGTGCTGGAGAACTGCAACTGGATTGCGGTATCGTAAGGTTGGTTGACGACAATGGTATTCGTGACCTGCGCCGCTGCCATGTAATTGGCATTGCCAGGCTGATTTGCAGCTATCACAACCGTGCCCACGCCGGTGATGGTCAGCGTATTACCGCTTATCGTCGCTGGTCCTGAAACCACGCTGAAGCTGACCGCCAATCCCGAGCTCGCCGTTGCCGATAGCGTGATTGGCGGGACTCCGTAAGTCACAGGTGACGCCGGCGCCGGGAAGGTGATGGTCTGCGGCTGCTGACTGGCTGGACTCAAGACTAGCGGACCCATGAGAGAAGGATTGTCCCAGGTATTGTTTGCAGTTGCCCACCACCCCAGCTTGCCGAGTAGTGTCCCTTGGGCGCTGGCGGTGTCGATCATTACATCGAAGCCGTACTGCTCATTTAAGACAGGGACCGTTCCCAGGCTTGTCCATGGAAGAGCCATGGCCATTTGGTAGCCGCCCGTGATGTTCTGTTGTCCAAAGAGCACTCCCACAGTCGAGCTGGGACTGTGATAGGTCTCTGTAACAACGGCCCCGCCATTGCCATACGGGAAGGCATATTGGAAATCTGTTGGACCATAAGTAGTGCTCTTGGTGTCGGTGCCGGAGAAGTACACTTCCACAGTTTCACCATCGTAGATGTTAGCTTGCGTGGGTGCGATCAAAAAGCTGTCCTGCACCGAAACCAGGAGATAGAGGTTATTGTTGTCCCACAGTATCTTGTAAGCTGCCGTATCGGTCGAAGCCCCGTCGAAGTAATGGGACAAAGGAACGAAAGGAGTGTTCGCCCAGGCGCCAGTGTTGGAGCCGTCTAACGGCGGTGGCGTGGTAGTCATTGTCGTGTCTTCAACATTCGGTGTTGCGCTGGCTTGGGGTGAGTTAGCGCTGGCCCCGCCGGAGTTTGTTGCGTCGACAACATAATAGTATGTTGTTCCGTTTGTCACCGACGTGTCTGTAAAGGCTACCGTAGTCGATGAGCCAATCAGGGTATAGGGACCTCCACTCACCGTACTGCGGAGAACGTTATAGCCTAGAGCGCCGGAGGAAACGGCCCATGTCAGTGTTACCTTTCCATTCCCGGCAGACGCAGATAGGGATGTTAGAGGGGGAGGCACGGGAACGCCGGCAGAGGACCATGCACCGGTCATGGGCACTTGAAAGATATACATCGATCCCGGGGGCATGGTGAACGTGTAATTCGCGGTGATACTCACCGTCTGGCTAGCGATCGGAATATTCATCGCTTGGTCGTTGCCGGTACGTGGGTCTCCAGTGAGCGTATAGAGTTGCGCGCTGCCTGAAGGCGTCGCTGGGAAATGGAGCGTAACTGGAGTCTGGTTGTTTAGATCACGTGAGATCACCACGACATCGGCCTGATTGGTTACATTTGCGTCTTGGAACGTATAGACAGCAATTAGCGGATAGGCATTTCCATCGGTGCTAGTCGGAACGCTGTTTGTATAAGTCAAGACCATTGGACCGCTGCAGTAGTTATTCCGCATTTGCAACGCTTCCCACACTGGATGCGCACGGAAACCGTTGGCGAAGTTGGAGTGCGAAGTGAACGGTCCCGTACCCAGTTGATACATGAAAAGGTTCTGGGGTCCGAAGCCGCGCAGCGACGCATAGAGGTTAACGTCGATGGCGCCAATTGCGGCGGCCAGAGATGTGTCTCCGTTGTGCGCCGTCGTATTCTGCCCTGGACCCTCCTCATACGCGGCAAGACCGTATACTCTACCACTAGACGCATCCAATAATTGCTGCGCGACGATTGCATCGATAATCGGGCCGTTGCTTGCAGGCACCTGAACCAGATCCGACTGATAGTAGGGATCTCCGGTAAGAGCCTGGTTGCCCTGTGTGTAGAGTGCGGCATCGACGATCGATGCCTCCGGTGCGACTGCGGCAGCGGCAGAGCCAAAGGACGGTTCCAGGTCGAAGCCATTAACAACAAATTTGATCTGGCTGGCATTGAAGTAACTCTTGCCGGCGATCGCCTGGCTGATTACGAAGTGCGCCCACTGACCGTAGGCCGTATCAGCTGGAACCTGCTGTGTACCCCATTCCTCATTCCCGACTTCAAGATAGATCGTACTGAAGTCCGCAGTGTAAGGTCCGGGATGGTTGGCGGGACGCATGGCGGCATAGCCCGTGCCCGCCGGAGCACTGAGGTAATCGACTAGTTCTCCCCACTCGACTTCCGACAATGCCATGTTGACGATCAACCACGGATTTGCGCCAATTGTCTTCACGTTGGCTAGCGCATCAGGCAGATGCTCCAACTCCCCAGGCAACTCATACTGATTGCCGATGCCAGGAGTATTGCGTGTCTTGATCTCCGGCGTAAGCCAACTGTTCAAGCTAAAGTAGGAATAGTTCTGGGCGGCATTTCCGAAGTTACTCCAGATACGGACCGTCCCCGGTTGATAACTTTCCCAAGCCTGCATTGCCTGAGGACTCACGGTGTTCGGGGCCCAGCTAGCATCGTAAAGCTGGAAGTTATCCACCCACATTGTGCCCGGTGCACTGAAGTCAAGGTGAGCGCTGCTTACGCCCGAGTTAGCGGGAAGCCCCGCAACAGCGGGGAAGGTCCAGGTAAAGTGCTGCCAGGTGTCGGTCACCCCGGTAAATGTGTGAGAAATGCCTAACCCGTTCATGGAGAACGTAACGTTGCCGTTCGCAATGCCGGATTGCTTCAGCCAGACATCCACTTCATAGGTATGGCCAGGTTGAAACTCCTCGGACACTGGTTGGACGAAAGCGCCTTGTATGTACTGCCAAATCCCGTCGGTCTCGGTATTCGTATCGGTAAGTTCCAGACTGAGCCCGCCAGCATCGACGGAAGGAACGTCCGTGGACAAGGTGTACGGCACCGTGGCACTTCGCGTGTCGCAGTTTAGCTTCTCAGTGTTCCAGTTCGTGCAGTAGGTCGTAAACCGCGGGTCCAGAAGCGTAAGACCGGGCGCGGCAGCCTGATCGTCTAGATCCAGCCAAGTAATATCTCCGGCCAAGATCGGCGGACCGGAACTGGCAAACGTGATCGTATTGTCTGCTGGAGCGTTGCTGGCAGAGTTGGCGGTGTAGCCCGTCACTGTGTCGGTCCGGAGGAGCGACCATGCGCCGCTGCTATAGCGATAAGTCCGCGCCGTTGCCCCCACGAAATAGCCGGCGGCAATGCTCGAATAGAAGGAGGTGCCCCCATTACCAGTAGCGATGAACGTGTTGCTTGTCCCGTTCTGACTTGCGGTAAAGCTCCAGCGGGCATCGTAAGGTGAAAACCCTCCATCAGTCAGCCATGCGTTTTCTGTAATGTTCGCTCCCGCCGCTGGCTGCATGTTGAAGCCGGCCTTTACAGGATTGGCCGCCTGCACCTGTGGATAGATACTGAAAACCGCAGGTGCGTTGGTTCCCGTAACCGGCGGCGCAGGCGTAGCCGTGGCTTCATTCGAAAAAGCACCGATGCCGTTACTATTAACTGCCGCGACCTGGAAGAAGTAAGTCGTTTCGTTGGTCAGACCCGTCGCGAGATAGGGGGTAGCCGTAATTCCCGTGGCAATCGGAGTCGTGCCTTCCCCTCCCGACTTGGTGGCCTGGTAGACGTTGTAGGAACTCGCTCCTGGCACCACAGCCCAAGATAGTGTGGCTATCATATCTCCGGCAGCCGCAGTCAGAGTCGGAGCGCCGGGAATCCCGTTGGCGGCTGATGGAGTAACTCCGGCTTCACTGGAAAACACGCCCGTGCCTGCTGAATTCACCGCTGCAACCAAAAAGTAATAAGCAGTGCCGTTGGTCAAATTCTGCACCGTATAGGAGGTGCCGGTGATCCCGGTTGCAATCGCGGTTGTACCTTCTCCTCCTGACACCGTACCCTCATAGATGTTGTAGGAAGTAGCACCCGCGACAGCCGCCCAGGAGAGAAGGGCCTGCCCATTTCCGGAGGTTGCTGTCAAACTCGCCGGAGACGGGGGGATCGTTATTGGTGCTGTCGGCGTGACTGCTGCAAAGCTTGTTCCGATGCGAAGACCGGCAATCGAACTCTGATTGGCGCCATCGCCACCGTAGTAGGAAAGGCTCTGGAAGGCAAGGCTGCTTGCAGTCGAGTATGTTGCGTTCGGCGTCGTCGGCGCGGCCCCACCAAGCGAGGCCGGATTCACATACAGGTTTACAGTGTTCGTAGACCCGAATGTTATCCCCATGACCATCAGCGCAGGCTGGCCCGCAACTATTGGAACATTTGTCTGTATCGCTGAGCTGCACGAGAAATTAGCGGCAGCTACTAGACTCCAGTACATCGTGCCGCCAGTGGTTGAGCCCCCGCCAAAATCCCCGCCGCAGAAACCAGCTGCCACGTTCGCGGGCGAGACATACCATGCACTTCCGCCACCCTGAGAAGTTAAGTTCACTAAATTGGAATTTCCGGTGCTCGTCGTGTCCTTGCGAATCAGGAAACTGAGCCAGATGGTCTGGCCAGGCGCGCCGATCAGGCCACTCGATAGATAGGAAGAGAATGGGCCGGTTGGACTAACATTCAACTGCCTTCCGATATAGTTAAAGCTATTCCCTCCCACCGCGTATTGCCCATTCGCGATCAGACCAATATAGGTCACTGGGGTCGTAGAAACAATGTCATAGCCCGGGTTGGTGTCCGTGCCCTGATCGACCCAGCCGGCATTCCAGCCAAAGTCTCCACTCCCACTGGCGCCGTTCATCAATCCGGTTGCTTCCCCAAAGGGTTCGTAGGCAAGAAGCGTCCCGTTGGATGGGGCCGCCGGTGTGGCCGTCACCTCATTCGAGAATCCGCTCGTGCCAAATGAATTGACTGCGGCGACTGTGAAGAAATACGATGTCCCATTTGTCAGACCAGTCGCTGTGTAGGTAGTTGCCGTGATGCCCGTGGCAACCGGAGTTGCGCCTTCCCCTCCCGGCGCCGCGCCTTCATAGACGTTATAGGAAGTAGAGCCCGCAGCCGTCGTCCAAGTCAGCAGCACCTGCCCGTTGCCGGCCGTTGCCGTCAGATTCGTCGGAGCCGCAGAAGAACCGCCAGGTGTAACCGAAGCTTCATTGGAGACCGGTCCCGTGCCAGCGCTATTTACCGCCGTAACCACAAAGTAATAGGCAGTGCCGTTGGTTAGAGTCTGGACCGTATAGGAGGTGCCCGTACTCACAGTTGCAATCGGAGTGGTGGCTTCTCCGCCCGGTGCCGTGCCTTCATAGACGTCATAGGAAGTAGAGCCCGCAACCGTCGTCCAGGTCAGCACCGCCTGCCCGTTACCGCCAGTTACTGTCAGAGTTGGGGCCGCCGGAGCGGCAGCGACGGGAGTTGCGCCTGCCTCATTGGAAGGCGCACTCACGTTGCTCCCATTCATCGCTGTGACTATGTAGTAGTAGGTAGTTCCATTGGTGACCGAGGAATCCGCATAAGTCGGCGCGGAAACTGTGGCGAGGGTTGTGTAAGGTCCTCCGGAGACTAGGCTGCGCTTCACGTTGTAATTCGCCGCGCTCGGCACAGCCTCCCAGTTCAGGCCTACCGCCTGGTTGCCGGCAGTAGCAACCAGATCCCCTGGAGCAAAGGGTGTCGCTCCTACCGTATAGCCCGTCAGGTTTACAAGGGCGTTGTACTTCGCTGTCGTTAAGTTGTGATAGTCGTCCGTCGCACCCCAAGCTCCATAGCGGCTGTCAGCCCCTGACAATCCGAAATAGCCGTAAAGGCTCCCGCCCTGGCCGAACCAATTGCCTCTTAGGTGGGATTGGACAAGAGTATCCATCCCAGGATCGCGATTGGCCAGGATTTGTTCCCCAATGTTTGTGGACGTGTTGGTGCCGCCGTTGTCGTTGGCCGGTCCGCCTTCATAGGCAAAGAGCGGAAGCCCATACTGTGCAGCTGTAGCTTTGCCTGCAGCCACATATTGCACGCTCGCGGTGCTCGATGTCTGCATGTCTGACAGGACCTCGGGAATGGTCGTGTCGGTGGCATAGTTAGGAGCGTCGAAGTAGTCTGCCTGGGCCATGGCGTAAAAATAATTGCTTGGCGCGCCGTAGGTTTTGCTAAACCAAGCCAGGACACTCGCAGCGTTGGAACTCGCTCCTTCGTCGAGCTGCCACCACGCATAGACCGGGCGAACGATCGTATTTAGTGAGCCGGGTCCAAAGACCGACTGGAATATCTGTGCGATTTCATATAGCCGCTTGGCGTGACGGCGATACGCCCAGTCAAATTGGCTGGTATCCCCGTCGTTGTTGAGCGGCGAAGCACCGCGGATCACCTCATCCTCGGCCGCAAGCTCGTTCCACGTGGACTGAAGAAAGCTCCAGTTCCAAACTTCGTTGCTATGCTCAATATAAATATGCAAACCTGGATTCAAGCCCACATTTCCGGTAAATGCATCGCCATTCTTGAGCAAATACGCCAAGTTATAAATGTAACTGGAAGTGTCTGGTGAAGCGACGTACGTCGGATCCAAGGGATCGGAGCCGCCGGTAGCGCTGACCGGAATATTGATCCAGATATCCCTGTTGGTCGCGTTTGCTAGCAGCAGAACGTATTCCCAGGAGACTCCCCAAGCACCCGCATTAACGTTGGAGTTGGTTGAGAGATTGAGGCCGACACCCTGATAAAAGTCGGTTGGGAGGCTGCGCTGAGCCCAGGTCATCAAATGATGGCCCGCATCGCCATAAAATCCTGGATCAGTGTTCGTTCCCAGCCAATTCATGAAGCGCATATAGCCGAAGGGAGCGAATGCATTCACAAATGCGGGATCGAATACCTGTGTCGGGTTCAACCCCGGCCGAATTGCTTGGAGGCTGGCTATTCCTGTGTTGGTGCCACTGCTAGGCGTCAATTGCGTATTCGTGAAGCTGATCTCCATCAGCGCCGGGCCATCGGCATACGTCGGGCCGCCGGGCATAGTCACGCTCACGGTTGTGGTGTTGGTTGCCGCATTGTAGGTCTGATTCGCAAAGATAAGCGTAGGCGCGCCCGAAACGTTGGAAAGTGTCGCCTGTCCCTGAAAAGAGACTTGATATGTACCGCTCATGTCTGGCTGGTATGCGGCCGGGTCGTCGGCAAAACCCAACCATTCCGGAACGGGACGGTCGTCGAAGACCACTGCGATGCCGTCTGACAGGGGGTTACCGTTTGCGTCGGTGGCCACCGGATTGCCGCTGCTTCCTATGAAAAGCCGACCTTGGTCTTTGAAGGCATCCACGAAGCCTGTTGGACGGTCCGCCACCTCCACGCCGATCTGGCCCGGAAAGATTGTTTGGCTCCAGAGGTTAGAGCACGCGGCCAATGCCGTGAAAGCCAACACTACAGAAATTGCAATACTGTCCCGCATCGCGCCGAACCAAACTCCAGCCGTCACCCGCAGTCTCATGGACTCTCCCGAAAGCAACCCGTTTCGTGATCGCGTTGATATTTTCGGATTCAATTCCAAATTCGTTTCAATTGTCAAGTGTTAAATAATCCCGCTATTGAACTGTTTCGACCACAGTTCCATTAGCAATTTGAAATGTGGAACCTAGCGACGCTTTATCCGTGCAACTTTTTTATTCTCCACATCTAAACATGGCAAACACACACATTTTATCTGTCGACCGCGTAGGCAAAGATATCCCGCCGGTGCGCTCAAATGACGCCTCCAGCCGTCGACTGCGCTGACAATGGCGGCCGGAAGTGGGCCGCCATGGTACGACACTCCTTCGTCAATCGCATCAACACCCGATACGCAGAACGAACTGCTGCGAAAAGATCAATTAGTTTTGCGCCAATGGGCCTTTGACAACCTGCTCCCGACTTGCGTAGTGTTTTCATCAGAACTTGTTTCAGTCCATGAATTTACCTGACTGCATTTCTCGCCAGCTGTCGGCTGGTTAGGTATGCAAATAGGGCAACAGAACGAGGACCCTTCGAGGCATTCAAGTTGCCGTAGGTTGGCGGTCAGTAGCGCGGCTTCGTGCAGACGAAGAAGCGTCGCAACCTTAAGACAACTTTGCAATAGAATGGCGGCACTGACGAGTCTCAAGCCACGGGAGAGCAAAACGTCTTGGGCGCAAATCCTTTGTTGGGAGTATTTCTCCACTGGCTGGGCGGCCTGGCTTCGGCCAGTTTCTACGTCCCATACCGGCGCGTGCGTGGATGGTCTTGGGAGACTTATTGGCTGGCCGGAGGCGCATTCAGTTGGATCGTCGCTCCCTGGATCATGGCGGCATTACTCACGCGCGATCTGTTGCCAGTACTACGCGTTACGCCAGCATCAGCGGTCTTCTGGTCTTACTTCTTTGGCGTACTATGGGGCTTGGGCGGGCTGACTTTCGGCCTCACGATGCGCTACCTCGGTCTGTCGCTCGGCATGGCGGTGGCGTTGGGCTATACTGCGGTCTTCGGAACGCTGATCCCACCCATCTTCCACGGCCAATTTGGCCAACTGCTTAGCACGCGCCCGGGCGTTGTGATCCTGGTCGGTGTAAGCATTTGCTTTCTCGGGATTCTCTTCGCGGGCGCGGCCGGCATCTCGAAAGAGAGAGAGCTCTCGCTAGAGCAAAAACTGGCAAGCATTCGAGAGTTCAACCTTAGGCGAGGCTTGGCCGTGGCTACTTTCTGCGGCGTGATGAGTGCTTGCTTTGCCTTTGGGCTCGACGCGGGCAGCCCAATAAAGCTGCTCACCTTGGCGCACGGAACGAGCACCATGTGGCAGGGGCTGCCTGTGTTGGTTGTGGTGCTGGCGGGCGGCTTTACTACAAATTTTGTATGGTGTGCGATACTCCACTTGCGCAACCGAAGCTACGGCGAATACTTGCGCATCCCCGCAGACCGCGTCGGTACGCATCAGGCTCCGTCAATGCTGGGTAACTACCTATTCTCCGCGCTGGCCGGAGTTACATGGTATATGCAGTTTTTCTTCTACACCATGGGCGAAACGCAAATGGGTCGCTACAAATTTTCCAGTTGGACGCTGCATATGGCCAGCATCATCATCTTCAGCACACTATGGGGCATCGCGCTGAAGGAGTGGCGCGGCGTGAGTTTGCGCACCAAAGCGCTGGTCTTTTTGACACTGCTCACGCTGGTTGGTTCCACATTGATCGTGGGCTATGGAAATTATCTGGGTTTGCAGTGAAACGTTTTATTTTTTGCTAAGCCGCCGCGCCCAATACCTGGTGGCCTTTGCCGATAACCTGCCGCCATTAGTTTCGCTTGCAGCCAACTGCACTGCGAAGTTGCCGACGGTGGAGCTTTCAACCTCACCAGTTTCGATAGGCAAGCCAGTGCGTTGCGCAGTTAGTTCGGTAAGCAGCTTGTTAAGGCTGCCGCCGCCAAGGATGTGAATGCGTTCTAGCTTGCGTCCCAGCATCTTTTCTAGGCTACTGACCGCTGTGGCGTAGCGGCTAGCCAGGCTCTCGAAGATAACTCGTGCGAAAATCGGCTCATTGCCAGTTACATCCGCTATAGGATCGAGCCCGCGCTGGCTTAATTCATGATTGATGCGCTCCGGCATCTTCCCGGCAAGCAGAAGTGGATCGGCGTCTACATCGATGATTCCGGGAGAACTCTTGCAGGCAGCAGCCTCCGACACGATTTCTTCGATCGTCAACGCGCGACCTTCGCCACTCCAGCTCTCCATGCATTGTTTCAGCAGCCACATGCCATTCACGTTGGTGTGAAAGCAAAAGCTGCCCGCGGCCGCACCCTGGTTAGTAAAACGGGCATTCAAGGCCTCCAGGCTGGTGATCGGCGTCGCATTCAACGTGCCGACGAGCGACCAAGTGCCGGAGCAAATGTAGGCGGTGGACTCCAGACTAACAGGGATGCCGGCGATGGCCGAGGCAGTATCGTGGCAGGCGGGCGCGATAAGTTCTGTTTCTCGAAACGCATCAAGGGCAGCCAGCACCCCTTGCACGAGGCCCAATATGGTACCAGCCGGCACAATGGGCGGCGCGGCCTCGATCGGAATACCGAGCAACTCAAACAGTTCGTGGGACCAGTCTCCAGTCGCGACGTCCACAAGGCCGGTGTGGGTGGCGTTCGTGTATTCAGCCACGAGACGGCCACCCAGCCAATGGAGAACGTATTCGGGCAGACAGACCCATGGCGCGCTCGTATCGATTCCCGAGGCGGAATCGGCTAACAGTTGATACACAGTATTGATGCGAAGCGGTTGCGCGCCGCTGCGGCGGAAGATATCTAAAGGCGGCGCAAACAAGTCCGCAGCTGCCTTGGCAGGAATTGTCCGCTCATCCCGGTAGCAGAAAGGATCATGCAGCGGTCGGCCATCTGCACCAAGGCGAACATAGTCCACAGCCCAGCCATCCACGGCGATGGAAGCGATGCCCTCAGGAGATTTGCGCGCCGCCTGGCGCAGGCCTTGCTCGATGCCAGCTAGAATCGTATCGAGCGGCCAATGGAGCGTCGCGCCGCGCTGCACCGGACCATTGGGAATGCGGTAAACCACTTCGACTGCCGGTATTCCGTCTCGCCAGCGCAACAGCGAGACACGACAACTCTCCCCCCCCAGATCGATAGCGACCCGCGCGCGTTGTTCATCCCCGGGAGCGCGATTTCCGTCTACGCTCACCGCAGAAATGCCTCGGTGAGACCGCCATCTACGGGGATAAGATGGCCAGTGGTGCAGCGGGCGCGCGGACTGGCTAAAAATAGAATTGCTTCAGCGCAATCAGCCGGATCGATGAGCTGGTGAGTTAGCGTGCGCTTGGCATAGAAGCCAGCCAGCACGGTGCGCAGTTGCTCGTCGCTGAGTGAGTCATCGTACTCGATTCCGTACTTGGTGAGCGAAGCGCGGACGCGGTCGCGCGGAAACATCGTGGAGCCTTTAACCACCGTCGCGGGGCTGATGCCGTTTACGCGCACACGCGGAGCGAGAGACACCGCTAACTCGCGGACCAAGTGCGAGAGCGCGGCCTTGCTCACGTCGTACGCCTCGCTGCCGCGCTTGGGAACAACCGCATTGGCGGAGCTAGTCAACACAATGGAGCCGTCCAGTTCCTGCTCGGCAAAGAGTTTTGCAGCTTCGTCGGCAAGCAGGTAGTTAGCGGTCACGTTCACGTCCAGCGTGGTAGCCCAGATTGCATCGGGGATAACTCCTTCGGGCGAAACTGGAAAGAGCGCGGCAGTGTTGACGAGGATATCCACGCCGCCAAAGGTCGCTACTGTGGCTTTGAGCGCTTTGCCGATGGCTTCGCGGCTGCGAATGTCGATGACTGTGCTGGCGACGAACTCTTTGGACGTGACCGATTGCAATTCACTGCTAACAAGGATCGCTGCGGCCTCGTCGCGGTCGGCCACCATTAAGTGCGCTCCGCGTGCGGCAACGAGCAGAGCTACTTCCCGACCTATTCCGCTGGCCCCACCGACGACCAGAACGATGCGTCGGCTGAGCTCTTTTTCGGGAGGCTGGCGACGGAGTTTGGCCTCTTCGAGCGCCCAGTATTCAATGCGGAAGGCTTCGATGGCCGGTAGCGCGACGTAGTTGGTAAAGACCTTGAAACTTTCGGGGTCGGAGGCTTTGCCGCACTGAGGTAAATTGCCGGTAACTTCGCCTTCAGCCAACAACGTTGCGCCTTCCATTACGTGAATGGCATTCAAGTAGAACTCGCCAGTGATGCGGGCTTCGGTTTTGTTCTTGCCGAAGCTGAACATGCCCAAGCCGGGAATGAGAACCACGCTAGGACTGGCGTCGCGCAGGGCGGGCGATTGCGGCGTAGCGAAGGCATGGTAGTAGGCGCGGTATTGCTCGCGATACTCGGCAAGGGATGTGTCGATTTGCGCTTTTAGATCGGCAATATCGGCATTGGCCGCCCAGGGCACGAACAGCGGACGAATCTTGGTGCGAATGAAGTGATCGGGGCAACTCGTGCCCAACAAAGCAAGAGCTTCTGCGTGCATCGAGTTGACGAATTGCAGCACCTCGTTGGCGTCGGTGAAGCTGCCAATGAATCTATTCTGGGCACTGATGCGGCCTCGAAGGTACGGGGCAATTTCTGTGGCGAGTTCTTTCCGTCCTGCGCGGGCGGGAGTAGCTACGCCGCCGAAGCGGATTGCGCCCTTGGCCGCGGCGTGACGTTCGATGAATTGGCCAATTTGGTCGATGACGGTGAGGGTGCTCAAATAGCACTCGCGCTGGGTCTGACCCCAGGTGAAGAGGCCGTGGCCGCCGAGAACAATGCCGTCGCAGCCGGGATTCTCGCGGACTGCTTGACGCATCATCAGGCCCAACTCGAAGCCAGGACGCTGCCAGGGTAACCAGACGAGCGAATGACCGAACTCGCTATTGAACTCGTCCATTTTGACCTTGCCGTTGGCCGAAGCAGCTAGCGCGATGCCCCAGTCGGGGTGGAGATGATCGACGTGGGCAAAGGGAAGGAAGCCGTGCAATGGGGTGTCGATGGATGCGGCAACAGGGTTATTGCCGAAAGTGCAGAGTGGATACATCGCGACCATGTTGTCTTCATTGTCAACACCCTTGTAACTGCGTTCGAGGGAAAGCAGCTTCTTCTGGAAGAGCGTGGCGAAGCCCGCTCGGCGAATGCTGCCCAAGTCGCCGCCCGACCCCTTCACCCAGAGCACCTCGACAGGCTCACCGGTGAGCGGATCGGTTTCAGTGATCTTGGAACTGGTGTTTCCGCCAGCAAAATTGGTGATGCGCAGGTCAGAGCCCAGGAGGTTCGATCGATAGCGGAGCAGTTCCGGTTCGTCGAGATCGGCTGCCGTTTTGGGCTGCCACCGGTCTTCAAGAAACTTAAGCGCGGGAGAAACAAGCGTCGCTTGGACCATAAATACCACCGTCCTAGAATCCGGAGAACAAGTCAAGATACCATACCAAAGTGCAATAGAAAATAGATTTCTTATGTGAATTCACGTCGGCCCTCATCGAACCACTCTGAAAGTGCTAAAAGCACGCGTGATCGCGATGAAGCGATTGCTCCCCGTGCAGCCTAGCTATGACACAATGCGCACTATTGCAACGTTCCACATCTCAGCGCCCCGGCGGTTGGCATCGCGGAACGACGAATAGGGTGTCACTCCTTGCCCTTCTGACGGACCATTTTCTGAGTTATCGTCTTATGGTTTACGTAGTTATACGGAGGAACACTTCTTCCCTGAAGAATCGATAAACCCAGCTCGACGATCCGCGAACCGTATTCATGGACTTCATGCGATACCGACCCGATAATCGGGCTTCCTGGTCGGCGCATTTCCTCCACCACCTCGGGGACGCAATCCTGCCCCACAATAGCTACTTGCCGCTGCCGCTTCCCCTCACGAACGGCCTCGAGTGCGCCGAGTGCGCTGGTGTCGGTGGCTGCGGCAATCAGAATGTGCTTATCTTTGGAATGCCGCGCGAGGAACTCCGCAACGGCACGTTGGCTCCTTTCCCTCATCCCCCGGCCGTCAATTCGCACAAATCGCTCAGATGGTATTTCTGGTAGCATGGAATGCACGCCATCCAGCGCGCCAGTTATGCGGCTCTGTACCAGCGTCCCAGCCTCCTCCAAATCGAGTCCCAACACCCAATCCACCTTTTCATCCCAATGCTCCTTGGCATAAGTAGCAAGTAACTCGCCGGCCTCCAAACCCGCGCGATAGTTATCCACCCCAAAGTAAGTGGCATGCGCGTGTGGAATGTCGATCGCAATCAAGGGAATCCCGGTTGCTGCTATTTTGTCGCCGATTACAGGTGCGGCCCGGCGGTCAATCTGAAACTCAATGATAAGGTCGACCTTGGCCTTGATAAATTCTTCCGCATTCTTGAGGGCAGTCGCACCATCGTACCGGTTGTCTAGAACCATAAGGTCGACTCCAGAAGCCGCGGCCGATGCACGAAGGCTCTCTGTGACCGCTTCTGAGAACGGCATTTCTGCACTCTGACTGCCAAATCCAAAACGCAACTTAGAAGGGGCGTTGACGTGCCGGTATAGACCGTCGCTCGTCCTCGATATGTAACCGCGGTGAGCCAGAGTTTGCAGAACCCTATAAACTGTTGTCTTCGAGAATTTCGTGCGTTGATACACGGCCTCCAAAGGCATTGGCGCTTTTTCTGCCTGCAGCAGTTCCATAATGTCCAGCGCCTTGGATAGGATCGGAATCAAGTACAAACGCTTTGTCGCTCTTCTGGATGAATCCACTTTCTTAGGTAAAGGCATAGGGCTCCGGTTTCGTTACAAGAGAAGATAACACTTTTGAGCGGGATTGTCCCTAATGAAATGGCCATTTCGAGCGATCGTTTCGCGATCGTCTGAAGCAGATCACGAGAAAACAAGGCTATTGACTTGGTACAATTTCGATAGGGGTACGTGCCGCGGGGGAGGGGCGATTTTATCCTTTTCTTTGGATCTCGACTGCGCTGCCGCCCTCTTTCCTTTGGCCGGTAAGGTCCCGCATGCGAACCGCTCGTTCCAGATAGGTAGGCCGCGGGATAAGGGTGAATATCTCCTTCCGCAGGGAGCTCATTGCCGCAGGGGAATGTTTTCAGCCAATTCGTGCACCCCGAGAGGATGATCGCCATGCACTGCAGGACCGTATCTATATCAGCCGCATTACTTTTCGCTTACTTCCTAGTACCGCCCACCGACGCACAATCGCTGCCACAGACACCCAACTCCTTTTCCCTGCATGATGGAGACCGGGTCACGTTTTACGGGGATAGCATCACCGCGCAACGGGAATACACCGAAGATATTGAGGAGTATGTTCTGACCCGTTTTCCAATGTGGAAGGTTTCCTTTCACAATGCCGGCGTAGGAGGCGATAAGGTCAGTGGGGGCTATGCCGGGCCGGTCGATCTCCGTTTGGATCGCGATGTCTTTGCATGGCGTCCAGATGTGGTTACGATGATGCTAGGAATGAATGACGGTTACTATCGGCAAGACCAGCCCGGCATTTTTGACACTTACGCCGAAGGTTACCGACATATTGTCGAGTCAATTCAGCAGCACCTTCCTAACGCGCAGATTGTTCTTATTCGTCCTTCGCCCTACGACGATGTGACGCGTGAGCCGCTGTATTCAGGCGGCTACAACGGAGTTTTGCTCCGCGACGGCGACTTCCTCGCACGGTTATCCGCGGAGAAGCATCTGCCGATAGCCGACTTCAACACACCGGTCACAGAGTTTCTCAAGTTGTTCAACAAGCAGTTCCCAGATATAGCCCAGCAACTTATTCCCGATCGTGTGCATCCGCAGCAGGGTGGCCATTGGCTGATGGCGGAAAGTCTGCTCAAGGCCTGGAATGCACCTGCACTCGTTAGTTCAGTTGCATTCGATGTTACGGCTAGGACACCTACGATCAACACTCGTAATGCAGAGATAACGGGCCTTCACCACACGAAGACCGGCCTCGAATGGACCGAAACAGAAGAAGCATTGCCACTGCCATTTCCCCCGCCAGAGCTCGATCCTGTGCTTGGGCTAACGCTGAAACTGTCGGACATCGTAACCGTTCTGGATCAGGAGACATTGCAAGTTAGCGGCTTGCCGATAGGTATCTATGACTTATTGATCGACGCTCAGACGATCGCCACATTCTCGGCGGAGCAGCTTCGCACAGGCGTGAATCTTGCAACGCTCGATACTCCGATGTTGAATCAGGCGAGGCTGGTGGCAGCCGACACTCAAGAACGTAATGTACTTGAGTCTGCTCGTTTCGATCTGATTCATGGCTCGCTGGAAACCCAATCGTCTAAGACAGCGGCGACCCTCGCCGCAGCCATGCCGGCCGCCGAGGCGCGTCAGAGAAGAGATGCCCGGCCGCGGCCGCATCGATTTGAAATACGCCTCCAGAGCGCGGCTCAACCGTAACAAAAGTCAACGACCGACTTTGTCAGTTTTTAAAGTTCATTGCCCCAATCGGTGAAAGCGGCTTCTAAAGCCGATGTCATGCATAGGATGTCACGGCTCGGGAGTTCTTTGCCGCACGTTGCTCGCTGATGCGCTCGACATACTCGCTTTCAGCCAAAGTCTGCAGCGGATCTTCCGGCAAGCCCCGTGCGACACGCCAGCTTCTCACCGCTGGACGAACATCCTCCCAAAATGCACCGCGAAAACACTCCTCTGCGTCGACAAGCCTGCAGCTCTGCTGAAGGTCGCTTAGCCGTTCCTGATCGATTAATGCGGCTTTTACGTATAGCTCCTGCGCCGTTACCACTGTCTGCACCATGGCCTCAACCTTTCCTTTCAGGTTATGGCTTTGGTCTATCATATAGGCGATAGGAGTGCTGACTTTTGACTCATCCTGGCCACTTAGTATCTCGTGGAAGATACGAAAGACTTGGTAAGGATCGATCGAACCAAGAGTAAGATCGTCATCGGCATAGCGCCGGTCGTTGAAATGGAAGCCGCCAAGCATATCCAAATGGAGAAGCCATGCCACAATCTGCTCGACGTTCTGGGTCGCGTAGTGATGGCCTGTATCTACCAGTACCTTGGCTTGCGGGCCAGCCACACGCGCTGTTTCCAGCGCCATTCCCCAATCCGCAATGTCGGTGTGATAAAAAGCAGGCTCGAAGGGCTTGTACTCAATCAGTAACCTCTGGCTTGGTCCGAGAGCCGCGTGCGCAGTGGCAAGCACCTCGTGCATCCAGCCAATTCGCTTGCAGATACTCTGCGTGCCTGGGTAGTTAGAACCGTCGCCAATCCACATTGAAAGATCCCGCGAGCCCAACTGTTTTCCAATTTCTATGCAGGTAAGAATGTGGTCCAGAGCCTCCTGCCGAATCCGCGCATCGGGATTACAGATGGAACCATACTTATAGTTTTGATCTTGAAACAGGTTGGGATTGATCGAACCTGCGCGAATGCCATACTTCTTCTCGAGCTGCCTGATTCGCGGTACATCGGCAGCACCTTCAGGAAGATCCCATTCTACGTGGAGTGCCAGCGTTGGACTCGCTCCAGTAAGCTGGTTCACTTCACGGGCGTCAGCAAATTTCTCTTCTAGCGAACTCGCGGCCGCCGGCTGCAGAAATTTACCGAAGCGGGTTCCAGTGTTGGCAAAGCCCCACGATGGTAGTTCAATCTGAAAGCCGTCCAACGCCTTCCAGATACGTTCGATCTTTTCCGTTTCAATCATGGAAATGCGACCTCAGTTTTTCAATCAGATTTTACGCTATTATAAATATTTCCTCTATTGAATTCAACTGGAATCTGTGAACAGCTTCGAAAAGAACCAGGCTGCGCCCCGAAAGTCGGAATTTGCCGCCAGTAAAATAATGTCGCAGGCTAGGCTCATGGCTGGCCTGTAGTCGGCGGCGATGACTTCCCCGAATTCGGCGCAAACGACGGTGGGGCCGATCCAGCAGCCCGGTTGGGATCGCCGGATAGCGTGAAATTCACATCCGCCGCCTGTTTAAGCGCATCCCAATCCAGCCACCAGTTCCTCACCGGCTCGCCGTCAATCATAAGGCTCTTCACGTACAGCTTTTCAGGCGCGCCAGGGGCAGAGATCCGCAGTAAATGGGTACCGAGTTTCAGTTCGGCCTGCGGAAAGACCGGACTATTTACAGTAAGTCCGCCAACCCCGGGTATCGCGGGATAGATGCCGAGGCTGGCAAAAACCACCCATGAAGAAGTCGCCCCCAGATCGTCGTTGCCGGGTTCGCCGTCCGGCGCTGGCATGAAGAGGTCGTCCAGAGTCTTGCGAACTACTTCCTGAGTCCGCCAAGGATGGCCGGACCAGTTATATATCCAAGGATTGCCGAAGCTTGGTTCGTTGGCAATAAAGAAATACGGGCCGCCGAACCATGTGCCATAGTGGCTGAAGTAATCATCGAGGCGCAACCGGGTGGCCTCTGACCCTCCCACTGCGCCGATCAGGTCTTTCATGTTGTAGGGAACCATCCATGTATATTGCGCCGCATTGCCCTCGACAAATCCGTCAATCTTTTCTGGTTTGAAATCGGGAAGAAACTCACCGTTAAAACCGCGGGCGCGAATGTATTTTGTCTCCGGATCGAAGAGCTTGCGCCACTCGTCAGAGCGCATCATGTACCTTTCAGCAACAGACGTTTCGCCGAGCGAGGCGGCAAATCTCGATATCGCGAAGTCTGCATTCTCGTCTTCGAGCGTAACCGATGCAGCTCCGTTTATCCGCCCTCCACTTGCAATATAGCCACGGGAGAGGAACTCGCTAAGTCCCGGACGTTCGGGATATAGACGTATGTGGGTCTCTGCACGATCGCCGCCGCGCAGCATCGCCTGGAGTGCGGCTTTGGTGTCAAAATCACGAGCGCCAAACGCATAGACGCCTGCGAGGATGCCGTCCGCTGGATCACCAACCATGCAACTACTTTCATCGTTCGCAACTGGCCAGATGGGCAGACCTCCGCCTTCTTCTGCATCGGTTACGAATGACTGTGCGATATCGCTAGCAACCTTGGGCATAAGCATAGCGATCAGCTCGACCTGACTGCGATAAATATCCCATCCCGAAAAATTAGCGTATTGGTTGCGGCCGTGCAGGTTGTGAACCTTTCCGTCAAAGCCGAGATATTCGCCGTTGACATCGTTAAAAACGGTCGGGTGCAAAAATGAGTGATACAGTGCGGTGTAGAAAGTTTTGCGCCGGGCTTCCGTACCACCAGAGACAACAATGTGGGAAAGCGCTTCATTCCATGCTGCGCGAGCTTCATTGCGAACCGTGTTGAACTCCCATCCGGGAATTTCCTTTGCAAGATTCGCTTCGGCGTTTGCGGCGCTTACAAATGAGAGTCCGACTTTGAGATGCAGTACACCCACGCCCGGATCGAAAGCTAGATATGCGCCAATGCGCGGGCCACTGCCTGAGCTAGCACCCTGATTGATACGCATCTCATCGAACGTGCCGGCGGACTGCGGTGTTTCTTCCGTCTCAATAACAAAGTAGACACGGTATCGGTTCTCGAGATTGCAAAAGCCTCCGCTAGCGACAGAGCCCCTCACCCGGCGCCCGTCGACGTCAATCTGGGCGTCGTAAACGTGCGTGAGGTTGCGACTCAGATCGATGAGCAGCGTATGAGAATCGGTACCGGCCGGGTAGCGGATCTCAGCTATACCTGAATGCACTTGCGCCGCGATTTGGACCTCGATGCCGGAATCCAACTTGACTGAGTAATAGCCTGGTTGAGCGACCTCATCCGCATGCCGGAATGCCGCGTGGTATGGAGCGGGGTGCACCGGCGGGGGTTGGACGGGTACGCCGAGTATTGGGAACAGAGGCACGTCCCCATAGACGCCGCAGCCCGGGCCGCTGAGATGCGTAAGGCTGAAGCCGCGCGTGGCAGGTTCTTCGTAGCGATAAAACTGACCCTCCACCGGATCGGGGCTCCAGTAGAGCATGCCGAACGGCCGGGTTGCCCCTGGAACGGTATCGCCACTGTCATTTTGAGCGTTCGTCTTTGTGCCAATGAAAGGATCGACATAGGAAGTAATATCTGTTTGGGCAACGGCGGCACAGCACGAGACAATCAAGAACACAAGAGTTGAAACTCTCAACGAATGCTCCTCTCACTATGGAAGGCAGCGTGGCGTTATCCGTGCCACCGGCATTTGGCAGTTCGCTCTTGTTCCATCACGACCCTTGCCGCGAATGTGCATTTCGTCAACTCCCCAGAAGTGGGAAGGGTGATGTGTTGCGAATACTAAACCCCTGTGCAACACCAACGATAGAATAAGTGCGTCCTGTAACAATTGTTTTCTCTTCTGAGGACGCACAGAATGCGCCCTCAGAAAGATTGTGAACGCTGGCAAGAAGCTAACACCGACTCCTACCCGCGTGTAGCCAGTCCCCATTAAAACTCGAATCGTCCGCCGATCTGCATGATTCTCGGATTTTCCGCTTGATAGGCCCTGCCCATCGTGCCATTCGGGGCCGCGCCGATTCCGAACGACCCGAAACCATTGAGATTTGCGTGGTTGAAAGCATTCAGTGCCTCAAACCGCAAACTCAAATGGCTCTTTTCGTCGCCAATCCAAGGCAGTTCGATCTTCTTCTGCAGATTCAGATCCACGTCCCAGTAGCCAGGGTTGTTGAAGGCGTTAAAAGCCTCGTTGCCCTCGAGGGTCTTGGGGTTTGCAGCACCCGCCCCGGAAGCAGGCACAAATTGGAATGGGCACAGCGGATTCGCTTGCGCTTTTGAAGTTGGATCAAGCGAAGGGTTGTCGTAGAGAGCCCCAGAGGTAGCAATTCCGGTTGTTGGACTGACACCGCAAGCCCCGTTGAAGATGCCACCAAGAGACTTGAACTGCCCATTGGAGTACTTGCCGTAGTGCAGACCGCTGCCCGGCTGGAAGACCACGTTGGGCAGATTGGTGCTTGTACCTGTAGTACCGCTGGGATTGGTGTCGTTGGTCCCGCCCTGATTCACATTCTGGCTGGTGAAGACAGTGAACGGAGTCCCATCCTGGGCTATCAAAATGCCACCCAGAGACCATCCCTTACTGAGGAATGTTTCGCCATCGTGAAGTTGATACGCACCGGAAAATGTGATGCGTTGTCTAACATCCCCATCGAGGTTCCCGTATTGCGCAGTAGCAGTGTAGGGGCTTCCGGCTTCGCCCGACCCAGGATTACCCAGAGCATGGGACCACAAGTAGGAGCCTGCCCAACTGATGTTACCCTTGCGTTGTGTCGCAGTCAGGATCAGGGCGTTGTAGTTCGAACTCAGTACGTTCCGAAGTAAGTTGATCCCCCCAGCTTCTGGCAAGGGCACTGTTGCAGACAAAACTGCCGGAGGCGCGTTGTAATTTTGGCTGTCATACAACTGGTTGTACGAGTGCGAACCCGTATAGGTGGCGCCGACCACCAGACTGTTGGGAAGTTCTCGCTCCAAGCCAAAGTTCCATACCATTGTTGACGCCGGCTTCAGTTTCGGGTCAACACCATAGAGGTTGACCTGGTAGGGTGTGCCGTTCGGCTGCAACGCCAGGCCGTGTGCATCGAATCCATTCACGGGAAGCGCGGGATAAGGAATACCATATGGAGGAGAAACTCCCTGGGTTCCGCTCCAAGCGAATGACCCGGGCTCCCCGGCGTAGCCGCTGTTGCCCGTCCACACCTTGGCCCCGCAGAAAATGGCGTATGAAACCGGGCACCCATTCGCAATAGCAGCATCTTCGAGCGTCACAGTTAGTCTTACCGGGGTTGAAGTCGGCAGGTTAGCCGTGACCTGGTTCAAACTGATCGCATCCTGATATAGACCGACCCCGCCACGAACAACGGTCTTCTTAATCAAATCCGGCGACCAGGTGAATGCCGCCCTAGGTAAGAAGTTCCAGGTCTGACCACTTGTGAATGCCTGGTTGACTGCGTGGCCCACGGCACCGGCAACCTGGGCCTCCAGGGTAGAACCAGAGCCTAGAACTGTATTTGCAAAGGGCGAAGCATTTTCACCGTACACGGTAGGATTGCCGAAGTCATCCCAGCGGACGCCGAAGCTCAACAGTAGGTTTGGCTTGATCTTCCAGTCATCCCCGGCATATAGGGCAAATTGTTTTTCCTGTGCACCGAGAACCTGAGACTGGTACTTACCTGTGGTGGCTGAGATGGTGTAGAGAGCAATATCATCCGCCTGCCCCTGTAGCATCTCAAGAAGATCTGTGAACTGACCAGTCCATGGCGGAGAAAGCAGTGCAGCCGCGTCCTGCCAGTAGTTTCTGACCTGCGTTTGGAAACCGAACTTGAAACTGTGTCTGCCCTTGAACCAGCTCACATAGTCACGCAGTGCGAAGACATGCTCCTTGCTGTCTTCTCCGACGAAAGGAGTCAAGGGGCTTTCCTGGGGATTGCCTAGAAAACCGTCTGGCGTTCCTGGATCCCGCAGGAACGCGAACGCGACTGTGTTCTTCGGATAGATTGCGTAGTTAGGGTTGGCGACGCCGCCACCCCAGAAGCGGTCCAAACCGGCATTCAATTGGTTGATGAGACTCGATGTGAAGAGGTGCGAGTAGCCAGCTGAAAAGTAGTAGGTCTGACTGGGCGTTTTGGTATCGAAGGCAGGTCGGGGATCAATGTAATCCGAGCTCTGCTGAATACCGAAATAGCCCACGTAGAACTTGTCCTTATCGTGGTTGAGAGAGTGGTCAACGCGCAGATTGTACTGCTGGCCGGTGACTCCCGGGTTTTGGTTGAATTCGCCTTGTTCAGTTACCGTCAGGTCGCACGGCATATTGAAGGTAGAAGCAGTTTGGCACTCCCAGCCGTTTGCCTGCGGAGTGCCTCCGGTTACGTATTGGGGGTCCGGATAGAAATCGCCAGAAGTTGATTTCACAGTCCTATTCGAAAGACCTGTGTCAGGGTAGCCAAAGAGTGACGTGTAGGTCGCTTTCGCAAATCCACCAGACGCGGTCTGGGCCCATGAGCCAATGCCGGTGTTGGGGTCCGCATTAATTCCCGTCGCAAGCCCACCCAGCGCGCTCAGATTCTCTATCCTCTCGATCGATCCGAAGAAGAAAGTATTATCCTTAATGATAGGGCCACCGAACGACCCCATGAAATATTTGCGGTGGAATGGCGCAATACCGCCGAAGTCAGGCGCAGCCTCAAAGGGCTTTGAGGTATAGCTGAGATCGAAATCTCCGTGATACTTATTGCCGCCTGACTTCGAAGTAAAGTCCACTTGCAAGGAACTGGTTGCGCCATTGTCAACCGAGAAACTTGTAGTTTGTAGGGCGATCTCAGAAAGCATGTCCGGATTTGGCACCATATTTACCGCGCCCGTATCCGTTGTGCTGCTGATCGGAATGCGATCCAAGAGATAGACATTGGAACTACTAGGGCGTCCGTTGGCGCGCGCGTCAGGCGCCGCCTGCCCGATAGGAATGTTGGTGTTTGTGCTACCAGTAGTTTCGATGGTGCCGACAATGCCTGGCGCAACACGGAGGGTTGTCAGCGTCGCCCGGTCAGGCATCGGCAGATCATTGATGTCCTTGGCTTCCAGCGTAAATTCAAGACGCTCCTCGTCCGGGTTTAGCCCCTCTTCGGCGCCCGTCACTTCTACAGTGGTTGTTGACCCGCCGACCGTCAAGGGAATGTTCACGCCCGCCGTCTCATCGGTACCAACGTGCCGATTGACCACTGCCTTCTCGAAGCCGGTCGCTACGACCGTTATTTGATAGTCGCCAGGTAGAAGGTTCACAAAGTGATATTCGCCGACGTTGCTGGTCGTCGTCGTGTCAGTGATGTTGGTTGCAATGTTAGTGAGCGTAACCTTTGCCCCCGAAACGACGGCCCCGCCAGGGTCAGTCACTGTGCCCTGTACACCGGCACTGAACTGAGCATGACCTAACGTAGCGAGGCTGAAGAGCACCGCGAGCAAAATGGCGAGACGAGATCTTGTTGCAAGTAAAAGCATTTGGTCCTCCGAAGAAAAGCCATGAACCGCAATCGCGGCCTATCTACGAACTCTTTGCCAGCCGGGCTGTCGGCGTTTGGGGGGGCAAATGCTGACTCTGATGGCGAAGCAAATGCTAGACTTCCAACAAAACGGTGTCAAGATGAATAACGAAATAATTTCGCATTTGAATCGACTTCTCACTGGATCATGCGAACCGGTCACGCGTAGAATCCTCGTTTCGCTGTCCTTGAATCCTCTTCAAAGGTCGCCTCGATCATTCTTTTCGTGATCGGCTAAGTTGCATCAATAAATACGTTTACTCGAATTCCCGCGGCCTTTGTCTTGTTCTTTTCTCACGGTCGACTAAAACGCTCATGGCATAGAAAATGCCCTGAAATGTTCGGTATGAATTTTTATGTGTTTGGATTATTTATTTTCATCAGGCAATAGTTTCATTTGATAATCACCTATTCTAAGTGTGACGCAGCCATTTCTAGGCTTCACTTCGGTGGCTCACCCGCGAGACGATTCCCTTCTAGAACGATTCACAACAAGAGCGTTATTGCGTTGGAACGGCGGTAGGCGACGCGGGCAACTGTATGGCCTGTCGACCGCCGTGCAGCGGATAACTCCTGCCCTCCCATTCCAGCACCCCAGTCAGGCCGTCCGGAAGATCGATAGTAAATTCGGTCTGCAACTCATGCCGGCCAAATTGAACCCGGATAGTGCCTTGCGGATGCGGCATGGAAGCATTGAAACTCTTCAGCGTTCCCGGATGCGGCGCGATCCGCACGCTTGCGAACCCATGAGCAGCGGGATGGATACCCGCCACAATGGTCAACAGATCGTAGATAGGATGTGCGCTCCAGGCATGCGTATCGGAGCGCGTCGGGTCTGCATATTCGGGCGTCGTCGTCAAGCCCAATGCAGGCATCCTGCGCCAGGCGTTGAGCGTGTTCAGGTATTCTCCTCCAGCCTTGTCGATCGCACGCGAAAGATAAAACTGATAGTGATAGCTTGCCATCGCGATTTCCGCGTTGCCGAACCGCGTCCCCTGTTGCGCCGCTAGGACCTTTTTCATCACTCCGGCTTGGTCGGCCAACGGAATGGAGTCGGTCAGAATTCCGAAGATGTTAGCATGCTGACTATAACTGTCTTGGTCCGGTGTGTCCGCCAACAAGCCGAGTGTTGCGTTCCAGCATCCCTTGTACACAGCCGTAGCTGCGATCACCGCCGCATTCCTATATTTAATTGCCAATGATCTATCTCCAAGTGCGTCCTCCAGTTCGGCCGCATCTCTGAGCGCATCGACAAACAGCAACGTGACCAGCGCCGATCTTCCATCGCGGTCGGTGCGTGGAAAGATATTGACGCCGGGTGGCGAATCGATCGCGTTCCAATACGGAAGTTTCTTCAGAAAGCCGTCGTCTGACTGCTTATCGAAGAACCATTGCAGGATAGGACGCGTGCCAGGGACGAGTTCTCTCAGAATTGTCTCATCCGGTCTGTACATCCAATAATCGTGCAACATATTGATGTAACTCAATGAGAAGTTGGGAATGAACTGGGGAATCAGGCTAGGATATCGGCTCTGCGTGATGCCTTCGGGCACTCGGGAGTTATCAAACGCCCGCATTGCCTGGCGAGCAAGCGTGTCGTCACCTGCAACCGAGTAGGAAATCAGGGACTGTATCCGAGTGTCGTCGATATATTGAAGTTGCTCCCAAAAGGAGGTGTCCATATAAGTCTCGTGCGCATCGAGCCGGGCAGATCGCCAACATATCTCCCATATCTTCGCTAAGTCCGGATCGTTGGATGTGAAACTCGCGCGCTCCTGAAACGGATAGGCGCTGAAGTACACGCCGAGCCTTTCCAGAATGAGCGGTGCATCGCCTGTTTCGACCTTCAGTTGAAGATAGCGCCATGTCCGAAACCATAGTGGCGAAAATCGCCGGTGCGGCCCGCCGTCCGGAAGAAACTCATCGAATTCTCCCAGCACTTTGCGGTCTCCGACTTCGTTGCGATTGCCTCTCTTCTGATGCTCATCATAGAGCGCCTCCGCATAGCCTATATGGATATCCGCGTCCCCTCCGCCGCTAACTACCAATTCCGGATAGCCCGAAACCATAGTTGTGCGATCAAGTAGAATTTCTGCTGTCATGTGTGGTGGCACGGTGACAGGCGCCTTTGGGAATAGGGGTGCCGACTTTAGGTTTGTGCGAACCACCTTGCCGGCGGTCACGGGACGAAACTCCATCTGTGGAAGCGTGTCCGCGATCAACATCCAAGGACTGGAAGAATTCTCGTTGCGCGGTTTTGGCTCTCCTGCCTGCGGATAAATTGACTCGCGGATCGCGCTCGCAGCACTTACCCAGTGCGACGAACGAGCACTATTTGGCTGCATCCAATTCCAGTTGTACAGATGCGCGTCCAGCCTCTCGCCGGGATCAGCCGCCCAATAAAACCAGAACCCATTGGCCACGCGCGGGATAAACTTGAGTCCGGGCTCGGTTTCCACCTGCCATGTTGCATCGGTGTTGACTGCCGACTCGGCATCGGTGTCTCCTTGCATCAGAAATGCAGTCCTATTACTTAGTTGCGCTAATGGCGCATAGATACCAAAGTTCCAAACCACGGCGCAAATTATGTTTTCTCCTCGATGGAGCGAGAGAGCAAGATCGAACGATTCGTAGCGCCAATGCAGAAGATCTCCGCGTGCGGGGCCTTCTCCAATACGGGAACCATTGACGAAAAGTTGGAACCTATTGTCCGCGCTCACTTCCACGTTGAAGTGCTCCGGCTTGTCCTGCAGCCTGATAACTTTGCGGAAATGGAAGACACCGGGCTCTCGCAGGGGCGCTGTTGGATGCGATATCCACTCAGCGGTCCAATGCTCGCGCTCCTTGACTGGGTAATCGTCATTTTGAGCAGCCGCCGCGCGGAGGCTGAAGACCAGGGTCGCGACTGACGCCAAGACTAAAAGACGAATTGCGTAGTTCCAACCAGTAACTACAATTGGGAGCCTGAAATTGCCAGTGGCCCACAGGTGCCGAATTAGGAGTTGACTCGGTCGATTCACATGGACTATCGTACCGCTTCAGAGACACCGTATATGAAATTGTTTCAATGTTTCATGATTTTCACTGAACGGGTCGACCCTGCATTTCTTCTACGACAACGGACTCGCACCATCGACACCGGAATGTGCTGCCACGCCTTCTGAAGTCGTCGAGATTGCCTTCTCCCTGTGGACTTACGAACACACCGGTGATATCAAGCTACTTGCCTTGGCCGAAAACTCCTGGCAGGACTATTCCCTACACGCGACCGACTCTGATCATGGCGACCTCGCTCCGCTCCGCGTCTTCGCAGCCACGCCAATCAATGCTCACGGTGTCACTTATGCGGAGGTTTCCAAACAGCCCGCTATCCTCTATCTCTACACCGGCAAGCAATCCTAACTGACCCTCGCTCGTGCAGCTCAGCGCCGAATCCTCGATCACCGCATGCTCGTCGGCGGAATTCCCTCCACCACCGAGCATTGCCGAACGCGCACGTCGCTCGATTCCCAAGAGATCTGCGACATTACCGACCACACTTGGTCCTGGCAATATATGCTCATGGCGACTGGCCAAGGCATCCAGGCGACCGTGTAGAGCGAGCCTGTTTCAATGCCGGCTTTGGCGCGATCAAAAAAGATTGGAAGGGCTCCAGTATTTCTCCTACCCCGATCAGTTTCTCGCCACGTTAAATTCCGATCACAATGTCATGATCCATGGCAGCCGCATGATGGCTTATCAGCCCAACCCCGGCAAAAAGACCGCCTGCTGGGGAGGCAACATTCATCGCCTCTTCCCTAGCTACGTCCTCCGCATGTGGATGAGCGATCGCCGTTGAACACGGCCCTCTTGTCTACTCTCTCTCCATTCGCGAAAACTGGGCTCCAGTTATCGAGCCTAAATACACAACGGCCGAGTTTCCCAGTTGGAATGCCACCCCAGCGAGCCACTGGAACTATGGACTCGCCCTCGATCCCAATAAGCTGGCCTCGCAGATCAAAGTTCAACGCAGGCCACCGATCTCGCTCACCGCAGCTGAGGGCCCATGGACAGATCCACCCGTAACCCTGACCATTCCCGCCCGCAGATTCGACGACTGGGCCCTGAAGTCCAACCCCGACGACGCCTCCCTGCAATTCACCCCGCCGCTGTCCGAGCTCGCCTCGAGCAAGATTAGTCGCACAGTGAAACAACTTACCCTCGTTCCCTTGGGATCCACGCACCTTCGAGTTACGATCTTCCATGACCTGTCCAACACCTCGAAAGGCTGATCCACGTTGATCGTTTCTTAGCCACGAGGTGTAGCATGGATCGACGGTGCGAGACGCTATGCATCCGTGACCTGCAGTTCCTTGGACTCTATGATTCAACACCTATCAACCAAGAGGTCAGAAATGCGATCAATCCGATTCAGCAATTTCGTGTGTGTGTGTTGGGGCTTAGCCTTCGCAGTGATGGTGGCCTCTGCCACTGGGCAGTCTGCGATTTCAGTGGAGCGGACCGCCGAAGGTTTGGTAATGCACAACGGTGACGAGACGCTACGTCTTTCCGTCTGCGCCCCCGGAGTACTGCATATCGTTGCCGGTCCTGGCGATCCCAACTCCGCATCGCCTGTCGAGCCCTGGCTCATCCACTCCTGTACTCCAGATCGTTTCGACTTTGAGCAGACCGAAAAGGAAGCAGCCTTGCGAACCTCCCAGTTACAAGTCAGCATCCGACTCCATACCGGTCAGCTTTTTTTCAAGAACGCGGTAGGCGACATCTTGCTATTCGAGTCGGACCGCAAGACGCGCCGCTATATGCCCGCCATCGTAAATGGCGAAAAGGTCTATCGCGTGAGTGATCGCTTTCAGCCCAGCGCTACGGAAGGCTTCTATGGGCTGGGCCAGCACCAGAGCGGCGTTTTCAACTATCGCGGCAGCGTGGTGGAACTGGCTCAAGCAAACACCGACGTTGCTGTGCCTCTGCTAATCTCCTCCAATGGTTACGGCATTCTGTGGAATACGGCATCGAAGTCATGGTTTGATAACCGCTTCCCCACAGAATTGAAACTCACCTCCGATGCTGCCGATGCAATCGACTATTACTTTCTCTATGGACCTGAGATCGACCAAGTTATTCACCAATACCGCGAACTGACAGGCCATGCACCGCTCTTTGGGAAATGGGCCTACGGCTTCGTGCAATCCAAGGACCGCTACAAGTCGGCCAAAGAGCTGCTAGACATCGCCGCCGAGTATCGCGACCAACATGTTCCACTGGACCTCATCGTCCAGGATTGGTTTTGGTGGAAGCATCAAGGCGACCCTGACTATGTTGACGACTATCTGAAACCCTATCCCGATGTGCCTGACGCTCTGAAGAAGCTGCACGACGAACATCTCCACGCGATGATTTCGGTCTGGGCAGTTACCGATCCTCTGTCGAACACTTATCAACAACTCAAGGCACATAATTTACTCATCCCGGGCACCAACGACTACGACCCCACTAATCCAGCGGCACGCGATATGTATTGGAATCTCCTCGTCAGCAAAGTCTTCGCGCAGGGGTGGGACGGCTTTTGGCTTGATAGTTCCGAGCCTGAGTGCTGCAATGGCTATAGTGACGCGACGCTCAATGACTATCAACTCTCGATCGGTAACGGCGCGCGCTATACCAACATCTTTCCCCTGATGCACAGCGGCAATGTCTATGATCACTGGCGAGCCACGACGGATCAGAAGCGCGTCTTCATCCTGACGCGTTCCGCATTTGCTGGACAGCAGCGCAACGCCACCACGGTATGGTCCGGCGACGTAACGGGCACCTTCGCCACCCTCCAGCGCCAAATCCCAGCGGGGCTGAACTTCGAGGTCTCCGGCGTCCCTTACTGGACCACGGACATCGCAGGCTACGGCTGGCCGTACGAGCGCGATACGCGCGACCCATCTTACCAGGAGTTATACACACGTTGGTTTGAGTTCGGCGTCTTCTGCCCGATCTTCCGCACGCATGGGCACCGCTCCAACGGCACAAATGAGATTTTCTCTTATGGCCCGCAAGTGCCAACACTCATCGCATACGACAAGCTACGCTACCGTCTGCTGCCGTATCTCTACTCGCTCGCCTGGCGTGTCACTAACGAAGACTACACCCTGATGCGGCCGCTCATTATGGATTGGCGAACCAATGAAAAGGTGAGAGAGATCGGCGATCAGTTTCTCTTCGGCCCCTCGATTCTGGTCAACCCAGTCATTCAGCAAGGCGCTACCAGCCGCTTTGTCTATCTGCCGTCGGCGCCCGCTTGGTACGATTTTTGGACAGGCGAGAAGCTCGAAGGCGATCAGCGCATCCTGTCGCAGGCACCTCTTGACCGTATCCCTCTCTACGTCAAAGCCGGCTCGATTCTTCCGCTGGGGCCGGACGTCGAATATGCCACGCAATCTCCTGGTGCGCCGCTTGAACTACGCATCTATCGCGGCGCGGACGGCAGTTTCAATCTCTATGAAGATGAGGGCGATACCTATGACTACGAAAAAGGTGCGCACTCCATCATCCCCATTCGCTGGAACAATGCCTCCTTGACGCTCACCGTCGGCACGCGTCAAGGCGAGTATCCCGGCATGCCGAAGACACGCATTTTTCGGGTCATCCTAGTGAGCGCAAACCACGGCGCAGGTCCGGGAGTGCAAGCTACCATCGACAAGGAAATGCACTATGACGGGTCAGCCCTGAGCGCCACATTTAAGTAATAGTTATCTCTTGTAGCTTAATCGTTCACTCACAGGAGTGGAGCGGATAACTCCCGCGATTCCCACTTCAGCATTCCCCGCACGTGCATAGGCATAAGGACCGTCGGGGATGACAGCGATCTGCGCATCGCGAGGCACTCCCTGAAAGAATGCGACCAAGGCGGCATCGATATTGTGGAATCGCTTCTCCTCCAATGCGCCCATTGCAGAGGCGGGAACACCCGGAACATAGAATAGAACGTCGTTGCGCAACCCGGTAAGTGCCAGCTTTTCCAGTTGCCACTGGTCTACTTCAACCTGCGAAGACTCGATCTGATCGAGATATGACTGATAACTTCCGACCGTTCGCAACTTTTCTCCAAACTCAGCTGAACCTACTCCCTCCGCGCACTCGCTTAGCACCAGAATCCGCCCGCCCGGCTTGACGATATGCTGCGCCGCGGTCACGCCCTTGATGGTCTGATAGAAGGTTAGGTCCAAAGGATAGCCTGCCGCACTGGTAATCGCCCCGTCCACGCAATCCGGTATGTCGATCTGCATACTCCGCTTCACAAAATCTACGCCCGCGGCATGAGCTCGCACCGGGTCGCCCGCAAATACTCCGGCAATCTCGCGATTCCGCGCCAGGGCAACATCCAGCATGAAATCGTGGCGAGCCATGTGCGCGATCTCCAGCAATTCATCATGAAGAGGGTTTTCATCGATCGACCCTTCTGTTGCCATCACCTCCCGCATGAAACGTGGTGAGTGAATCGTCTTGATGGATTCCTGCGCGGCCAGTCCCGGCGCAATCAGTTTGCGCCCGCCCGAAAAGCCGAGCATCAAATGCTGCTCGATAAGTCCCAGCGTGATGTGCAGGTCGGCGGCCATGAATCGCTCATCGATAAAGACCGGAGTTCCACGCCGCGTCTGACCGAGCGAACGATGTTCCGCAAGTGAGCGCGCATCATGGTTCACGACGCGATAGCGCGAGGCGATCTCCGGCCCAACAATGGCTCGAATCTCCTCCGCCGTCGCCGGGCGATGCAGCCCCGTAGCCAAAAGGATGGTAATGTCCTCGACTGTAATGCCGCCCTTGTGCAACCGTTCCAGCAGCGGCGGCAAAGTAACTTGATTGGGCACCGGTCGCGTGACATCGCAGACCGAAATGGCCGCACTCTTCCGGCCGCGCGCCAATTCCTTCAATGGAGCACAACCTATCGGGTGGTCCAATGCCAGATCCAGCGCGGCGGTTACATCTGACAACGGCATCGCGGACCGCGCCTCAAGCACGCTGTACCGGTACCCGTTAGGGAGTTCAACTTGAAGCCCTGCCCTGCCAAATGCAAAGTCGACTTTCATCCTGCGTCCTCCGAGAATTGCGTAAGTAACTTACATACCAAGTCACCCGGAAGCGCAAATTCCGCGTTGACCGTCATGCGTTGAATGTACTCCTCAATTACAATGAAAATCTCATATGGAATTATTTCAGATAATTACACTATAGGCTATGACGACAAACTCAACCCCACTCGACTAGATTGCACCTGAAGCAAGCCCAAGACACGGTGGCCTTACGTAATCAGAGATTCGCATACGCCGAGCATCCTTAAACACGATGAGGAACACCATTCAATCGGTTTTTCCTTTGCTCTCAATGTGATAGCCGACCCAGACAGCGGCACGCCCACCGCCGAAAGAATTCCCGTAGCTCACACAACGATTCCACAGCCAAGGCACATGCAGGTCTGGCCTACTCACCCAACGACACGCTCCTCTAAGTCGCAACCGGAGACTCAGGCAAGATTCGCGCCTAATGGGCTAGCGACCCGCAACCCAAGACGAAAGAGGAGGCTGCGGCCCTGCGCGATGTGGACGCCGGCAAGATCCACCAAGGGATCGAGACCTCCGGCGTCAAGCTGCATAAGCCGAAACAGCAGGATTGAAGGAATCGGTTTTATCCCCCGGCGGACAATTCGAAAATGAGCAGTTTTGACCGTTTCGCCGTTGTAAAACGCAAAGTTACCTTCCCGCTTCGCCTTCAACTCCTTATACTGAAGGTGCATCTAGTGAGGTAAGGGACACCGCAAAGTTTTTCTCTAGCCGAGGACACAAGCTTACGCATCATAACGTGTAGCAGCCGGCTTCGTGTTTGCGGCGCACCGGAGAACTTTGATAGTCTCAGGCCATCTTCAAGCTGGGTCAAAGGAGAGTTTTTATCATGGGAGAAGACAACAACAAGATTAACGGTCTGGCGTGGTTTGTGGCTGGATTGGGCGTCGGCGCGCTGGTGGGGATTCTCTACGCCCCCAAGAGCGGCCGTGAAACCAGGGAAGATTTGATCAACGGGGCCCGCGAGGGAACAGAGTACCTGCGCAACCGCACCCGGCAAGCCGCCGAACAGGTAGGCGATCTGGTTGATAAGGGCAAGGAGCAAGTGGGTGAATATGTGGAGCGCGGACGCGAGGTTGTAGATCGCGGCCGGGCGCAATGGGAAGAGTTTGTGGAGCGCGGCAAGAATCTGGTTTCCGAGCAGACCACCAGGGTATCCGCAGCCGTTGAAGCCGGACGCCAGGCACTCAAGACACCTCCCGTTCCCAGCGTTCCTGGCATTCCCAGCGAACCCAAGGAGGTTTAAACTGGAGTTACCCCCTGCCAGGCCGGCCCAGACTCCGGTCTAGCCCGACAGACATTGATCCTCCGTCCGGAGCCGCGCGCGAGTAATAGATTGCAACTCGTGCGCAGGCCCCGGAGACACGCTCCGGCCTGGTTTGGGGAGCGCATATGTGAACCGAACCAAGCCCGCAGGCCGACTGCGCGAGACCTTTCCCATGCCAATATCCATGCCAAAACTGGACAATGAAACCATCCTGCTCATCTTTGCCCTTGTAACTGGGCTGGCTGTGTTGCTGCAGACGATCTTCATGTTTGCAATCTTCATCTCCGTGCGTAAGGCGGCCGCCGGCCTCCGGCACGAAGTTGAGAAACTGCGTTCCTCGCTCATGCCCGTCATCTACGACACGCGCGACATCCTTGCTGGCACGAGGGATGTGTTTGCCAACACGCAGGAGTTTCTCGCCAACGCGCACGAGTTCCTTACCCGTGTAACTCCCAAGATTGAGGATGCAGTCAGCAACCTCACTGAGATTACGCATACTCTGCGGGTGCAAAGCGTGCAAGTGCAATCCTCGGCCACCGAGATTATGGAACGGGTAAGGAGGCAGAGCGACCGTGTCGATGGCATGATTACGACCCTTCTCGACACTGTCGATCGCGCCGGAGGCTTTATGGCCAACGTCGTCTCCAAGCCGGTGCGGCAAGTCTCGAACTTGTTAGGGGCGGCCAAAGCGATCGTCGAAGCACTACGCGGCCCCGGACCGCAACCGCGTCGGTAGCGTTGGTACCTAATGGCAGCTGGCTCTCCGCCGCACCGGGGCGACGGTAGGGTGAATCGTGTGGAAGCCAGAATTGGTATGCCGGAGGTTCAGCCCCGGCATCAAACACTCAAAGGTCGGGGCCTCAAGGCCCTGAGGTGCGCGCTCTTTCGCAAACTCCCGCATTTTGGATTCACCAAACTACCTCGCCCTAAACAATCCACCCCCCGCCCACCACCTCGTCGCCGTCATAGAAAACCGCCGACTGCCCCGGCGTAACCGCGCGCTGCGGCTCGTCGAAAGTAGCAATCACCTCGTCCTCTCCAACCGGTTCAAGCACGGCCCAGGCGGGCTCGTGGCGATGGCGAATCTTCGCCCGCACACGCATCGGTGCGATCAGCTTCGGAATCGAGATCCAGTTCAAATCTCGTGCACGCAAAGTTCTTGTGGCCAGTTCCTCGTCGGCGCCCACGGTTACGCGATGACTCGCCGGGTCAATCCGCAGCACGTAAAGTGGTGAAGGCGAACTAACCCCCAGACCCTTGCGCTGGCCCACGGTAAAGTTGAAAATTCCCTCGTGCCGGCCCAGCGCGGCGCCATTGGAAGTTACTAACTCACCCGAGGTTTCAGGCAGCCGCTCGCCCTGCTCTTCGAGATAGGCCGTCAGAAACTGCTTGTAATCCCCTCCAGGGATAAAGCATATCTCTTGCGAGTCGGGTTTCTCGGCCAGCGCCAGGCCGTGCTGCCGGGCAATCTCGCGCACCTCTGGCTTGGTCAGCCTGCCCAGCGGAAAAAGCGTATGCGCCAGCTGCTCCTGCGTCAGGCCGAAGAGAAAGTAGGTCTGGTCCTTGGCCAGATCGGCAGGCCGCTTCAAAATCCAACGGCCACGTCGCGGATCATATTCGTTCACCGCATAGTGGCCCGTAGCTATGCTGTTAGCCCCAATGCTCTGGGCCGTCTTCAAGAGTTGGTCGAACTTCAAATGGTTATTGCAAAGAGAACAGGGAATTGGCGTGCGTCCTGCCAGGTACTCGGCGACAAACGGCCGCACAACGTCAGCCTCAAACCGCTCCTGCTGGTTGACTACGTAGTAAGGAATGCCCAGGTGCTCCGCCACCCGGCGCGCATCGTATACATCGTCGAGCGAGCAGCAGCGCCCAGCTTTTGGTGCATCAGGGATGCCGTGCTTTCCTGCCAGACGCGTCTGATCCCACAACTGAAGCGTAAGCCCAACAACAGTATTACTCGCAACATCAGCCCCTTCGCCCTCGCGAGCGAGCATCGCCGCAACCGTCGAGGAGTCAACCCCTCCGGACATCGCTACGGCAATGGTTGTGCGCTCTGTCATGGGGAAGATTGCGCTTTCGGCCTTTGTCTCAAAAACCCGTATCAAAGTAGGAGCCAGAGGTCGGATAGCGATCTTCCGCCTTCGTCTCGTGCTCGTCTAGTAATATCTTAGCCCGCTCCGGCGAAACTCCGGTTTCACGACCAATCTTCTGAAGCATCAACTCTTCAACGGGCACTCCCGTGAACCGCGATAATCCGCCTAGCGCCGAAATAAAAGCCTCCGCGTTGCCTGTCAATTGGATGGCACGGATGTCCGTCTGAAACAACATACGCGGCAAATATAGACCCAGCGCGAAAAACTCCACCGCCAGCAACGACAAGTACAGCAGAAAAATATAGAGAGGACCGGCAGCAAGCCGCTGAACCACGGAGACCGCCCCAACATTACATGCAAGCAAAATCCAAAGTAGAGGAAAGTAAAACTTCCTCGACTGCACGCACAACTGCCGCACCGCCAAAGCGTCAATCTCGCGACGGCTCAGCAAATCCAGCAACTCGAGCGGTAGGGCAATTCCGCTCCCCATCCGTGTGCATATCTCGCCAAAATCCGTGCCGGGAATTACATACAGTGGCGCATCCAATAGTCCGAAAAATTTGCTTCTTTGCGAGAAATCTCGTACCGTCGCCTTCAATTTCCCCCGCAAAACGCGAAATTCTCCCAAGACACGCGCACGCCGGCGGAATCGAATTGTCGCTAAAATTGCCAAAAGAAAGCCTGCCTCCCACGTCCCTAATGCAATCTCCCAGCTCGATGACGAAGGCGCGTGAAGATATGCGCCTGAATGACCCAAAATATCCCTGGCAAAGCTGAGCAAAATATACGCCAACCAGAACACGTAAAAACAAGATATGGCGCCAGGCCCTGGCCACGCGATCGGTACCTTGCAGCCGTTACCGAGCAGGCTGGTTTGTCGACTCTTCAACTGTAAGTGGTCAAGAAAAACCATGGCGGAAAGCTGTAACGCAAACACAATCAAAAACCCTACAGCAAGCTGATCAACTGCGTTCTGCATGGACGTGCTATCCTCTCGCCGCGCGGAGAATCATCGCAATCAAATTCTAGCCCAGCGTTCCCGCCGCCACCGGCGAAATAGCCCGCAGGTGCCCGACAGCCTCGGGCACGACCTTCAAAACATGATCCACATCGGCTTCGGTTGCGGTCTTCAGCAGGCTGAAGCGCAAACTGGCGCGAGCGCGTGTTTTGCCCAGTCCCATGGCCATCAGCACGTGGCTGGGCTCGGTCGCCCCGGAGTGGCAGGCCGACCCGCCGGAGACAGCCACGCCCTTCAGGTCGAGAGCAATTACCAGCGCCTCGCCCTCCAAATGATCAAACCAAATGTTAGTCGTATTCGCCACACGAGGAACCGCCTTGCCCTCATCCCACGCCCCGTTCACGCCCGTCCCGGAAAGCTCCAGAATCCCCGTCTCCAGCCGGTCGCGCAGCGCAGCTAGCCGGTCAATGGTTCCATCTTCCAGCGAGTGCATAGCCAACTCCGCGGCCTTCGCCAAGCCCACAATCCCCGGCACGTTCTCGGTCCCTGCGCGGCGGCGGCGCTCGTGGCTGCCGCCCACCAACAGTGGTTCAACCGGCGTCCCGCGCCGCACGAACATGGCGCCAATACCCTTCGGCCCATGCATCTTGTGTGCGCTGATCGATAGCAAATGACAACCGAAGCGCCGCACGTCGAACGGCACCTTGCCAGCTCCCTGCACCGCGTCGATATGAAAAAAGATGCTGCGTTCGGCAGCCATCTTTCCGATTTCCTCAACCGGTTGCAGAACGCCGGTTTCGTTGTTAGCCAGCATCACGCTGATCAGCCGCGTCTCCGGCCTCAGAGCGCGCCGAATATCCTCCGGGTCAATCAAGCCGCTCGGCCTTGGCGCCACAAAAGTTGTCTCCGCGCCGCGCGACTCCACGCGTTTGGCCGCCTCAAGAATCGCCGAGTGCTCGATCGAAGTCGTGACAAAGTGGTCGCCGGCGCGCAGCAGCCCGAAAATCGCCGTATTATCGCCCTCGGTGCCGCCCGAATTGAAGATCACCTCGGCATCGTGGCAATTGAAAAACTCGGCCAGCGTCGCGCGGGCGCGATTCACGGCGCCGTGAGCATGCTGTCCATCCAGGTGAATCGAGGATGCGTTGCCGAAGTGCTCCATCCAATACGGCCGCATCGCTTCCATCACCTCTGGCAGCAAAGGGGTGGTGGCATTGGCGTCCATATAGACTCGCTTCATCGCTAACTCTCCTATCTACTAATTGTACGGACAATCCGATCTTCGCGCCCTACTCCTAACAGCCAATGGAGATTTCATACGACTATGCTGCGGAAATTGCCCTCGGTCTGGTAAAGTTCCTTCACGCGGCTCAGGCCGCAGGAGGAGAATCCAATGTTCAAACTTCCCTATGTCGCTGCTTGCATGCTCGGTTGTTGTCTGCTCTCCCAGTCATCCACGCTCGCTCTTGCCCAGGCTGCCGCGCCGGCCAAGCCTGCCGTGGGTTCCGTGGTCCCGCCCGCACAGGCCTACGGCAAAGTGCTCACCATCATGGAGCAGCAATTCGTCTCGGCCGCCGAGGCCATGCCGGAAGACAAATACAACTTCGCGCCCACCCAGGGCGAGTTCAAGGGCGTACGCACCTTTGCCGACCAGGTGAAGCACGTTGCCGAGGCCAACGGCTACTTCTTTCACGATCCCAACAAGCCGATGGTCGACACCCGGCCCGACATCGAGAAATTGAAGACCAAAGCGGAAATTGTGAAGGCGCTGAAGGATTCCTTCGTTCAGGCGCACGCCTACGTCGATTCCATCACCCCGGAGAATGCCTTTGTGATGACCGCGCATGGCACCCGCGCAGAAATAGCCGCCTTTGGTATCGCGCACTTCATGGACCATTACGGCCAGTTAGTCGAGTACCTGCGCATGAACGGCATCGTTCCCCCGGCGAGCCGCGCATCGGGAATGTAGTTACAACTCCGATAAGTGCAAGCAGTTCGCTCAACTTCGGCAATCGCTAGACAAAACAGAATGTAACTGGGACGCCGTGAGTTGATTCCGGCGTCCATCCTGAATCCCGAGAGTTAGGAAGAGTTTCTACCGCCTTACTCCTCGCGATTCATTCAGTAAGAGTCGGCCACGCTCTAACGGCGGCGACTTTTCCCTATTTGCGATTTGCTCCATAAATTATTGAATCTAAATAATCTACGGGCGCCACCGTTACGTCAGATACCCAGCCCCCCTTTTTTTATTCCCTTCGCGCCCCATCTCTGCCATACTTGCAAGTGTCCCCCTCAAACGGCCCATCCCAACAATCGAAAAGTGAGGTTGCATCCATGTCTGCAAAGTATGTTTTTGTGACGGGCGGAGTTGTGTCAAGTTTAGGCAAGGGTCTGGCGGCAGCATCTATCGGCTGCCTGCTCGAAAGCCGCGGCCTGCGCGTAAACATGATGAAGTTCGATCCCTACCTCAACGTCGATCCGGGCACCATGTCGCCCTTCCAGCACGGCGAGGTCTTTGTCACCGACGACGGAGCGGAGACCGACCTCGATCTGGGCCACTACGAGCGCTTTACCCACGCCCCGCTCTCCCGCGATAACAACCTCACCACCGGCCGCATCTACGAGCAAATCATCCTCAAGGAGCGGCGCGGCGACTACCTCGGCAAAACCGTCCAGGTCATTCCCCATGTGACCAACGAGATTAAAAACGCCATGCGCAAGGTCTCCTCGAACGGTGCCGACGTGACCATCGTTGAGATCGGCGGCACCGTCGGCGACATCGAATCGTTACCGTTTTTAGAGGCCATCCGCCAGATGCGCCAGGAGCTGGGCCGCGAAAACACCGTCTTCGTTCACCTCACGCTGGTGCCGTGGATCGCCGCCGCGCAAGAGCTGAAAACCAAGCCCACACAACACTCCGTCAAGGAACTGCTCGGGATTGGCATTCAAGCCGATATTTTGATGTGCCGCTCCGAGCGCGCCCTCAGCCGCGAGATCAAACAAAAAATCGCCGCCTTCTGCAACGTCGAGGAGCGCGCCGTCATTGGCGCCCGAACCGTCCCCTCCATCTACGAAGTCCCGCTCTGCTTTGCCTTGGAAGGCGTTGACGAGCTCATCCTGAAATACCTGCGCAAGGAAGCGCCCGAAGCTGACCTGACTCAGTGGAAGGCCCTGGTTGACCGCTGCTACCACCCCAAGGATGATGTCTCCATCGCCATCGTGGGCAAGTATGTCGAGTATGAGGATAGTTACAAATCGCTTAAAGAGGCTCTAACTCACGGAGCGGTCTCGCAAAACCTCAAACTCAACATAACTTGGATTGAAGCCGAAGGCTTGGAGTCGAAAACTCCCGAAGACCGGAGTTATGAGTCGCAGTTAGAAGGATTCGACGGCATTCTCGTCCCCGGCGGCTTCGGCAAGCGTGGCATCGAAGGCATGTTGAACGCCATCCGTTATGCCCGCGAGAAACAGGTCCCTTACTTCGGCATTTGTCTGGGAATGCAGACCGCCTGCATCGAGTTTGCCCGCAATGTTTGCGGTTTGAAGGACGCTAACTCCAGTGAGTTCGATCCTGCCTCGCAGCACCGCATCATCTATAAGTTGCGCGAACTGCTGGGCGTCGAAGAGATGGGTGGAACGATGCGCCTGGGAGCCTGGACCTGCGTCCTGCAAGAGGATTCACTGGCCTTTCGCGCATATGGCGCAACCGAGATCAGCGAGCGCCACCGTCATCGCTACGAATTCAATCGTGAGTACGAAGCCCTGCTCACCGGCGGCGGCCTGCGCCTCAGCGGCACCACCCCCGATTCGACTTATGTAGAGATAGTCGAGATTCCCGGCCATCCTTATTTTCTGGGCTGCCAGTTCCACCCCGAGTTCAAATCCAAGCCATTAGAGCCGCATCCACTCTTCCGCGAGTTTATAACTGCCAGTTACAAAAACCGGACCGAGAAAAAAACGGAAGAACTAATTGCTGAACAAGTCTCTAAGTGATGAGAGCGCGTTTCATGAACACGCATTGCGCCCGGGCGTGACTTCGCCCGCCCTAAAAGCAGCAAAGCATGGTCGCTCTAGGAGTCGTCCTCTGGCCGATCAGATAGACGCCGGGAATGTTGATGGTGGTCTGCCCGGTGTAGGTGCGGGGTCCACTTCAATCGTGCCGCCGGTGGAGGGAAGCGCTTTGACGGCGGCTTGCAAAGTTGTGAAGTGGCCTGTACCGCCGCCGCCTAGCTAGACGATGGTTTGAGCGCCTGCGCCCAGGGGCAACAGAAACGCCGCCATGCAGGTCAAGATTTTTGCCCGAAGGTTCATGTTATTTCCTCTCTTTTCTAAAGCGCACACCGTGCCAGCCGCGAAGCGTTATAGTGCGCGATTGAGTTCCCAGCTGGATCACAACCAAAGATTCGGAGCCACGGGTCCATTGCGATTGGGACGAATGGTCTGCGTTCTGAGTCGGCACCCAGCCATGGGGTCCGGCAAGAAAGAGTTGAGTTGGACCGCGAGTGTAAGGTTTCCAAAGTTCTATGGAGCAGTGCCAAAGGCGCTGGCGGGGCAGCTGTAGGGCGCATTGCTGTTGCTGATGTCGCCATGCACAGTGACGCCTGTCCCGGTGAGATATGCGCTGAGGTTGGAACTGACGGGTCCGGGACCGAGCGTGATGGTGGCATACTCCGGCAACGGCGTGATGTCGCCCGAGGGCAGCGAGGCGAAGACCACGTTGTCAAGAGTGACTGTCGAGATATAGCTGGAGTTGTACCCCTGAATCTCAACGTCGCCGGCTGTCAGGACATGAACGTTGTGGTAGCCGATGTTGGTGAAATGCGGATACTCAGTGCCGGAGATGCGTGCTCGCGCACTGCACGCTGATAGTCATGTCGTACACAGGAACTCCCATACCGTCGAGGCTGGCCGTGTAGCTGCCAGCGCTCGTATTCGTTGTCACCATCAGCGGGCCCACGCGCCCCGGCCGCCGTTGGCTAGAAAGCCACCTCGATGTTGCAGGTGGCACCCAGCACCAGGCTGGCGCCGCAGTTGTTGGTCTTCGAGAAATCGTCCGTCGCGGAGATACCGCCGATGCTGATTTCGCCTTCGCCCGTATTGCTGAGCACAAAGTTCATCCCATTCTACGCACTGCCCACATTCACTAGCCCGAAGTTCCCCCTGCTGGTCAACTTGGCACTACCGGTAAAGGATAGGCTTGAGAAGGTCGTTGGAATTGAGGACGTGGCGTTAATCGCGCTGGATGAGGACGACTTGCACGCTTGAAATGCCAATTAGTACTGAAACGGCGATGTAACAGGTCTTTTGGGAATCCGTCCCTAATAGCCCCTCCTATCACGCTGTCCTCCTTGCGTCTGGTTGAATCAGTGAAGCCAGCAGTACCGCGACAATCCCCACCAGAAACACTCCGTCAAACGTACCTGCCCCACCGATCGACGCAACCGGCGCGCCCAATCCCGGAATCTTCGCAAGATTCATCAGGTCCGCACCGATGAGCGCCCCCACACTTCCTCCAATGTAGGCGAGCGGCCCGGCCTGCCGCCAGGAGAGCACTAAGGCGCAAATCGTGGCCACAATCAAAGGAATGAAGATAGGCAGCGCGATCCCTACTCCGCGCACAGGATGCGCCAAAGAATGCGTAACTACCGCTACCACCGTCACTGCAATTGCGGCCTTCAGTAGTAATCGGTTCTTGAACACGAGGTACATCGAAAGTAAGACTGGAATCAATGCCCCGCCCACATTGATCGCCAGCACTGTCCCTGGCCACTGCCGCACTCGCGGCACTACATATCTCATTCCGTGGTGGTGTACTACAGTCCCTGAGACAACCTTCTCCGGCGGAAACTCCGCTATTGGAATGTTGATTGAGCTGCCAAGCAGTGTCAGCAATAAAATCGCTAACACATACCGCGACGGAATCCCCATCCGTTCGTACGCATAGCGCAGAACCCTCAATTGCACCAGCAAAACCAACAACGAGAGAAGTAGAAACAGAGCCAGCAAAAATGGCCACTCAACAGGGAAATAGTGCATACCGGAAGGTTGCATTAGATGCTCCATTTTTTAACAGCAGAAGTAACGAAATTGTATATGCCGGTCCGCGCCACCGATACCGAATATCTCGCCGAATTCCGTGTCGCGGTACCCCTTCCCTGACCTCCCTTTGCAGTCACCCGCCCCGATCAAAGCCCTACTGAGCGCCTAACGCTCGAAACGTGGTCACGCGGGCCACCTTTGGCGGGTTGAGCTGCTTTGGATTTTGCAGACCGCTTCACAGCCTCACTAGCCGCGGCAGTGGCGGCGCCGTTGCTTGACAGGCCTGCTTTTCGCTGGGCTTCCCGGCGATCCTTTATAGCTTGAGCGATGCGTTTTCGTGCGGGCGTGGAGAGTGTTCGGCTCTTCGACTTGGCGGCGCTGCTGGAATCTCGCGGCTTTTCTTGCTTCGGCTCCTGTTCGCTGCTCTGCTTTACCTGTTTTTCTCTGCTTCGGCCACGCTTCCCGCGATCAGGAAGCTTCGCCGGCGATGAGGGGACGGGTAATCCTGACGAAGTTTCGAGCTCGATTCCAAATACATCGGCCAGCCGATCCATTGCGATTGTCTTCCTCTTCTCGGCGCCTTTTGCCTTGACCATCGGTCTGCCGGCCTGAGCGATCAGTTCCAAGTGGTCGACGCCGCGTAGCTTGAAGAACAGTTCCGGTGCACTATCGAGCCGGCATCCGACGCCGTAGAGCGTAGCTGCGACATGCTTACACATCTCTGCCCAGTCCGGACAAGAGCAGGACATCTCGATTTCGCCGGGAGCGGGGAAGAGGCCAAACTCGCGCCCGGTGACGATTTTCATGACGCCGCTGGATAGCCGGCCCTGCAAGAGTTCCACCAGGGAGCCGATCTGTCCGCCGCACTGGCCCTTGATCTTCTTCCAATGCGCCACAGTGAGGGGACGGACATCAATTCTGATGCGATACAGGCTGGAGCCGCTGACCAGCGAGGTGACTTTGCCGGTTTCGACTTGCAGGTCGACGACCGAACCGTTACGGACGTAGGTTCGGCCGCGTGGCAGACGGTTCTCGAAGTCGCTATATGATTCGAGATTCTCGCACCACGCCCTGCCCCAGAATGTTGTGGCTATGACACGGCCGCCCAGATGGACTGGCGATGTGCGCCCACCCTTCTGGGACAGCTTGTGCACCTCGCGCAGGGCCTTGGCACGCCGCTGCTCTACGGAGACATACGGGGGATAGTAACCCCATCCCATGAAGCCCTCGCAAGCGGATAATATTGAAACCCGTTCTCAACATAGCACGCGCGTGCATGAGGAAAATGCGGTCGAAATTCCGTTTGCATCCAGACAAGGGGAATTGCATCCTCCACCCGCACCTCTACGAATCCGAGTTCGTGTTCCGGACCATTGGCATAATCGAGCGGACATCCACCTGCGCCATCGTGTAAGAGGTGATGGAGGAGCTGAAAGGCTCTCTGGAATTCACGAAACAGAGTAGGCGATAAAAGGCGAGATCATTTCTCCATTGCCTGGGCGACGTCGAGGGCCACAAAGCGCAGCAATTGATCGTCGCTCATCTCCGTCAGCAGCGCTTCTCCGCCGCCGTCGACCAAATCGCGCGCCAGCCCCACCTTTTGCGCGATCAGTTCGTCGATTTTGTCTTCGACCGTGCCGCGGCAGACAAACTTGTGAACCAGCACATTGCGCTTCTGGCCGATGCGAAAGGCCCGGTCGGTTGCCTGGTTCTCGACGGCCGGGTTCCACCAGCGGTCGAAATGAATAACGTGCGATGCCTCGGTCAGGTTCAACCCCGTGCCGCCGGCCTTGAGCGACAGAACGAAAAATGGCGGGCCGTCGTCGCGTTGGAAGGCCTCAACCAGCTCGCGGCGCTTAGCCACAGCCGTCTGACCGTGCAGCACAAGACCGCCGCACCCAAATACGTTAGCAAGAAAATCGGCCAAGGGTGCCGTGATTTCCCGAAACTGGGTGAAGACCAGCACTTTTTCCTGGCGTTCCGCAAGTTCACGGCAGATTTCCGCCAGTCGCTGAAATTTCCCGCTCTCCTCCGGATCGAATCCGTTATCGCCGGTCCACTGCGAGGGATGGTTGCAAATCTGTTTCAGGCGCATCAGGTAAGCCAAAACAACTCCGCGGCGCTTTATACCGTCGGCTTCATCGAGCACCGACGCCAGTTCCCGCACTGACTGCTCATAAAGAGCAGCCTGGCGTCGGCTGAGCCCGCAGAACGCATTGATCTCGGTCTTCTCAGGCAAATCGGCAATTACCCGCTTGTCCGTTTTCAACCTCCGCAAAATGTAGGGCCCCACCAGCGTGCGCAACGGACCATAAGGATTCGGCCCATTCGTCGAGTTCTCGCCAGCAGCCAGTTGTTTTGCGAACCGGCTGAAGGCCTTGGCGCCGCCCAGTAAACCAGGATTCAAAAAATCGAAAAGCGACCAGAGATCGGACAGACGGTTCTCTACCGGCGTACCCGTCAACGCGATCCGCCCTGCAGCACAAAGTTCGCGAACGGCGCGGCTCTGGCGCGTACCTGAGTTGCGGATAGCCTGCGCCTCGTCCAGAATCACGAGCCGCCAATCGCGCTGGCGCAACCATTCCAAACGGGCAAGCATGGAGTAAGTGGTGATCACCAGATCGCACCCTGCATCGGGCACGCTGTCATGCTTCGCACCGTTCTTCTCTGAGTTCTCCGAAGGGTGCGCGATAAACACATGCAGAGACGGTCCGAAGCGCGACAACTCCGATTTCCAGTTGGCGATCAACGATGCGGGAACCACTAGCAAGTTGGATTTGATTCCCCCCTTAGCCTCCGATTGCAGGTGCAGAAGCAGCGCGATGACCTGGATCGTCTTGCCTAAACCCATGTCGTCGGCAAGACACGCCCCCAGTCCCAGCCGAGTCACAAATCGCAGCCAGTGGACACCGATCCTTTGATAGGGTCGAAGCTCCCCACGCAAATTTGTCGGGACCACGTCCGGCCCGGCCTCCGGCTTGCGCAACTGACCAAGTAGTTGTTCCAGATCGCTGCCGGCCGCGATGCCCACCCATTCCTGCGCAGACTTTGCCTCAGCCTCTGCTGTTTCGGTCCCAGCCACAGAGCCGATGCCTGCCAGCAAGCGCATGCCCTCGAAGAAGGAAAGACCACCGCCGTCCGCCCCGCGCTCCACTTGCTTCCAGTGCTTCAGCGCCTCGGCCAACTTGTCCCGATCCACCTCCACCCACTGACCGCGAAGGAGAACCAGTGCGCCAGAGGAGCGAAGGAGGTCTCGAATCTCTTTTTCGTCGAGAGGTTCGCCGTCCAGAGCAACCCCGACCGAGAAATCGAGCAGCGCGTCTGCTCCAAGTTTTCCTTTCGCTCGCTCGCCAATTTTTACGTTCACCACCGGCCGCGGTGGCCGCGCTGCCTTCCACCAGTCCGGCACGCGTACAATCAGCCCGCTTTCTTCGAGGGCCGGTATGCTCTTGAGAAAGCGGTATGCGTCGGCAGGCGTCCAGGCCAGGGGATGATAGATCTCGCCTGAATCAGTCAGTTCCTGCACCCAGACACTTCTTTCTCCGGCTCGCTGAATGGGTTGCAACAGCGCTAAGAGCGCCGACCTGTTTTTAGCGCCGGCATATTCCTCAAGCGCCCGTCCAAGCGGCAAATGCTGCGCCTTCCCTTGTGCCGACAACCGAGTGGCGTAGGTAGCAAGAAACGCGAACGGATAATCCAGGTCGTGTTTATTTTCTGCCAGGTGAAATGTGACGCGTCCCACCGTGCGCCAAGCCGGATTCAGCTCTCGCAAATAGTCCTGAACACTCCCACGCGACTCCGTCATCTGCTGCCGCACCAGGTTGTCTAACTCCGTCCACCACCCCGCAAGGCAGTCCGGGGTCAGATACTCGAGTCCGCGCATGGGCGGGGCAACTGCGGCCATCTCCGCGAGTCCTTCCGCATCTGGCGCGGGAATGGGCGTCAATTCCAACGCGCTGGAAATATCTGGTGTGTGGCAGAGGCGCGTGAAATAGTTGCATGCGAAATCGCGTGCAAAGGCAAACCCTGGCGGTACGCTGGTCTCCAGTTCCCGGCTCGCCATATGCAGAAGACCGCTTGCCTGGCCTTGGGAAAACGCGTGAGCGATGCGTCCGGCAATCGCCTCGTCCAGCAAGGACTCATTTGCCGGCGTTGTGGCGGCAATCAATCGTCCGTGCGGAGAAATGGAAAGGATCAAGCCCATCGAGGTATTTCAGCCCTGGAAGGAATCAACTGAAGCTCAGTCGCGCACAAATTTGCTGCGAACGAGGATTTCAGTTGCAAAAACCCTTCAGCACATTCTCGCATTCTTGCCGCATAGTTTCGTCATTCTCTCAGTCACGGAGAAAGGTTTCGACAAGACCATGATTCGCAGCGGTGATCGAGAGATTTTTGCAGCTCAAGTGGATTGCATTCGTAAGAGAAGACTGCGTGACTGTTCCCGCTTATCCGCTTCAGAGTATATTTGCAGATTATCCGTTCTGCAGATGGAACTAATCACTTTCTGGCGCCGAGCAGCACGAGCACGACAGCCTTCAGATCTTCCGCCGGAAGCTTCGTGGCAAGAACGTAGCCAACCTCGGCATGCGATTTCTCGCGCCAGAGGCCAATCGCCTGTTTGAGCAAAAAAGCATAGGATATGCCAGTTGCGGACGAGATTGCCGTGATGCTTGCCGGTCTGGAGAGGTTGCAGAGAACCAGGATGGTGGAGCCGATAAAAAGCATTACAAGGAAGGCGATGCAGAGATTGAAGTATTTCGTATCTGACTGGATAACGGCCCGAATCTCGCTCCGGAGCGTCTCTTGCTGTGCCTCCGAGTTTCTTGGCGCGGCGGCCCTGCCAAAATCAATGGCTGCAAACCGTTCCAAAACTGCCTGGTACGTCTTCATTTGAATTTTCTCCTGAGTGCAAGTCTCAACTGCTCGAAGGCATCTTCGTAAGCCATGGGCTTTCTGGAAAGAAGCCGCAGTATAGCCATATATGAGGGGAGCCTGGTACGAGGAAATGTGTAATCGCTGGTTGATAGCACAAGGGAACGTGCGCAGCGGTTGCGGATGAGCTCGGCCAGAACCAGTGAGTTGCAAACAATCAGATCGATGACGCCGCAAAATGATGGTGGAAAGGCTCGGGCGATCTCGTCAAAGCCGTGAAAGCCGCCAGCGAACTCAACGCCGGCACCGCCGCTGAAGGCGTCCGGAAGCAGATCGGTAACCTTGTGCCTAACCTCATCAAGCTCCTTCTGATAGCGGATCTGCGCTCCCATGCCATTGACGGCGCTATCGCCGGGGAAGCAAAGTCGATTGAGATTCTCGGTCAGCGCGGCCGCATTTTCCTCGATAGAAATGCCGGGATAAGCCGCGAGGAGCGCAGAGCGAATCTTTGCCGGATCGAGAATGTCGGCGGGCACAAACATGGGGCCGCGGGAGTGGCTGATCATCGTCACCTGCCGCTGCCGCGATGCCCTTTCAACATCCGCAATCGTGGCCGTACGGAAAACCTGGACTCCGAGCCGCTCCGCCTCGCCGGCAATCTCTTCGAGTTGCGTCGCCAGAGACTCGAATCCGACCCAGGAGAGCTCAGGGCTGCGCGCCCGGAACTGGCTATCGGCCAGATTGCCGTCGCGCGGTCCATTGATCTTCCTCAGAAAACTCTCCCGCTCAAGAGGAATGCCGATCAGCAGTGCGCATTCATGCGGCGTGACGGAGGAACTGCTCTCGCGCAAAAGGGTCTCCTTCGTGAACATAGAAAATCGTGCGGCTGTCATGTTCGACCTGCGCCTGCACATCTGCAAAGCGCCGGTCCTTCTTAAGTTCATCGATTAACCTTCTGGCGACAATCCGCGAATCGTCTGCGGAGGAAAGATTGCCGAGCACGGAATCGAGCACGCCCTTGATGTACGTAGAGAGGTCGGAGAGCATCTGCGCCGTGAAATCGACAGCGCTAGAGAGCGTGATTTTGATCCTGATCAGCAGGCTGGGTCTGCCGGATTCCTTTGCCGGAACTTCAAGGTCGGTGTGAATCTCGCGCGTGGTTCCATCCTCCGCAATGGCAACGCTTGGCTCTTCGACGACCTTGGCGCCGCTCCACTCATACTTTGCAGCGAGTATCTTCGTGAGCTCCTCGGGACTGACAAACTCCTCGGTGCTTCCTGCGATGACATGGATCTCGGAATGCGCTTCCACGTTGCGCAAGAAGCCCTCGGCCTGGCGCTCGTCAAAGCCGCGGAAATGGATGGCCACATTTGTGTCGCCACTGTCGCCAGTGAGTGCAAGAAATGCGTCGGTGCCGCTGGCCATGTCAAAGGCCTGCAGGGGGCTGGCCGGCGGCGCCGAAATGACATAAGCTCCGTTGGAATCACGCGCCACCAGTACGGCGCGAGTCCCGGTTCCACCCAGCTTCTTGAAAAGCCTGGCATCCTTTGAGGACAGCGACTCAGTATTCTGCCGCCATCCGAGGCCGGGCACGGAATCCGGCGCATGCGCGCTCTGGAAGCCGCGTAGCGGGTCTGGCTTACGGGCGCCGTCGATGAAAAGCGCTGCGTCTATGGGCTGGGGCGCAACCTCTGCAGAGTGAAGCGATGTCTCGGCGGCAGCTTTAATCTGGTCCGTAGTGGCCTCGCCCTCCCGCGCGACATTGCGCACCGCATCGTCGATGCGGGCCTCATCGCGGGGATTGAAGTGAATGATGCGGTTGTTGGCGTTGTCCTCCACCGATACGGTTCCGGCGGAAAGGGATGTGTCCGCTTCAAAAACGGTTACACGAGATGAAAGATTATGGCCTCCCACCCCCCCGCGAATCCCATGGGACTCAACGATCGATGGAGTGTGAATCCACAAGCTATCGTTCTGACGCACGAAATTTGCCAGTAGATAGCGACGAAGCATTTCGATCCGCACCTGCGGAGAGACAAATTTGGGCGCGACTTCCTGTGTAGACGCAACGAGCATTCGCAGACCCTTCTTCTCGTCGTCATCACTCAGCGCGTCGATTGCGGCATACCCATCGCGGGTAGCAAGCGCGCCGACCACGAGCTTTGTGAGTGAGCCATCGGAATCCAGTTTGAGTAGAGCGTTCAGCCCATCGCGAACGGTGCCCAGCATCTTACGGTCATCCGGATCGTTCTCCTCCGCAATTTCGTCATCCGACAGGCCGGCGATCAAGCTCAGCATTGCCTGAGATTGATCAAGCGATGGCGAAGGCGCAGGCATAGGCGCCGGGCCGGGGCTGGCAGTAGCCGCTACCGAATACCGATGAAAGATCTGGTACATGGCTGCATACTGCACAACCCGGATGAGGTTAGGATCGGACATGCCGGAGTAGTAATCGTAGGCCGTGTCTTCGGCCTTCTGCACATCGGGTTTCCCTTTGGCTAGGTAATCTATGGGAAGAGAGCCGGTGCGATTGAGAGCGTAGATCTCATGATCGCCACTGGTTGTAACATAACCAGCGCCCTTGGTGTTCCAGTTAAAGGTCAGATCGGAGGTGCCGAGCGTTCTGAAAAGTGCCTCCGAAAACGGATAATCCTTCGGTTTGGGATAGGCAAAGTTCACATACGAGATTTCGTCATGCATGCTCCACTGTTTTAAGAGCTGATCGGTTATGTTGAGCAGGCTTCCGTATTCGGTGTCAATAAGGCGCGGGCTAAGGTAGATGGGCGCCCAGTCCATGTTCTCGTCCATGTCATATCGCCCTGCAAAGATGTTTGTTCGCTCATAGCTTTGCGACAGCTCATCTTCCTTTGCGCCGGCAAGCATCAGGAGAGTCTCTGCGCGCAAAGGCGGAAGCTGCGCAACGGGCGTGGTGCGCTCGCGGGCAAGGATGCCGATCTGGTCCGTTGTGGTGACCGCGCCTAGAACCAGATCCGAGTCCAGCGCAAACTGGCGCATCTCCAGTGTCTGCCTATCGAGCGGAGTGTTCTTGTTGAAGGACCAGAGAATCAGGCCGGGACGAGTGCTGAGGAAGACGCCACTACGTCCGCTGTCAAGAATCTCCGCGCAACTGGCCGGCTTGCCGCCTAGAAGAGGAGCAAAGAGTGTGCCCGGGCCCTGGTGCAGCGCGTGCCAGCGGACGGGAACAGTAATCAGTAGGCCAAGCGAGAGCACGGTCAGAGCTGATCCCCAGCCCGTTTTTGATTTACGGAACATCGCAATCGCGGTCAATCCGAACAGAATGCCCAGTAGTCCAAGCGAAATGAGCCCGGAGGCGGAGATCATCATCACGATGGCGCCGACGGAGGCTAGCAGTCCGAGAATTACGTGCTTGCCGGAGCCGAGAAAAGCCAGTCCAAATCCCATCAAAATTACAGCAACGACAAATTTACCGACGATTTTGCCCCACTGTACATTTTCCCCGCGACCAAAGAGCCAGGACTTGAGATCGGCTGACGTGACATGTAGATTCAGCTTTTCCAGGTGCGGCCGCTCGGCTGCGTCTGGGATCCCCACCACGTAAGCCTTGTAGGAGGTGCCGAAGATCAGCACCTGGAGCTGGTCGAGCATCCTGTCGAGCTGTGCGATCTGGAGCGGCGGCAGCTCTACGACAATATCCTTGACCCATCCGTCGACGCCGAGTCGGTGCTGCCTGGTTCCGACCATGCTCTGCGCCGGAAGCAGAGTCTCGATGCGTTCCAGCGTCACCGATGGCGGCGGCTCGGAAATAATCATGGCCCGGCTGCCGTCGAGCCGGGCGCCGGAAAGAGCGATGACCTGGATGTGATAAGGATAGGCGGCGCGGAACCGTTCCCAGTCCTGCGCGGACACGCTTACCGAGGAAAGTGAGAGGAATGCCAGAAATAGAATTCCGAACAGAGCACTCCTTTGGCTATTGATTGAACCTCTCATACCAGTAACCTCCTCCGCTCGAAGAAGGACCAGACTACGGAGCCGACATTTTTCGGAGCCAGACGGAGAATCGGCGCTGGGGATTGTGTCGCTACGGATCACCTGCCGAATCGACATTCAACAGGAAAGGCGGGTGATTTGCGACAGGCATGCCGAACCAAGTTCCGCAAAATGTCGATCAGTGTGCTACGGTCGATTCCTGTTCGCGGCTGACATAAGGTAGTGAGACGAACGAAATAATCGTTTCAGGGATATTTTAAAGCAAAAGCAATGTGGAAGGTCAACGTGCAGCGGCGGCTTGCTGTGCTGTCAATGCCTGCTCGAAAGTCTTCTGAGCATCGGCGACGTAATCCTTATAGCCTCCCGGGTCGATGAAGACACGTGGGCCATTCTGCGGATAGCGCTCCAGTTTCGTGAGCATATCGAAATACCCACCGTGCGCTCCAAGAAATACATCGCAGGGTAAAGCCTGCAACTCGGCAAATGTATGTTGGAAATCCTGAACGATGCCGGGATAGCTTACGGGATGGCTGGGCGTAGCGACGAAGTGGTACTCCGACCAAAAGCTCGTCCCTCCCACAATGACGATGTTGCGCGATGTCCCCGCTGGCTCCCCTGGGAGATGAGAGCGCATGGTCCACGTAGTACATCCGCGCGTATGGCCGGCAGTCTTATGGGCCGTCAATATCACACCCCCAAGGTTTACAGTGTCTTCGTCATGGAGCACGCGGTCCACGTGCACCGCGGTATAGGTGGGGATATTGGGTGAGGGCGACAGGAAATCTGTTTGTGCGCCAGTCTCAACCACGCTCACGTCGCCGTCCATCACCATATTCTTCGCATGTGTCTCGCGAATCACTTCGGCCGCGCCAGCCATGTGATCGAAATGCGCCTGACTATTGAGCAGGATCTTGATGTCAGCCCAGCGGAAGCCTAGCTTCTCCACCCTTGCGCGTATCTGCGGCGGCGAAGTAGCGAGGTTGGCATTGATGAGGATATTTCCCTCTGAGGTGACGACGAGGTAGCTGGCCAGATCCTGGCTCCCCACGTAGTAGAGGTTGTCGGCAATTCGGAACGGAGCGACGGGTGTGGTCCACGAGGGATTCGTCCCCGCATGGGCGAGTATCGATGTGCAGAACATGAGGAGCGACACACGGGAAACAAAAGCGCGCATTTTCCATATATAGCATGACCAAAAGAAACTAAATCGCTGTAATAATGTCGTGTGCCCGGAGCCTGTCCTGAGCTTGTCGAAGGACCTCGATTCTGAGACATGCAAACCTCGATTCTCGATTCATCGCGGGTCGATGACCAGCCAGATCCCAAGTCTAAAAATCCAGACCTGGCGCACCCATCTTCAGTGACAGTTCGAGATATGCGTGAGCCGCCCCTGCAACGATGCGGGATGGCGGAACCTACGACCAACCTAGGCTACGGAGGATTTGAAGTGACTGCACTAACTGACCACAAAGGTACTCAATATGTAGTCGCGGTGTCTTGTATTCGCTTAGTAGGTCAGCACGTATCGCGTTCGCTTCACTGCCGCCGCTATGAGCGGCAAGCTTGGTTCTCAGTTGCTGGACTGTGCGGAGAGGCGCGATCACCTCATCAACAATCTCGTCGGAGGTGCCAGCGGCTTTCATTGCTTCCTGTACCCAACGAATTGAACCCCATTGGGAATCGCCTTTGGCACCTTTACTCTTGGCTCGTTCTTCGAAATATCTCCTCTCGAGACCTTCAATAACTAACTTCGCTAAGGCAATGAGAGTGTCGCTCCAGGCCTTTGCTGAAGGCGTCAGTGGATAATGCACCTGACTGACAAGATTTGGTTCGCGTAGCGTAAACCACTGCAAGCCGGATGTATGGAGATCAGTCAGCATGGCTTGAAGGTCTCGTAGCGGGTCGGGACCCTTATACCACTGACCCTCGAAGTCCGTCGTGAAGGCTCGTCTTGAGATCGGGCTCTTTGGCCCTTCGTTAAACGACTTCCAGTAAAGCTGTTCAGAATATGGCAAATCACCGAGATACGTGAGGTAGGTGTGGACTTGCCCGGCGTCATTCAGATCGTAGGTTTTAAGATGCCAAGCATTCCTGCAAGAAATAGAACGATGCTCAAGCGAATACTTTTCCGGATCAGCTTTGTATTTGTCGAGTACTGAAGCTTTAAAGAATACCGGAGATATTTGGTAGGGTAGGGGCGAGCCCCCTTCAAAGTAAGACGCCATCGCATTGGGCGCGCAACATACCTCCGTAATCCGCTTGTTCTTCCAATCCTCGGTCAGGAAAGTGGCGTATTGCTTGGGTTGCTGGTATTTGTCGTATAAGTATTGTCCGAAGCCTTCTGAGCTCAGACGCGGCCTGATGATCTGAACCCCGCGAAGCCAGCTCCCGTTTACACCCTCACGGTGAGAATGGAGGTACAGGCTGAGTTCCTGATTTTCAACGGAACGCTCCTCCCCTTTGTCCCAACGGTGAAACCCATTACCTACGCTCGTGACGTCGAACATCTGGACAAGGGCAGTTCCAGTCGCTGACATCTGCATTTCTATAACCTCTCTGCCAATGGCAATGCAGGTTGCAGCTTCATAGCCGGAGCGCCCGGCTTTCTCGGTCCACTTGATGACATCCTCCACATCTCCGTTCCCATCAAAGCGACACCAGGCATTCCGTTCGGGCGTCCAATGAAGGTTGTGAGCATGAGTCAAGAATTGCGCAATCTCGTAGTAATGCTTGTCCTCCGTCCGACCGTCAAAGGACCGACCGAAGACAAGCTTCTGACCGCCTTCATATGCACCTGGACGGATTCCTGAAAGAGGCCTACTGTACTCCAAATGGGGAGGCTGGCCGCCACCATACACGAGTCCGCATGACCAAGACTCGTTGGGATCGTCCCAATGCATCATGTCATCTGGCTTCACCGCATCGAGATCATTGATGGGAACTAAAATCGAGTGAAGCAATAGGCTGCCGTGGTTGAAGCCAGAGGCGTAAAGAATGATTGACCGGCCTATGCGCTGTTCGGCAAGGAGATCCAAGAACGAAGATTGCTCCGACCATGCGCTAATTCCCTGTTCACCTTCATTAACCGGCGTGACGATTCTAAGCGGTTTTTCCAAGCACATATGGTCTCCGTTCCATACTATCCGAATAAATTCTACGGCTCTGCTCTTGATGGACCTATCCCTGGAGACGCAATCTGTGCGAACCAATTCCTTAAATCTATGAACATCACCCGCTTTAGTTTTTCGACAGCAATTCGTGCTCGCGACGGTTCTCCGTAGTCGCGATGGCACATTGAAGCTATTTGCGCGCTCGGCATAACGTCCCAGCTTCACAAGCAAATCTCCCCTGACACGCAGCAATCTCCGCCTGCAAAGCAAAGTTGAGCAATTCTTCCTCGGCAGGATAACCACTCCAATAGAGCGCACATAAGGCCAGCCTAAGCGCAAGACGAGGCTCTCATGAGGGGTGAGATAGAAAGCCTAGTGAGGATTAATTCCGTGCAATAGGGAACGTCTACCGCACAGGAGCTTGCAGATAATTCCGCTCCCGTCCCGCACAATAGAAACAGAGGTTGCACTCCGGCCAACTTCTGGTCAATCGTCTGCCTGTAAGAACTGATCTGCCGCCAAGGAGATCCGAGGCCTACCCCCTCCCCCCCTACGATATTTATTTTTAGCCCCAAAACCTTGCAGATTAATTCAACGAATCGGCAAAATCACCGGACGAACTCAAGCGCAAAGGTCCTTTTGCGAGAGGCAAACACCTCGACATATCTATGATAAACAGACGATGGGTTGCTGCCAGAGCGCGGCGGGACTTCCAAAGGATCTCGTACTTCACAGTGCCAGACGCAAACCATGTAAATTATCGAATAGAATGGAGCCGAAAGTCGGACTCGAACCGACGACCTGCTGATTACGAATCAGCTGCTCTACCAACTGAGCTACTTCGGCCTTCCTCTTGAGATTGTATAGTTGCGCTCGCTTCAGGTAAAGGTCCGCCCCAAAACTCTCTCCACCAGTCCGTTGAAACGTCTTCTCGCTTCCTGTCAGGATAGAATCGGCTTCGTGAGCAATTCCTTTGAAATCGGTCCCGTTCATGTAGGCGGGGGCCAGCTATTCCTGATCGCCGGCCCATGTGTCATCGAGTCTGAGGCTCATGCGCGCCGGATGGCCGAGGCGATTCAGCGCATCACGGCAGACCTCGGCATCCCATACATCTTCAAGGCCAGCTACGACAAGGCCAACCGCACCAGCGTGAAGAGTTTTCGCGGGCCGGGCCTGATCGAGGGCACGCGCATCCTGGGCCGCTTGGCCAAGGACACCGGCCTGCCGGTGTTGACCGATGTGCACGAGCCGACCCACTGCGCCATGGCCGCCGAAGCCGTGGACGTGCTCCAGATTCCCGCCTTTCTCTGCCGCCAGACGGATCTGCTGGTAGCCGCCGGCAAAACCGGTCGCGCCGTCAACATCAAGAAAGGCCAGTTCGTTGCCCCATGGGATATGACCTACCCGGTCGAGAAAGTCCGTTCTACGGGCAATGAGCGCGTCTTCCTTACCGAGCGCGGAGCCAGCTTCGGCTACAACACGCTGGTGGTCGATTACCGCTCCCTGCCCATCATGCGCCGCATCGCGCCAGTGGTTTTTGACGCCACCCATTCGGTGCAGCAGCCGTCGGTGGCCAATGGGGTAAGCGGCGGTCAACCGGAGTTCATTCCCCTGCTGGCCCGTGCGGCTGTAGCCGCCGGCATAGACGGCCTGTTTCTGGAAGTTCACGATGACCCGGCCAACGCAAGGTCCGACGGCGCGAATGCGGTCGACCTGAAGCTGCTCAAGCCTCTGCTGGAAAAACTGTTGGCGATCCATGTAGCGGCTGGGGATTGACTTCAAATTCGCGTCTCTCGCCCATGTGACACGGAAATGCAGGAAACCGCCGCTCTGACCAAGCCGCGCTTCTTTCAGAGTTGCAACATCAACGACCTATCGGATGAGGAGAGCCCCGCTACCGCCGAGGATTCTTCATCTTATACCGAAGCTGCCTCAGTACCGCTTCTGAAACTTAGCGCAAACCAAAGAGCCGTTCTGAGCTACGCCACAAGTTGACTCAATCTCGTCGGTACTTCCCGTTCCGGCAAAATTGCAGACACCCGGACGGATACGCATACAGACCTGTGCTCCTCCAGTTCGTACCTGGCGCGCTCCATGTCAACATTCTTCTGACCCGCGAGTTTCGTGCTGACACGATAGCACGCTGATGAACAAGCTTCCAGATACTCGTTCAGCTCATCCTCATAAGCGCGTTCGAGATTCCTACAGATTGGGCAACCCATAACTACCTCCTCCGGCCTTCCGCCAAGCCTACGGCAGCTGAGATGCAATTCGTTACCGATTGAGAATTTCCCGCTCGGCGCGGTGCCAATCCTGTTGGTCCAGACCGTGTTGCTTCCCACGGGCTAGGTACAACTGAAACGCTCGCTCTCGAATGGTATCTTGGGACGGGCCCGAGACTGACATCGCCGCCACTTGGGCAGGAGCGCGTTTTGAGACGATAGCATTGTTCTTCTGCGGCTGTTTGCGAACCTTCGATTCGGCCATTGACACACCTCTTACGTATGAGAAGTTAAGAGCAAGTTGTGTTCAGATACGTCGACTTAGTTCAGAGAATCTGAAAAGTGAGTATCTAAAAACCCACCCTTATGAAAGATTTAAGCTGAAAGCTCGGGGTGTTATGCTTTCCCTCTGAAACCCCTATCATCTTCCAGCCGCCTAAGTTGTCTTGCTTCAAGAAGGAAATCCGAAATGTTGTGCCGAATGATGAGCTTCCTTGGGTGCGATTCCCGCGCTGGCTGAAATCTCGACCACTGTGATGTGTCGGCCAGAATGAGAATGTTCCAGCAAAAAATCTTCGGCAAATGTTAGTCGATTCGCCCTTGTTCTATCCATCTCAACCACTGAAGAACTGGCTCTATCGACTTGCTCCGCTGGCCTATAAGAATGCTGACTCTTGATCCGGCCGGCAGAAAGACGATTCCTCGCATCGCATTGCTTAAGTAAGGGCATAGTGGCTCCAATCGTTCGGTTGCTTGCTTGAACAATGTTTGCCTGGAACAAAGCGTTAATCGATCGAGGCCATTGATTTGTCTCGACTGTTCCAGCTGAGCACACGCATAGTCGCACGCACGCCAGCCTGCACGATGGCTGGAGAACCTTCAATGCTGCAACATTATCTGACTTCTGTCATTTGTGAGCCTTGCGGAGAATCTTTGCAAAGGCTCCTGGGGTAAAAGTCACCGACAAGCACTACAGGGGGCTACCTTAAGTTCAAAGAACCTTCAATATCTAAGTTCCATGAACCTTAATAGGAGAGCGAATACTTACTAATCAAGTGTTACGCCGAAATCGTGCGCATGTCAAGGTCTGTCTATGAAATTCCCGCTTCCAATACAAGCTAACCAATTCATGCCGCAATTGAGCAGTGTTCAAGCCTCAATCGAGATAGGTTGGAAGCCGTGCCGAACATTGCTATGTTCGCATCATGGAGAAATTCGCATTCGCATGAACCATAAGGAGATGACTAATCGCATTTACCGATCACGGTTCCGAATAACCGGCAGCTCGGTAGCGTTGCCCAGATGCCAAACCGAGAGGCCCGCAGCATCCCCGCGCGCTCGTTTCTCCTGATAGCATTCCTCTATGAATTCTTCGCCAATTCTCTCCTCCTTTCGCATTGCATTAGTGGCTGGCGCAGCCCTGCTTCTGGGAGCAGTATTCAACCTCCCCGCCGCCACAGCTCAGGCGGCGCAGACGACAGACCGCGCTCATATCGAGGGCGTGCTGAAGGGGCTCAACCGCGGGCACTCCTTTGGGCAGGTAGCGGTTTCCCCGGACGGAAAGCGGCTGGCGTGGATTCAAGATGCAAAGCAAAGTGCGGAGATTCGTGTGGCTCCGATGGGTGACTTGGCCAAAAGCGACCGCGTGACCGCTGCCGCCAAGCCCGATCAGTACTGCCAGGAGGGCCAGATTGCGTGGGCACCGGACTCGAAGATGCTGGCATTCTTCTCCGATTGCGCCAAGCCCGATCAGCCCGACCTTTATCTGGCACGCCTCAATGGCAGCCCAGCGAAGCGTCTGTCGGAGTTGAACGGCTATGTGGATGCTCCAGCCTTTTCGCCGGATGGAACGCGTGTGGCCTTCCTCTATGTCGAAGGTGCCACGCGGCCAGCGGGTGCGTTGGCAGCAATGAAGCTGCCGTCAGGTGTCATTGGCGAAGAAGGCATGGAGATTCAGCGAGTTGCCTCGGTAACTGTGCCCACTAACTGGAACGGAGAGGAAGCAAAGGCAGAGTCGCTCACTTCGCTCTTCAGTTTTCTAACTCCCCCCAATCTGCATCTCTATGAGTTCGATTGGCGCCCCGACGGGAGGTCTCTTGCCTATATAGCCGCCGATCCACCGGGAGAAAACAACTGGTGGGTAGCCAAGCTCTATACGCAAGACTTAGACGGCAAACCCAAAGCGATTCTCTCGCCCGCCGAAGTCTCCGGCCCATTGCATGGCTTGCAGATAGCGGTGCCGCGCTGGTCGCCGGATGGCAAAGCGATTGCCTTCATCGGTGGCCTGATGAGCGACCAGGGAGTAACGGGAGGCGACATCTGGATCGTTTCCGCGGGTGGGGGCGAGCCGCGCAGCCTTACACCGAAGCGCCCCACCTCGCCGGCCTGGATCGAATGGGGCGACGACGAGCATATCTATGTGAGCGAGCTGGCCGGCGGCAATTGTCAACTGGTTCGCTTCCGGTTGCAGGGAGACAGAACCAGCGACAGTGTAGCCACCAGTTTTGGCTCGGCCATCTTCAGCATCCAGGGCAGTGTCGGCGACGGCCGGCTGCTGATGAGTCTGTCCGCAACGGCCGACCACTCCCTGTTCGTCTTCCACGCCAGCACATTCGACAGCGCGCCGGAGGTCTATGCTGCCAGAGCCACTCCGGCCCCAAGCAGCCGGCCCGCCGATCTCGCTGCCCTCTCACAACTTACGCACATCAACGACGAGGTAACGCCGGCCTGGGGCAAGTCGGTTTCGCTGGATTGGAAGAGCGACAAGTTCAATGTGCAAGGCTGGCTGACTTTGCCTAAAGATTACGATCCTGCCAAGAGATACCCGCTGATCGTCGTCGTGCATGGCGGGCCTGCCGCAGTGGCGGAGTCGCGTTGGGGAGGCAGCATTCTGAGGCCGGCAGCGTTTTCGGCACTCGGCTATTTCGTGCTCGAGCCAAACCCCAGAGGCAGCTTCGGGCAGGGCGAGGAATTTACCCAAGCCAATCGCAAGGACTTCGGCTACGGAGACCTGCTCGACATCCTAGCTGGCGTCGATGCGGTCGAGACCAAGTATCCGGTAGATCCCAACCGCGTGGGCATCACCGGCTGGAGCTACGGAGGATTCATGACTATGTTCGCCGTAACCCAGACCCAGAGATTCAAAGCTGCAGTAGCTGGCGCGGGCATCTCCAACTGGCAAAGTTACTACGGCGAAAACTCCATCGACCAATGGATGACGCCCTACTTCGGCGCCTCGGTCTACGACGACCCCGCAGTTTATGCCAAAAGCTCAGCCATCAATTTCATCCAACAGGCGCACACACCCACGCTAGTAGTGGTCGGCGACCGCGACGGCGAATGCCCAACGCCACAATCCTTCGAGTTCTGGCACGCCCTGCGCGACCGCCATGTGCCCACGCAACTTGTGGTTTATCTTAACGAAGGGCACATGTTTACCGACCCGGCCCATCGCTTGGACGTGATGGACCGGGTCGTCGAGTGGTTTGCCCGTTATCTGCCGCCCACGCCGTAGCTCAGACCTGCTCGCCATCCCGGGCCGGCGGAGTCTATGGAAGCAGCAGGCGCGGGGATTTGCTTCGCCAGGTTTCGGCCGGTCGCCACCCCGTCCTGATACACTTTTCTTTGGAGCTTAGGAGCGCGTTTCGTCAACCGGCTGCAGGTCAAGAGCGCGAAGCCGGGAGCCGGTCATTTGAGCGGATTCCACCGGCGGCAAGCCAGCCATGGCGTGTTGACGGGCCGTTCCAGAGAGCGCCTTTCCAATTTCCGTAGCCCTTTGCGGGCACCGCGCAAGGGAGCTTTTTCTCGAAAAGAAAGAGTCTCTGAGCGGCAACCGCAGGCGGCGGCATTGGAAAGTTCGCTATAACCTAATTTTTCCGACGGTATCGGGAGTGACCGTTCCGCGGTTAGACAAGACGGGACGGGGAGGATTCATGCGGCGGTTTTTGACGCTTGTTTGTTTGCTATGCCTGGCTATTCCAGCTGGGATTTCGATTTCAGGCTGCACCCGCAACCCGGATGCGAACTACTGCAACGGCGCGGGGTATGGGTTGAAGGTCACGTCTGTGGCTTCCATCACGCTATCACCGGCGACCGCGGGCATCTCCATAGCCTACGGGCAAACGCGCCAGGTCGGCGCGGCTACGGCTACTACCTGCAAGGGCACAACGGCCAGCGCTGGCACGTTTACCTACGGCACCACCAACAACCAATTGGTGGACATCTCGCCAGGCGGAAACATCTGCGCTGGTACGTGGAACCGGAACACCGGCGGCGGTATCGCCAACTACACCATCTGCAGCCCGCCGAATCCGCTGCCTTCGACCGGCGGCCTACCTTATGGCACGGCCTTTATCACCGCTTCCGCCGAGTCCGTGACCTCCAATCCCGTCACGGTCTACGTGCATGCCCCGGTGACCTCCGTCAGTCTTGTCACAACGCCAATCTCGACATCCGGCTCGCCTCTTCCAGCCGCGCAGCAGTGCTTTTCTAAAGATCAGCAAGCCATACTCGACGCACAAGCCTGCGTCCTCGGAGCCAATAATCAGCAGTATCTCCTTTGCGCTCCGGCTTCAGTGGTCACTTCCTCGTCTCCCAGCCTGTCCTGCAATTTGCCTGCTATCACTCCCGACATCATCGCCGGTGGAACCTTCATCGCGCCGCCCGCTTTCAACGGCAGCCTTACCGCAGCGGAGTATGAGTCGGGCGGAACAATCACCGGAACGGATGGGCAAACCTGCACGCTGAGTGGCTTCAACAACGGTTCAAACGGAGCATCCGCGACGGTTGCCTTGACCGGCACAAACACCATTGCGAGCGGAACTTCGTTGACCATTACCGCGGTCGGCTCTGGCGCAACCGCACCGCCTACCACTGCTACGCTCTCCAATGGCACGGCAACCTGTTCGGGAACCGTGACGCTCGTCACCGGCCCAATCCTCGGAGCGGTAGGGCAGACCTGCAATCTAAGTCTCTTCAATAACGGTTCCGTCGGAGCAACTGCGACCGTAGCCTTGACCGCAGCAAACACCATTGCCGGCGGAACGCCGCTGAGCGTTACAGCAGGCGGCATCAGCGCAACCGCACCGCCAACTTCAGCCCAGCTATCGAATGGCTCGGCAATCTGCTCGGGAACCGCATCGGTCTCGACGACCCTTACCCCGGTTCCCAACTGCACCTCATCCATCGGCACACTAAATTATTCGGTAGGCACCAGCACCGTTGCCTCGATTGCCACCAACAACACTACAAATGTCGTCACCATCACCGCCGGCCAGCCAGGCACCACCGCCATCACCGCATCGGTGGCAGGCTCAGGCTCTTCGGCCGGATACTTCTCCACCTGCCCGCCGCAATCGATCTCCCTAACTCTTGAAGACGACGCGACTTCGGGCACCATCAACCAGGGCGTGACTCAAAATCTGAAAACCACCACCATCGATACCAACGGAAACACCATCACCGGCCTCGCCCTGACCTACCAGTCCACCAACCCAATCGACATCTCGGCAGGCAGCGCTGGATCCATCACCACTAACTTCCCCGGCGTGGCTTCCATCTATGCCCTTTGCCAGCCGCCCGGTTGCAATCCTGCTCCCATTAATGAAATCGGTATCTACGGTACCGGCCTACCTATCGCCTCGAATCCGGTTACCATCACTACCCAAGGCACGGCCAGCGACTACGTCTGGTTCGCTGCTCCCGGACAATCGCAGTACATTATTCCCGTCCAACTGCTCACAGGCACGGTCGGTTCCACGGTGCGCCTGCCTTACGTGCCCAACTCCATGGTGATGGACCAGCTAGGCGACAGTATCTACCTCGGCTCTCCTCACGAGTTGATGATCTTCAGCCCGGGTAACAACTCACTCGCCAAGCAGGACCCCAGCGCTCCTGGCGTAGTCCTGGCCGTCTCGCCGAACAACGCACAACTGCTCATCAACGATCAGCAACGCCAACTCTTCTACATCTACAGCGCTGCCAGTGGCGCTTCTACAACCTTTGGCGGCATGGGCAACGCCGCCGCCTGGACCGCCGACTCGAGCACGCTCTACATCACCGACAACGCCGCCTTGAACAATGCGGCAGAAGGCATCACCGGCCACACCGATACGTTGTACATCTACAACCAGAACACCGGCTGGACTACATATCCGCTGCCGCCGAGCCCGCTCCAGAATCAGCTGCCCCCGGGCTTGCTGCCGCCCAATACCCCGCCCAATCCGCTGCCGTCCAATGTGGCCTTTTCAAGCACTATGCAAACCCCGGCCGTTACCATTCCCTCTGTCGGCGCTTACCTCAGGGGCAATCCCACCGTGGCCCACACCTGGTGCCCCACAGGCACGGTTGGAAACTACGCTGTTGGAGACTACCCTGGCATGGTCTTCTACCCGCAGCCAACCAGCGATTCGCTGGACGTGCAGACCGATGCGCTGGCTGCCACCACCGATGGCCATCACATTCTGGGCGCGGCAATCACTGCCGGCGGCTTTGAGCTCAGTGACATCGGCATCGCCGTTCCCACGGTCGAAGTGGCTCCTGAAATCTTCGCTCCCATCCCCTGCCCGGAGGCTGCCAACTCCTCCACTGGCATCGAAACGCTCTCGGCTCTCTCCACCGGTCCTTGGCTCAACGCAACCCCGACGCTCGATCCCACCAAGGTAGCCGCGACCACGGTCAATCAGGTGATTCCCTCGCCGCAGTCCAACGTTGCGTTCATTACCTACACCGCGGATGCAGCTAGTACGACAGCAGCCCAATTGCCTTACTACGTGCCCAACAGCAGCGCCATCAGCAGCACCACCAGCGCGCCAGGCACTCTGGGTTATGTACCGCTAGTCACGCAGAAGGGCGGCGTCGCACCCATTGCACCCTTGGCCGGCGCATTCACCCCAGATGACACGCTCTTCTTCGTCTCCACCGCGGGCGACAACATGATCCACTACATCAGCATTCCCACCACCGTCAGCCCCTCGACGCCGCCCACCGACACGCAGCAGATCAGTCCCAACCTGCCTGCCTGCACGCCTGTCTCCGCCGGCGGCAACGACCTCGGCTGCACTTTTACCGGCAAAGGCACCATCGTTCCTGCCACGGCCATCGCCGTCAAGCCGCGCTCCACTACATAGCGCGCAACACAGAAATCAGCAAGCATGAAGGCAGGCCGCGTGTCGGCCTTCATGCTTGCTGGCGGATCAACTCTGCATGCCCGATCCTTGCCACGTATTTGCTTTTGTCGCAATCTTGGGATACAAATGCATTCATTTTCCGAGCCGAAGGCCGCTGGCCCCACCGCAGGTGGCGCACGATAGAATCGAAACATGATCAAGGGGATCTCCTTTCTTCGTCCCGCGGGCAACCGGGCTACCTATGACCGGCTGGCAAGCTTCTTTTCAGCGCTGGGATTTGCTCCCGGCAAAGGATGGGACGATCACCCCAACAACGAAGACCTGTCGTCGGGAACCCCGACAAGCAGCCGTGGCGGATCGTTCCTAGCCCCGCTCGGCAATCTAGAATTTGTTGATGGCCAGTTTCCTTCGACCGCCGACGTATTAGTAGAAGTGACCGCGCTCGACGCGGTGCACCAAGCCGCTGCAACCTGGCTGCGCGCGCAAGGCGGCGACACTGCCCTGACGCGTCTCGCCGCAATCACTGAAACGCACTGGAAGTCGCGCATCTTTACCGTCGAGCCGGAGCCAGGCTTTGCCTTCAGTTTCTGGGCCTGGACCGATCCCATTAAAGGCAAGCCCGTCGCCGTCGAAGGCGATCTCTCCGCCGCCGGCATGAACTTTGCCATCATCGCCGCCCGCTGGAATGCCGTCATCACCGAGCGGCTGCTCGAAGGCTCTCTCGACGCCCTTCTGCGCAGCGGAGCCAAGCGAGCCAACATCCAAGTCGTGCGCGTTCCCGGCGCGTGGGAGATCCCCGCCGCCGCCCGCACCATCGCCAATGCAGGCCGCGTCGACGCCATCATCACCCTCGGCTGCCTCTTGCGCGGCGAGACTGCTCACTATGAGGCCATCTACAACGAAGTCGCCCGCGGCATCGGTCAGTCGCAACAGGAGACCGGCATTCCCCACAGCTTCGGCGTGCTCACCTGCGAAACCCTTGAGCAGGCACTCGACCGCGCCGGCATCAAAGCCGGAAACAAAGGCTTCGAAGCTGCGCTAGCGGCCATCGAAATGGTGAGCCTCCGCCGCAAACTCGCCGACGAAAAGGTCGTCGTCCGAGGCGTAGAAGGCGGTCCTGCTTGACGGCCGGCACGCGCCGTAAGTCGCGTGAGCTCGCCATGCAAATGCTTTTTCAAGCGGACATTGGCAAGCAAACCCCAGACCAGGTGCGCGCCACCTTCTGGAAGGCCGGCGATGAAGTAGAGCCGGAAGTCCGCGGCTTTGCTGAAGATCTCTTTCGCGTAGCGGTCGCCCACCAGGAAAAAATCGACCAGCTCATCGTCGCCAACTCCAAGCACTGGCGTCTGGAGCGCATGCCGGCAGTCGATCGCAATCTGCTCCGCATGGCCGTGGGCGAAATGCTCGGCTTCAAAGGCACGCCCTTCCCCATCGTCATCAACGAGGCCCTCGAAATCGGCCGTCGCTACTCCGCACCCGAGTCCATCAACTTCCTCAACGGCATGTTAGACTCCATCGCCCGCAGCCTCATCGGCAAGTAACAGACCAGCCGGCATTGCGCGGCCCCAAATCAAAACACCCCTCCCTGTTATCCTTGTAGGGTGATTTCTCGCTCAAGTCTCAAAGGTATTTCGGGCATGGCTATGCTGTTGGGCGTGGCCCTTGTCGCCTGCCACAAAGAAGAGCAGGTGGTCTCAGGAGTAGCCCAGACCGCGGTCAACGCCGAGCACAAGGCCCAGGTCGCCGCCACCGAGCGTGACCTTCAGATAACTGCCTTGGCAGTTATTCCTCTGCCCTCTAAAAGCACATACATTGACATACACGAGCCCAGCGCGTGGGCCAATCCTTTTCTCTGGGTCGACGCCGACACTTACAACCTGCGTATAACTCTCGCCGACGCCAATCCCAGCACCGTGGGTCAAGGCACCATGCTCCGTCCCGAAGCCGCCCGCCGCCAGGAGATTCAGTTGCGCCCCGCCGATCTCGCCCAGGCTCTTGTCGCCCTTCCTCCCGGCGCATGGCGCTATGGCCGCGTAATCGCCATAGCCGAGTCGCCCCAGGCCAGCCCCAAAGACCGTCCCAAAATCCGCCGCAATGTAGAAACCGCCATACAACAGCTCAACGACCTGGGCATCATCGTCCAGGAGTGGACCACGCACTAAAGCGTGATTAGCCAGACCACCCCCCTGGCCCAATCAAGCTGCAACTGATTCGCGCCATCCGAGGACAACTCCACTCCTACAACCGGTCTCATAAATGCCTCGGACCTCATTTCGCCGACTGTGAGACCCGCCAACAAGGTGGGGCGGATGACAACCTTCGCGTTGAGGATATTTGCACGTTACACATTTTCTCGCTTATGCGACCTGCCCAAATAGTCATAAAGAGCCGTGATAGTCATCACGGAAATTTAGGAGATTATGATTTATTCGTTTGCGCGGGCGTTTCGACGCCTTGTACGCGAGCAGAAAGGAGACTGAAAATGGCAAAGGAAACTGATGTACGAGCAACAACAAAAGCAGCCTATCTAGGCTATCTCGATGCTCTCTTGGAACAGAAAGATGCAATCGTCGCCCTTCCCCTGGAGCAGTTGAACAAACTGGCTCTTGTCCCCAAATTCGCAGATAACGGATGTTGCAACGGAGGTGGTGGAGAAAGAGAGCGATAGAAAACCCTCGGTTCTTACTTACTCCGCAAATACTTCTAGCGCGCTCCGACTTCCCCTCCAGGAGCGGAAGTCGGAGCCGCGACCCCTGCGGCATTCAGTTAAACTCCGAACCTCTCGGGGGTGCGTATGCAAGCAAAAGCTTTATTCCATCGGCTAAGTAAGCTTTCGGACGGCCAAACATTTCTTGAAAAGTACAGTCGATCACTCCTCTGGATAGAACAGGAATCCGCGTGCCGCTTGGCGACGCAGTGTGATCGGGATGTCGCAGTAAGCGAGGCCGTAGGCAATTATTTTCGCAATTCTCGGAAGTTGGATTTACCCGTGCAGGCAATCTCGACCGGCCAGTGTATGCGCTCGAACGGAGTTGAGCTGACTTTAGTGCTAACCAATAACTGCAACTTCGATTGCTGCTATTGCTTCGCCAAGGATCTCTACCAGAACGGAAAAACCGTTGATTCAGGCGGAATCGTTACGACGGTCAGTCAATTTCTTCAACTCTCCGACAAACCCGTGTCCTCGTTGATACTTTTTGGTGGAGAGCCGTTAATTGCATTTGATGCAATTAACACGGCTTGGAGCGAAGTCGCTAGACTGTTGATGTCGCATCAACCGGAAATGCCATCGCTTGCTATCGTGACGAACGGAAGCTTGGTCGATGACGCCGTCGCGGAGTTTCTCTCGGACCACAACTTCAACGTAACAGTTAGCCTTGACGGGCCAAGAAACGTCCACGATGCCTGTCGGCCACGGCGGGTCAGTGGACCTTCATATGACGTTGTTGTTGGCGGTATCCGCAAATTGAGGCGAGCCGGCGTACACTTCAGCACCCAGGCTACATATACCTCCAGGCACCTTGCAGCCGAAGTTAGTGTGATCGATATTGTGGATCACGCACTTGACCTGGGTGCCGAAGAGACTCATGTAATGCCAGCTTTCCCAGCGAGTGCGTCGGGGATCGCAAACAGCCAGCATGAAACTGTTACAACAATGTTCGGAGAGGCCGCGCGGCGCGCTGCAAAGCGATATCTGGAGTCGCAGTCGACCGAGCTTTATTACGCCGTCAACGTGGCTTATGCGTTCGCGCATGACAGGCCGCGGCAATATATCTGCGGAGCTGGGATCGATAAGTTTACTGTGATGACAAACGGTGACATTGTACCTTGCTATCTTGTATGTGGTCACGAGCACCAGGTCGGTTCGACACAACGGCTTACACCGGCAGAGGTCTTGAGGAAGCCACTCGAAGAAGCTGCAACACGGTATAGTGGCCTACTCCGTAGTCAGTTGTCAGGGTGTTCCGACTGTTGGGCGTCGGATTGGTGCTTTTCGTGTTATGGGCCGAGCTACCTCAGCTATAGGAAGCTTGGCGCGCCAGGAGGCCTGGAGTGTGCTGTTTACAAAGCGATGGCCGAGGCTGCGCTTTCAGAGTGCGCAGCTTTCCTCTTTGATCGGCGCCGGGTTTCCCAGCTCTCGATTAAAGACCAGAGAGGCGCTGAACCTGCACCACCAGGTCTCCCCTCGATTGAAGAGGAATCGCCATCCGCTAAATAGAAACCATGCGGCCACCGAACGCCAAGCGCGCGAGATCAAAAAACTTGGGCGTCCGTCTGGACTGCCTGCTTTGAGTTTGTCGAAGGGCAAGTCGCCCCACCGCAAGTGGTTTCTGAACCACTGTTTCCAAATTCCAAGCCGCTTCTTTTGACTCTCAAACTACTTTCTAGAAGATTTGAACCACTTCTTTCGTCCTTTTAAAGCCCGGTTTCAGCCGGATTTTCATCCGCGGAGCACAGGCCCGAAACAGATCGAAAAAATAATTTGACTTTGAGCCGTCCGTGGTTTATCCATGGTTAATAGTCGTGGTCAGTCTCGATTAATGACTTCGACCAACCTCGTTTAATTGTTGTGACCAACCTTGTTTAATGACTGTGGTCAGTTTCTTCGCTGGGTACTTCCCCATCGACATTCCTGCCCTGGAAGAAGCTGACATCCGCACCACTCATCGTCTGAAAGTCCTTGGATAGTAAGGCCCTTAAAGGCATGGATATTACGGCCTCCTGAGCTGCGCACTCTTGCGGCTGTGAGCTTCGTGCGCTTCAATCGGGTCCGAAAGCTGGATCCATGACAATCCCGAACAATCCCCCACAAGGAGAAACCATGACCAGGACAGAAAAGTTCACCTCATTTCTAGCGCCGGCGATGATCTTGCTCGCCGGACTCGCAGTCACTCAAGCCACAATTGCAGTCGCTCAACAAGACCCTGGAGCGCAGACCGGCGTTCGTACCGGAACATTCGATGGCATCACGACCAGCACCGGCACGACACTTATCAATCCCAACAACGACCCCAACGGCTTTACCGCATTCTTTGCGGACGGCCTGAGCCGCTTCCAGGAAATTGAGGACGTTTCCACCAATGGTAACGCCAACGTAGTTAACACCGGCCTCGGCCCTAGGTTTAACTTCAACCAGTGCGCAGGATGCCACGCGCAACCGGCTGTCGGCGGCACGGGCGCGGCGGTGAATCCGCAGTTTGCGGCCTTCGGTAGCTGCACCAGCGAGAGCGGTCTGTCCGTGACAAATGTCAGCACGGTCACGAGCGGCCAGTCCTTGCCTACGCCGGCACAGAAGGGAACCATCGTCTGTAGCAGCACCAACACGGTTCCATCCTTCATTACCGTTAACGGCCCCACGCGGGAGGCTCGCTTCCCGTTCTTGATGAACGCCAACGGAACGGTTAACACGACCATTCCCTCGACTCAGGTCCCAGAAGACTTGTTCACCGTAGTAGGCCGCCCCGATGCCGGCACCTGCACCAGTCTGGCGCAACCCAATTTCACCGCTGCCCAAAATGCTGGCAACATCATCTTTCGGATACCCACCCCGCTCTTTGGCGATGGCCTGTTCGAGAACCTGGACGATTCCACGCTGATCGAGAATCAGCAGGCCAACCTGAAAAACAGCTTGGGCATTGCCGGCACCTTCAACCGCAGCGGCAATGACGGCACCATCACCAAGTTCGGCTGGAAGGCACAGAACAAGTCGCTACACATCTTTAGCGGCGAGGCCTACAACGTGGAGATGGGCATAACTAACTTGTTGTTCAACAACGAAAAACCACTGCCTGAAGAAGAGTTGTTAGGCACCGGGCTGCCAGCGAGCTGTCTGAACCTCTCGGGGAACGGATATCCGGAAGATGCGTCGAACCCCACCTCAACGCCGAACGCAGCGGTTCTGGATGACGTGTCTGCGTTCGCCAATTTCATGCGCTTCCTGGCGCCGCCTCCTACTGGAACGGTGATCCTCAACGGGGCGGCAGTGCCTGCAGCCACTATAGCCGCTGGCGAAGCCTTGTTCACGTCGGTCGGCTGCGCCACCTGCCACAATCCAACATTAGGTCCGACGCAGGTGTCGAACTTGGTTCCAGCGTTGAGCCAGCAAACGTTCCATCCCTTTACCGACCTTGAACTCCACGACATGGGTACGGGATTCGCGGACAACATCGTGCAGGGCAACGCGGGCGGCGACCAGTTCCGCACAGCGCCCTTGTGGGGATTGGGACAGCGGATATTCCTGCTGCATGACGGTCGCGACCTCAGTGTCCCGGCAGCCATTCAGAATCACGAGAGCAATGGCAGCGAAGCCAACACCGTCATTGCGAATTTCAACGACCTCAGCGCCACGCAGAAGCAGGAATTGATCGACTTCCTGCGCTCTCTGTAATTTTTCACTTCACGCTGGCGAGATAAGGGGATGTCTCGCCAGCTTTCTTTTTGCTCCGTGTGGGTGCGGAGCAGATCCGGCGTGACGGCCGGACTACAAGCTGCTGGGTGCGCCTCGATAGGTGACACACGATCTGTTATTCTCCAGGCGTGAGTTATGGATAGATGTTTTGCATAGGAGACTGCGTGGCTTCAATTACTGGCTTTGGCGGTACATTTTTGCGAGCGAACGATCCAAAAGCTCTGTATCAATGGTACGAGCGGCATCTTGGTCTGGTGAAGTCCGAGGGAGGGTTTTCGTTTCCTGCCCCGACGCAACACGCTCAGGTCGTCTTCTGCTTCTTCAAACAAGAGGATGCATACTTTCCACCGGCACAGAAAGCAATGATCAATCTCCAAGTGGATGACCTGGATGGAGTGCTGGACCGTTTGATAGCCGATGGTGTTACGGTCGATCCGAAGCGCGAAAGCTATGATTTTGGAAAGTTTGGCTGGGTCACCGATCCGGAAGGAAATCGTGTGGAGCTTTGGCAGCCGGAAAAGAACGATAAGGAGACCGTTTTGGCGGACGCAGAGGAGGAGGAGATCGAGGAGTTGGAGGAAGAAGATCCTGGAAATCAGGGTGCTTAGTACTACAGTTGTATTTCGCTTGACTCCGGGAAGGAGGGCAAAGGTCCAGGCCTGAAGGCATCGTGAATTTGCACTTTTTCAGGGGGTTTCAACCCAATGTCACTTACTTTACAACGGCGATGAGGATGATTTGGGCTTGTAGAGAGAAGCGATCAGGTGCAATCTGAAATTGCTCAGGCGTTTTCCGCGCATAAGCCGGGA
>JBEKRS010000017.1:0-96680 GCA_049518535.1 Occallatibacter sp. | reverse complement strand
TAGAAACTCGCAACTGGCTCGAAGACTATCTCAAGAGTTATCCATTCGGCTACATACTTATCTCCCACGACCGCTATTTTCTTGATGTAACCATCGACCGCACCGTCGAAATATGGAATAAACGGCTGAATATTTACCAAGGCAATTACACAAAATATCTCAGTCAGAAGGACGAGCGCAGGACGCAGTTAGAGTCTGCTTATCGCAACCAGCGCCTGCAGCGGCTTCTTCTTCACCGTTGGCCCGTCTTCTGTTCGCAGCGGACTGTGGAACAAGTTTCGATGTGAACTGGCTCAGATGAGCATTTAGCCATTCGAGCAGCGGGAGACGCTGGCGGAGGCCACAGCTGCAGCAAGTGAAGCTTCAATCTGACCTTCGACTCCGGCAATGCCCAAGGAGTTTCCAAAATTCTTGAGCACCGTTGCAACCGCTTTGAGCCTTCCGGAGAGCCAGGCGGGATGATCATCCAAGGCGAGAATCTGCTGTTGTGCCGTCAGAACCCGTGTGAGCGCGGCTGCTGCTTCGATGGATTCCGGGGGTGTCTTTGGTTCGGAGACCGGCGATCCGGAAACAAGATTATTTTCAACTCCGACTCTGTTCTCTAGCTCGCATTCTGAAATCGTCAGCCACAATGGATCGACTGCAACGATTTCTACCTGATCCGGCACATAACGAAAGTACTCGACCAACTCTTCGTGAAAGGCCGCTGTCAACAGATGAAACTTCAGCGAACACCTGTATGTGTCCAGTTCGGCAAGTGGCGGCAGAGGCTCGGACGACAGAACCCTACCCCAGAGCAGACCTGGTGTCTGGCGGGCACGATGGAATGGATCGTCGCCCTGGAAAAAACACTCTGGAACAGGTTGATAAGCAATCCAATGAAACTTCTCCCCATCGCCGCATCGGCGGAAGGCTTCAATGCGCAGTGTTTCAGGAACTTCGCTGAGTGGCGGTATTTCGGTGTGTGTGACGACAGTCGGTTTTGTTGTGACGGGAGTTGATCCGGCAGTATCGGAATTAACTGAGTCTGCTAAGTCCACCATCAGCGTCCGTAACGACTCAGCCAGACGAGCAGAATCGGCCGCGTGGGAAGCGTCGATGCACTCTGTCGACTCGATTTCATTCGAGAGCAGGCCGACGAAATCCATTGCGTCGAGCAGACGATCCGCTAACTCCCGCGAGAACGCCATCTCACCGTTTCTCACCTTTCCTAGCAGGTCTTCGCCGGCATGGAGCACGCGTGTCATCTCGGGGAATGTGAATAGGCCGCTTTTGCCTTTCAGGGTATGTACAGACCGGAAGAGATCGTCGATCACGCGCCTGTCGTTGGGTGAGTCTTCCAGTTGCATCAGCTTTTGGCCGATACCTTCCAAGAGTTCGCGGGATTCAGATAGAAACTGTTCGAGCAAGGGGTTCATTGGACTGCCTACCCGAGCATGAGACGCGCATACATCAACAATTGGTTTGGCTGCACGGGTTTGACGAGATAACTATTTGCGCCCGCCCGGTACGCCGCCGCCTCATCTCCCGGCGCTGCTTCGGTCGAGACCATGATGGCCGGTTGCTGTGGAATCTCTTGCCCACGCAACTCGCTTAAAAAGCCATAGCCGTTCATTTTAGGCATATTGACATCCACGACATACAGATCGAATGGAGTTTCAAGCGTTTTTCCCAGGGCTTCGATTCCGTTCATTGCCTCTTCGACCGCGTAGCCCGCGGACTCCAAAATGCCGCGGTGATACATACGCACAGTGGCTGCATCATCGACAATCAGAATGCGCTTGACGATCACGCCTTCATTCAGGATCAGGCCGTCCATCATTTGGCCTCCAGACTCTTGCGATAGACAATCGCTTCAGGGAATTTGCGCACCTCGAACAAAGACGAGATGCGGCTCATGGATTCCGAATGGCCCAGGCAAAGATAACCGCCCGGATTCAGTGCTTCGTAGAAAGTATCGGACGCCGTCTTGCGCGACGCGTCGTCGAAATAAATGAGAAGATTGCGACAGAAGATCACGTCGAAATTGCGATAGTTGAGCGTGTCGGCTGGCTCTGCGAGATTGACGCGAGTGAACTCGACCGCCTGGCGCAGATCATCGCAGAGCTGATACTCGTCGCCAACGCTCTTAAAATACTTCTTCAACCAAGTATCTGGAAGATATTGAACTGAGCGCGGCGAGTAGCGTCCGGCGCGCGCACGACGCAAGATGCTGGTGTCGATGTCCGAGGAGATAATCTCGACGTCCCACTCCCTGATTCCCGCTCAATTTTCCAATAGAAACATGGCAACCGAATATGGCTCCTCGCCGCTCGACGACGGAATGCACCAGATGCGGATCGCATCCGTGCCAACTCTACGATGGACGATCTGCGGAAGAATAGAGTCGACCAGGCAGCGAAACTGATACTCTTCGCGCAGAAAGTAGGTTTCATTTACCGTCATGGCATTCGTGAGCTGTTGTAACTCTTCACCCGAGGCTTGAAAGCGCAGCAAGGTAAAGTAGCCGCGAAAGGTGCCTGTGCCGGTGGCCTCAATGCGCTCAACCAGGCGTTTGTCCACAAAGTAACGTTTGGATATCTCGAAGCTGATGCCCGTGCGGCGATAGAAGAACTCCTTGAACTTCAAGAAGTCCTCGTTGGTGATTGTCGCGGATTCTGGCTGGGACGCGTATGTGCTCATCAGCGGGTCAAATTTCTCGTATACGTTTTAGAGCCAGATCGGCAGCAAACTGGATGTAGAATTCGTGGGCAAAGCGGGCTTTGAGCTGAAGAAGCGGATCGATGGCCGCCTCGGTGCCTACTTCGCAGAGTAAATCGACAGCCGTTGCACAGACATTTACATTGGCGTCTCGCTCGATAACTTCGATCAACCACTGCTCCACGTCAGGATGACGCTCGGAATTGAGGATATTGACGACGAAGATACGCACGTCCGGATCGGGATCGGCCAGCAGGGAACGCAGGATTGGCGCTACTTCGTCGCCCAGTTGCTTGAATGTTTCTATGACGTCGTTGCGAAGTGCTGCATCTTCACTGCGTAAGCAGTCGGCCAGGCCGGCGCCCATCGATGGGTCGTGGAGTCGCAGCAGCGTATTCAGGATTACTTCACGCACGGCAGTGTTTTCCTCGCGCTTCAAGCGACTCACCAGCGCCGCTGCGGCATCGAGACAGGACGTGATTTGTTGTGCGGCGTGGCGGCGAATCGTTGCATCGGAATCCTCAAGCTCCGCTACCAATTCTTCGCAACTTCGCTGCTCTATCGGCTCGGCCTTGTCCTCAGTTGTAACGGCCTTTCCTTTGACGAGTCCCATCGTTCTTTCCTTACCGGCCAGCCCAGGTTGATAACTGCGAGGCCACTCTTTCTACCGCTAAGACCAAACTTGCTCCGCCCTTGGCGACCAATTCCGCCGGCATTCCGTATACCACGGCCGACTCTTCCGATTCGGCGATGGTGTGCCCCCCGCGCTTTTTGATCTCCGCAAATGCATCGGATCCGTCGTAGCCCATGCCTGTCAACAGCACCGCTGTTACGCGCTTTGGATCGTAGTGTTCCAATACCGACCGGCCCAGCAACTCGACCGAAGGGTGCCACAGATACTGCGAGTTCTCCGGCATGGGTAGAACAGTCAGCTTGCCCGCACGGCTGGCCAGCACCATAATGGCACCCACGGGCAAACATAAAGCATGAGTTACACAGTCGTTTAATCTCCGAGTTTTGTATCAAGTGGGTTATTTGACCTTCGTGGCAGATGATGTGGCGAAGTTCGAGGGCGCGCTTTACGTCTGCAACCACTTGAGCAATGCCTTCCAGGACCGGCTTCTCTGGATGATCCGGCTCGCATGTTGTCTCCACCAACCGCACGAAGTCTGTGGCGAGAAGCTTTGTCATGAAACCCGCAACCTGTTCAAAGTTGCTGAACCCGACGGTGTGAGCCACGAGTTCGCCGATCGTAAGCTGCTTTCCTATAAGAGCAACAGCGAGGTCATGGGACAGCTTGATCGGGAGATCATCCAATCGGATGTTATTCAAAAATCGTTCGTTGCCAGAATCAATTAACCTGCGAATCTGCCACCGAAAATACGTTTCGATGGCGGCTATGCTGGCCACTACAAAATAGGCATGAAGCTCGTCTTCCTGGCCGCCATCCTTTAGCTTTTCAGTCGACATCGTGATTGTAAGCAGCTTGAGGATCCCGCTATCGAGATCGTCGATTGCGGTCGTCCTGCCCCGGAGTTCCCCAATCTCTGCTAATACGTCGCGTTTTGCAGGCATCACGTTCCCCCAACGAAATCGCTGAAGAGTATCTCATGAGAGGGACCGGACGCCTAAGGGCTCCGTAGGGTCGTCGAGAACGCAACCAGAATCAGGTGTTTAACAGCGAATGCGCGGATCGGGAACGATAAACGCCGCAGGCGTCGGGAGCTTCCTCGGCCTCCAGCATAGCCGGAGAGCACGAGATTCCAGTCGCCTTGGCGACTTAGAGACATGGCTAGTTTCTTACACAAGCGACGACCGCGAATGGGCCATCGGACCCTCCCAAGGAACGAAACTTTTCCATTGCATCCTGTCTGGCCATAGGCCAGTTGCACGCTTTTCGAGATCGATCTGCCCAGCGGTTGCCAATGAGGGTTCCTGGACCGTTCGTCGGCAATGACGGGCCAGCATTGCATCCGGCTACGAGCTTCATTATGAAAACATTCGGAGAAGACAGCGGCGTCTTCTCTACTTTTGCAGCCGGAATTCATAGTGGTAGCGTCTTTGCAGGCCCAATCTCAAACTGGATGCAAGGGCATGTCGCGCTCGCGGAGCAGTTTGTCAACTATCCCAAAAAAATTGTTCAGAGATGTCCGCTCTAGCTTGCCCGAATAATCAGGTCGCGCGAGCACATGACGGTCCCTACTCAATGAATGAATTGGGGCTGATCTCGCCATTCGTGTGTATGAATTCAAAGCAACTCATTTCTATTTCCTCGGCTCATGAACGACGGATTGTCAGTGTATCTATGGACCTACAGTCAAGATCGGGGCGAGGCAGTCTTTTCCATCTTTGGTTTGCGCATCGTACGCATTAACGTAGGCTTGATCGAATGCCAAGAGGTTGCTAAGAGTTCCCGGTAGATTGCGCGTTCGCGCTCGGCTTGCAATTTTGTTCATATCGACAATCAAATCTGCAGACGATTGGGCCAAGGCAGCGGCCAACGCGAGTTGCGACATCCTGGGGTACAAGGAGTCCATTTGGGAATTGACTTCGACAATTGCATTCTGCACGATTTCAAGTCTGCCGCCTTTCGGGAAATCTGGCGACCTTGGGTCTATCTTGGCGATGGCGTTGACTAATTGGTAGAGACTAGTGCTTTTGTCTTCCATCGTTTTCATTGGCTTGGATTTTTCCGCGCGATATGCGAGGGAAACTGGGAGACCGCCATCATATAGATCCCGGCATTTGTTTGGGGTGTCATCGTAAACAGCGGTCCCATCAGGTTTCATACCACGCGCCGGATCTATCCAGGCTATCGAATGGTTGACATTCCTTAGGTCGTCTGCCGTGCTGGCCACGCTCATCGCCCGGTAGATCGCGGCCTGATACATACCCTGATCCCCAATCAAGTCGGCACAAACGGACCGCTCAAGACTCATATTCGCCTGAAGCCATGGGTAGCGATTACTTCCAAGCGGCACCTCGAGTGTGTGAAGAAGTTCGATGCACGCTGGTCCCTCGTAAACCAGATGATCGGAATAGACTTCTTCTGCCATTGCGCGGATTTCACCTGCCGGATTTGCGGCGTGGCGGAATTGCTGCGCAGCAAGATAAGCGGAGGCACGCGCATCCGAGTAATACCCCCTTTCGTTTGCAAGAATTGCTTCTGACAGCGATACAGCCGCCACACCAAAGTCTCTCCCGCCCGCATGGTTGAGCAGGTCCGAAAGCCAGTTATCTGCATGGCGAGTTGAGGCTACCTTGGCGAGACGCTTTAGCGCAGCCAGATCAACTTCGGATGCTTCTTTGGGGGGGGCGGGAAACGCTTTCGGCAGCCAGTCTTCGGCTGCGATCTTGAGATACTCTTCGACCCGCTCGTCGATGAGATCCAGCGCAGCTAAGCCGCTCTGACCGTTACGGGAGATCTCTTCCGGCGTTAGCAGAGGCTCCACGAGACTTTTCTGACGCTGCGAAAGGCTCTTTTGAGTATCATTCAATCGTTTCCGGGCATCAGCGGCCCAATCTCCCTGTGGGTCCACGCGAAGATAGTGCTCCCAGTCTTCGATCTCTTGGGTATACAGATAGGCCCGATGGCAAGCCAAAGCCCTGTTGTAGAGCGACACAGGATCGTCTGGAGAAAGCGCGAGCGCCTTAGACAAATCCTCGATTGCGAATCCGTAATCTGAGCTTTGGCCTCTCGATTCAGCACGCAAATAGTAAGCAGAACCAAGGTCTGTCAGAATTGGCGCGGAGGTGGGCTGAATCGCTAGCGCCTTTTGTAGAGTCTGAATTGCTTGCTCGGCTTTTCCGTTAAGCAAGTAGGCACGAGCCCTGGCTTCCAGCCAGACGGGGTCGTTTGGAGATTTGGCCAGGTGCTCACCAATCAGGATTTCGGCCTTCAGCAATGAAGGAGACTGGTCAAAGCTCGACCCCGTCTGCCCCCGTTCAACTCGAAGCGGAGCAAATTTCGCGCCGGGAATCCTCACTTCCAGCGTCCGATTCTCTTCATAGGCTTGAGCCAGAAGGTGGTCCACGTTTGGAGCAAAAAGAGTTCGCATTCCTAACCAGCCGGCCAACATTAGGGCCCCGAGCGTCCCGGCAAGAATCAGGGGGCGCGGCCAGAGGAGAAGCGTGGCCCAGTGCCTTGAAGGTCTCTCAATGGTGGCGGCTTGGTTCCGCTTTAATAGTTTTTCTGCCAAAACCCTGGCATCAGACTGAGACCGGGAACTCCACTCCGCAAGTAAGTTTTCCTCCGACGGAGTTACGTCTTCGGTCACCAACTCTGAAGCAACTCGCAAGAGAGGTCCGCAGTGATCGCATTGGGAGGCATGACTCATCAATTGTTTGCTTCTCTCCTCTGGCAACAAACCTACAACCAAATGCTGCCATTCCGACTCATCTGCTGGACAGTCTGGCCCTGGTGGTTCGAGTTTCGGGGATTCCAGACGATGCATCCCACGCTGCGCATCCTCATGCATCTGCACCTTTCGGCCGCAGAATTCGCAGGATTCGACATGACTACGAAGTTCACGAAGGAGAGCATCCGAGATCTCTGCCCCGCCCGAAGACCCGCTGGCCAGGAAAAGCAAAGCGCCGATTTCGTCGTCGTCGAGATGTTTTTCAAATGGCCGTGTCAAAACCTGCTTCTCCCTGTTAATACGACTCTGATGTGCAAAATCCTTTGGGCCTGGGTTCTGAATTTTCGCTTTGGGTTCGCGCGTAGATAATCTGCTCGCGCACTTTGCGCGTGAGGCGGAAAATAGCGGCCTCCACTCCCTTTGCAGTAAGCCCTACAGTTGGCAGAGCCGCAATAGCTTTGGCGGTGAGGCCTTGCCGGTAATACATCCAGAAGATGAGGCGGTCCCGTTCTCCATCGGGCGTTAACGTAGTGGCTTCCAAACAAGCATTGATTTGCTTCATCAGTATGTGCCGTTCCATTGCGCTTTGGCCACCGAAGTTCGCACCGCTGGATTGAGGATCCAAGTCTGTCAGTGACTCCTCTACATTTCCCGCACCTCGCTTTTGGGAGTGGCTCGCTTTGAAATGGTCGTGGACCAGATTGAACGCGATCACTTTGATGTAGCCTGAGACCGATTCAGGATGTTGGACCGCGAACTGCATTAGAAGGCGGCATCCGTCCGCGCATAGCCGGAGATAGGTCTCCTGTGCAAGATCCTCCAGAATCTTTCCGGGAAGCTGACCCCAGCGATTTGCCGCGCGGATTATAGAGAGCCGGATCGGCCGCTGAAAGCGGGCAACGAATTCCAGCCATGCCGCTGATTCATTCGACTCGGCACATGCACGAACTAACTCCGCATCCGAAATGGAGGAATAGTTAGCCAATGGGGAATACGCTACTATGACGGGATTTTACATGATTGCGTGACGGCCAGCAGAGAAAGAATCCTGCTTGGCAACGCGCAAAACCTCCAAATCCGAAAATTCCAGAAAGGAGTTCTTCTCGTTTCCTCGTGTAGCTGAGTGAGCGGCAGTTGAGCCGGGAGTCTTGCCACAGCCGCCAATTCACGGAGGAGAGCCCAAATGTGTGTCGAACTGCTGAACGCAAAAGGAGTTGTGAAACCCTGCGAGAGATGGATCGTCGTTGTCTGCCTAGCTTTCGCTTCACCCTGCCTCGCCAGCACATCGCAACATGAGACCTTCACGAATGCTGTGCCGTTCGTTGCGGCCGGATCGCAACTGGATTCTGTGAAGGGTTTGGATAAGGACAAGGCTACGCTGGACAATCCGGCGGCGGCTATGGCGCTGATTCAGGCGATGGCTGCGATTCAAAAGGCTGGCAATCCAGGTGCAGGTGCGTGCGCCCTGACCGATGCGGATAAAGAGCTTCCGCCGGCGAAACAGCGCAAAACGACGGATTGTTTGCCGGTATTAACTGGCAAGCAAGATGGGGTATATGTCGTAATTCACTTACTGTCCTGGGCTCCCAGCAAGGGTCCAGCGGGTGCACCAGACCCTAGCCCCAAAGTTGAAGCGGACAATTGGTATCTCTATCGCGACATTGCGCCCGGTAAGTGGTCCCAGGAGGATTTTACGAGCGCCAAGCGGCTGCAGGGCATCAAGAGGATTTACGTGCTCCTTCTTCAGTTCAATGCGAAGAGTGTAATTCCGGACGGGAACGGGAGCTATATCCCCGACTATGACTTCACGATTACTAAGAAGACTCCCGCGAATGTTGCACATTTGTACTCATTGTTGCAGGCTTTCACGGGCGGAAACTCGGCGGGGAACGGGTCTGCGGCGAATCAGAGAATCGCGGGATTAGATCAGGCCGCGCCAGATGCTGTGTGGAGCGGCGGTGTGCTGAACGTGGGGTACATCCCTTCGGACATTCTAATCAAGAGCACCTTCCGCGTGAGCAGGGACGATTCCGACCAGAAGTTGGCTGACGACGTCACCTTCGACAATGAAGGCCCGTATTACTGGGATGTTGGCTTTGCAGTTCCGGTGAAAAAGATCAGCGAACTCAAGCTCGACACTACTTCCGGCACGGCGACTCCCGCCAACGTCGGCAGCGAAACCGTATTCGCAATCCTGGACGGCTACTTCAAGCCAGTCGACGTCAAAGGGAGCGGATTCACTGCGATCCCGCACCCCATAGCCGGTGTCGCATATGCCAAGCGTCCGCTGAGTCAGGTTTTGATTGGTGGGGCATGGGGTCCCAGTGCTTCTGAAATCTATCTCGGCGCGATGTTTGTCAAGCAGCCCGAGCTATCCGGGAGCTCCTCATGCAGCAGTCCAAGCGGCACTTCGCTGACAGGCAAGTCGCATTACTGTGCGCAATTCACCGTCGGCATAAACCTTCCGGTCAGCGCCATCGCCAGTAAGCTTGGAGCACCCAAGTAACTTCGCGACTTGTCTCCTCGCACGGCGCGTGGAAACAAGCCGCGCCGTGTCGCATCCACCAACCTCAACCTATCGCGAACTTATGGCCGGGCATCACCTTCCCCGGCCGCAACCTATAAGGAGAAGAAATGGCAGCTTCAATCTTAGTTCCTCCACATCGTTCGTGCGGCACGCCCGAAGTTCATCATCGCCTGCTCGAAAATCGCGCTTATCAACAGAACCGGATTGAGATTGAGCGCTTCTCCTCCCAATTCATGCTTTGGAACGCTCAAAACAGGCGCACGCAACCGATCACGATTCCCGTTGTCGCGCATGTAGTCTATGCCAACAACACGCAGAACATTTCTGATGCTCAGGTGCAAAGTCAGATCGTTGTGCTCAACCGCGACTATCGCGCGGCAAACTCTGACAAAGCGAATGTGCCTTCGGTGTGGGCTAACATGCCAGCAGATGCTCAGATCCAGTTTGCACTCGCCACAACTGATCCGGACGGAAACCCGAGCAACGGCATCACTCGCACGGCGGCCGGAGCCAGCGCCTTCACAACCGATGACAGTGTGAAATCCACCGCCACTGGTGGAGCCGACCCCTGGCCTTCGGATCGGTTTCTCAACATCTGGATCTGCAACCTCGGCGGCGGGCTCCTAGGCTATGCACAGTTTCCGGGAGGGCTGGCGGCAACAGACGGTGTGGTGATTCTCTACTCGGCGTTCGGAACAATTGGCGTCGCCACGGCACCCTACAATCTAGGACGGACCACAACCCACGAAGTTGGACACTGGTTGAACCTGATTCACATCTGGGGTGATAGGCTCGACTGCAGCGGAACCGATCTGGTGGACGACACTCCGCCACAACAGGCTCCCAACTACGGTAAGCCGGCCTTCCCGCATCTCTCGTGCAGCAATGGGCCCAACGGCGACATGTTCATGGACTTCATGGACTATGTCGACGACGACACGATGATCATGTTTACTCCGGGTCAGGTTTCGCGGATGGCTGCCACACTGGATGGCCCGCGGGCGTCGATCGCTGGGAACATTGGGGGAAGGTTGCAATCGCCCTTCTCCCAATCCCTCAACATGGTGACCGCATGACATGGAAAGACGTACCTCCCGGCATCTTGAACCAGCGGTGGCTACACTCTCATGAAGAGGACACGGCGGACGAAATGGTTTTCCGGCCGGCCAGCTTTCCGTTCCCGCCCTCGCGGGGCCGCATTGGTTTTGAGCTTCAACCTGACGGAATCGTAGTGGTGCAAAGTATTGCTCCGACCGACGGTCCCCAGGACCTACTGGGGACCTGGACAATCGGCGAAAACGGCCAGCCGCAGATTGCCTTGCAAGGTTCAACAACAGTTCCCAGACTGTCCGTGGCATCAGTCACCCCGGATCGATTAATTGTCAAGAAGTGACAGGCAGCATTCGATCCGGATTCCACATTCGTGCGAAGTGTGAGTACCTCGCACGCATACCATCTGTTTGTTCAGCGGAACTCTGTTCGTAACTCGCAACAGTTTACTGTTCTTGCCCTCGCTCTAATATCTGATAATCAGGTTCTTCTCTTGATGCCCAATCTATTTCTCGGTCTTCATTGATGCACCTCGGCTCCAGGTCAATCTGAAGCCTAATTTGTTATACACGCGTGCGTTGCCCAATCCTCACTTTAGATTTTTATGGCATAAACGAGAACACAAATTGAAGGGTCTGCTCATCCTGGTTGTCTCATTGCGACAGCAAGCTTGATAACGTCTCATCCTCAAGTTCGCTCAAATACTATCGACATTGCCTCCTTATCCGTCCAGAGACGCGGCCCACGTGAAACATCAATCGTTGTTACTCTTCATTATTTATGGAAATGAAATTGACTCCAAAACTCGTGTACTTAACTAAAGCTTGTTTCAAAAATAGGTTCGGCCTCAAGACAGGCACTTACGCTTGAGGCGGTTTAGCTGTTGAGCTTCTGCTATGAAAAAGCGGCAGAAGCTTTTGACTGATGAGCAATGGAAGTTGATTGAGCCCATGCTTCCCAAGCTGAAGCGGCGGCGCCGAATCGAGCCTGCCTGGAAGGTATCCTCTGGGTTCTGCAAACCGGGGCGGCGTGGCGATTTCTGCCCGACGAGTTTCCTTCGCCCTCCACGTGCTGGCGGCGATTGCAGCAGTGGCAGGAGCAAGGCATCTGGCTGAATGCATGGCGCACGCTGTTGGGAACACTGGATGAGCGAGGTCTGCTCAAGTGGGACGAGATTTTCCTTGACGGCAGCTTCGCTCCGGCGAAAAAAGGGGCTCCGCGGTCGGCAAGACCAAGCGTGGTAAGGGGACGAAGTGGATGGTACTGGTCGACGGTAAAGGTCTTCCGATGGGAGTTCGGCTGGAAAGTGCCTCCCCGAGTGAAGTTAATCTTGCGGAGGCCACAGTCGCCGAAGTCCGCATCCCCCGGCCGCGCGGCCGGCCCCGGCAGAAGCCGAAGCGCATCATAGCCGACCGCGGCTACGACTCCGATCCACTGCGCGAGCGGTTCAAGAAGCGAAATATCGAACTGATCGCGCCGTACCGGAAGAACAACAAACTGCGGCGTTATGAAGATGGCCGCAAGCTCCGTCGTTATAAGCGCAGATGGATCGTGGAAAGAACCAATGCATGGCTCGGGCAGTTCCGCCGATTGTTGGTTCGTCACGAGCATCTGCTCTCCATTTACTACGCCTTCTTTTACCTCGCGTGCTTCTAGATAACGCTCAGGAGGCATTTTTGAAACAAGCTCTAGGCGCACTCTAAGACGGAGACGCAAAAGTAGACTGAAAATGAGATGGTTCCTGGGTATAGTCGTGTTCGTGTCCGGATCTTTGCTTTACGCACAGGACGGCTTCACGCCCTTCACCGGGCAAATGTACGGAGAGGCGAACCAAGGGCTGCCCGCCCACCACAGCCATCAAACTTTGACAGTTAAGATGCCACGAGGCATGATCGTCGATATCCGGACACGCCTTTTCGCCGACGCTGCGAAGAAGCAGCAGTAGCGGGTTATGGGTTGATCTTCAAGTTGGATCTGTGCCAGAGGGAATCCATCGACCGAGAAATTCGCATCTGAAAGCTTGTTTTGTAAGAATTGTCAGACAAGTGGCCCAAAATTGGCGAATAAGGGTGAACTGTATAGACTAGAGAGACGCGATGGGAGCTTATTAAACATAATAGTATCTTATGTTTACCTTTAATTTCAAAAAGATAGATACTGCATACTAAGAGAGGTACCCCCTCCTCCCCCCTTTTAGATTTATTTTCGACCCTCAAAAATTGCAGATAATTTTAACCTAAATAGAATCAATATCTTCCGAAGATTATCCTCACAGAGACACATAATTTGCGAAACCGGAGACTTTGCACATAATTATTCCAACTTCTGAGCCTCCATCAGCGAACCAATTCGTCCGAAAGTATCAGCTGCGGCAGCTTTCGTATACTCGACTCAGCGCATGTCTACTCACCTCGACAGAATTCTGGCGACGACGCGAGCCACAGTGGCCGCATCCAAAGCACGCGTTTCCGCCGCGGAACTGGAGCGTCTCGCTGCTCTGCACCAGCCGCGCGGCTGGGCAATGGCTTTGCGTCAACGCGCCTCCAAAGGTCCAGCAGTCATCGCCGAAATCAAGAAAGCCTCGCCCTCGAAAGGGCTGATTCGCGCGGACTTCGACGCGGCTCAGCTCGCCTTGAGCTACTTTGCCGGCGGCGCTGCGGCGCTTTCCGTGTTGACCGACGAGCCGTTCTTTCAAGGTAGCCTGCGCAATCTGGAACTGGCTTCGGCTGCGGTCGCTTTGCCCTGCCTGCGCAAGGACTTCACGGTGGATGAGTATCAAGTCGTGGAAGCTCGCGCCCATCAAGCCGATGCAATTCTGCTGATTGCCGCCGCACTCACCGACGACGAACTCGGCCGCTTTGCTCAGACGGCTCGCGGCCTTGAATTGGATGTTCTTGTCGAGGTGCACACAGCCGCCGAGCTTGACCGCGTGTTATCGACGCTGGGCGATACCGGCGCCGACGCCATTGGCGTCAACAACCGCGACCTCGGAACCTTTGATGTGCGCCTGGAAACCTCGTTTGAATTAGTGAAGCGAATCCCGCAGACAGTGGTGCGCGTGGCCGAAAGCGGGATTGCAGTTTCGGAAGACCTGGTCAGGCTGCGCGCCGCCGGCTTCGATGCATTTCTCATCGGTGAAAGCCTTATGCGCCAGTCCGATCCAGACGCGGCACTGACGGCACTGCTGGCTGGAGCAATCGCGGCCGTATGAGCATCTGGATCAAAATCTGCGCCAACACTTCCCTGGCAGACACTCTAATGGCCGTCGATGCCGGGGCCGATGCGGTGGGATTCGTCTTTGCGCCGAGCCCGCGCCGCGTAACCGTGGCCGAAGTTGCCGCAATCACTCCGCACCTGCCGCCTACCGTGGAGAAGATCGGCGTATTCGTTGATGCCGACCTCGACGAAATCGTGAGTACAGTTCAAGCCTGCAACCTGACCGGCGTGCAACTGCACTATGACGCGGACCCTGAACTACCGGCCAAACTCCACAAGCGCCTCGGGCCTAAACTGCAGATTCTGCGAGTGGTGCACTTCGACGCAGAGACCGCGAAACTGCAGGTAGTCAGGATCGTCGAACACACTAAGGACCCGCATGTAAATGCGGTGCTTGTGGACTCGCGGTCGGCATTGGCCGTTGGCGGAACCGGCGTGAGATTTGACTGGATCGAGGCGCGAAAGACTGTCTTCGGCAATGCCGGAAGACTCAAGCTAGTGGCCGCGGGCGGGCTCTCTGCGTTCAACGTGGTCGAAGCCATCTCCACGCTGCGTCCTTGGGGCGTTGATGTGGTCTCAGGTGTCGAAACCGCACCAGGCCGCAAGGACCCTGTCAAGGTGCGAGAGTTTGTAACTTGCGCAAGGCAAGCGAGTATCGAGTTTAACTAACTTACGGGGGTATTCATAACTCTGACCGATATCGAAGAACATCCTATGACGTGCGACCGAATTTTTCAAATGCAGTACCTCCCCGGCATTCGCATTCAGAAGATTCAAGATACAGAGCTGTAGGAGGCAAGCGTCGATCCAGACGGGGAGAGTTTCAATCCTGCGCCAGCCCTTACTGCTCTTCCTCATGCGCGACACATATTGCCGGATCGGCATCGAGAAGTTCCTCGGGGACACTTTCGCGACATCCGAGTGGAGCATGCTCTTCTGCCGTGACGTAGTTCGCTGCCGTGCCCACGCATCCAGATTCCGCGCGAATCAACAACAAGAAAAATCCACCGACGGGTCCAGCGATGGGTCTGGGCAGCATTCCAGTTAGAATCTTAAGACGGTCGTGGTCTTCCGGCTCAAGCACGCGCATGAAATAGAACAGTCCAAAGAGAACGACCATGGAAGCGCTTCCGCCGCAGAGAATGGCCCACAGCGGTGCCATCCGCATAGCGATGGAATGTGCGGCCAAACTTGCCAACGCGCTGATAAAAACAATTTTTGCAACCTGCAGCCAAGGAAGCTTCACCTTGTAGAGATACATACCGATGGCCCACATCATGACGACGGCCGTTGCCTGTGCCGCGCCGTTACCAATGCAGGCGCCCACCGCGCCGAGCGTAGGGATGAAATACCAGGCGACGCCAATATCAATAATTCCCGCCAGAATAGTCACGGCGATCACAGATCGCTGCCGTTCCATGCTTTCCAGGAGACTCTGCGCCGGCGCGAGAAAGGCTTTGAATATGCACAGCAGCGGAGCCAGCGCCACTACCATCGCGGCGTCTTCAAACTTGCGGCCGTAAACAAGCAGCAGTGCGGGAACCGCAAGCGAGGCCGCAATGAAATGCAGCGGAATCGACATCAGTGCGATGTAGCGGAAGGTAGAAGCAGCCATACCCGGAAGTTTAGATTTATCACGGCCGTACTGAGCGAAGATCGTGGCGCCGGCCGCAGCGCCGAAGATGGTTGCCGTCAGCAACAGTTGTTCGGCCATCGTGAAGGCTACCGAATAGAACGAGACCTGGCGAATATCCGCGCAGAGATTCTTCAAAAGTATGACTTCCGACCGGCCCCAGACGATCATCGCCACTGCCAAGCTTGCAACGCTCTGACGGGCGAATACCATCATGCGCCTGCGCAACTCTGGCGGAAGCGCATGCGTTGTCTCCCAGGCGAGAGCGCGGATTATAGTTGGAACGAAACGCACCAGAAAATCGATTGTCCTCCTGCAGAGCAGCGCCGCACCGACGCCAGTAACACCCCAGTGAAACACCAAAGTGAATATAATTGCTATTAGATATGTAACGTCGGAAGCGACGGATGCCAGCAGATTCTTCGACAAATCTTCTGTGGCGACATTAGCCTGAGCTGAGATAGAGTTGACCATTGAGGGCCACATACTAAGCACCAGCAAAGCCGAGGCCAACCTGTAATCCGCACTAGCATCCCTCAGCACCCAGAAAAGAAAACCGCTGGTTACCAGCGTCGCCAGGACAATCTGCAGCACCAAGGTGCGGAGATAAATGTATCGTGCCGTGCCCTTGTCACCCATGCCGATAAACTCGGCCATATATTTTCGCGTCGTTGCTGGAATACCCAGTCCACCCAGGCTGCTAACCATAACAGCGATCTGAGAAATATAAACTATGTAGCCGTTCTTCTCGGGTCCAAGATAGCGGTTAATCGCAATCGAAGTCCCAAGCCCTACAACGGCGTCGATAATAGTTTCTATGCCGTACCAGCCGGTGTTGCGTGCTATGGTCTTGGTGTTTGTCATGTCGAATCAACTCTTATCAAAAAAAGTATTGGCGCGCGATCCGTTTGCGCCATTCAAACCGTACATATTAGTGACCGGCGGCATGTGACGTGCCGCCGGTGCCATCAGAGCGCAATTTCTAACTAACTTTGTCCTTGCAGAGCAACTCGTGCGTCCTTAGCCACTGGCGAATCAGGAGCCAAGAGAATAGCTTTTTTCAGATGCATCGCGGCGTTGCTTTTATCCCCAAGCTTGCTATACACCATTCCCAGGTGATACTGCCTAACCGGGCTGCTCGGATCGTTCTTGATCGCGTCTTCCAAAAGATCCCGGGCGAACCCATAGGTTCCTTTGTGATAATAGGCCCATGCTAAGGTGTCCGCAGAGTTAGCCGAATTCGGCATGCCGCGGCGTGCCGTTTGAGCTAGCGTCAAAGCTACATCCATGTTGCCGCCATTCTGAAGCATCAGGTAAGCAAGATTGTTGGCGGCGATAGGCTGCGCAGGCTGGATTTGAAGAGCCTTCTTATAGTAGTCTTCTGCCTTGTGTATATCTCCCTGTAATTCCTCCAGGTTCCCTAGAATTGCAAGAGCGCCGGCACTGTTGGGATGCGCCTTCGACCATTGCTCCCAGACGCCGATGGCATTTGCCGCCTGTCCACGCTGAACCTGAATCTGGGCATAGATTGCGACCGCTTCGCCATCATCCGGATTCACGTTTATTGCTTTCTGAGCTGCGGCTGCTGCTTGGTCGAGATTCTTGTTTTGAATCTGCAATTGAGCTAGCAGATCGTAGAAACCGCTGTTCTTCGGACTCTTGACAATTTGCGCGTTCAGACGAGTCAGGGCAAAAGCAGACTGCTTCTTGAAGAGATCGTAACCGACCAGACCGCGCATGGCACCAATCGAATTGGGATCGCACTGCAAAGCCTGCTCCAGCAGCGCTGCTCCGTCCGCGTAGCGCTTTTGTGCGAAGCGAAGTTCGCCGAGCATCAGATAAGCCTGCGCGCCTTGCGGGGCATCGGCCATCGCGATCTTCAAGTCGGCCTCAGCCTTGTCCGGGGAGTTATGGGCCAACTCTACCGTAGCCCGCCACAGATAACCGCCGGGGAAACGAGGAGCGGCAGCAATCGTCTTGTCCGCCACATCAGCCAGCATGCTCGTGTCTCCACGCTGACTCGCAATATGCGCAAGTTCTTCCTCCGCTTCCACGCCGCGCGGGTTCAGTTGCGCCGCCTGGCGAAAGCTCTTCTCTGCCAGCCCGCTATCGCCTTTTGCCAGCGCGGCCATACCCAACCAATACTGAATGAAAGCGTCTTTTGGGTCATTGCTAGCCGCACTCTGAAGACCATTAACCGCATCACTCGCCTTGCCATTGTTGAGCAATACAATTCCGTTCAATGCGACGATCTTAGGATCCTTGCCGTTACTCTTCATCAGTCCGGCTATAACGGTTTGAGCGGTCGCATAGTCTTTGACCTGAAGAAGAATTCGCACGTATCCTTCTCGCACAGAAACCTTCTTGGGATATTTTTGAGCAAGGCTTGCAAACTCGACCTTGGCCTTGTCGATCTGTCCGGAGCTAGCGTAGTAGTCAGCCAACATCCGCACTCCCTGCGGGCTGTCCGCAAGATCGCTCGAAGCCTGACGCAGGACGTCCTCGGCTTTTGCTAACTCTCCCTGCTTGACGAAAACCTGAGCCAATCCTTCACGAGCACTTAGATTCTTTGGATCGGTAGTTATGGCATCGCGACATGCCTTCTCGGCATCCGGCCAGCGACTGCTCTTGGCATAGAATGCGCCAAGCAGCAGTTTGGCGTTCACAGATTTGGGATCAAGCGCGATCGACTTCTTCAATTCGTCTTCAACGGAAGCGCTCTGCGTTGAATCGCCCGATTCAAGCAACGCGAGAGTCTCGTGAAGCGTAGCTTCGTTTGGGGCGAGATCCAGCGCGCGATGGATCTCGGTCAGAGCTATGTCGTTCTGTCCCCGTTTTGCCGCAATGCGGGAGAGCAAGGCGTGCACATCGGCGTTGTCCGGCTGAGCAGCTACTACTGCGTTGGCCTGCGTTTGCGCATCGTCGATTTTGCCTCCGGCAAGCAACAAGTTTCCGAGGTCGATCCGCGCCTTCAGGTTATCCGGCTGCAGATTAACGGTCCGCTGAAATTCGCCGTAAGCGGCGCTCAGTGCGCCCATATGGACGTAGGTTTGCGCCAAGGCGTAATGCGCCTCGGCGAAGTTTTTGTCAATCTTCAGAGCATTGGAAAACTGAATGGCGGCTTCTCTGTCTTTGCCCTGGGCGCTATACCGCTGCCCGCTTTCCAGATACTTATGCTTGCGTACGTTTGGATCGCGGTGGCAGCCGGACAACAGAGTGAGCGATAGAAAGAGTGCAATCGCGCCAAGGGCCGCGCTACAATTTCGCAATTTCCGCCAGCCATTGAAGGCGAGTTGAATTGTCATAAGGTTGCTTTTCACTTGCTTCCATCCTTTCAGGCTGTCTCTCGAACGGCTACAGCCCGAAGCCATTGATCGATCTAGGTGTCTCTCACTGCACGTCTAATCTGGAACAAATCGCGGCAGCAAGGGCGCAAGTTGCATTGCAAATCTCTCGGCGCGTTCTTTTGCGTCCGATACGCCGTCGCTGGGCGCAATCGGTGTGATCACGCGGACCAGCGCTCCATCTGTACGATTCAGCCGTATTGCATCGGCGACCATGTAAATCTTGGCCATGTATTCACTCGCCACACTTCGTCCATGCGCCTGGTACCAATAGATGACGAATTGCCTTACTTCGCCATTTGCAATAACGTATTCACCTACCCGGTGCAGTTTGCCATTTACATCGAGTAGATCGACATAACTCGAGGACTCGAAGACCCATCCGGCTCCTGGCAGGCAATGTTTCGGAGAATGGATGGTCTGGCCGGTTCTCTGGGTAGGAAAATAACCAATGAAGAGGGCAATCGGCGCCATCTGCGCGCTCTGCGTATAAACACGCGAAAGAAAGTCTCCAGCTCCGAGAACGTCGAGCGTCTGCTGCTCGATCTGCAGATCGCTTCCCGTCCATCCCGCGATGCTGGTCGGCAGCTGCGACAAGGGCTGACTGGGGGGATTGCGATCGGTGCTGGCGCGCGTATGCAATAGCAGCGCCGTTCCCGCAAGCAGCAAAGAAGCGATCCAGAGGCGAACGTTCTTCATCTCTGCCGCCTTCTGGCTGGAATTAGGATCATCGCGCGATGGACGAGATATAGGCATGCTAGCGAAACCACAAAGATGACCCAGCCGGAAAACTCGTGAAAGAAGCCCAGCGCCTTGTCCGGGTCCCAGTACTGGACGCACAATCCGGTGCCGACGATGCGCACTGCATTGGCCGCAATCGCGATCGGAATGCTGGCCAGGACGAGGGCGACACGTCGCAAGACGGATCCTTCCATGAAATATCCATAGAAGACCGACAGCGTGAATAGGCTCATCAGGGAGCGGATGCCGCTGCAGGCCTCGGCCACTTCCAGCTTCATCAAAGGAAGCTCGATAACGTTGCCCTCCCGCAGAACCGGCACGCCGAATAAAGGGAGCAGGTTGCTGGCTAGCTTTGAAGCTAATATCTGCAGCGGAAAAGTGATCTGGTTGAAGATGATGGCGGGAAGCGGGATGGCCAGCAATAGCACCAGCAGGGCAAAGCGTAGCTCCCTCAAGAAATGCCATCCGCCAAAACAAAGCACCAATCCGGCGAGCAAGATGATAAGAGAAACCCGCGAGAGGAATAGCTCCGATCCGCAGACGCCCAACAGAAGAACCACAAGCCCCACGGCCATAACGGCAATTCCACTCCAAGCAGGAGCTACTTTCACCCTCAGGAGGATGCTTCTCTTTTCCCATACCAGATAAGCTCCAAAGAGAGGCACCAGGAATCCGTGAGAGAAATCGGGTATTTGCCACCAGTCGGTTACTAGTTTCACCAGCACTTGGTAATAGACCGCCAGCATCAGCAGACAGATTGTCATCGAACCCAATGCAAATTGAGCGTTGCGGAAGGGCCATAGACCCCGGGGGGCCGCTGGAATCATTGCGTCCTGAGCTGTCTTCTCCGTGACGGAGTCCTCGATTGTCTCGATTGGTACCACTCTACACTAGCAATCGCAGTGCCGAAACTGAAAGGATTCGATCCAGAGGAATTGCCCCTGAATTCTCCTTTGAAGGGAACCAGTCTTCCAGTCTAGGTGGAAAATGCTTTCCACTTTTCAGCGAGATCAAAGATACTATTCTTCCCTATGAGAGGGAGTAACTTTGCTATTTCTTCGTTATCCTGCGAAAAAATGCGTCGCGAAGCCCATATCCTGCATGGGAAGTTCATTCCTCGTCCTGCGTCTCTTAGGTTTGGAAGCTGCGTTGCTATAGAAGGGTAGAACTTTGGTTCCTTCATGGCGACAGTTGCAATGATCCACAACGGGAAGCGGCAGGCTAGATCAATCCTTCCTTACGAAGCGCGGATTCAACGCGCGGTTTCGCTAATTGCCGAAAGCGATTGCACGGTCTTGATCCTGGGCGAGCATGGCGCAGGGAAGCGATTCATCGCCACGCAAATTCACGCGCTCTCAAGCCGGTCGAGGAGCGCGTTCAAGGAGATTCGCTGCAGTGAAACGAATGCCGAAGCACTGCAGGCTGTTCTTTCCGCTAAGGGAACCGTCTATCTGAATGAAATAACCGACCTTAGCCTTTCCCTTCAGGAATTGATCGTCAACACTCATTTTCTCTCTGAGCAGACGCAGCCCTGCCGCATGCTGTGCGGTTCGAGCTGCGAACTTCAGGAAGAAGTTAAGTTGTGGCGCATGAGAGAAGACTTCTACTACCTTGTTTCAGCGGTTGCGCTGCGGATTCCTCCGCTACGCTGCAGAAGGTCTGAAATTCTTTCAATCGCTGATGAGCTTTTGACACAGTACTCCAAGCAGTTTGACCGTCCCAGGCCGGTCCTCTGCAAGGAAATCGTCGACCACCTGATGGAGCACGCCTGGCCCGGCAATTTGACCGAACTTCAGACCGCAATCAAGACCTTCGTCGCCATCGGGGATCAGGCAATTTCCCTGGCAGCCATCAAAGCGGCGGCGCCATCGGCGAGGGCTAATGGGAATCGCCGGTCTCTGCTGCTGAAGGAGGCCACGCGGGCCTCGTCGATCCAGGTCGAACGCCAGTTGATCTCTGAGGTTCTAGCTTCGACAAGCGGTAACCGGAAGCGCGCGGCGGCAGAACTGGGAATCAGTTATAAGGCCCTGCTCTACAAACTCAAGCAGATCGAAACAGAAAACCAAGCTGTGTCCTACAAGCATGGAGTCGCACTATGAAACCGGGAAGTCTTCTTCTTGCGGCATTTCTTGCGCCGGTGTTTTTCTGCCACGCTCAAGGCGAGGCCACGCAAGAGGCCGCCAAGCCAATTGCGCAAGATGCAGTTAAACCTAATGCGCAGGATACGGTCAAGGCAGATGTGCCGGATGCTGCCAGGCCAACTGCGCAGGATGCAGCCTCGCGAGCCATAAACGACAGTTATGTTATAGGCCCCACCGATGTAATTTCTCTCTTTATATGGAAGGAGCCGGACCTTTCGGACAAGGAACTAATGGTCTGGCCCGACGGCATGATCGAGGTGCCACTTCTCGGCAATATTCAGGCCTCCGGTAAGACGCCGAGGCAGTTGGCGGACGAGATCGCAGCCAAGCTCAAGAAGTACATCCAGGATCCTAATGTCACAGTCAATATTAGCGGAATGCATAGTAAGAAGGTTTACCTCGTCGGCGAAATTGGTAAAACTGGTCCGGTCGACATGACACCGGGCATGACCTTGCTTCAGGCAATCGCTACTGCCGGCGGGCTTACACCGTATGCCAACTCGAAAAAAATTTACATCTTGCGCAGCGAAGACGGAAAACAACGGAAGCTTCCCGTGCTATACAAGCGAGCACTGAGGGGCGATGCCGCGCTCAATTTCATTCTTACTCCGGGCGATACGATTGTGGTTCCTTAGGACTGCACAAATGAAACCGAGTCACACCCTGCTGGCGATCCTATTTTCAGCCAGCACCGCGACAAGAGCGCAGGTTGTTCCCGCAACGCCCAGTCCGGCCGGTCCGCTGGTCAGCGGCACGTTGCGCTACGATATGCGTTACTCACAAACGGCGCAGTTCGGAGGGAGCCAAGACGGCCAACAGTGGAGCTTCTCCTCTGGAGATGCGAGCTACTCGAATACCAGCGAGCGCCTCCCGTTCAGCATGCAATATGGCGGTGGCTACGGCTGGGCCTGGGCCGGACCGACGTCGGTGGGAAATGTCTTTCAACACCTTTTGTTGTCGCAAGGCATTGTCGGACGTAAGTGGAACCTCATGGCGAGCGATAGTGTAAGTTATTCCTTTCAGGCGCCTACCACAGGATTCTCCGGAATCCCTGGCACTGGAGAACCGATCGGCGGTTCCGGCCCGACCGTACCGCCGGACCAGACGATTCTAACTCAGAATACGCGCACGCTCAACAACACTACGAATATCGGGTTGGGATATAAGCTCAACTATGCGTGGTCGCTCAACGTTGGCGACCAATCGGAACAACTGCGCTATATCGATAACAACGGACAAAATACGGATATACAAATAGATGACGCAGGAATTACCCGTCGCCTGAATGCACGCGACTCGATGTCAGGGCAATATTCCTATTCCCGCTACAGTTACAGCGGCACTGGCCTCACTTCTCCTGCGACCACCCTATCAATCGCTTTCAGCCAAGTCAACACTGCGCAGTTCAGCTTTAATCGCCAATGGAACCGTCAGATCAAAACAAGCGTCTTTGCCGGACCGCAGTGGGTCTCAAGTTCAAACAGCACCATTGTGCCGTCCTCGACAGGAGTCTCGGCGAGCGCTTTGGTGATTGACACACTCAGGTTCGGAAGCGCAAGCCTGAATTACAACCACGGAACAACGAGCGGCTCCGGATATATGTCGGGGGCAGAAACAGACGTCGCCAGCGCAAATTTTACGCGGGAGATTGGCAGGAATCTGACCGTGGGACTGACCGGCTCATATATGCGTACTGCCGGTCTGGGCAATAATGAAGTAACCAATGCAATGTTTGGTGGAGCACAGGGCACGCGGCAGTTAGGAAGGTATTTCAACTTATTCGCAAACTACACGGCAATCCATCAATCGTCGAATTTCCAAAACTCAGCGAACGTCCTCAGCGGGATATATCAGGTCATCGGATTTGGCATCGGCTACAGTCCGCATGAGAAGTACTTTAGGAAGTAATTCGTCGAGGAGACCTATGCTCGGGCATCGTGAACTGACAATGCAGGACTACGCTGAAATGTTGAAGCGGCGACTCTGGCTGATTTTAGCTTTCACGGTCCTCCTTCTGGGAATCGGTCTCGGAGTCAGTTACATCCTGCCTCCGCAATACGTATCCCAAACTCTGGTGCTCATTGAGCAGCAGAAGGTCCCGGAAGATTATGTCAAACCCATCGTCAATGAAGATTTGGGCGCTCGGCTGGCGTCGATGAAGGAACAGATACTGAGTCGCTCGCGCATCGAGCCGATCATCGAGCGATTCAACTTGTATCCCGGCAGCAAGTACACCATGGATGACCGCGTCGAGCTGACGCGAAAGGCAATTGGGATCAATCCGATCCGTTCGGATCAGTCGCACGGGATGCCAGGCTTTTTCATATCGTTCAAGGCGCAGGACGCGCACACCGCCCAACAAGTATGCGGTGAAATCACATCGCTCTTTGTCAGCGCGAATCTCAACGCACGTGAAGAATCCGCTGAAGGCACGACCGATTTTCTGAAACAGCAATTAGCAGACTCCAAGAGAAACCTCGACGATCAAGACGGAAAGCTGGCGGATTTCGAGCGTAAGTACATCGGCAAGCTACCCTCGCAGGAATCGGCGAATCTTAATACTCTTCAAGCGCTAACTACCCAGCTTGACGCCGCGACGCAGACGGTGAGCCGCATAGAACAGGATGAGGCGTTTCAGACTGCCATGATTGCCCAGCAGATGCAAGAATCTTCACGCGTCGACCCGGCCACCGGGACATCGGAAGATGCACTCAAGAATCAACTGAAAGATGCGACCGCACAAGAGAAGGAATTAGAGGCAATTTACACCCCCGATCATCCGGACATAGCCGCAATCAAGCGCAGGATCGCCAATCTGCGGGCGGAGATTGCGCGTGACTCGGCTGAACCGGCCAAGGCGGAGAATGGTTCCAGTTCTTCTTCCGATGCGCCGCAGCTCCAACAGTTAAAGGCTCGGCTTCGCGCCACGAAGCAGTCCTCAGATGCCGCCAAGCAGGAGCAGGCCAGGATCGAGAATGAGGTTCGCACTTATGAGTCGAGAGTCGAGTCGAGCCCCATGATTGAGGAAGAATACAAACAGGTGACTCGCGACCACGATACGGCCTTGCAGTTCTACAATGCTTTGCTGGCCAAGATGAATGAATCGTCGATGGCGACCGCTCTTGAACGCCGCCAACAAGGCGAGCAATTCCGCGTGATGGATGCGCCCAATCTTCCAGATGCGCCAACCTTCCCGAACCATCTTGTCTTTTCCGGGGAGGGTCTTGCATCCGGCCTGATTCTGGGACTGCTTCTTGCCGCGCTGCTCGAGTATCGCGATACTTCCCTGCGCAACGAGAGCGACGTTTGGGTCTTTACCAAACTGCCGACGCTGGCCGTCATTTCTTACATCCAAGATATGCCTTATACCCGCGCGGCTCACGGACGTGGGAAGCTTTTTTCTCGAACGACCAAGCCTATCGAAAGCGCGCGTGGATAGTTATGGACAAATTTTTCTTCGGCCTTCGCGTCCTTCCTTTCGGATCCAGTCCGGACCCGCGGTTTCTCTTCTTGAGGCCGCAGATCAGGGAGGCGCTTACCTGCCTGCAGTATGGCATAGCAGCGCGCAAAGACTTTGTAGTTATGACACGAGAAGTTGGAAAGGGAAAGACGACACTGCTCAAGGTCGCTCTGGACACGTTCGCCAAGGGGTGGATTTTGACGGCCGTTGTCTTCAATCTTCGTCTGGATATGCTTGATTTTCTCGACTTTGTGCTCACCGAATTCGGCATTCCACCCAAGACGCAGACAAAGTCAGGAATGTTGTTGCACTCAATCATCCCGTTACGATCTCTTTCTCGGCTATGCATGCATTGATGCAGCGAACTCTCGAAACTAACATGATCAACACCATTGTGACCGTCGCGGAGAGCGCGGATTCATTGAAGGAACGTGAAGTATGAGCCGGATATACGATGCACATCAAAGGGCAAGTCTGGAGCGGAAGGGGACCGAGGAAACGGATACCGCAAAACAACGTGCCGAGCCATTCGCTGCTCCTGGCATCGATGATCTACCGCCGACTAAGGCCGATGTCATTCTTGAAAACATCGCATGGCATCCGTGGAATCCATCTATTGCCTCACTTCCGACGTTAGAAGACCACGGCGAAGGCATCGAGCAGTTTCGCGGGCTCCGATCGCAAATTTACAAGTTTCGCGATCAGGCTGCGCTCAAGACGATTCTTATCAGCAGTGGCGAACCTGCAGAAGGCAAGACTTTTGTCGCTGCCAATCTTGCCATAAGCCTTGCGAGCAACAAGAACAACCGCGTTCTACTCATTGACGCCGATCTGCGCAGCCCAGCGCTGGACACTATCCTAGGCGCCCCCAACGTGCCAGGGCTAACGGAGTATTTAGCGGGGACCGTGGAGCTAGGGAATATCCTGCAGCGCAACCGGACCCCGCGCATTGTCGAAGCTGGCCATTTGCACAGCTTCCCGAATCTAACCTTTATTCCTGCTGGAACGGGCGGCGATAACTCTTTGGAGCTGATCGCCAATCACCGTATCGAAGAACTGATAGCGACTCTTTCGTTGCACTTTGACTGGATTCTAATCGACTCCCCACCGGCACTTGCATTTGCGGATGCAATCGATTTGGCCCGCGCCGCAGATGCGGTGTTGCTTGTTGCCAGAGCAGCAACCACACCATTCGGTGTCGCGCAACGCACGCAGGCTGCCTTCAGCAGTTCGCGCATCCTCGGCTTCGTGCTGAATGCGGTCAAGAACGCTCCACGCGATACCTCTTACTACTACAGCAAGCAAGAAGCCGGCGACGGATTGAATTGGCGGAAGGATAAGCGACGGTAAGGATGATCAGACTATTCAACGTTTACTATCCGACACGAACCCTGGTGTTGCTTCTCTGCGAAGTGTTTCTCGTGGGCGGCGCATTTCTTCTGGCCACCGCAAGCGCGTGTCTGATGGGGCCCGATGGATATATCGCTTTGAACAATGCTCTGGTCATTGAGAACGGGTTGCTAAAGATTGCCGGCATTACCGCTTTCACCCTGCTTCTCACATATTACTTCGATCTGTATGGGCCGCGCCGTACCTCAATGAGCTGGGAAATATACTTTCGTCTGCTGCTTGTTCTCAGTGCCTTATCTTTTGTTTTAGCAGGACTCGTCTATATCGCTCCAGATTTTGATCTCGGTCCTTATGTTTTTGCCATTGGCGTTTCCCTTCTTACAATCTTCCTCGTTTTCTGGCGCTGGGTCTATGAGCGGATTATTGGTCTTCCCTTGTTCCGCGAGCGGGTCTATGTTCTGGGTTGCGGCGAGCGAGCTCGCACCGTGGTCGAGATACTGCGCGCCAGCCGCGATTCAGGTTTGGAGGTCGTCGGTTGGAAAGGAGAGATTGAGGCATCTGGACGGCTCGATCGCTTCGCCGCTGACCTTCGTGCCTTTCGCGGGCAGAAGCCAAGCATAGATCGCGTCGTCGTCGCTATGGAAGATCGTCGCGAATCGATGCCAATTCGAGAACTGCTCGACCTTCGCCTCTGTGGCGTCGTCATTGAGAATTCCAACACACTTTTGGAACGGCTTTCGGGCAAATTGCCGTTGGACGGGCTCAATCCGAGTACCCTCATTTTCACTGAGGGATTCCGAATGGGCTCACCGCAGCAGCTTTTCCGTCGTCTGCTTTCCCTGGGAGTCTCCTTCCTCGCACTTGTGATCTGCTTGCCCTTTCTCCCATTGATCATTCTCGCAGTACGCCTTTCGTCGCCGGGCCCGATCTTTTTCAGCCAGACCCGCGTCGGACAGCGCGGGCGTTTGTTTACCGTTTACAAGTTCCGCACCATGCAGCAGGATGCGGAAGCCAACGGAGCGGTGTGGGCGACACAAGGCGATCCGCGCGTAACTCCGATCGGCAGATTCATGCGGAATACTCGGGTCGATGAGATTCCTCAGCTCTGGAACGTCCTTCGCGGAGACATGGCCTTTGTCGGCCCTCGTCCTGAGCGCCCGGAGTTTGAGGAGTGGCTCAGCCAAGAGATTCCGTTCTACGACCTGCGGCACATGACTCGTCCAGGAATTACGGGGTGGGCACAGGTTCGCTATCAATATGGTGCGAGCCTGGAGGAGACCAAGCGAAAGCTCGAATACGATCTCTACTATATCAAGCATCAGTCAATCGGTCTCGATCTGCTCATCATGTTTGAGACAATCAAAACAATCATTCTGCGAAGGGGCGCACAGTGAGGATACTCTTCTGGCTCTCCCTTACCGGCGTTCTCTATACCTACGTGGGATATCCCGCGGTGATGTGGTTGCTTGCACGGCTGCGTCCGCGACGCTGGATAACGAGTCCCATCTTTCCCAGCGTGAGTGTTGTGCTCGCGGTGCATAATGGCGTTGCGCTGCTCCCGCGAAAGATCGAGCACCTGCTTACCCTCGACTATCCCAACATCAAAGAGATCATCGTCGTCTCGGACGGCTCAACCGACGGTACGGCGGAATTGCTGGCACGCGAGCGCCATCCACGTCTCACTTCAATCATCCTCAATGAGCACAGTGGCAAGGCGGTTGCCGTCAATACCGGCATGGCCAAAGCCACAGCCGATGTGATCCTCTTCGTGGACATCCGGCCCGAGATCGCTTCGGGTGCGATTCAGCAACTGGTGAGCAACTTTGCCGATCCCAAGGTTGGCTGCGTAGCCGGCGAACTGATTCTACGCAAGTCACGCCACGACGCTACATCCGCAGCTGTTAGCGGGGCGTATTGGCGTTATGAAAATTGGATCAGAAGTTGCGAGTCCACCTTCAGCTCTCCAGTTGGCGTCTATGGAGGCTTTTACGCAATTCGCAGCGAACTCGCGGTGCCGCAACCGGCCGGAATGATTCTGGATGACATGTTCCAGCCACTCTCGATCATCCGCCAGGGCTACCGATCTGTGCTAGATCCGCATGCCTATGTCTACGACACATGGCCAACAAAAATTGGAGTGGAGTTCCATCGCAAGGTACGCACGCTAGCAGGAAACTTCCAGCTTTTCCTCCTTGCGCCATGGACTCTGACTCCTCGGAATCCAGTTTTTTTTCAGCTTATCTCGCATAAGGTGATGCGCCTTGTAGTGCCTTATCTGCTGATCCTGCTTCTTGTCGCTACGGTCGCACTTTCACGCGGTTCGCTGATCTATGCGACATTCGCCGCTCTGCAGATTTTCGGATGGACCATCGCTGTCACGGCTCTGCGTTACCGGATTCCCGTGCTGCATCGTATTGCGGCTCCGGCCAGTGCGCTGCTCGTGCTTAAGGCAGCAGCCGTCGCCGGGCTCTATAGATTTCTTTTTGCTCGCGGCCCGCTTTGGAAGATATGGACTTCAAATGAGCCGACAGTGCGGACTTCAGCGCCTGAAACTGAAAATCCCGTTCAAGCTGGATCTTTTACATCTGCCGCAAAAAATGACCAGGTGTAGAATTCTCTTGAAACACTTAGATAGATGAGAGGGGCTTTAGACCGTTATGAACCACTCGAAGGCGCTATTTATTTCCGTGCTAGGAATCGGAGCTATCGTGACTAGCTACGGTCTTCACAACCGCATCGCCAAGGTGAGGGCGGCGAAGCTGGATCATGTCGCCGCACCCGCGGCCTACTTTCCCTCTGGTTCCATTTGGACAAAGGACGTGAGTCACGCGCTCCCAGATCCTCAGTCTTCCACCATCATCGCCTGGCTTGCGGATGCAGGGGGATGGGGACACAATAACAAAATGCAAGTCGATTTCGGCATCAGGGTGTTGCAGGCCGATGCCGCGAGTCCACAAGTTCCATTTCGCAAAGGCACAGGGTTTTATACCGGGGACTCGGACATGGTCTCTACCTTTCCCCTTCCGGCTGGAGGCGGTATCGAAGCACGGACGGGTTATCAATGCGAAATTGATCAGGACGACTGTCACCTGATCGTTGTTGACCGCGGCCGCGGAAAACTCTACGAAGCCTACCAGGCTAACTACATAGAGAATGTTCTAACCGCAAATTTCGTCGCGGTGTGGGATCTTAATCGCGTGTATCCGCCTTCAGGACGCGGAGATCAGTGTACCAGTGCCGACGCCGCCGGTTTCCCGATTGCTCCACTGCTGTTTAATGCCGACGAACTCGCTACGGGAAGCATCAATCACGCCATCCGCTTCCTCCTCCCCAATCCGCGCATTCGCGCGCACGTTTTTGTGCATCCCGCCACGCACGCTGGTGCTCCGCGCGGTCCGGTTTCCGCTCCGCCGATGGGCGTCCGCTTCCGCCTCAAGGCTTCCTACGATCTGTCGCAACTGACGCCCGCGGCACAAGTCGTTGCGCGTGCCATGCAGAAATACGGGATGTTTTTATCGGACGGGGGCAATATTGCCCTGACCGCACAGAACGACGCGGACACAAAAGCCAAGTATGCTGATATGGACTTTGGCCCTCGTGATTTAGCGGACCTAAAGGTGACCGACTTTGAAGTTGTCGATCTAGGAACTCCAATCCGGCTGACCGATGATTGCGTGCGGAATCCATGAAAGGATAAAGCCCGCTGGTGACCGTTATCGCCAGCGTCCGCATCTTAACTCGCAAAATGGGCAATGGCATGAAAAATGAAAACCATGGCCGACCCATTCGAACAGACTTGACCGCCGCTCGCAGTATCCGAGGCCGCCCATTGCGCATTCTGCACGTACACCACACCTTTGATCTTGGCGGTGCTGAGGTCATGCTTCTGGATCTTGCCGTGGGGCAGAAGAAGCTTGGGCATGCTGTCACAATCTGTTCAATGTACGGCCCCGGACTTCTGGATGGAAAGGCCTGCGACTATGGTCTTCCCGTGGTGCATTTGAACAGCAGGCGCAATCTGATGGCTAAGGTGAGATTGCTCACGACATTTCTCCGAGAGCATCCACAAGATATCGTTCACAGCCACTGGGGAGTTTGGCTTCCAACCGCTATCTCGGGATTCTTGAAACGAACTCCCTGCATTCATACCCACCACGGAGTGCGGGGGCGGAAGTTTTTTCTGGAGGATCGCGTTGCATCGTTGTTCACGACCATGGTGGTTGTGCTAACTCCGGAAGTCGACGACTATATCGGAAAATTGGTGAGCGTGCCGAGAAGGAAGATAAGGGTAATTCCCAATGGCATCGATCTAGCCAGAATTCGTGGGAGCCAGCGAGTTGAGCTCGACGGCATTCCTCCAGGAGCTATTGTCGTCGGCATGGTCGCAAGGCTTTCTCCGCCCAAAGATTACTCCACTTTCATGCGCGCAGCGAAGTGCGTTTTAGAGCGGTTTCCCGACGTGCATTTTATCGCGGTCGGCGGCGGTCGGCAGCGCGCCCAGCTCGAAGCAGAAAAGGCGCAGCTCGCAATCCAGAACTTTCACTTTCTTGGTAACCGTTTGGATGTTCCTGCAATCTTGCGGCGCATGACGATCAATGTGCTAGCCACGCGCCATGAGGGTCTGTCTATAACCTTACTGGAGGCCATGGCGAGCGGATGTTCCTGCGTTGCGACCGACATTCCCGCCAATCGATTTGCGCTCGATAACGGCAACTCCGGGGCCCTCGTACCGGGGAACGATCCGGCGGCATTGGCTGTTGCAATTGAAGGCCTTCTCGCCGACGGAGATATGCGCAAAAAGCTGCATGAAAACGCATTGCAACGCGCGCAATACTTTTCCGCAGAGCGTATGGTGAAGGATTACATTGGTTTGTGCGCCCAATTGATGCCTTAGAACAACCGCTACACATATGATCACCTGAGTTATGAAATAATATGCTACAGAGCAATCGGCGTTTGGTGGTTTAAATCGCGACTTTCGACTTAGGGCTTGCTCGATACTCTTAGGATGGCCAGTTATAGTCTGACTGCTCATGTTACCGAGAGGGTAAGCGCGTTCCTGAGTTGATGGTCTACTTTCGCGCTTTGCTGACTTTGAGTTTAATTCAACTAAACTCCGGAGATTCGAAGTATGCCCGAGCCTAAGTCAATGCAGCCAATGCGGATCGGATTGGTATGCGAAGGCGATGCCTCGCGTTCGGAGACAGCATTTTCCGGAACAGCAAAACGGATCTTTGAAAGCTTGGTTAGACAAGGGCACAAAGTTATCCCTGTGGACGCCTCGCTAACTGGCTCGCTCAGGGTTGCGGCCGCATTAACGTGCATCTCCGTGAACACCGAGACGTGGCGGTCGAGATTTCGCTATGGAAAGAGAGCCGCGGAATATAGGACGGCGGCGGCGGCGGCGGCACTGGGTGACCAGGCCGTGGATGTAATCTTGCAAATTGGGGCGACCTACGATCCTCCCGCCACTGGCTCGATTCCATATGCCTTCTATTGCGATTGGAATATGGCTCTGAATGCCGTGGAGGCCAAGGCGGGGGGCGGCACGAGCAAGGGACTCGGCATCGAAGAGATCGAAGCAATCGATAGGGAGCACGCGCGGCGTTACCAGGGAGCATGCGCAATCTTTACAATTTCGGCACGGCTGCGTGTGGCTTTCATTGAACTTTATGATATTGCGCCGAACCGTGTGCATACGGCCTATGCAGGCCCTAACTTTGATATAGGTTTGATTGACGCGATGTTGCGTCAGCCGAAGCAATCAACTGCCCCTACGGTCTTGTTTGTAGCCAAGGAATTCTATCGCAAAGGCGGCCCAACGGTTGCAGTCGCCTTTGCGCGACTGAGGGAGAAGCTGCCGGAGGCACAGCTGATTTTTGCCGGGTCGGAAGGTCTTCCTGCTGAGCTTCGATCACTTGGCAACGTGCAGCATTTAGGATTGCTGGACAAGTCTGATCCTGGCCAACTGCAGCGCCTGCTAGCGGCCTATCGCGATGCGGATGTGCTTGTTTTGCCGTCGCGGCACGACCCTTTTCCCACGGTGATTCGCGAGGCGATGTTTTTTGGAGTACCTTGCGTGGCGAGTAATATCTGGGCCATGCCCGAGATGATCGAGGATGGCAAGACGGGGTTTTTGGTCCCGGTGGATAATACAGAATCTCTGCTGTCGAAAGTTACGTTATTACTCGGGGATGTGACACTGCGAGAGAAGATGGGGAAGGCTGCGCGTATTCGTGCAGAAAAAATGTTTGCTTGGGATTCGGTGGGAGATGTACTGAGTGAGCATCTGGAGCAATGCAGATTGAATAGCTAGTTGGAGCTTAGGTTATCGGTGGTTTTTCTTTACGCACGTCCTCCACAGTCATTGGTTTCGGGAAATCTCCTTGCATTTGAACTACTCATACTTGACCATTTATCGCGCACGGCAGGCTATCCGAATAAAGCCCCCATATACACCTTGTAAATTCAGGCTCCATAACTACAAACTGCTCCGCTCCGTGCACAAAGTTTTACGATAAAGTTTCATGTACGCGTCGACCATGATTTGCAGAGTAAACCGCGAGTGAAACGTTTCTTTTGCGTTCATCGAGAATTGTTCCCGTTCTGCATCGCTGGTTGCCAGCCGCAGTATCGCCGCGGCCATCCCGGCAGCATCCGTCACCGGTACCGCGAACCCTGCATGTGCCAGCCGTATAACTTCCGCCATCCCGCCGACATCGGTCACGACTGCAGGGAGTCCCAGCGAAAAGGCTTGAAGGAGCGACATAGGCAAGCCCTCCGACTTCGATGACATGACAAATGCATCGGCCGCTGAGAAAAAAGGCGCCACATCGAGTTGCTGACCCCAGAATGTTACCTGCGCGGAGATGCCTAGGTCCGCGGCTAAGTGCTCTAGGATACCGCGTTGGCTGCCATCGCCCACCATCCAAAGACGCAAACCCGGCATGGAAGAATGCGCGGCACAAAAGGCATTGAGCAGTAATGCATGGTTCTTTACGGGCTCAAGCCGGCCGACGTAGACCAGCGTGAATCCGGTTTTCGACGGCCACTGCTCACGCGCTACTCGGCTGAGCGGAGTGACGCCATTGTATACGCGCACAATCTTACGCGCAGGGACGCTATGAATGCTCTTCAAATTGGTTATCGTTGCATCGCAAATACCTACGATCCAGTCGCAACAGGTTGCCGCGAAGGCATACTTCAACTCCACAACCGCTCTACGTGGCCTTGCAACCATGCTATGCCGGGTCGACACAATGCTTGGCACACCGGCCATCCTCGCAGCCATGGCTGCATAAACTGTCGGCGTTGGGTTATGAAGATGCACTACGTCAGGATGCGATTCTTTGAAGATGTGAAAAAAATTCCGCGCGCTATCCGGCAGGTTCCGGCCCACGTGCGGTTGCACAACGAATCCATCTTTTTGCATTTGTTCGCCGAGGGGGCCAAGAGTCGCGACCGCGTAGACACGGGGATCATGGCCCTGTTCCCTTTGTCGAAGGCACATTTGCGAGACAAGTGTTTCGGCCCCGCCAACCTCCATGCAGTCGACAACGTGGGCTATTTTCATACAGCTTCGCTGAACCTCCGACAGTAAAGAACCGGCCTGTCCACTACTTCTAACATTGATTGCGGTAAGCCACCAACCACTTGGATTAGTGCATCAGATTCGTAACTCGAAGCATGACGTACATTAGCAACACCAACAAGACTGCCAATCCACCTGCAAATTGCAGCACACGAGTGAGAGGCAGGCGAGGGACAATCATCCCTTGCCGCAAAGCCATTTCAAAAACTACCTCAGTTACACCGCCTAACAAAAAAAAAGTCAATACAAAGGCCCGCGAGAGAAACCACCCCGCCACCAAAAAGCCAGTTAGCGATAAAACCAACAAGCGACCGGTACGGTTGACTTCCACCTTGTCTACGATCTCAATTTTCCTTGTGGCAACGGGAAATGGTATCCCGTCGGATAAAGTTGTCTCCGCTTCACCGACTTTTGCCGTTGAAGCAATCGTCAGGGCGTCCCTCACCGTGGGAAATAGAAACATAGCCCAAAAGTATAATCCAACCAAACCAAGCTCTGCAGCGCAGACCACTACCGAGTTATGCGCAGTATGTTGGGAATCGGTATACTCCGCCATCCTGCCGAGACCCACTCCAAACAGCGGATGAGACTTCAGCAATTGCAGTCCTTCGCTCCAAAGGGTTGTGCGATCAGCGCCTGCATCGGCGGAAATCTCCCGCCCGCCTGTGAAATGCAGCGCCATCGCCGCAACAAACACTCCGCCTGCAATCAACAGTGCTGACGGCGTTCCAATGCGGCGCCGTGCCGCCAGAACCGTTACCGCAATCAAGGCCAGCAAAGCGCCACGTGAGTGGGTTAGGAAAGCTCCGAACAGCAACGCGCACACTGGCAATGTCACGAATACGGTGTTTTGAAACATTTTTTTGCGTCGCCAGAAAATGAAAACCAGCGGAATTATACAGACGATCAGCTGAGCGAAGTCATTCGGGTCGTGGATCAACCCCAATCCTCTCAGTCGATAAATCCACTCGCCCGAGTTGTTCTTCATCGGAACCAAATAAGGGTGCTCCAGGTCCCAAAAATCTAATCCGGAGTCTTCCGCAATACTAGGTTGAAAAGCTCCATTTTCCGGAACTCCATGGCGGAGATCAAGGTATCCATGCCCAATCACAAACAGGCAGACAAACAAGAGCATAAATATAAGAAACTGCAGTTTTCTTTTCGAGTCGCAATGAAGACACACAAGGAAGTATGCGAAGACATTCGGAATGAACCCTAGAAGCGCCTGGACAGCTCCCCCAATCCATCGCGCCTCGATAAGCACCGACAGGGAGGCCGCAAGCGCCAGTCCAATCAAAGCAAGGGACTGAGAAGTTTTTAGAATAATAGATTTGGTCAGCTTGGGAAGCGACACAAAGAAAATCAATATCGCAAGTATCAGTTCAATCCGAGCAACCGCCAGCGGTCCGAATATGATCGAGGGCGTGAGGTAGTTCACCGCGAAATAAAGAATGCTTAGAAGAAATCCCATCGTGATTGGCGGAGCAATTGCGGCTTTCAAATGAAGGATAACCTAAATAACCCTTGCGCATCCATTGACATAGGCGGAAGAGACGAGGAATTCGTCAGAAAACACCCGCATTTCTAGGTGGTATGCAACGGATTAAGCATCACCACACAGCAACAGAAAAGTCATCCCTATTGCATAGTTAGCGACATTTGACGATAATGGGAACTGTTAGCTAGGAATCTTCTCTCAACTAGATTCCACATTAGAAACGCAGTCAAACTGATCAATGAAAGACTGACCAACAAGACAATAGCCGGATCGAGACGTGCAATCCCAAATACGACCAGCGTCTGCAGAATCGGGAAATGAACGATATATACGCCATACGAGAAATCACCGTATTTTGAGAAGTTCCCAAAGTAGCGCCAAAAGCCAAAAATGAAGACTATGCCCGATATCCATACAACGTCGAGAACATCCCCCATAAACCAGTGATCGAGAAAAAGCAAACAGGCCGTTATGCAAAAAATGCTTCGATAATGACGCGTTAATGTATCGAAATAAAGCAAAAGCAATATACCTGCCCCGAAATATACAAGTTGTGCGGGGAACTGAACCTCCAATTTGTAATAGATGCTACGAGAGCCATCTATCGAATATGTACTTCGGGAGTTGTCTATAGAGGCTAGAAATGTAAAGCCGTACTTCCATATACAGGAAAAACAGAAAATTGCAACCATAGCTTTCTTAGTTCCGAAACGGCTGCAAAGGTAGTGCATCACGGGAACAAACAAATAGAAGGCAACCTCAATCTTGAGCGTCCAAAGCGCGCCATTTACGGCCGGGATATTGTTCGATATGAACACGCCAGGCAAAGAAGGAACAAGAAAGTTGAGAAAGACGAGATTCGCGCCCAAATACTTCCAGAAGCCAAGTCCAAAGTACTGCGACACGGGGAGGGTACTCAATGGACACAGCGCGATGGCCGCAAACACCACAACGGTAAAATAGGCAGGGTAAATGCGCCTAACCCGCTTTTCGAGATATGAAGACAAGGACGACGATCGGATGTAACTTCGGTAGATAAGCATTCCGCTGATTACAAAAAACGCCCTGACTGCAATTCCCGCTGAGAGGAACCTGGCAAGAAGGGGAAACGCAGAAATGTTTGTCAGAGCGTAGATGTGAAACAGCGCAACGCTCGTCGCAAGAATCAAACGAAGACAATCCAGATTGTTTCTACTAAAGGCAGCGCTGTTTCTCACTGCACCGTCTTCTGGTTTTTTCTCGGGATCGGTGCGAGTAGTCATCGTCTGAATGAAGTCCCTCCTCTGTACTTCCCCCAAAGATAGAAGTTATTAGTTGAATTTACCGATTCAGGCGCCCTCTTGCGTCTCTTTCATGGGAATGGAAATTGGAATGTGCTGTGAATTGGAGCTGAGCTTTCTTCCGATTTTGATGAAAGGAGACTCGATGAGGTGGTACGTCACAAAGGACGCGATTATCGTGAGACCAACAAAAAGAAAAGAACTGAAAACCAAATTCCTAATCCCAACCACCATGAAAACGAGAAAGAGGATGGGAACATGCATTAGATACATGCCATAAGAGTACAGTGCAATCCTCTCGGCCACAATGTTGATTGATCTAAGGGAGGAGTCCTGAAAGACGTTGATCGCGAGTCCGAGAAACAAGCAAAAGATCCAGCCGATCCAAAACTTCGGCTTGCCATGGAGATTTGTTGAGCAGTAGCCGGAGATAAGCAAAAGAAGGAAAGGTGGCCAAAGTGCGGGAGGTATAAGCGCGCGGATTCGATCTCGAAGCGAGTAACAGAGGATTCCGCTGAGAAAGCACGGGATATAGGCGGCCATGTTGAGGTGGCCCCCTGATTTGTTCGCGATCAGGAATCCCAAGCCACAGAAAAAGACTAGTAGAATACAAAGATAGACAACACCTCGTTTTCTCAGTGCGAGATAATAAAGCGCGGGTAATACAAGGTACATCTGGACTTCGTAGGGGAGGCTCCAGAGCGGGCCGATGACACTGATTTTTGTAATTAAGTTCTGAACCAGCAATAAATTCGAGAAAGCAATACGTGGGGTAATGATATCCGCAGCTTCCCAAGTATTGTTTGGAATTTTAAAAATAATGGCTAATACAATGCAAAAAATGGACAGCGGATAAATTCTAAAAAAGCGACGGAGATAAAAGCGTAGACTGATTCGATCCGTAGAATGAGCCATGCGCTCAAGAGAGTACATAAGAACAAGACTGGTGTGGACGAAAAATGCGATCACGCCAGCGCGGCCGATTTGACTCGTAAACTCGATAACCACGACGTTACAAAAGTTTGCGTGAGAGATTAGTGTGGATACCAAATGTTGGACAAGAACGCACAATACAGCGAAAGTGCGAAGGATGTCCAGGTTGGCGCTATGGCGCATAAGTTTTTTGGCAACTCTCTCGTACTCACTCTAGTGTTCCAAAGGTCATGCTGTCCAGCTTCCTGTTACGCCAAGGAATAAGCGAAGTCGGTGGCAGATGCTCAGGGTGCATTGAGCTTGTAAACCTTCAAGTCGCCGTAATAGGGATCGCGGAAGTATCCGACCAGTTCGCTTTGGGAAATCACCTCGTTCGTCCTTCGACGGAGGCTTTCATAGAATGCCTCGTCGCCGAGCTGCCCGTTGGTCATCACGCGGTCACCCACGATGAAATATTTGGCGTGGAAGCGAGTGGCGGCCATCCAAGGATCAGTGCGTTCGTAGGAGATAAATGGACCATCATGAAGCGCCAGCCAGAAGGTGATGGTTCCATAGGAGGTCTGGCCTAGGGGAATCACACTGCGCAATTCCGCAGCGACCTTGTTGTAATCCGCGCTGCGGGCGGCATGAAGCAAGAGAAAGTTCGCCGACATCTGCACGGCGACTATCAGGCAGGAGACTACAAAGACAATGCGATGCAGCTTTCTATTTGTGCGAGTCGCTGCAACCGCCGCGCCCATAACCAAAGCAAAGATCGGCGCAACAATCGAGAGATAGCGGGAAGACTTGTTCACCGTATAGATGAGCCAAAACACGGTAGGAATCAGCAGAAGCAGTTCTAAATAGAACCACTGCCGGCGCAACTTCCAAAGGAGACAACTGGCTACCAGAAAGAGAAGAGGTATGGGAAACCTCACCGGGATCGATTCCAACGCGTGCCCATGCAGCATGTTGAAACCTAACAAATCGGAGTAACGATGGCCCTCTTGCAGGAACCTCGACCACAATGATTCACCCCCGGCGCGATTCAGGAACTCTTTACGCAAACCCGCCGCTCCCATGGGAGCGGCCATGATCCAAACTATAAATGGCAACAGCCCGAGAACGTATCCAATTCCGTAGCCGACTGCCCCCCGCAGCTGAAATCCGCCGCGCCTGTGATCAAAAACAATGACCAGGATGCCGAAAGAAACAATGTACCCCAACAGCGTGATATGAAACATGGTTCCCATAGCTATGACGAAGCCGCTCACAAAGGCCCATACCATACGACTATTCCGGAAATATTGCTTCATCGCCAGCAGCGAGGCCAAGATCGTCGCGGTTGTAAGAGCCTCAGGCCTCGCCGAGCGAGAGGCAAGCACTATCAAGTTGTCCGTTGCTATCAAGAATGCAGCGACCAACGCTCCCTTGTCTCCTATAACATCTCGCGCAAGACAATAGACAAGAAAGACAATTGCCAATCCAGCCAGAATCGAACCCGAGCGGGCGGCTATCTGAGTCGCACCAAATAGCCAAAAAAATACGGCTATAACAATCGCGGTTCCAGGCGGTCGTGCATCGAAATGATTTTCGAGATCATTGGGGCCGATAGCAGGATCCGCGACTCCGTCACCATGGGCAATCGAATAAGCGGGCCCGGCGTACCAGCTTTCGTCCGTAACCCAGCGATAGGACAGATAAGGAAGAGTCTGAAGAAGGAACAGAAGGATGGCGAGGCCCAGCCATCCGCAGACAGTGGCATGGGTAAGAAATCGGCGGAGGCGCGACGTTCCATCAGCCTCTGCGCAAGCTGGCTGCCGTCTCGACGAGCTGGCCGCAGATGACATGAACTTCCTCTGAAGATTGGCCGATACTGTCGAAAGCTTAATCAGGGTGCGGTTCATATGTCAAGAAAGAACAGATAAGGTCCGATTGACTGAAGTTACCTCGTGAGAGTGACCGAACAAAACAGTCTTTGACAGAGAAAGGAAGCGTACTCGATACTTTACACGGGTTACGGTGATTGGTGCGCATTCGCCGGGGCGGCCAAAACGCGCAAAGGAAAGATCCATTTCATGAAGCTCCCTCGACACGCGGAAATCTGGCTAATGCCATACATTAAGGATCGCCTGCGGAAAAGCGCGCGGACTGCGAAGCCGAAGCGTGCATGGGTTACCATCACCGATCACTACGAACCGCTGGGCATGGGAGCATCCGTTGAAACCGCACTTAGCCGCGTCGCGCGGTGGCGTGATAAGTGGCCGCGCATTGCTGACGATGTTCCGGCGGACGCCCTCGGACGGCGTCCGCAGTATAGCTTTTTCTACCCACAGGAAGAGTACCGGCGCGAACTGCTCGATGCCATCACAGAGATGGTCGGCCTCGGCATTGCCGACGTGGAAGTGCATCTGCATCACGACAAAGAACAGCACGACTCCTTTATTCGGAAAGTTAGTGACTACTGCCGCCGTCTGAGAAATGACCACGGCCTACTTCGCCAGCAGGACGGCCGCACCGTCTTCGGCTTCATACATGGCAACTGGGCGCTAGATAACTCCCGCCCGGATGGCAAGTGGTGCGGCCTCAACGGTGAGATAGCCTTGCTGCGCGATCTGGGCTGCTACGCCGATTTCACCATGCCTTCCCTTCCATCGCCGACCCAAGGGCGTGTAGTAAACCAAATCTATTGGTGCACGAATAACTCAGACGGTCGCCCAAAGTCATTCAATCGCGGAATTGAAGCTACCATCGGCGGAGGGAAGCTGGGTGACTTACTTATGATTACTGGGCCGGTCGGCTTGCGCTTCGGCGGCCGCCTGATACCGCGCCTGGAGACAGGAGAACTTGCTGGCTACGATATGCCAACGCCTTCGCGGGTACGACAGTGGTTTGATTTGGCGCCTATTATCGGCGAAGATCTCTTTTTGAAACTCTATACGCATGGTGCGTCGGAAAGAAATCTCGAACCATTGCTCAATGGAGGCCTAGACAACCTGTTCCATTGGATTGCTGAAGAAGCGGGCCGAAGAGGCATCGCAGTTCACTGGGCAACGGCTTGGCAGATGTGCCAAGCTGCCGACGCTTTGATATATAACCGGCAATCAGTTTCCGATTCGGCTGCATTACAAGGGGAAGTTATCCGATGAGACTCCTCAACGTCCTGCTCGTTACGTATTCGTTTCCGCCCGCCGGAGGTGTAGGAGTACTGCGCGCCGCAAGCCTGGCACGCTATTTGCCCACTGAAGGTATCCGGCTGGATGTACTTACCACCCGAAACGCATCCGCGGTGGGTACGGACACCATACTGCTCAAGAGGATTCCCGCCGAAGTTAACATTTGCCGCACCGTCACACTCGACCTTCCCTTCCGCGTCAAGAAGGGAATCAAGAAACTCATCACAGGAGCCGGAACGTTAACTGGCAAAACGCCCGCTGTTAGCAAGAAGCGCAGCTTTCTGAGGAGAACGCTCGATGACGTTCTGCTACCTGACCCACAGGTTATGTGGCTTGCGATAGTTAATCGCGCCGCCCGCAGTATTATCAAGAAGCAAAACATCGACTTAGTTCTCATCACGGTGCCGCCCTTCTCAGTCGTAATGCTGGTCGAAAAGCTTCGCAAGGAGTTCCCTCGCCTGCCCATCGTGATAGACTTCCGCGATGAATGGCTCTCGACCACCATCGACCTCGTGAGTTTTAGCCATAGTGTGCGCGCGCTCACTGTGGCCCGCAACGCCGAAGCGATTGCAGTGAAAGATGCGACCGCTGTTGTTGCAGTCACCGAGGCTGCGCGGCTCGAGATTCGAGGCCGGTACCCTCAGGAACCCAGTGATAAATTCCACCTCATCCCCAACGGATTCGATTCTGCAAGGTTGTATGGCAGCGAGCCCCCGGAAAAGCCGCAGCCTGGCAACGGAGGCGACAAGATCGTGGTCGCCTACATCGGCAGTATTTATGGTTCGACGGAGCCGACTTCGCTGGTTCAAGCTCTGCGATCATTGCCGAGCGAAGTGAAGTCGAGATTTATTCTTCGTTTCATTGGCCATATCGAGGAGCCGCGCTTTCGCGAAGCTCTTTTACAACTGGGCGATATGGTGGAGCTAAAAGGCTACCTGCGGCAGAACGAAGCTCTAGCCGAGATGAATAAAGCTGACTATGCGTTGCTCATCACGCACGACCCGCTGAATGTCGCGGCCAAGTTCTACGATTACATCGGTGCAGGCAAGCCCATCCTCGCCACCGTCCACCCTGGGGGTGAGGTGCGGCGCCTGATGGAAGAGCTGCGGGCCGGATGGTGGGTAGACAGCCGAGATATCGAAAGCATCTCCAAGCTCTTCATCGAAGCTGCGGCCCGCGGTCGTTCATTACTCGCCACTTATCATCCCGATCGCGGAAAGATTGCGCAGTACGAACGCAAGGTTCTCGCTCAACGCTATGCTGGACTATTGCACTCGATCGCTGGAAGGCAACGCGAGCACGACGCAGCAGCTTTAATTACTTAGTCCACACAAACGGGGGAATAGCCATGCTTAGGATTGCTGTGGTCACGGCGCATTTTCCCAGTTCCGGGCAACCTACCCATGGCCGGTCTGCATATCAGACGCTACGTGTCCTTTCCTGCAAATCGGATGTGCAAGTTTTCTATCCGCACGCCACGTATCCATCCTGGCTCAAACCGCAGAGCCGCAGTTACGATGCACTCGATTCTTCTTACACCGTGCCGGACGTGAAGGTTGGATATTACGACTATCCTGCGCTTCCCATGGTTTCCCGCCCATTCAACGGCTGGATGGCCGCGCGCGTTCTGTTGCCTCACATCCGCAGCTTCGCGCCCGATCTTATCTTTAGTTACTTTCTTTATCCTGACGGATATGCCGCTCTCAAAATAGGTAAAGCGCTTTCGATCCCTGTCGTTGTTATGGGTGTTGGATCCGATGTCCATAACATCGGCGACAGGTTTTCAGCGATGCACACGCGCGCCCTTCTGCGCGAAGCGGATTATCTGACGGCGGTCAGTTACGATCTGAGCAAAAGGATGGTGGCCATGGGCGCTCAGCCGGAAAGGATTCGCGCCATCGTCAGTGGTTGCGATCTTTCCATCTTTCATGTCAGGGATCGTCTGGAAGCAAGACGAAAACTCGGCATCGATCCTTCAGCTGAAGCCGTGACTTACATCGGACGCATGGATTTGAAAAAAGGTATTCTTGAACTGATCGTGGCAGCGGCTTCGTTGCGAGCTGAGCGTGCAAAGCTGCACGTGTATCTGGTAGGCGAGGGGCCGGACAGGCCAGTGATCGAGAGCGCCATTCGGACGAACAACGCAAACAGTTATATCCACACGGTACCCGAATGCAATTTCGATGATGTCGCTGTGTGGATGGCAGCAGCCGATCTGGTTACCCTGCCGAGTTACATGGAAGGCTCTCCCAATGTGGTGTTAGAGGCGCTCGCCAGTGGCCGGCCTGTTGTGGCTACGAATGTCGGCGGCATCCCGGAAATTCTAAGCGAGCAATGCGGATGCCTTGTACCCCCTCACGACGCCGGAGCTTTGGCTCAGGCCCTTGCATCGGTCCTCAACACAAGCTGGGACGCCAAGGCCATCTCCGCGCAGTGGAGCCGAAGCTGGGATGAGGTGGCGACAGAACTTCTGGAGATCTTCAAATCGCTCGTACCCGCGTGCCCAGTGGTGCGTGCATGAGCGCTTCGCGCAAAGCCGGCCCATGACTCAACTGCTTGCTCGCCACCATCGGGCTTATACAGCGGTGGTGCTCTTCTCCCCTATCGTCTCTTGATGGGCGCGAGTCTACTCCGACTCTATCGAGCGGGCCAAAGGCGAGGTCCTCATCCTTCTCAGTGTTGCGAACGACGATAGAGGTGGCATCCCTTATTCACCTTACTGGCGCGCCAAACGCTTTTCGCTTGGCAAACCGGCGGCTTCAAGAAGATTGTGATCAGCGGCGTGGCGGTTCCGGCACCTTCAACTTTTTGATCGGCGAAGGCATTCCCCACGAAACCATTGTCGCCGAATGGAGATCCACCATCACCCACGAAAATGCAATCGAGATGACTGGACTAATCCAAAACATGGCCGGCAAGAAAGTCCTGCTTACCAGCGACTTTTATATGTACCGAGCGCTTCGCGTCTTCCGCAAGCTCGGCATTGAGGTCACGCCCATGGCTGTCCCGGATGTGCTTCACTCCGTCGGGCATTGGAACGGACGATTCTCTGCCTTCGAAATCATGGTAGTCGAATCCGCCAAGATCGCCGACTATGACCTCCGCGGCTGGATATGACAGACTGGACAGAACAAACTAGATATGACAATTTTCCGTCAGTTTGACGGTCTTCCGGATTCCATTCGCCCGATCTCCTTGGGTGTCACCGCGGCTTGTGAGGGAATAAACATTGAAGCTGAATTCCTTGCCTTCGACGGCGTATCCGGAAATCCGCAGACTTGCGAGTCTTGCAGCTTATAGAGCAACGATCTGTAGCTGATGTTCAGCCATTTAGCCGTCTTGCGACGGCTCCAGCCATTCGCCTCAAGGACCTTTAGAATGATCTGCCGCTCCAGATCCTGCGTGGCGGCTTTAGTGATCTCTTTCAGTGAGATAGGGTTGGCCAGATCGATCTCTGTATTTAACTTGGCCGGGCGGGCCGGGAGAGACGGAATCAGCTCTGCCGCCAAAGCATCTTCGCTGCCAATCAGGATATAACTGCGAATCAGGTTCTCCAGTTGTCGTATGTTTCCTGGCCAGTCATAGCGCTGCATCCAGCGCATCACCTCACGCGAAAGCGGCTTCGGATTGCGGTGAAATGCCTTCGCGTGCAGCTCGATAAAGTAGTCAATCAGCATCGGCAGGTCCACGGCCCTCTGACGCAACGACGGCAACTCAATGGTCACGGCGTTGATGCGAAAAAAGAAGTCCCGGCGAAAACTGCCATCCTCGGTCTGTTGCCGTAGGTCCTCGCTGGCCGCGCTGACCAGCCGGGTATTGACCTTTCTCGCTTCTTGCCCTCCAACACGCATGAAGCTGCCGTCCTGAAGCATCTGCAACAGCTTAGCCTGCACCGAGATATCGAGGTCCCCAATCTCATCCAGGAACAGAGTTCCCATGTGAGCTAGCTCCACGCGGCCGCGTTTAGTTGCATAAGCTCCGGTGAAAGCTCCCTTTTCATAACCGAAGAGTTCCGACTCAATCAACGTGTGCGGAATCGCGGGGCAGGCCACCTTGACCCAGGCTCCTTTGCAGCGTTTTGAGTACGCATGTAGCAACTTGGCAAAGATCTCTTTGCCCGTTCCGCTCTCGCCCTGCAGCAGCACCGGTACAGTGGTCTCTGCTACCCGCTCCAGCTTCTCCCGGGCAGCGGCCATCATGGACGAATGCCCGAAGATCACCTCAATCGGAGGTAAGTCATGGAAATCGACAGCAATCGTCGCACGCGTCAATGGCATTGTTTATCCGTAGTCCGAGGTAAACTCTTTTTTTCTATGTGTTGCATCTAGCCAGCCAAACTCAAATTTCATTTGGTAACTTGCTGAATTGCGCAAGCGTACCCGTGAACGCAGCGTGATGGTACTCTGCGGCGCTATTTCGCAACTTTGACAGTCGGTTCCCAATTAGCCATGTGAAAATATTTGCACATAATGGAGAATGAATTACCACTTCAATGATATTATTGTGAAAAAGCAACATAGGCTTTGAATACACGCGGGAGCGGTTCTTCTTCCTCGTTTTGTCACTTGATCCCTGGATCAGCGGAGCTTGTTCAGCGATCTCCTCCAAATTGCAGCGAGGGGCGTTTGAATATTTGCGTCCAGACCGTCAGGCAAGGGACGGCGTCTCCCATGGCACGGTTTGGCAGGCGGGAAGGAACCGAGAATGGTCAGGATTCCACCAGGAGCACCAATGAAGACCAAGAGCAAGCGCAATCTTCAAATTGCGGCGATTGATCCGGATCCCGCGATTCTGAAGTATCTGCAGCGCATTCTCGCGGACCGATTCAGCGTGAGCCTGTTTACCGAGGCCCCTGAACTGATCCGAAGCCTGGAAGAATCTCCCGCGCCCGATCTGCTGTTGATGGACTGGCATATAGCCGACGATGGCGCTGGTATGAACGCACTCGGCCTGCTGACGAAACTTCGCGCTTCCAATCCATCGCTTCCTGTCATCCTGCTTGCCTGTTCCGCCGAGTTAAAGGAAGTCGTAGCGGCGATTCGCCTGGGCGCCACAGACGTGATCCTTAAGCCATTCAGAAAGGCCGATATCGATCTGGCTGTGCGCGAGTGCTTCAAGGAGACCGACAAGCAACCGGTCGACGATGGCGATGAGATCAAGGAAATTCCTCTGGATGAGAATACATCTTTTGTCAGAGGCTGCAAGCGTATGTGGGAGATCGAATCCCAGTGCAGACTTGTAGCACGCGCAGACATCCCGGTTCTTATCCTTGGAGAGAGCGGCACTGGTAAGGAAGTCGCGACCCTGTTCATCCACAAGATGTCGGCCCGCAGCCATGCGTGCTTCATGAAGGTGAATTGTGCGGCGATGCCTGCGGATCTGCTGGAGAGTGAACTGTTCGGCTATGAGCAAGGTGCATTTACCGGAGCGGTCAAGTCCAAGCCTGGCAAATTTGAGATTTGCAACGGCGGCACAATTTTCCTGGATGAGATAGGAGAGATGCCGGCCGTGTTACAGGCCAAACTGTTACAGGTTCTTCAGGATGGAAGTTTCTCGCGCCTGGGCAGCCGGTCCAGCGTCAAAGTCGATGTGCGCGTGATTGCCGCAACCAACATCGACATCAAGGCGGCGATTACGCAAAAGTCCTTTCGAGAAGACCTTTACTACCGCCTGAATGGCTTTACGCTGAAGATGCCCCCGCTGCGCGAGCGCCTCGAGGAGATTCCGATTCTGGCTCGTCACTTTATGCGCAAGGTGTCCGCCAAATACGAACGCGATCCTTTGCCGATTTCGCCCGCGCTCATGCAGGCTCTCACCAGCCATTCGTGGCCAGGCAATCTTCGTGAATTGGAGAATACGATCAAGCGCTACCTCATTCTGGCCGACGAGCAGGCGATTATAGAAGAGTTAGCTCCGAGGCAAAGCACGGAGTCGGCCGAGCCGGGCGGCAAAGACAACGGCGGCAATGGAAGTCTGAAGAATCTAGTTCGGTACTTAAAGGGCGGCGCCGAATCTGCCGCCATCGCAAAAACGCTGGAGTCCACTGGATGGAACCGCAAAGCAGCGGCATGTGACCTGCAGATCAGTTACAAAGCATTGTTATACAAGATTAAACAATATAATCTTGTCCCTCCACAAAAGCAGTTCACGTCAGACCTGAGGCAAAAGGCATGACCCCAGCTGCTGAAGGTCCTGACCCGGCCCGGTCGGAAAAGGTCGTGATCCAATCCGGAACCGGGACGATCAAGGGATATCTCGACTCCCCGGCCTGGAATACCGTGGAAGAGCTGTTGAGCCACGCCTCTCGCAGCTCGCCCGAGAGCTTCCGAGTCCGTCATCTCGATTCGAATATCGTCGAGGAGGTATTGGCCAAAGATATCAAGGCCGTTTTCTATGTAGACAGTTTTGAGGGAGACTCGGATCACCAAAGTCTCAACTTCCATACCCGCGCGCCCATTGTCCATGGTATCTGGGTACGACTGCAATTTATAGATGGCGAAGTTATGGAGGGAATCGTCTATAACTCCATTCGCTATCTCGTCGATCCGGGCTTCTTCTTGCTACCTACCGATCCTGAAAACAATAACCGGCTAGTATACGTGATGAAGAGCTGGCTTGCCGACCATCGCGTCCTCGGCATGCGCAAGCTTTAGGCGCTAGTTTCAGCCTCTCTCTGAATCGAATAATCTAGAATCTCCGCGGCTATGCCTGTCAATAGCCTCGAACTATTGTCGGTGCGAACCACGCGACCTCGGCAGCGAATGGAACAACGGGCTAAAAAAGTCATCTCCGGAGGCAATTCGACGAGAAACTCGAAATCCTTGCCGAGTAGCGCGTTGTCGGCCAAGTCCAAATAAAAGTAGATTCCTCTGTTGCTCAAGTCTCGCGTAATGCCGGGAATCTCGCTCAATCCGCGGATCACCATTAGAGGTGCGCTAACCTCAAAGCGTGGCCTCTCCCTCCGGTCGCTTGCTAAACCTAAGTTGCGAGTCATGAGCTCTCCTCCCAACAAAACGACATTATCAATTGTGCGCTTTGAGAGATTCCGTCGTCATCGATCCATCAAAAGTAACGCAGGGCCCTCTCGATGACGGTGCCATGTTGACAACGAGGCTAAGGCAGCGCAAGTTACTTCGGCACGATGGGTCCGTACAGTGTAGCTGCAATCTCAATGCCAAACAAATTGACGATAAATCTGGATTTCTTGCTGCTTCAAATAGAATTATGCAATTTATTGCGCAAGGCATGGGAAGAATATGGGCGCTTCCGTTCGTATCGCACTCTCAAAATCCGTTCAATTCCAGCCCCAAATCGTGCGGATCGTTAGTTACATAGCCAGGATTTCTGCTCTTTCTGGAGAGCGGAGAACTTCGGGGTAAAGAGCAGGTTTCGCTGTAGTATCCCTTTTCGTCGGCACCGAGCTCGCGACGACAACATCAATGCCCAAATCTAAAGCTCTTCGCGGCTAACATTGCTTGCCATCTTTCCTGCGCAAATAGTCGAAGGTTTCGGCCATAGCATCTGATGTCGCGACTAATTGTCGCCATCCCAGCGCATGTAGCTTTGCATTGTCAAACTTGTTGCCGCCCCAGGCTGCTGCGGCTTTGTATAGCGTAATAATTGCCGGTAACTGGCCGCGGGAACGGCGATGATATGCCTCCAACAACTGAGCCAGCATTCTGGTGACAAAATGGGGCAGACGAATCGTCCGTATGCGTCTCACATGCCTCTTGTACTCACGCAGGTATCGCGAGGCGGTCGGCAGGTCGTCGTCATGGACGTTGTACACTTGACCGACGGAGTTAGGATGTTCAGCCGCGATCGCGATCGCCTCCGCACAGTTAACGACATAACTCAGCGGAAGCAGATTGCTTCCACCCAAGTGGAAAAATACCGGCCCGATCTGTAAGCCGACCCGGTTGGAGAAGGCACCTCCTCCTGGTCCATAGATCACACCTGGGCGCAGGACTACGAGTTCAAAACCAACCTTCCGCTGATAATCCCAGAACAATTTCTCTTGCATCAACTTGGAATACGAGTAAGTGTCTCGCAGTTCAGGATGGTCCTCCAGCGGCGTCCTTTCATCGATGCGCGCACCACGTCCCAAGGCCACAACCCCGTATACTCCGAAAGAACTGACAAGAACCACTCGAGTTTGCCTCATAGACAGATCATTGCGTTCTTCGAGAGCCTCAAGTAAGTTGCGGGAAGCAACTACAGAGTCGGCAAACAGCTCTGCCGGCGCACCCTTCAATCCAGCGGCGAGATGAATGATCAGCGGAATATCCGTCACCGCGCGAGCGCAGTCTGACTTAGACCTTAGATTTCCATAGCATAACTCCAACTGCGAACCGGGATACGACTGCGACAAGCCAAGAAGTCGTTCAACCTTTCCACGATCACGAAGAAAACATCGGAGATCTCTATGACCACGAGCAAGCAAGCGTTCGACAACATGTACACCGAGGAATCCGCCCGCGCCTGTAACCAGCACTTTCATCCATGCGCCTCCGGATAAACCTGCTCGAAGATTCTGTCCATCATTGCTGAAACACGCAATATCTCACTATAAGCAATCGGCGGTGCCAGATCCTTTTCAATGCTGAGATAAAACTCCTCAAGCAGGCGGCGCATGCCATCGAAATAATGGAAGCTCGCATGCGAGAAGCTATTCACATTCTTTAGCCCTTGTCGCAGGTAATCCTTTGCCATTAGGAACGGAGGGAACAGGCGGCCCAGGGCGGAGGGGAATGCCTGCTTTCGCTCCAGGACAACTGTGCGCGCCATGTAATCGACATCAGCAGTGTTCTTCGTCCCATACACCCGCAAAGTTTGCCCGACTGGACGGGCATGAGCGCAGAAGGTTGCATAGGCACTGGTCTTCGCGCCACGTATTACCACGCGTAATTCATCGAGAATATCGCCGGAGCTAGCTTCCACTGGGCCGCTATCTGCACGATAGGCTATGGCGTGGATAAAAGGTTTGTCATCTTCCAGAAATGGCGTGATCTTATTCAGGACATGATCCAGCATGTTATGAAACAACTTACCGCGGAGACGATGCACCCAATGCTCGGGATCGCGTCTGAACGCCATTCCGAATTCGCCCTTGAGGTCATAACCGGTATAACTCTCCACGTGAACTGGAGCGCCAAGCACTCCTCCCTCATAAAGGCGGCCTAACTCTAGGGCGGGCGCTTCGAACCTAGGCCAATAATTGACCGTCAGCTTTTTCCCCGCTACAACCGCCGCACCGATAATAGCTTCAGCGTCTAAGTAGCATGGTGCAACAGGTTTCTCGAGAAAGATATGACAGCCTGCAGCGACAGCCTGTATGGTTATTGGGAGGTGCGATTGCGGCGGCGTCGTGATGTGCAAAACATCGGGCTTTTCTACATCGAGCATCTTCGCCAGATCCGAGTACCATCGCGAGACGCTGAAGCGAACGGCTAACTGCTCGGCCATAACTGGCTCCAAATCGCAGACAGCGCAAAGTTCCACAGCGGGAATCTTTCTGATCTCCTCCACATGCGCATCCGCAATTTTTCCACACCCGACGATTGCTATCTTTAAGCTCATTGCCCTTCCTTTCCCGATGAAAAACGGATTACGGCAATGATGCCGGCCTTGGCCTCTTCTGTATGGATTCTATGGCATGATATAGCTCCCTTGCTCGCATACAATGCTTGCGGTGCTCAGGCCTCGACTCCGATTGCCTCTCGAAGGGCGGCGGCGACTTCTTTCTGCTGGCCGGGATCGATGCGGTTGAAAAACGGCAGGGCGAGTGTGCGCCGGGAGATGGATTCGGTAATTGGCAGCGCGGCTGCGGCTGCGCTCGAGTGGTTGCGCCAAGCCGGTTGCAGATGGATGGGGGCAAAGTAGCGTCCGGTCGCGATGCCGCGGCCTGCGAGTGCTGCATGCACGCGATCGCGGTCCGCATGCTCGGGCAGACGGACAACGTAAACGAACCAACTGATGATGCGGTCGGGTAAGATGAGCGGCGGAAGTTCCAGGTCGGCGATTCCCCTTAGCAGCGCGTCATAACGCTCGGCGGCTGCTTGGCGCAGGGCGAGCATTTCTTCAATGCGGCTCAACTGCACGTGGCCCAGCGCGCAGGCCAGTTCAGAGAGACGGTAGTTATAACCGGGCTCGGCGTAGTCAAGCCAATCGCCAAGGTTCGAGCGAGCCTGGCTGCGGCCTTGGTTGCGCAAACTGCGCAGGCGCGCGGCGTGGCCCGAATCGTGCGCCAGCACAGCGCCGCCTTCGCCCGTGGTGAGCTGTTTGTTGGGATAAAAGCCTTGCACTGCCAAATCGCCGAAGCTACCGGCGCGCCTGCCCTGGAACTGGGCACCGATGGCTTCGCAGGCATCTTCGATAAGTACCAGATTATGGCGGCGGGCTAGCTCCATAAGTGCGTCCATTTCCGCTGGAACGCCGAAGGTATGCACCACCAGCAGAGCGCGTGTACGCGGCGAAAGCGCACGCTCGACGAAGGCCGGATCAAGGTTTAAAGTCACTGGGTCAATCTCCGCGAAGACCGGCTTGGCGCGGACCTGGAGGACCGTGTTGGCTACGGCAACAAATGCAAAAGACGGGAGGATCACCTCGTCACCCTCACCAATGCCCAGCGTGAGGAGAGCGAGATGCAAGCCGGCTGTGCCGGAGCTGACGCAGACAGCGTGGGGCACGGAGTGGTAATCAGCCAGCGCGTTTTCAAAGGCCGCTAGTTCGGGGCCCAGGCTCAGGTGCGGCGTACGCAGCACGGCAGTGACGGCATCGATCTCGGCCTGCGTGATGTCAGGCGAAGAGAGCGGCACCTGCGGTTCGACGGCCGCCTTCGGCTGGTCCGCTTCAAAAAAAAGACGCGGAGCAAAGGTCTGTGCGAGCTTTGATTCAGTGCTCATAGTTATCTGCGTGTTTAATAGGCAGTGGCATTGGCTGCTTGATGAGTATGCCGTCAAACGGGACGCTGGTGAGAACGCGGACGATGGTAGTAGCGGCGGTTCCATCTCCGTATGGGTTAGTCATGCCGAGTAGAGATTCGCGGAATTCCGGACGTAGAGCTCGGTTGATTCCACTGAGAATGGCGGCAGTCTCGGCCGGAGAGTCGATCACGTTGCGGGCTCGCTCGCGCCCCTGCTGGCGCATCCCAACATTGACCGTAGGCAGAGCGAAGGAGGCCGTTTCCATGATGCCGGAAGACGAGTTGCCAATGAGCGCCGCTACATTGCCTAAAAGGCTCCAGTAGGTGACAGCATCAAGATTGACGAAGATGTGCGTATACGGGCGCGTCTCCGCCAGAGCGCGTGTACGTTCGATAAGTGCGTGGCTGCCGGCGTCGGCGTTGGGATAAACGAAGATGAGTTGGCCGGAAGTCTGAGCCAGCGCTGCGAAGAGAGCGTATGCTTCCGCATTCGTGTCGCGCAGAATCGTAACTGGGTGCCAAGCGCAAAGCAGCGTGGGCGGAGAAAGCGAAATACCGAGACCAGCTTCGAGCGTGGCGAGGTCAAGCAGCTTCGACCGGCGCAGATGGTCGAGCGAGGGCGCTCCAGCGTGATGCACACGCCACGGTTCTTCACCCATGGCGATGACGCGGCTGCGCGCCATTGTGGTCGAGGTAAAGTGGATGTGCGCCAATTTGGTGATAGCGTTGCGCACCTGATCGTCAATTGCTCCCAAGCTGATTTCACCGCCTTCGATGTGAGCGATGGGAATGCGCAGCGCAACCGCAACCGATGCGGGCGCTAGCATCTCATAGCGATCGGCGATCAGCAGCAACAGGTCGGGACGCCATGCGGTGAGCGCGTCGGCCAAGCCAAGGATGGCGAGGCCGATCGTTTTGGCCATGCCGGTATCAGTGTCGGAGCTGAGCAGGCATTCGATGCGCGCTTTAATTGGAAAGCCGTCGCGCTCGATTTCCTGGATCGTGTTGCCGAACTCTGGCGACAGGTGCGCTCCCAGAGTGAAGACGCCTAAATCCACTTCCGGGTGCGCGGCCAGCTCGCGGAGTGGCCAGTAGAGGTGGCTGTAATCCGCGCGCGAAGTGGTGACAACTCCGATGCGCAGCTTCGTTGCCGCTTCACTCATAAACAAACCTTTGGGTTATGCTGGCTTGCGAGCGCCCACACGGTTCGGCTTGGCAAAGCTCGCGCGAACCGATAGAGCCGTCCGCCTGTAACCAGAATCCGTTCTCGCTTCAGCGAGTCCAATACGCGCTGGCGGAGACGACAATTGTAGACGAACGAGAAAGCCGCGCCAATCGAAGTTCTTGAGGGAAGAAAGCACACCAAAAGTATAAATTGAAAGCCCATTCTTATGGCGTGGACTCTGAAGCGGATGTAGCAGGCAATCGGCGAGTTGATACCAAAGCGTATGCAGCCTGCCTGGACATGGTCTTTCTCCCGCCTTTGCATAACATGAGACATTGATGCTAGAGGAGTTGACGGCAATCGCCGGCCGAGCAGCTCAATGGGACCCGCATGAACGCTAGGAAATCCGCCACAGTTTCACAGCGCTGGGAGTAATTATATGCAAGGTTTTGAAAATATAAATAGGGGGGGAGGGGGGTGCTCTCTGGGGTACGGACCGGGCAGACCCTTCCGAGAGGTCGACCTAACTTGAGGGTAACTAAACGGCAGATAATAATCTGCAAGATACATTTGACGCGATTGCCCTGGGGTAGCTTAAAGTGCTGATTACGATTCGGCTGGCCGCTCGCATACACTGAAGGGTCATGCGGCATCTTCATCAAGCTGTTCCGGCCGCATTGGGAAAGAGATTCTATGAGGATTGGCGGGCCGTTGGCCTTTGCTTTCTTTGCGGCAGTCGCGACAATAGCCGGTGCGCAGGCACGCTTTGACGCTGAAGCTGTGCGGCTCAACAATCGCGGCGTGGCCGAGATGGGCCAACAATTCACCGAGCGCGCCGCGTCGTCCTTTGCCGAAGCGTTCAAGAAGGACCCGAAGCTGGCGCAGGCAGCAATTAACGAGGGTATTGCGCTGATGGCACTGCAAAAGCTGGACGAGGCCAAGAAGGCTTTGCAGACCGCCCTTGTTTTGCAGCCAGGCAGCGCGCAGGCATGGTACAACCTGGGTCTCGCCGAGCACTCAGGCAATGAGCTGGAACCGGCCTTGGCCAGCTTTCAGCAGGCGGCGAAGATCGACCCGAAAGATGCGGACTCCTATTATTTTGAGGGCGTCTGTTACCAGGACTTGAAGCAGTTCGACAAAGCGATTGAGGTTTTGAAGGAGACGTTGAAGCTCGATCCGCTGCATGCATCGGCGGAGTTTGCCTTGGCGCGCGCATTGCAACGCACCGGCAATACCGCCGATGCAAAGGAACACTTCAAAATCTTCCAGCACCTCACGGCCACCAAGATTGGAACGCCTATCGGCTTGGCTTACGGTGAGCAGGGCCACTACTCGACGGTTACGCCGATTGAGGAGCATGAAGCGGGCGAGCGCGCGATGATTCCAGTACGGCTTGCGGCGAGTCCGCTGATTACAAGTGACGACGCAAATTTCACCACCACCACAGGCGGTGCCTGCATGATGGATGTGACTGGCTCCGGCATCATGGATCTGGTATTGATGCAGGCGGGCGCGCAGGCCATTCACGTGCTGCACAACAAGGGCGACGGCAGCTTTGAAGAGTGGGACGCGGCGGCGGCTGGGCTGAAGGCGCAGGGTCGCGCCGTAGCCTGTGCAGTCGGCGACTATGACGGCGATGGGCTGAACGATTTGGCCGTTGCGTTGGACGATACGGTAATGCTCTTCCGCAATCTGGGGCATGGAAAATTTAAAGACGTGACCGCCGAGGCAGGGCTTGCACTGCGCAATCGGCCCTCGGGCATTACGTTTGTGGACTATGACCACGACGGCGATCTCGATCTGCTGTTGACTGGCGCGCCAATCAAAGCCGGCGACACGCCGAATGTACTTTGGCGCAACAACGGCAACAAGACCTTCACTGAATGGACCGGGCCGACGGGCTTGGGTGGAAGCGGCCAGACTGCGGCGGCTATTCTCACCGACTTCAACAACGATCGAGCCGTGGATTTGGCTGTGACCGGGGATGGGCCTGCGCCGCTGATCTATGTGAATCCGCGTGAAGGGAAATATCCTACGCAGGCGCTCTACTCAACGGGTCCGGAAGATGCGAAATTGCCACCTACAGTAGGTATCGCCGTGCTCGATTACAACAAAGATGGCTGGATGGATATTGCCGTCACCCACGCCGGTGCGCCAGGCCTTACGCTGTGGCGCAACGTTGCGGGGCCGGAGAATATTGGCCGGCAATTTGAAAGAATGGAGATCCCGCTGCACGGTGCATTGCGAGGATGGGGGCTTACGCCGGTCGATATAGATAACGATGGATGGATCGATCTGGCGGCGATTGTCGAGACAAGTGCAGGTCGGCAGGTGCGTGTATTTCGCAATCGTGGCGATGGGAGCTTTGAGGACATTAGTCATGCGTTGGGCCTGGATGATGTGAAGTTGCTCGCGCCACGCGGTTTGATTGCCATTGATGATAATGGCGCGGCGGATTTGATTGTGACGCAGTTGAGCGCGCCGCCGGTGCTGTTGCGTAACGTGGGCGGCAACAAGAATCACTCAGTTCGCCTCGACCTGACCGGCTTCGCGGACAACAAAACGGCGCTGGGCGCAAAGGTTGAAATCTTCGCAAGCGGTCACTGGCAGAAGTGGGAGTTAGCTGGCGCTTCAGGCTACCAGACGCAGGCCCCACCACAGATTCTTGTTGGGTTGGGCGATGCCAAGGGCATTGACTTGCTGCGCATTCTTTGGCCCACCGGCGTGCTGCAGGATGAAATCGACTTACCACATCAGCCGGTGATCGCCATGAAAGAGGCCGACCGTCGCGGCAGCTCTTGTCCCGTTTTGTTTGCATGGGACGGGCATAAGTACAAGTTAGTGACGGATGTTATCGGCGCGGCGGTGGTGGGGCACTGGTTCACGCCTACGCGGCGTAATACGCCGAATCCCGGCGAATGGATCAAGGTGGATGGCGCCGAGCTTGCGCCGGTGAATGGTAAGTTGAGCTTGCGCTTCATGGAGCCGATGGAGGAGGTCAACTATATCGATCAGTTGCGGCTGGTGGCGGTCGATCATCCGGAAGATGTCGATGTCAATCCCGACGAACGATTCCTCGACGATCCGCCCTTTGCCTCGGGGCGCGTGGTGGCTACTTCAGACGCGCGACTGCCCGTGGGCGCTTGGAATGGGGAGGGCCGCGATGTGCTTGACCAAGTGAGCAGGCGCGATCATCAATTCGCGAGCGGCTTCACCCCGCTGCCTTACGATGGCTTTGCCAATCCCCATGCCCTGACACTTGATTTGGGTGCGCTTTACACGCAGGCCCCGCTGCGGCTGCTGATGACCGGCTATGTGAATTACTTCAGCGCGACCTCGCTCTATGCCGCGTGGCAAGCGGGCATTAAGCCCATCTCGCCTTATGCTGAGGCGCAGTTGCCGGATGGCTCCTGGCGGCGAATCGCGGACGATGTGGGCTTCCCGGCAGGGTTGGAGCGCACCATCGTTGTTGACCTGACCGGTAAACTGCCCGCGGGCGCAAGGCGCATCCGGTTTGTGACTAATCTCGAAATCTACTGGGATCAGGTACTCATTGACCAAAGTACAGACGCACAAGCAAAAACAGCGGAGTTACCGCTGACGCAGGCCACGTTGCATTTCCGCGGCTATCCAACGCAGATAGAAGGCGCGAGTCCTGGGGATCTCGACTATGACTACGATCGCTTGAGTTTAACCGGGCCGTTCCAACATCAGCGCGGCAACTATACGCGCATGGGCGATGTGACAGAACTGGTGAGGAGTATCGATGACCGCTATGTCATCTTCGGCAGCGGCGAGGAGATTGCCGCGGAGTTTGACGTGACGAAGCTGCCCGCGTTGCCCGCGCATTGGAAGCGCGATTATTTCTTCTATGCCAACGGATTTGTAAAGGACATGGATTGGTGGGATGCATCGCCGTTTACGGTGGCGCAACTGCCTTTTCACGCGATGAGCACTTATCCCTATCCGGAGAGCGAGAGTTATCCGGATAATGAGGGTGCGCTCGAGTACCAGTTGAATTGGAACGATCGCTTCGATTCGGGTGAGCCAGTGCGGTCGTATCGTTTCGATTACCGGCTGCTGCCGTCGTCACCTTTGGCCACCTGCGGTGGGGCAGACGCTGCCTGCGCGGCAGCAGAGGCAGCGCGGCCATGAAGGATGTGGTGCTGGCGCCCGCGGTGCGACAACTGGAGCTTCTGCGCTCAGGCGAGATTTCCGTCGTTGAACTGGCCGAGGCGCACATCGAGCAGATTGAGCGCCTGAATCCGCAGTTGAATGTATTTGCCGATTACGACGCGGATCGTGTGCGTGCGCAGGCACGCCGGCTTGATGAACAGCCGGTGCCGCATGGGCCCTTGCATGGGCTGCCAGTTACGGTGAAGTCTTCGATTGCAACGGCGGGCTATCTCTGCGAGATTGGGAGCTTGCTGCACCAGGGCGATGTGCCGCGCGAAGACGCGGTGGTCGTGGCGCGCCTTCGCGCGGCGGGAGCGTTAATTTTGGGCACGACTAACTGCCCGGAGTTTCTGATGGCCTATGAGACGGCGAATCTGCTGCACGGAAGCACGCAAAATCCGTGGGGCCTGGATCGTACGCCGGGCGGATCGAGCGGCGGCGAGTCGGCGGCCATTGCGGCTGGGCTTTCGGCGGCTGGCCTCGGCAGCGATAGCGGTGGGTCGGTGCGCGTACCCGCGCACTTCACCGGTATTTGCTCGCTTAAGCCCACGCCGGGGCGGATTCCAGGCCGGGGGCATCTACCGCCGTGCGTGGGTCCGTTTTCGATTCTCGGCGCTATTGGGCCGATGGCGCGCACCATGGCCGACGTTGCATTATTGTTTCACACGCTCAGCGGCCAAGACCCGCACGATCCCGTTAGTCCTCCGATTGCGCTACGCGAGCCGAGTCTTGATGAACTGAGAATGAACACGATCGGCTTCTTCGAGGATGATGGCCTGATCCCCGTCACGCCGGAGACGCGCGCCGCAGTTCAGGCTGCCGCGATTGCGCTCCGCAGTGCGGGCTTTCGCGTGGAGGCCTTCCGTCCGACCACTCTCGAACTGCTGCGCCAGCTGTGGTGGAAATTCTTTGTGCAGTGCGGAGCCATGTTTTATGCGCCGTCCATCTGCGGCCGGGAGCATCAACTGAGCTCTATCTTCAGCGAGTTTCTCAGCTTCTCCGCGACTGTGCCGCCGCTGACAGCCGCTGAGTTGCTGAATGCGTGGGCTGAGTTGGATCTGCTGCGCTCGAAGACCTTGGAAGAGATGAGCGAATATCCGGCGCTCCTTTGTCCGGTGGCCAGTATTCCTGCTTTTTGCCACGGGGAACGCGAATGGGTCATTGAGGGCCGGGCTGTGGAGTATTTGGACGCCGTGCGACACACGCAGTGGTTCAACGTTCTGGCTGCTCCGGCTGCCGTGGTTCCCGTAGGCCGCTCGCCTGAAGGACTGCCCATCGGCGTACAGATTGTTGCCCGGCCCTTCCAGGACGAAACGGCGATGGGCGTTGCGGCTATTGTGGATGCAGCGTTCGGCTACTGTCCGCCTCCGCTTGCACGAATGGAATAGCCCTCTCCGATCGAATCTTTTGTAAAGCCAGTTTCTCATTACTCCGCAAGAATCGGGCCAGGTATCGCAGCAGGGGCGACGACGCGTCTCCACCTTTGGATGGAGGCGTGGTTTCAGCGATTTCTGTAGGCTTATCTTTCCCCGGAACGGAGCGCACAAGGTGCGTGAAGATTGGCGCGAACGATTCGCCGAGAGCCCCGATTGTCTGAAGAGCGTGCAGCGCCAGCAGACGGTGGTGCCTGTGTTAGACCTGGAGATCGGCGGCGACGACTTCATCACCATGGCCGGCCCCTGCTCGGTTGAGACCGAGTTTCAGTTGATGGCCACCGCCAACCACGTTCGCCGCGCCGGAGCGCGCATTCTGCGCGGTGGCGCCTTCAAGCCACGCAGTTCTCCTTACGCATTTCAAGGGCTTGGTCTGGAAGGGTTGAAGATGCTGGCCCGCGCGCGAGAAGAGAGCGGCTTGGCCATTGTTACCGAAGTCATGTCGGAAGAAGACGTGCCGCTGGTCGCCGAATACGCCGACATTCTGCAGATCGGCACACGCAACATGGAGAACTATTCGCTGCTGCAAGCAGCGGCGCGGTCGGGACGGCCGGTGCTGCTGAAGCGCGGCATGGTGGCCACGGTGGCCGATCTGCTGCGCTCGGCACAATTGATTCTCGATAACGGCAATCCCAACGTTATCCTCTGCGAGCGCGGCATCCGCACGTTTGAGACGACGATGCGGAACACCTTTGATGTGGCCTCGATTGCACTGCTCAAGCAGCTCTCGCATCTTCCGGTCATCGCCGACCCGAGTCACGCCGCCGGAATTAGCGAACTGGTTCCTGCGCTAGCGCGCATCGCTGTTGCGGCCGGAGCCGATGGTCTGCTGGTCGAGGTGCATCCAAATCCGGCCGAGGCATGGAGCGACGGCGAACAGTCGCTGGACTTTGCCGGGTTCGACCAGATGATGACGGCGATCGATCCATATCTGGTTTTGCGGGGGATTGCGTTGCGCGGCATGGAACCCGGAGCTTCGCTCTTTGAACCGGATGAATTACGGACGATGGAGGCGGTTCGATGAGGTCACCGGCAAGAGCGCTGGCGATGGCCACCTCGATTGGATCGTTGATTCTGGTCTGCGGGTTTGCGCCACATTTGGTGAAGGATTCCAGCCCAGAGGCCGGCACGGATATTATCGTCACCGCTGCACCCGCATATCAACCGCTTACCGCGTTGCACGGGCAGGAGCGTTTTCCCCAAGGCGCGCAATTGCTGCTGATTCATGCAGGCAAAGCAGAGCCGCTGGTGAGCGGTTTTAATGCCTCGGCAGACGCCAGCGTTTCTTTCGACGGCAAAACGGTGCTGTTTGCGGGCAAGCAGGTCGCAGGCGATCCGTGGCAGATATGGGAATTAACGCTGGCCGATCGTTCCGTGCGCAAGGTGATTGCAACCGCGACCGACGCCGAGCGTCCGTTCTATCTACCGGGCGGGCGGATGGTCTGGGCGGAGCGCGTGCCGTGGGGATTTCAATTGGAGTCCTCGGAAGATGGTCACCCACCTGCCATTGCGCCCTTGAATCCGACGGCCGGTCCAGGGTTGCTGCCGCTCACCTACATGCAGGCAAGCGCGTTTCCTGCTGATGTACTGGCTGACGGGCGCATTCTCTTTGAGGCTAATTTTCCTCTCGGCTCTGGATCGACTCCGGAATTGTATCTTGTCTATGCTGACGGCTCGGGCGTGGAGTCGTACCGTTGCGATCACGGCAGAGCTCGCTGGAGTGGCAAGCAGTTGGCTTCGGGCGATGTGGTTTTCACGCACGGAGCTTCGCTGGCTCGATTCACTTCACCGCTTGCGCATGAAGCGCGGATCAATGCGCCGCGCGCTGAGTATGCAGGGGCAATTGCCGAGACGGCTTCAGGTGCGTGGTTGATGAGTGCGCGAACAGGGGTAGGCACGCACTACGCGATCAAATTGTGGAAGCCTGGTTCTGTCGCGATGCAAACCGTGCTGGCCGAGAGTGGCGAGGATCTCGTCGAACCGGTCCTGGTTGCGCCGCGCACCCCGCCCAAACGGCATCCCTCCGGACTCCACCCCTGGGACTATGCCAATCTTCTTGCGCTGGATGCGCGCCAATCCCGCGAAGGTGATCTCAAAACTGCGCCTGCATCGGTGCGGCTGGAAACTCTGGACGCGGACGGCCACGCGGTCGTTACCGGCACAGCGCCGGTCGAGGCCGATGGTTCATTTTTTGTGAAAACTCCTGCCGACAAACCTATCCGCTTTGCGCTTCTCGACGAAAAAGGCCATGTGCTACGCCAGGAACACGGGTGGTTCTGGATTCGCCGCGGAGAACAGCGCATCTGCGTGGGTTGCCACACAGGCCCGGAGCGCGCGTCGGAGAATCGTGTGCCGGCTGTGCTGTTGCGCACGACCACGCCGGTTGATCTCTCCAGTCCGAATGTTATAGGTACCGCGCAGCAGAAATTGCCGGGAGGCAAATAAGATGTGGATTCGCTTTCTTCTCTTACTCGGCGCCGCTTCCGTGGCCGCGGCGCAAGGCGTCCCTGCACCAAAGGTACACGCGCCGCAGGCGCAGTTGGCCCCACCGCAGGTGGTTCGCTTTGAAGACGCCAGCGATAAGGCGGGCATTGATTTTGTCGATAGCTTCGGGTCGCAGCAGTTGGGGTCGCTCCTTGAGGGAACTGGCGCGGGTTGCATCTGGTTCGACTACAATAACTCGGGTCGGCCCTCCCTCTATGTGGTCAACGGGCGTCCGCTCGACGACTCAATGCATCCCTATCCGCTGAAAGAAAAGCCTGCCACACCGCCGCACAATCATCTTTATCGCAACGATGGGAACGGCCACTTTACCGATGTGACGAAGCAGTCCGGCCTCGATCCGGATATGTATTCAATAGCCGTGACGGCGGCGGATTACGACAACGACGGCTTCGTGGACCTGTTAGTTACCGGTTACGGCAAGACGATTCTCTATCACAACGATGGGAACGGTCACTTTTCCGATGTGACCGCGAAGGCCGGCATCAAGGTGGATGGATGGGCCATCAGTTCCACATGGCTGGACTACGACAAGGACGGATGCGTCGATCTGTTCGTGGGCCGTTACGTTAAGTTCGATCCTAAATATCGCGCCTACTACGCTGCGGATAATTATCCGGGACCGCTGGACTATGAGGGAGAAACCAACAAGCTTTTCCACAATAATTGCGACGGAACCTTTACCGATGTTACCGATAAGTCGGGCATAGGCGCCTACGTGGGCCGCACCATGGGCGTGACTGCGGCGGACTTCGACAACGACGGCTGGGATGACATCTACGTGGCCAACGACCGCACAGAGAACTTTCTCTTCCACAACAAGCACGACGGAACCTTTGAGGAGATTGGCAATGATACGGGCACGGCCTTCGGACAGAATGGCGAATCCACTTCGTCGATGGGCCCGGTCTTTGCGGATCTTGAAGGTCGCGGTGTGCTCGACCTTTGGGTGACCGATGGTCATTACAACCGGCTGTTGCATAACACGGGCAAGATGAGTTTCGAAGACATCGGCGCGGAGACTGGTGTCTCGCAGGTGAATGCGCAGTACGTAAGCTGGGGCACGGGCATCTACGACTTCGACAACGACGGCCTGCTGGACATACTCATCTTCCACGGCGGGCTGATTCACTTGATCCCGCAGGAGCATACGTTGTTTCGCGGCATTGGCAACGGTAAATTCGCCGACGTTTCGCGCGAGGCCGGTCCTGTGTTGAGCGAGCGCACCACGGCGCGCGGAGCCTGCTTTGCGGACTATGACAACGACGGCAAGATGGATGCTTTTATGGTCAATCTAGGCGGCAAGGGAACGCTGCTGCACAATATCTCTACCGATACAGGACATTGGATTGCTATCAAGCTCATGGGCACCAAAAGCAATCGCGGCGGCATCGGCGCACGCGTTGAAGTTTTCGCCGGAGGCAAGCGTCATACGGCGGAACGCGTCGCAGGCTCCGGTTATCTCTCGCAAGACGATGACCGGCTGCACTTCGGATTAGGTGTTGCTACGACGGTGGACAAGCTCATTGTTCACTGGCCCAGCGGACGCGAGCAGACACTGGAAAAACTGAGCGTGGACCGCGTGCTCACGGTGCAAGAGCCGAACCCAGGAGACACGAAGTGAGCAGGCGCATCCAAAGTGTGGCGGGCACGTGGTTGGTGACCATGACTGTTGCGTTCCTCGCTCTCGCGTTCTTGACTGATCGTCCTGTACGCGCCGGAGAAAATGACGTCAAGGATTACGCGTCGCCGATCGAGATTTTGTTATCGCCCGATGGATCGCGCCTCTACGTTCTCTGCCAGCAGAGCGAAGAGGTGAGGGTGCTGGATGTGTCGAGTTATGCGGTTGTCAAGAACATCGCCGTGGGCCGCGTGCCGCGCGGGTTCTCGCTTTCGTCTGACGGCGCAAAGCTCTTTGTCGCTAACTCGTGGGATGACACACTCTCGGTGATCGACACGCGGACGTTGACTGTAACGGCTACTTGGCCAGTCGGCGCGGAACCTTCGAGCGTGGTCGAGGATCGCACGGGAAAGCGGCTCTTCGTGGCCAATCGCATCTCGAACGATGTGGCAGTGCTGGATGCTCATACCGGCGAGGAGACTGGCCGCCTGCTAGCTGGCCGAGGCGCGAGCTATCTGACGCTCTCTCCAGATGGGAGCCATATTTACGCGACGCATATTTATCCGAATCCATCTCGCGTGCGGAGCGATCTGGACAATCGCACGGCGCCTGAGTCCGAGATCACGATGATTGACGCGCCGCGCGCGGTCGTGGTCGATCGTATACCGTTGCACCGGATAGCCGGCGTCTTTCATACGGCATTCTCTGCGGATGGACGGCTGGGCGTGGTTGCTGAATATCATCCTAAGAATCTTGTGCCTCTTGCTCACCTGGAACACGGCGGAGCCTTTGCTTACACCTTGACGCTATTTGGCATGGATGTGGGTCAACCTGTCGAGGTTCCGCTGGATGAGCTGGAGCGCTACGCTGCGCGGCCCTTCGGCGTGGCGATTGCGCCGGATAAGTCGCGCATTTTTGTAAGCTGCGGCGGATCGGAGATGGTGACCGTAATCGACGTGCCGCGGTTGATGCGCTTCATTCACTTTCGGCCTCGTTCGCAGCCCGTGTCGTTCGCTTCTGATCTCTCCGCTAGCGCCAACTATGTGGTGGCGCGCATTAACGTGGGGCACGATACGCGCGGGCTGATGTTGAGCTTTGACGGCAGCAAACTGTTCGTGGCCAACCGACTGGACGACACGATAAGCGTGATCGATACGCGCGCGAATCGCGTGATTTCCACCATCGTGCTGGCCGGGCCGAAGACCATCTCTCCGCTGCGCCGCGGGGAACAGACTTTCTATACCGCTCAATATTCATTCCAAGGGCAGATTGGTTGTGCCAGTTGCCACATCGATTCCACCTTTGACGGAGTTACGTGGGACCTCGAGCCGGACGGCTTCGGCCGCGACATCGTGGACAATAAGATGCTTGAAGACATCAAGGATACTGAGCCATATAAGTGGAATGGCGGGAATCCGAGCATTCCTGTCGAGTGCGGGCCGAGGACGGAGAAGTATTTCTGGCGTTCAGAGACTTATGACAACCTTACGCTGACCGATCTGGCAACTTATATCCGCAGCCTGCCGCCGCGGCCCAATCGCTGGCGTCTGGCAAACGGCGAACAAACTCCGGCGCAGGAGCGCGGTAAGGCGATCTTCGAGCGCGCGCAAGACAAGTTTGGCAAGCCAATTCCGGAAACCAACCGCTGCGTCTTTTGCCACAGCGGGCCCAAGGGCACGAACCAGAAACTGTTCGATGTTGGGACGCGCAAACCTACGGACAATTCCGGTCTCTTGAAGGCCCCTATGTTGACTAACATCGCACTTACGGCTCCCTACTTGCACGATGGCTCGGCACGTACGCTCGAAGAAATCTGGACGGTCTTCAACCCCGACGACAAACACGGACGAACCAACGACCTGACTAAGGACGAGTTGAACGATCTGATCGAATATCTGAGGTCAAGATGAAGAGGTCGATATTTAGAACGCTCTTGATTTGTGCGATGCTCGCGCGCGTGGCGTTTGCCGCGCCGCCTCAGATGCCACGCTTTCGCTTTGAGAACTTCACCACTGCTAATGGCCTTCCCAACAATCACGTCTTTGCCGTGTTGGTAGATGGGGATCGCATCTGGGCTGGTACGGAAAACGGTCTGGCCGTCTACGAAAATCATGCGTGGAAGACTTACACCACTGGGGATGGACTGGCGCATCGCGCCGTGCTTTCCCTCGCACTGGACAAGCGCACGGGCGACGTATGGGCTGGTACCATGGGCGGGTTGAGCCGCATCTCCGGCGGGCGCATCGATAGCTACACGCAGTTGACATCGGGGCTGAGCAACGATGTGGTCTACGGCGTTTCGGTGGAAGGCGAGAACGTGTGGGTGGCCACGGCCGCCGGCGGTTGTCGCCTCAATACCCGCACTGGGCAATGGACGCTTTACAACGAGCGCAATACACCCATGATCGAAATCTGGACTTATGGCGTTTCGGCGACGCCCAGCAAAGTGTATTACGCCGTATGGGGAAGCGGCGTGCTCGAATACGATCAGAAGACCGGCCGCTGGGATAAGTACGAAGATCCGGACGGCGAAAACGAGATAGTGCTCTTCAAGGACCAGGGGCTGATCCACGAGATTGTCACTTCAGTCAGTTATGTGGACAATATACTTTGGGCGGCCACTTACTTCGGAGATAGCCGGTACGACGGACGTTACTGGCACAACTTTCTCACGAAAGACAGTGGACTTCCTTCGAACTTTACTAACTTTATCAAGGGCGTGGATGCAAAGCGCGCCTGGTTCTGCACCGACAAGGGTCTGGCATACTACGACGGCGTGAACTGGGCCGTCTATCGTCCGTCGCTCACAGACGGCAAGCCGGAGATGACAGTGCGCGACGCGCAAGGTAAGGTTACTCCGGTCGCCGTCACCACCGCACCGGCACACAACTATGTTCTCGGCATCGACTTCCACGGCGACGACATATGGGTCGCGACGGCCAAGGGGTTGAGCCACGGGATTCGTCAAAAAAATTAAGGAGACAAGAAAACATGAATGCATTCGCAGATATTCTGGAAGCCATTGCACACGCGCCTATCGAAAAGCGTGCTATGACCAACCACGGCGTGCTCAACGAAGCTTACGCCTACGCCAAGCCGAGTTCGTTCTCGCGCGGCATGAGGGTCGACATTGGCGGCATCGCGATCCTGTTGATTTCCGGCACAGCCTCGATTGACGAGAATGGCCAGACCGTTCACGTCGGCGACTTTCCGGCACAATTGCGGCGCACCTTCGATAACATCACGGGACTGCTCAAGAGCGAAGGCGCGACCTGGCACGACATCGTGCGCACCAGTTGCTACTTGCGCGATATCGATCGCGATTACGATGTCTTCAATGCGGGGCGCACGGCGTTTTTCAAGGAGCAGGGGCTAGATCCTCTGCCGGCGTCGACGGGCATCCAGGCGCATCTGTGCCGGCCCGAGCTGCTTGTCGAGATCGAGGCCATCGCCATGTTCCGCACGGATAGAACAAGCGCTTGCAAGGAGCAATAATCATGCCCAAGGGATGGTTGTTGGCCGGGGTGTTGTCGTTGACCATTGCGAGTGCAACTCCGGCGCAGAGCCCAGGGACATGCGAGTGTGGCGCGCATCCTCCCGGGCCGCCACGGGATCGCGCGGTTGCGCCCTATGCTGGAGAGCCTGCCGACCTGAGCCCCTACGAAAAGTTTGCCGAGCCTTACGATCGCAACTACATCCATCCCAATATCTACTCCGGCGCGGGACGGGACATACCAGAACCGAAGAACCTGACCGAGGTACGCATAGGCTTCATCGGACCGATCGAGCACAATCCAGAGTCGGTCTTTGGGCTGCGCATGCTGCACGGCGCGCAGTTGGCGGTGGAAGAGGCCAATGCACGCGGCGGCTACGGCGGCCAGCCTTTCAAGCTGATGTTGCACAATGACTATGACAATTGGCAGGCGAAGGCGGTCTATGGCGACGACCGGCCCACCGACCCGGCCATCTGGGGCTCTGCCTCAAACGAAGCGGTGAAGATGGTCTACGACGATGAGGATTGGGCGATCTTCGGCTCGATCAGCTCCGAGACAACGCACATCGTGCTGCGCGTGGCTCTGCGCGCTGAGATTCCTATCGTCAACTCGGCTTCTACCGATCCGACAATTCCAGAGACTTACGTTCCGTGGTACTTTACCGACTTGCAGGATGATCGTGTGCAAAGCCTGACGCTGGCGCGGCGCATCTTCACCGAACTGGGACTAAAGCGCGTTGGGATCTTGCGCGTGAACAATCGCTATGGCCGCTTCGGTGTTCCAAAATTTCGCGATGCGGCGCGGCGGCTGGGCCATCCGGTGGTGATCGAGCAGAAGTATCTGCCTGGAGATACAGATTTTTCAAGGCAGTTACAAGTTATCCGCTCCTCGCGTGCCGATGCCATAGTGCTATGGACCGACGAGGCGCAGGCGGCATTGATCTTAAAGCAGCTGCGCGAGGCCGGAATGAAGCAGCGTGTCTTCGGCGCTTATCGCACTCTGGGGCCTACGCTGCTGGCCGAAGCTGGAGATGCGGCTGAGGGATTTGAGGCGGTCTTTCCCTACGACCCCACGCGCAACGACCCGCGCTGGCTTGACTTCAACCGTCGTTTTGAAGATCGTTTCCACGAGAAGCCGGAGCAGTTCGCCTCGTTGGCTTACGATGCAATGAACGCGCTCTTGCAGTCGATTTGCAAGGCAGGTTTGAATCGCGCGCGGATTCACGACGCGCTGGCCAACATCGAGGAATACGACGGCGTGACCGGTCACATGGTCTTCGATCCAAATCAGAAGAATGTCGCTCCGATGTATTTGGGAAGAGTGCACGACGGCTCCGTGACTTACCGCGTCGCCATGATGGAGAAACCACCTGCGGTGGGGCAGACGCCGCTTGCGCGGCAAGAGTCTTTCGCAAAGCAACAGCCCTACGCGCGCGTGGGTGAAGATGGCGCGGACTATGCTGGTCCGCATCGCGCAGACGTTCCGCTGGGCCAGGTGCGTGTGGTTCTCTTCGGACCGAAGGCAAATGAAGTCGCGCAATCGCCAGAGCTGCAGGCGGCGCTCGCGGCGGGCTCGGCCACAGAGCAAACGTGGACGCTGCTGCCTGTCGAGAGCGATCAGAATTGGGGCGCAGCTTCAACGCAACTTGTTCACGCGTTGATGGACGAGCGCGCGCTGGCGATTATCGCGCTTGACCGCGACTCGGCTCATCTGGCCGAGCAACTGGCGCTCAAGACTTTTGTGCCGGTGGTGGCCCTGAGCGGCGACAAGAAGCTGACCTCAACTAATGTTCCGTGGATCTTCCGCTTGCCGCCTGAGACCACACCAGCCGCCGCGCTACGCCTCCTCAAAACGGCAGCCATTCGCAGCGGCGCTAATCCAGAGCGGCTGAGAGACGTTTTGGCTTCGGGGGAACTAGTCTCTGGAGTTGCTTTTCTGCCGACCGGCGAGCCGCGAGGAGACGATTGATTTCTACTCTTCGCCTAACTCGTAAGGAATGCCAAAGCGCCCAATCTGAATCAACGCCCTGTCGGCGGGAGGCCAGATGTGCAGGCTCTCCACACGGCTTGACCCCGCAATGCGATGGGCGGCCGCAGTGCCCACCGGCGCGCCGGTTGCGGCCTCGTAGAAGTGTACGCTCAACGCATCCCCTCCCTGCGCGCGGTCCCATCCAAAGACATATTCGCCCGGCTTGAATACGATTCCGCCGATGCGGATCGGCGTCTGCACAATCAGATAGTGCGAATATTTGCCCTCCGCGGAATATCCGGCCGTAAGCAGCACTACTCCGGCAACGAAGCGTTTGTGCTCATTCACAATCCCCGACGCAGTGCGCTTCTCGGTCTCGATGTGTTCCTTTTCCACCTGCGCGCGCGCGGGCAGCAGCGAGGCAAGTTCGGCGTCCGTGGCTTGCCGCCACGCCGATTTTTGCGCCTGCGCAACTTGGACGAGCGGAGGCAGAAGTAATAGAAATAATCCGGGAAGAATCAGTGTTCTTATCAGGCGTTGGTTCATGGCTTCGGCTTTCTGAGGGATTCGAGTGGAACAATGCCGCGCTGGATGGCGGCAGTAGCCGCTTGCGTCCGGTCTGTTACGCCGAGCTTGCCCAGCAGACTGTTGATGTGCGTCTTCACGGTGGCCTCTGAAATCTTTAGCTCGACGGCGATCTCTTTGTTGCTCTTGCCGTGCACAATCTGCTCCAGTACATCTAACTCTCGCGGAGTCAACTCTTCTGCGCCCATGCGCTCGGCCAGCTTCTCGGCGATAGCCGGCGGAATATATGACTTGCCCGCATGAACCGCGTGGATGGTCGCAATCAACTCTTCACTGGTCATGCCCTTGAGCAGATAAGCGCGCGCGCCGGCCTGCAGTGCGCGATAAATGTCCTCGTCGCCGTCATAGGTGGTGAGCACGATGAAGCGCGCCTGGGGCGTTTCCATGCGGATGCGCTCGATGACCTCGACGCCGCTGAGACGCGGTAGCCGCAGATCAATCAGAGTAATATTCGGCTGGTGCTTGCGAAACTGCGCAATGGCCTCAACGCCGTCCGCAGCCTCGCCTACCACTTCCAGGCCTTCAACTACGTTCAGCAGCGCAACCAGTCCCTGGCGCACCACGTGGTGGTCTTCGACAATCAGCACGCGAATCGATTCCTTGCTCACTTCCGCTCTCCCATCTGCGTTCGTGTATCTTGCGGTACTGCCGCGCGCAACCTCACCGTGGTTCCAACTCCCGGTTCGCTGTTTATTTCAAGCGTGCCGCCGATAGCCGCCGCCCGCTCTTTTATTCCGGTTAGTCCATAGTGGCCGGGCAGGGACTCCGGTTTCTCATCCACTGAAAAGCCGCGCCCATCGTCGCGCACTTCCAGCGCAATCTCGGCCGGTCCGTACTCCAACTGAACAAATAAATGCCGCGCCGCAGCGTGCTTCTTCACATTATGAATGGCTTCCTGGGCCACGCGCAGCAATTCGCGCTCCATGCCTGGAGGCATGGGCCGATAAGCGCCAAAGATGCAGAAGCTGGCCTCCAATCCGTGACAGCCTTCGGCCTCCACTATGCGGCGTAAGCGGACCGGCAGCGTCGTCTCGTTCGCGTCCTGCGAGCGCAGCGCCCAGATCGACTGCCGCGCGTCGGCTAACCCCTCGCGCACGTAGCCGCGAGTAAGGTCCAGATGTTTGGCAGCGGCTTCCGCCTTATTCGTGCGAAGCAGCTCAGAGAGCACCTCCAACTGCACCGAGATGCCCACATAGCCCTGAGCCAATGTGTCGTGAATCTCGCGCGCGATACGGTTGCGTTCGCCGAGCACGGCACGGAACTCGCCTTCAGCTCGGCGCAACCGCAGCCGCAGCAGCAGCACCACTATGCCCGCAGAGATCGCCAGCAGCAGCGCATAAAACCAGAGTGTTTGGTAGAAGTGTGGACGTAATTCAAAGGTCAGGGCCGCGCCTTCGGTGTTCCAAAGCCCGTCGTTGTTGGCCGCCTGCACGCGAAAAGTGTAGTAGCCTGGCGGAATGTTGGTGTAATAAGCGGCACGGCGCGCGCCGGCTTCGGTCCAGTCGCGGTCGAAGCCCTCCAGCCTATAGCGATAGCGCACTTTCTGCGGCCCGGTAAAGCTCAGTCCAGCGTAGTCGAATTGGAAATGAACGTGACCCGCCTGAATGCGCAAAGCAGACTCCGCTGCATGCAATGCTTGGGGTACATCGTCCACGACAAAGCGCTCTATCTGGACCGGCGGCGGAACGGCGTTCACCGGGAAGTGCGACGGATCCACCTCTACAAGGCCCTTGGGAGTGGCGAACCACAGGTGTCCGTCGTGTGAGCGCCAGGCCGAAGGATGGCTGTTGGTGGCCGTCTCCCGGCTGCGCAGCCCATCGGCAGCGCCAAACTCGATCCAGTGCGAGCAGCCAGCCCCTTGCATGGTGTTTGCTGTTCCCGTTCCATTGGCAGCACAGTCGCAGCGAGCGATCCCGTTTCCAGTGGCAAACCACAGATGGCCGGCCCTATCGTCCAGAATGGCGTGGATCGTGGTCCGATCGAGATCCGGGCCGTCATGCATCTCGGCCGTGAAATGCCCATCCCACAGGTTCCAGCCGTAGTCCTGTGTACCAATCAGCAGCGTCCCATTGGCACGGGGCAGCAGCGCCGTGACGACATTGCTGGACAGTCCATTCGCGGTGGTGTAATTGATAATTTTGCCGTCATGCAATCGCGAGAGACCGGCAAAAGTGGCCACCCATAGGTCGCCACTCGAATCGCGCGCCATAGCCCCCACCAGATCGCTGCCCAATCCGTTGGCCTGCGTAAAAGTCACCATGACCGCACCGGCAGGCCCGCCGATGCGACCCGCATTCCGATCTATCCAGTGCGTAAGCCCGCGCCTCGTTCCAATCCACAGCGAACCATCGGCGTCGGTCAGCAAGGAACGAATAAAATCGTCCGGCAGTCCATCAGCCGAGGTGAAGGATTCGATTTTGCCGCTGCGAATCCGGTTGAGTCCATCCGGCGTCCCCACCCAAAGGTCGCCGTCTGGCGCAGAAGCCAGAGAGAGAATCACGTCGCTCAGCATGCCGTCGCGAACCGAGTAGGTGCGAACTGCGTTTGCGCTGTCTGTACTTCGGCCAATCGCATTCAGGCCGTTTCCGCCCGTTCCCACCCACAGCATGCCCGCGCCGTCCTCCACGACGGCGGTCGTTGTATCGGAGGAAAGCCCCTCATGCACGCCGAGCGTATGGAAACGCTGATCGCGCAGTATGTGCAGTCCACCGGTCTCGGTCCCGACCCACAGATTGCCTTCACGGTCTTCCATCAGCGCCAGCACCGACGCCATGGCCAGCGGGTCGGTGACCGGCAGCAGTTGCACTTTGCCCGCGATCCAACGCGCTAGCCCACCGTTCGTCCCAATCCATAAGCTACCTTCGCGATCGGCAAACAAAGTCTGAATCTGACTGCCGGGAAGCTCTTTGCCGACCTTCAGCGCCTGATCAAAATTTTCGATAAATACAGCGGTCTTGCTGTAAGACGCTTTCTTTCCGTCCGCAAACTGTGCTGCAATCTGATTCTCTTCAGAAATGCTTCGCGGCTTAGCCGCGTCTCCTAGAAAGCGATCAACTGTCAGTCGCGCCCATCCCTCGTTTGTACTTACCGACAGTACGCCGGCCCCATCCTCCACCAACAACAAAATCCCGTTCCCTGGCAGACCCTCTCGTGTGGTGAAGGCGGTCATTACCCCGTCCTTCCACCGTGCCAGCCCCTCGCTGGTTCCAATCCACAACGCTCCGTTGCGGGTTTCGAGCAGGCACCGGACATCGTTTCCCGGCAGCGCAGGTGTCGAATTTTTATCGAAGACGGCAAAGCTGTTGCCATCAAAGCGGACCAGCCCCACCTCAGTTCCCAGCCATACAAAGCCATTCCGAGTCTGGACCAGCGCCTGTACTGTATTCTGCGGCAGGCCGTTCTCCATCACCCATGTCTGTCGGCCATAGTTGGCAAGTGGAGTGGAAGGCTCTAGCGTCAGGCCGACGATCCCGTACCCCAGCAGCCATAAGATTGCGAGAAGCCCGCGAAGTGTAGCCGTACGATGATGTCGGCCAGGCAGGGGCAAGCACCGGGCAGCCTCGATTGCACCGTTCTTCGATTTGGCATGATTCTCGGCCACGGGATCGAGCGGGAGTTCCTCAAACAGGCTTCAACCAGGTTAAAAACTGCGCAGCTCTACAGTAATTGTGGAGACATGGGAATGCACAGGAGCATAAGCAGACCGTTGTATTAAAAGCAGGCGCTAGTCCCCGACCTCAGACCCCACCCATTGATGGAGACCACCCTCACTCGAATGGCTCAAGACGCCCCACAAAGTTGCCGATACTCTCTGAGTATCTCCTGAATTATGATCTTCGGGTGACTGCCTTTTCTCAGCGCAGCCACCCGATTCCTTTTAAGGGCTGCCGTTTGGCTCTCTCCAATTCTTTCGTGTTCCTTCCAAGGCAACCTTTATTTTTAGCGAGTTGTGCGAACGCCCTAACTCGCTTTAGGGTTTGCTCACCTTCGCTGGCAGCGCCGTTTGAGCCGACGGCGTCACCGCACACGGCGTGCCGCCGCACAGCACGCCGGTAATCCCCCGGTCCTCGGTGATGGTATAAATGCGGTCGACCGCAGGCAGCTTCACCATCTCTTTGGCGCCGGAGGGCCAGTGAATCTCGGCCGTTCCCGCGTCGATTGCGTCGCCCAGGCCGAAATGCAGACGTCTGTCGTTCGAGGAAATATAACTGCCGCTGGCGAGCACATCCTGGCGCATGCGCATCCCGTTGGCGCTCAGGTAGACAGTGGCGCAAGTGGCGTCGCGCGGGCTCTTCGGTCCGCCCACCAGCTTCATCTCTACCCAGTGATGATGATCTGGGTTCACGTTCCTCAGCAGCACCGGCGGTCCATCAATGGGATTGATGATCACGTCGATTTTGCCGTCGTTGAACAGGTCGCCGAAGGCCGCTCCACGCGCCGGAATGACTATCGCCAGTCCTGAACCCTTCACCGGCGGCACATACTCGAATTTACGTCCCTTTGCGCTCGGCACATTATGAAATAAGAGTGGCCGCTCGGCAAAGGTCGTGCCCCAATCATGCTGGTCCACCTCGGGATAAACGTGGCCGTTGACCATGAAAAGATCGAGCCAGCCGTCGTTGTCGTAGTCAAGGAAACCGTCGCCCCAGCCAACAAAGGGTATCGTGGCTTGCCCGACTCCGGTTTTGTAACTCACGTCGCTGAAACTGGCATCGCCGTCGTTGCGGTAGAGCACCTTGTAGTCATCGCCGAAGTCGGTTACGAAAAAATCTACCTGACCGTTGTTCTCATAGTCGCCTGCGGCAATGCCCATCGACGCAATCTCGCGCCCAGCCTCGTTCAGCGCGAACCCAGAGACGTAACTCTGGTCATCGAAGGTTCCATCGCCTTTGTTGATGTAAAGAAAATTCGGCTCTGAATCGTTGCCCACCACCAGGTCCGGTTTGCCGTCCCCTTTAATGCTCACAAAGATCGCTGTAAATCCGTAGTAACGATCCTTGTCTTCCACGCCTGCCTTTACGGTTACATCGGTAAACGTACCGTCACCGTTGTTATGAAAGAGATGGTCGGGCTCGCCCTTCAGGCCGCGCGGCCCGCAGTTCACCGGTGCGCCACGATACTGGCAGAAGGCATACCCAACTGCCTTGGTACCGGCAATGGGCAGGTTATCGCGATCGAAGTGCACATAGCCGGTCACGTAAAGATCTAGCAGCCCGTCGCCGTCGTAGTCCCCCCAGGCGGAACCGGGAGACCAATTGCCCAGCGCCACGCCGGCCTTTTCGGCCACATCGGTAAAGGTGCCGTCGTGGTTGTTGTGATAGAGCCGGTTCTTACCGTAATTACCCACATAGATATCGGGCCAGCCATCATTGTCGTAATCTGCAATGCTTACTCCGTAGCCCCAGCGGTCGTTGGTTACGCCAGCCTTCGAGGCCACATCGGTAAAGGTCCCATCATGATTGTTGTGGAACAGCGCCGCGTGCGGTGGTTCCTCCTTGCCGTCCAGCGCGTTGAAGGTCGAGCCATTCACCAGATAAATGTCCAGCCAGCCGTCGTTGTCGTAGTCGATCAGACCGACGCCCGAGCCGTTGGTCTCAACGATAAATTTTTTCTCCGGCACGCCCATCTTGTGAGTCCAGTCGGAGAGCCCTGCGGCTCTGGTGATGTCCTCGAAGACCACGGTGCCGGAATCTACAAATCCGCCCGCAGTGATGGGTCGTTTTTGCTCGTCATAAACAGGGGCGGCTCCCATGCCTCCAGCGATGCCACCCATGCCCTGCTGCACTTTTGGGGGTGCGGACTGGCCTGGTTGTTGGGGCGCCGACTGCGTCCAGGATGCGCTGGGCATCAAAAAAGCGATCATCAAGGAACCAAAAAAAATTCCGCGTGCAGGCAGCAAGGAGAGTCCCCCCACGGCTTGCAGTGTATCGCAATCAGCGCTTCCCGCGGGCGTGTATCTCTATTTCTTCCTATCCAGGCAAAAGAGCAGCAAGGCGATCAGGTCCGTGAGATCTGTGCTCTCAAGGGCATTTTCGGAGGGCGGCACAATCTTGCTGCCTCGACGATTTGCCGACTCATGGGTTTCTTCTAACTTCGGCCCACGTCTGAGAGGTCGGGCGCTCCCATGACATACTTCCACTATGTAATCATCCGATAGCGCAGCGGGTGCGCCAACTAGCTAGGCTGGTCCAGCTCCTTGACAGTAGTCTTGATGTGATTCCGTCTTTTCAATAGACAAAGATAACTCAGATCATTGCTAGACTGAAATTCGAAGACAACGACTCATCCAAAGTCCGGGTCTTTGCCAGAGGCGCTCGAATGATACTGATCCTCGCCTTGAACCGGGCTGTTCCGCGAATCCATCCATTGGCCGATCATAAAGGCTTCGTCGGGACTCGATGCGTTCTCAATCTCCGACGCGCCTTTCGTTAGCTTCTTGCGGACATCGGCGGCCCGCTGCTTGGCAGCAGCTTTCTCCTCTTGGGTGACGGAGTAATAATTGGCCGTGTTGACGGCCGTGGAGTTCCCGTGGATATGCATTGTTCCCTCCCGTGAAGGAAAAGAGCAATCGCATTGCCAGAATTTTGCAGCGCAGATGAGAAAAGGCTCACTCGTAAGCCGGCTATGAGGGGCCTCGCCTGGTTGACTTCGCGTGATGGACTAAGCATACTTAGTCTATGGCCTACAGGTGATCCCCGCGCAGTTTCAGAGCTTTGTCGAGGATAACTTAAGGATTTAGATTGCGACTGCCCCGGAGATGGCGATCAGAATAAGCGCCGGCAACCTGGATCATGGAAGATCTCGTCCGATCTATCTGATCGGAAATCGCTCCAAATTCAGCCTACCTCGAATAGTCCTTTTCCAACAATGGAGGCGATATTCGGGACGTTAATCGAATTACGGACCGAACGCCGTTGAAAGATGAAGTTGACAAAGCACATTGAACTTTGCGGTTGCCGGGCGGGGATTGCAGCACACCAGAGTCTCGCATGTAATTCGAATCGAAAGCCGATAGAAGATAGAGAAATGCCGTCCAGCATGCCTGCCAAGTAACTGAAGAACGATGGGAGACAAGTTTTGTTGAAGTATCATAAGTCGGTTGTGCCGGCCAAATCACGCGCGGGCGCCGTTCCGCTGGTGGCCATTGTGGGCCGGCCCAACGTGGGCAAATCTACGCTCTTCAACCGGCTCACGAAGAGCCGGCGATCGATTGTGGGCGACGAGCCGGGGATCACCCGCGACCGAATCTATGGTGAGTACGAGTGGGCCGGGCGGCAGTTTCGGTTGGTAGACACAGGCGGCATTGTGCCCGACGACCCGGAGCTGATCCCTACCGAGATTTATGCCCAGGCGCGCGTGGCGCTCGATGAGGCCGATGCGCTGGTGCTGGTGGTGGATGCACGCACGGAGTTAGCTAGCCCGGACTATGACTTAGTGCGCCTCTTATTGCGCGGCGGCAAGCCGGTGTTTCTCGCGGTGAACAAGGTCGAAGGCGAGGCCATGGCCATGGTCGCGGAGAACTTTCGTCAATTGGGCATCCGCAACGTATATCCCATAAGCTCCGAGCATGGATTGGGAATTGGAGACTTGCTGGAGGCGATTTCCGAGGCTATTCCTGCAGCGGAGGCTTTGCCGGCGGACGAAGATGTTCCGGCTGTTGAATATGCCGAAGCTGCCGATCAGACCGAAGAAGATTCGCCGAGCGCGAAGCTCCGCACCCACGGCGAGTTTGAGCAGCACGAAACTTCGATAGCTATCATTGGGCGGCCGAACGTGGGCAAATCCACGTTGCTGAACGCGCTGACGGGAACTTCGCGGGCCATTGTCTCGCCCATCGCAGGCACTACGCGCGACGCGGTGGACGAAGTCGTGGAGTTCGAGGGCAGCACGTTGCGGTTCGTGGATACAGCGGGCATTCGGCGCAAGGGCAAGACGCACTTGATGGCCGAGAAGATGAGTGTTGTGATGGCCAGAAGGCATCTGGAGGCGGCGGACGTGGCGCTGCTCGTGATCGATGCAACGGATGGAGTGACAGCGGCCGACGCTACCATTGGCGGCTATGCCCATGAGAGCGGACGCAGCGTCATCATCGTGGTGAACAAGTGGGATGCGGTGACCACAGGACGAACCGACGGCAAGCCGCCAGCCGATCGCGAGATTTTCGAAAAGCAGTTACGCACGGTGCTCAAATATTTGAGCTATGCGCCGGTGATCTTTCTCTCTGCGCTTGAAGGGACAGGTCTTGATGCAAAAAAGATGCTCCGGGTGCTGCATGAGGTGGTGGCTGTGGCCGCTGAGCGGCGGAAGCGCGTCTCTACCGGGCAGATGAACCGATTCCTGGAGAAGATCGACTTTCAGCGCGCGCCGGTGCCAATGGCTAAACGTATTCGAATTTTTTACATGACACAAGCAGCCGTGGCGCCGCCGACGTTCGTGCTCTTCACAGACCGGGAGATCAAGCTGCACTTCAGCTTCGAGCGATTCCTCGAAAACCAGATCCGTGAGGCTTTTGGCTTCAAAGGGACGCCCATCTGGTTCAAGGTGAAGGCGCGGAATGAAAAGAAGGAATAGTACTTTGCTCAGGATGAAAGCAAGAATAGGGCATGAATGTTTTCAACACTGGATTGCCGGGCAAGGAAAACTCCCAACGAGCTTACTGACTCAGCAATCCAAAGACAGCTACACCGGTTTGGGTTCCGACATATACCTTGCCATTCACAATCATTGGGGTTATGAACTTGTTTCCATTGCCGAAGCTGTCTCGGCCGTTTGCTGCCTGTCCGCTGTTGTATAACTCATGCGCTAGATTGGTCGCGTCGAAGGCGTGCAGTACGCCGGGGGCGGACATACTGGATTCCAATGCCCATACGATTCCGTTCTGGGTTCCATTGGCCGAGACACTCGGCGTTGCACCAGGGTAAGGAAAGGTGTTTGATGACAGACTCGACGCGGTCGTGGCAAGCTTTGCATTCGTAAGTGGAAATGCCCTCAGAACATCTCCTACTGCTCCGTAGTAAAGAACGCCGTTGAAAAATGCAGGTGTGGCGAAGACGAAGTTGCCCAGCGCGCCAGTAACTTCCTGGTAGATGTTGATGTCGATGGGTCCGATGGAGCTGAACTTACCCAAATCGTCGCGGTCCGCGAGATAGATATTACTATCCTTGCCTGCGCCAACGATGAAGTGATAAACCACGCCGTTCGCATCTGTCTGGTCCGGCAGCAGAACTTCGCCGCCCGATCCCATATCCACATCATCGTCGGATTCGGCAACTGTGTTATAGGTCTCGAAGTAATCAGCTACCGCAAGCGTTCCGCTGGTCGAGAGCTTGATCATGGCGTTGCCAAAGTCGTTCATTGAAGGAAAGCCATTCGCATCGAAGGTGGTATCGAAGGTTCCGTTGGCATCCAGAAAGTAGAGATTTCCTTCGCTATCCGCAGCGATTCCGTCGCCGCTCATCCAGATGGAACCTTCGCTGCCATTGGGCGTGAGGTTCAGTACCTGCGTCTGTTGCAGCGTGGACTCGCTATAAGCCATCACCCAACCGGTATAAGCTCCTTCGTCGCAATGCGAGGTCCAGCCGGTATAGATATTTCCGTTCAGCAGCAGCAGGCCCGCCCGTTCGGCATATTGACCCGGATCAAAGATGACATTGCCATTAGAGGAGTTATCTCCTGTGCCGGGATAACTTGCAGCTATCTCGGTGGGACTGCCGGTGACCTCTGCGCCCGTGGTGATGTCGAGTGCATGCAGCCGCTGGTGGTAGTTACCGTTTGCATCCTTGGTCATGCCAATGGTAAAGAGGGTACCGTTTGTTCCCTGTCTGCGATCGATTACGGGCGTGGAGGTGATTCCAATCTCGGGAGTAATCTGCGTGCAGTTGCGATCGTCGCTGGTGGTTTCGCCGCTGCCGAGGATCGAGGTCATCCATATCTGAGAGCCGCTGTCGGCATCAAATGCATAGACACTGTCATGTTCGGTAACTACATAGAGGATATTACGCAGCTTGCCCCCGGCAGTTACGTTGGCCAGATACAACGGCTCGGCATCGACCAATCCATCCACGGTGTCGAAGCCTATCAAGCCGAACTGGGTAGAATTCACATTACTTAAAGTCAGGATGGTCTCCTGTGCATTAAGGCCATCGCGCGCAATGTCATCGTGATAGGTGGTCACATCCGGCGCATTGGTTGTCGATCCCGCGGTTTGTACTGTGAGAGCCAATGAGGCGGAGTGAGTTAAGCTCCCGGAGGTACCCGTAAAGGTGACCGTGGAAGTGGACGCCGCAGCGCTAGACCCCGCGGTTAGCGTTGTGCTTTGCGCAACCCCCGGAGTCAACGTCAGCGTCGCAGGGCTCGCAGTCACGCCAGTTGGAAGTCCGGTGATAGCGACGGCCACCGTGCCGCTGAAGGAATTGATCGCGGTTGCCAAGACACTTACTTGAGCGCCGGTTACGCCAGCTGTTATGGTCAGCGACGTTGGTAACACGGAGAGAGAAAAGTCCGGTGCTGGCGCGGTCGCGGAGATAGTGAGTGCAACAGTGGCTGAATGAGTTAGAGTCCCCGATGTGCCGGTGAGAGTTACCGTCGCACTTCCAGCAACGGCCGTCGAAGCTGCGGTGAGAGTTACATTCTGCGCTGTGCCGGGGATCAATGAAAGTGTCGCCGGGCTTGCGGTCACGCCAGTTGGAAGTCCAGTGATGGAGACAGCTATAGTGCCGCTGAAGGAATTGATCGCAGTCGCCAAGACGCTCACTTGAGCGCCAGTTGCACCAGCCGTTATGGTCGCCGATTTTTGCGACACGGAGAGAGAAAAGTCCGGTGCTGGCGCGGTCGCGGAGATAGTGAGTGCAACAGTGGCTGAATGAGTCAGAGTCCCCGATGTGCCGGTGAGAGTTACCGTCGCACTTCCAGCAACGGCCGTCGAAGCTGCGGTGAGAGTCACATTCTGCGCTGTGCCGGGGATCAATGAAAGCGTCGCCGGGCTTGCAGTCACGCCCGCAGGAAGTCCGGTGATCGCGACGGCTACCGTGCCGCTGAAGGAATTGATCGCGGTTGCCAGGACGCTCACTTGAGCGCCAGTTGCACCAGCCGTTATGGTCGCCGATTTTGGCGACACAGAGAGCGAGAAGTCCGGAGACAGCGCAGTTGCGGAGATGGTTGCCATAACTGTGGCTGAATTGCTGAGATCCCCAGAAGTTCCAACAAAAGTCACTGTCACACTGCCAGCTGCTGCCATCGAAGCGGCGGTGAGTGTTACATTCTGCGCTGTGCCGGGGATCAACGTAAGCGTCGCCGGGCTTGCTGATACACCAGTGGGAAGCCCGGTAATAGCGACCATCACCGTTCCCGTGAAACCATTTATCGGAACTGCATTCACGCTGATTTGTTGTCCCGCACCGCCAGCCACAAGCGTGACTTTCGCCGGTGTCGAAGTCAGCGAAAAGCCGGGCGTCGATGCGGAGTTTGAAGGAAGATGAAATGATCCACCGCAAGAGATCACGGCGAGGCATAAAAGCAGGCAAGCCGCGTAGGCGATCGCTGGCAGCCCCTGCCGGGATAGCGATAGGGCATAAGTGCGGACTGCTCCCGTTGCGGAGAGGGGGGTCCCTTGCCGCGGATCCAATTTTATATTATGCAAATGGCGACCTCGTGCGGGGGAATATCTCGCAATACAAACAGTGTGTCATGCAGATTTAGAGAGAGGAGGCAGGTGATGAGGGAAGACTCCTCTGAAGACAAAATAGAGCATTTCTCCGCGAAAGTCCACGGTCTATTCAGACTGAACCATAAGCTCGCTCTGCGGCAAAGAGAGTAATAGGGTTGCCAAGGTTCGCCACAAAAGAGACAGAGTAGACCTCTTGTTACAGGGGCCACCGTGGCGTTGCGGAAATTTCTCCGGCGCGCATGCCAGATCGCATTCCAGCTGTGCTAACATCCCGGCAAGCACAAACAGCGCATTTCAGAGGAGCCTAAGATGGAAAGTAACCTCCGCCCACTCAGCCTTGGCGAGATATTGGACCGGACCGCTCAACTCTACCGGACAAATTTTCTGCTTTTCGCAGGCATCGCGGCAGTCTACGCGGGCGGGCTGCTTGTCCTGGGCCTGCTGCAGATCGGCTTCGCGGAGATGCTTCGCGTAATGCACATGACCGAGCGGTTGCAGTGGCTCACCTGGACCGCGACGGGCATCGCATGGCTGCTCATTTTCCTCTTTGCCGGCATGGCTATTGCAGCGAACAATCGCGCTGTGGCCTGGGTTCATCTGGGCGAGCCGGCCACCATCCGCGGCGCTTACCGGAGCATCCTGCCCAGGCTGGGCCGTTACCTGTGGTTGATGACCATCGTCGCTTTTTTTGTATGGACCCCGTTTGTGCTGCTTTACGGCGGCTACCTGCTAACGATCTTCCTCTACCTTCCCAAGGGCTACCAGGCTCACCCAGACCCGGCGAATAGTCATGCCATGCTGATCTTCGGCATTGCCTCGTTGGCCTTTGTCCTGCTGCTGATTCCGGTAGGCATCTATACCGTTTTAATGGCTCTGCGTTACTCGCTTGCGGTTCCTGCCAGCGTGGTCGAGAATCTCACAGCCCGCAACGCGCTCCGTCGCAGCATCGACCTGAGCAAGGGATCGCGCGGACGGATCTTCATGTTGGGACTTCTGGTTTATGTTATCGATCTTGGACTCGTCGGTATTACTCAAGGGTTCTTTATCGTGGCGGCATTCAAGAATCCCGGCCATTTTCTCTCGGCCGGAATGCAGTCTCTGCAGCAGATCATCGGATTCTTCACCAATACGTTCGTCGGACCCATGTATGCCACCGGCATTACGCTCTTTTATTACGATCAGCGCGTTCGCAAGGAGGGGTACGACATTGAATGGATGATGCAGGCGGCGGGGCTGACGGTGCCCGAACCAGCGGCTGCAGCCGAGCCAATTGCGCCGCCTGCCGCCGAGCCCTGGCTGGCGCTCGATGCGCATTTTGAGGCGCCACCGGTAGCCACGCAGATCACACCGCAGGACCCGCCGCCACACGATTCAGGGATCGCGCATGAATGAGCCGCTGTGCCCATTGAGCCTGGCCGAAATCCTGGACCGCACTTTTCATATCTATCGGACGAAATTCCTGGCCTTTGCCGGGCTCGCAGCGATACCGGCGCTGGCGATGATGGTCATCCACTCCACCGACACCGTCTGGCTGCATTTGAGGTCGCATGTTCATTCGTCAGACCGAGGTGGTGTCTTAGCTTGGAATTTCATTATCTCGCTCGGCTTTTATCATGTCTCCAGCTTTCTCGGTCTTCTGATCTTGCCCGCATCTGTGAAATTGGCTTCCGAGATAATTCTAGGCGAAAACGGCACTCTTCTCTTTTCGCTTTTCTTTGTTGCGACGCGCTGGCGGAGCTACTTATTGGTCGCCGTTCTCAAGATATCTGCACAATTGGTGATCCCGGAAATTCTGATGACGGCGCTGCTTTTTGGGGCGGCGGGAATCGAAGTCGTTACCGGCGATGTTAGCCATGAAGCAGGGATTCTTGCTTTCTTGGTTGTTCTGCTTTTGGTTGCAGGCTGCATTCCGTTTGTCTGGCTAGGCGCCTGCCTCTCGCTTACCGTTGCAGCTTGCGCCTTGGAGGGGATAACCGGAATTGGTGTCCTTCGCCGCAGTTGGTCATTGAGCAAAGGCGGCCGCTTCCGCGTCATCTTCGCTTGGCTGATGGTCGTTGCCCTCGGCTTGCTGTTGGACATCGCCGTTCGGTTTCTCTTCCGGTGGTCGGTTGTCTTCCCTTTCAATGGAAATCAGCTTGGCAACGCTTCGCAACATCTTTACGTCGAGGGGCTCTATCTGCTTTATGCGACAGTCTCGGCCTTTGTCAGCCCCGTCTATTCCATCGCCACAACCCTCATCTACTATGATCAGCGGATACGGCATGAAGGGTACGACGTCGAGAGAATGATGGAAGCCGCTGGACTGAATGCGCCTGTAACTCTCCTATCCGGCAATGTCCCGGAAGTGCCTGTCAGGGCAGGGGAGGGTCCGGCTTGAAGGCTCGAACTCACTTCACTGGCGCGGTGCTGGCTGCGCTTGTCACGCTTCTCGGTGCGTCACCAGTCCGTGGCGAAGCTCAGCCGTCTGCCATCGCCGCTCAAGCGACAGACCACTGGCGCGAGGCAACCCTCGCCGAATACCGTCAGCACCTGGTCGAGCTGAACGGCATTGTGGAGACTTGCGCTAAAGCGCGAGATAAAAAGAGCTGCGATTCGGAGCTGGTTGGGCAGGATGACCGAGTACCGCTGAGCAACGTGCCGAATGCGGAACAGCGGCTGGTGAGCTACGGATGGTTGCGTGTGCTGCTTGCCAAGGCTCAAGAAAAGGATGAGGCTCCGGAGAATTCCCCGAGCACGACTCCCGGCAAAACTGAGGAAAAGCTTGCTGACGGCGCGGCACCAGCCGAAGAGACGACGCGGCCGCCCAAGCCCACGATCAGCCAGCTTTTGCAGGCAGCCGAAGCGCGTCTGGCTCAGGACTTGGCCCAGGCGGACGAAATTGCCGCAGGCAAGGCGACGGGCCCAGACAAGGCTGCGGCCGATCATCCGCAGGAACGCGCGACGATGAAACAGGTGCTCGCCAGCCGCGACTTTCGCAGCCTGGTGGCGCCCACGGTGCAGGATTCAGCTATGGAAAAGCTGAGTGCGTGGCTCAACCGGCTTATGGAAAGCGCTGGCAAACTCCAGGCCCAAGCAGCATGGGTGGGGCGCGTTATCGTGTGGGGATTCATTGTTGCCGTGTGCGTAGGGCTGGCGTGGGGACTGCTGCAACTCGAGGGTCGCTGGCGAATTCGGCTGGTGCCGGAGAGCGATGGGCCAGCCGCTGGAGCAGCCTCGGCCCGCGATTGGCAACTGTGGATTGCCGACGCACGTCGCGCAGCTACCGCCAGCCAGTGGCGCGAAGCAATTCATTTCGTCTACTGGGCGGCAATTTCACGGCTAGAATCGAAACGCTTGTGGCCGGCCGACCGGGCCCGCACTCCGCGCGAGTACCTGGCGCTGGTGGCTCAGGAAGACCCGCGCCGCGCCGGACTCGCCACGCTGACCGGCAACTTTGAGCGAACCTGGTACGGCGGTCGCGCGGCAGCCGAGAGCGACTACTTGAAAGCGGAGGAGTTGGCATCCCGGCTAATCTCAGGCGGCGGAGCTTCAGAAGGCGGCGCTCGATGAAGAATCGCTCATTCCCAGGAGGTAAGATTTGGCGCCTACCGCGCTTGTTCCTGGGACTGATTACCGCGCTGACTCTTGGGACTAGCGTTTTTGCCAAGGATCACGTGCTGGCGAACCGGTGCCAGCTCGCGACCGGCTTGCTGTTGCTACTCATGGCTTTCCTGCAATGGAGGACAAGACGGCAAGGTAAGAAACTGCGGCTGCCATCATGGTTCCTCTCCTCGCTCGACGCCAAGGACCGCAAACTACTGCTGTGGTGTGTAGGCATTGCGATCGCTCTGGCTGTAGCGACCGGCTTTCTAATGCCCAACGGTAACGACAACAACAATCCAATGCCTTCGAGCTACCTGGCTGGTCAGCACGGGGCGCGCGCCGCCTATGAGACGCTGCTGCGCTCCGGCTACATGCTTGAGCGTTGGGAGCAGCCGTTGAGCGAGCTTGCCGCGACGGCTGGCCCGGAGACGGTGGTGATCTTCGCCCAGCCGTTTTCTCGCGAGCCAGACGACATCAAGGCGATACGCAAGATTGTGGAGCGTGGCGGACGGGTGCTCGCGACCGGCTATTGGGGCGGATTTATGCTGCCGGGCGAGGCCAGCGAGCCGCCTCAGGACTTCGCGTTCGCCGCCTGCAAGCTGGAACCCGAGGGGCTAGATACGAAAGTAGACGCGCTTGCCAGCTCAGGCGAGGTGTGGATGGTTCCCGCAGCCACTTGGACGGTAAGCAACCCGGCGCATCGCGTCGATTACAGTTGCTCTGGCAATCCTGCGGTGGTCGAGTTCGATTGGGGCAAGGGCCATGTCGTGTGGTGGGCCAGCTCAACGCCCCTCGAAAACGGTTCGCTGAGCCGCGCTCACAATCTGGATCTGCTCCTCAACTCGCTTGGGCCGCGCGCGGGTCACCGCTTCTACTGGGATGAGTCCCTGCATGGAGATATTCGCTCAACGTGGAGTTATGCCGCCGGGCCGTCGTTAACGATGTTTTGGATCGGCATGCCACTGCTGGGTCTGCTGATCGTCTTCAGCTTCAGCCGGCGCAGCGGGCCAGTGCGCGACTTGCCTCCACCGGCGCGAGCCACACCCATCGAGTTTCTTGAGGCGCTAGGCTCGCTCTACCGCAACGCCGGGGCATCATCGACGGCTGTCTCGATTGCTTGGGAGCGGTTTCGCCGCCACAGTTTGCGACTTTGTGGGCAGAGGGCGAGCAAGATGAACGCGGCTGATCTTGCGGAGGTGATTCGCCGGCGTTTTCCCAAGGCCGACGCCAGCCTGGAAGCCGACCTCGCCGCCTGCGAAGCGGCCGCATGGAGTGAAACGGCCAATCCTCGTCAGGCGCTCAAGCTGATCCAAACGCTCGACGCGCAGTACGAGAAGCTGAAGGAAGCGGCAAAGCCGGGCAGCAAGGCCGCGCAACCTGAAAAGATTCAAACCAAACCGCAGGAAAGGGCTTCATGAGCCAAGAAATCAATCAAGAACCGATGCAAGATGCAGACGAAAACGCAATAAATCCGGAGCGACTTCACTCCACCGGCCAGCTCATCGTCCACTCCCGTACAGAGCTAAGCCGGGTGATCGCAGGCCAGAGTGAGGTGATCGAGGAAGTCCTGATCGCCGTTCTCTGCCAGGGCCACGCGCTTCTAGAGGGCGTTCCCGGTATCGCCAAGACGCTGCTTGTGAAGGCCTTGGGCCGTTTGCTTGGCCTCGGCTTCCAGCGCGTGCAGGCCACGCCAGACCTGATGCCAGCAGACATTCTGGGCACCACCATCCTGCAGCCCGGCTCCGTTGACTTTGCCTTCCATGCCGGGCCGGTCTTCACCGATCTCCTTCTGGTGGACGAGATCAACCGCATGCCGCCGCGCACCCAGGCCGCGCTTCTCGAGTGCATGGAAGAGCGGCAAGTGACGAGCGACGGCACGCGACGCCCGCTGCCCGCCTGGTTCACCGTCTTTGCAACCCAAAATCCAGTAGACTTTGAGGGCACCTATCCGCTGCCCGAGGCGCAACTGGATCGATTCTTGCTAAAGATTCGCGTGGCCTACCCCAGCGAGCAGGAGGAGCGGCAGATTCTGGAGCGGCATCACGGCGGCTCTGGAGCGGGGCTGCTGGAAGACGCTCGGATTTCGCCGATTCCGGCCGGACTGTTGGCAGCGGCTTGTGCTGAGGTGCGGGCTATCCGCATCGAGCCGGAGTTGTACAGCTACATTCTTGCGCTGGCGCGGCGCACACGTGAGTGGCCCATGCTCCTGTTAGGGGCGAGTCCCCGCGCAGCGCTGAGCCTGATGCGCGTTGCCCAGGCGGCGGCAGCCTTCGATGGTCGCGATTATCTGGTTCCTGACGACGTGAAGCGCGCCGTCAAGCCGGTGCTACGGCATCGTGTGATGCTCAAGCCCGAGGCTGAGCTGGAGGGCTTCGACGCGGACCGCGTGCTAGCCGACGTGATTGCCGATGTGCCGGTTCCACGGCAATGATCTCTCCGTCTCTCCATCCCGATCCAGTCAGCGCCATTTGCGAACGGCGTCGCCGTTGGGGCTTTGGCCTCACGCCGCGGAGCATTGGGCTGCTTGTGGCTGGCTTCGTCTGGCTGATTCCGGGTTTCTGGGATTGGCGGCTGGCCTTGGCCATGCCAGCCTGGGATGTGCTGGTGCTGCTCTTCGCGCTGCTCGATGGTCTGCGCCTGCCGGCCGCGGCAAAGTTTACCGCCGGTCGAAGTTGGTCGAATGCTCCGGCGCTCGATTCGGAGACCGAGATCGAGCTGATGATCGAAAACCATGGGCGGACGATAGTCGAGTGCCGCCTTGTGGACGATCTGCCGCCTGCCCTCGTCGATGAACCAGCCACGCTCAGGCTGACCGCCTTTCCGCGCGTGCCCGCCCATCTGCGCTATCGTATTGAACCCAAAGAGCGCGGCGACTGCGAGACGGGTTGGCTCTACGTGCGCTACCGGTCGGGCCTGGGCCTGGCAGAACGCTGGGCCAAGGCGCCGCTGACACAGACGGTACGCGTTTATCCGGCCCTGCGCACCGGAGAGGAGCAGCAGATGTTCCTGGCCCGCAGCCGGCAAATCGACCTCGAACTGCGCCAAGCGCGGCAACGGGGTCTGGGCCGCGACTTCGAGAGCCTGCGTGAGTATCGCGAGGGCGACGATCTGCGAGACGTCTGCTGGACGGCCACGGCGCGGCGCGGCAGCCCCATCACCCGCCAGTACCAGAGCGAGCGCAGCCAGCCGGTTTGGCTGGTGCTCGATTGCGGACGTCTGATGAGGGCGCGTGTGGCGGCGTCAGCTCTGGGTAAATCTTTCTTTGCGGTCACCGAGCCGGGGGCGCGGGTGCACTCCAAGCTCGACCATGCCTGCACGACCGCTGTAGCGCTGGCTCAACTGGCGCTCTACTCCGGCGACCGCGTGGGCCTGCTGGCTTATGGCCAGGGGATTCAGCAGCGGCTTTTGCCCGGCCGCGGCGCAACCCATCTGCGCCAAGTGATTGAGTCGCTTGCCCAGGTGCGCGCCGAATCCGGCGAGGCTGATCACTTGAGAGCCACAGCCGTGCTGAGTCGCCTGCAACCCCGCAGGTCCTTGATTTTGTGGATCACCGATTTGGCCGAGACAGCCATGCGTCCCGAAGTCATCGACGGCGCGCTGCAACTGTTGCGTCGTCACGTGCTTCTGTTTGTGGCTATGGCTCAGCCGGAGGTCGAGTTTATCGCCCAGGCCCGGCCCAAGAACGTGGAGCAGATGTTCCGCGCCGCTGCCGCCCAGGAGATGGCCGGCCGCCGTGAGTTGCTCCTCGCCCGCCTGCACGAGCAAGGCGCGCTGACCCTGGACCTCGACCCCGCCGCGCTGACTTCCTCGGTCTTGAATCAGTATTTGACCGTGAAGGAACGCGCGATGGTGTAACCGAATCAAAAATTCGAAGCGGACCGAGGTAAGGAATGAAACTTGAAGAACGCGACCTAAGTGAGACTGAAAAGACGAAGATTTCGTGGATGATTGTCTACCTATTTGTATCTCTTACGTTACTTTCTCTTATGTTCCACGCTTGGGATTTAAGTCATGTGCAGCCGTTCAGGTGGCACGACGCGATAGACGTAGGGCTTCAGTTCTTGATCTGTCCCTTTCCGCTGTTGATGGGGATATTTTTTCGAGGATTATTGAGAAAGGAGCTTAAGAAAAATCTACTCAGCGCGCGAACATATCAAATCTGCGATTATTGGATTGCTCAACTGCTGGTTTACTCATACATGGTGATGTTGATGATTTCGCACTGATTATGTGAATCACTTCTGCGGGAGTGCTGAGTCAGTGCCTTACCGCGAAGCAACGGGTGATGATTCAGAAACGCCCGTATTCGTTGTTTGGGAATAGGTAAAGAGAAAGAAGTGGAAAGTGGAAAGTGAAAGACGTGACGTAAAACCTCAAGAAAGCAATCGCGGCAAACTGAAAACAGCTCTCCGGGTTATGGGCCCGTTTCTCGCAGGGATCGGGTTCGCATCAATCTCCGGATCGGTTCTGATGGCAATTCGCATGCCCCACTCTCTTTGGGGCTTTGCATGTTCCCTCGTCTTTCTATTCGTCTCGACCTTCAGTCTGTTTCGCAAAGAACAGCCCTCCGGCTCAAGTCAGCTTCTATGGTTTGCGCTCTGGCTCTGCCTCATTCCACTCTATTTCCTACGCGCACAGATATGGGTGCCCGTGGCGGGCGCGACACTGTTCGCGATCTATTTCTGGAGGCACTTAAAGTCCACCGGGCGCTCCTATCCATTCATGTCGGCGGGCTGCCTCCTTGCGGGCGTGTTATCGCTACAAGTTCCGTGGCCCAATGAACAGCGCTGCCTGCTGACGCTTGTGGGCGTGGGAGCGACGGCATCTCTCCAAGGACTCTGGATTATCTTCCGTTATCTGCAAGGGCATCGGCCCGTAAATTTGTTAGAACCGGCAGAGCCGTCAAGTAAGTCCTCAGATAAACAATTAATCAGCTTTATGCACTTGGTCTTTGGCAAAATTGAGCATATTCAACTTCATTCTCCAGCTCTTGAGCAGCGCATTCGGACGAGATATCAATCTGAAATTTATCAGCTGACCGGCTTGGGATTTGACTATCAATTTTCAGACGGAGAGGCCTTTTCGCTGTTCCGTCTGGCTCTGCTCCTCCCGGCTCTCATTGTATTCATGATGTGGTGCAAACGAGAGGTGATGGACGTACACGGCGGAACGAAGATTCTTACCGCATATTCTATATTCATGTCTAAAAACAAAACTACCTTTGTCCACCCAAATCCCTTTGGAGTCAAGTACTACACATCCTTTCAGGACGGCACTATGCTCGTGTCGAGGAATTATGGTGATAAAGATGGCGTTGGTCCGACAGTTATGGCGAACCCTTGCAAGGGAGCCAGCATAGCCGACACATGGGCCAAACATCAGGAGCGGCTTGCGGAGTTGGAGGCGGGCGGCAAACGTGTCAACCGTCAAACCAGTTTCCAGGCCTACGCCGAAATCTCACACAAGGAAACGGCGGCCTGGTGACAAGTGGCTGGTTCCCCAATGAAAACGGGTCTATACTCTCTCCATACCCAATCGATCAGCGACGGTCGCCGCAAAAAACGCAGACCTCGAAAAGTTGAGCTTTGGATGGGTTTCTACGAGATTTAGAACGGTTTGTGGCGGAAAGCAATGAAAGAGTTGGCAAGAGCAAGGAGAAGTCTATCCATGAAGCGAGTGGCAGGTATCTGCTTTGGGGCGCTCCTGTTATGTCTGACCGCGTGTTCCACGCAAGATGTGCGCAATTTTTTAGACAAGCTGACTGCGCGGCCTGCACAGTCTTCAGAATCCGTGGAGCCTCCCCCGCCTCCGCCACCCCCGCCCGCGAAGCCCGTCAAGACCGGCCATGCAAAAAAGTCTGATCCCAAGCCTGATCTCACCGATGAGGAACTTGTCGAATATCTGCGCGGCAAACTCCTTGTGGACAGCCCGAGCGATGGATTCAACGACAATCTGGAGGTTGCATATGAGCCGTCCACAAGCGTCTTAACCGTCACGCGGCCCGGTGGCCGCTGCGATCATTTCCTGAATGCATTGGACACAAACAGCATGGTTTGGGACATATTCGACCCCGGCGATACGCATAATTCCCGCGAAGGGCTTTTGCGCCTCACAGTGACTTCAACCAGAGGGAAAACTGCGAGAACCTGCTACGACAAAGAGAATCATCTCGACGAAAATGCAAGTTCCAATCGGGCCCGATTTCTCTTCTCATCGAGCAAGGCGGAGCAGTCGCCCGGCTTTCAAGACAATATGACCAAGGCCTTGAAGAAACTGATTGTGATCAGCGGTGGCGCCCCAGAGAAGAAGATTTTTTAGGTTGCGGAATCCGGACTTCCGAAATCGCCCCCCCGCCCCTCGGCGAACCGGGGGGCGGGGGGAGCGCGGGTTGATTCGAGCTACTCGGCTACGGCCGCTTTGGCAGCGGGTTCAGCAGCTGGGGCTTCCTCCGTGGCTTCGGCCAGGACCTTGACCTTTATATGCGCGGTGACTTCGCGGTGCAGCTTGATGGCCACGCTGGTTTCGCCTACGGTCTTAAGAGGCTCATCCAACAGGATCTTGCGGCGATCGACCTCGAAGCCCTTGGCGTCCAGAGCGGCGGCGATGTCGGCCGAGGTGACGGAGCCGAACAGGTGGCCGGCCTCGCCCGATTTACGGGTGAAGTCGAGCACGATAGGCTCAAGTTTGACGACCAATGCCTCAGCCAGGGCTTTTTCCGAGGCAGAGCGGCGGGCGGCGGCGTTCTTCATCTGATCGACGACGGCCTTGTTGGCCAAGGTAGCCTGCAGCGCCAGCTTGCGTGGCAGCAGAAAATTGCGGCCGTAGCCGTCGGCCACTTTGACCAAGTCGCCGCGCTGGCCCAGGTTAATTACATCTTCCTTCAGAATTACTTCCATGTGAAACTCTCCAGTGTTACGGGCGGCCGCCCAAGGCAGCTGCCGGAAGCTACGGCGTTTTCACAGATCCGGTGCGGCATTTTGCTTTCATGGGAGATCGCTGCTCCCTGCCAGTCGCGCCAGTCAGCCTTTGTGGCCCGACTTACACCATCCGTGAAGATGCGTTAGTGCCGCGTGGCGAATGGTAGCAGAGCGATGTTCCGGGCCTGCTTGATGGCGCGGGTGAGGCGGCGTTGGTGAGTGGTGCAGACACCGGTGAGCCGCCGGGGGACGATCTTGCCGCGTTCGGCCACAAAGCCTTGCAGTAGCCGAACATCGCGGTAAGGGATCGCGTCGATTTTTTCAGTGCAGAACTTGCAGACCTTCTTGCGGCGGAAAAACTTGCCGCGTCCGCCAGCACCGCCAGAGGGTCGGCCGCCAGGACCGCCGGCAGATCGTCCGCCAGAGCGCGGGCCGGAGCCAGGGCCTGAACTTGAACCCGAAGCCGGGCCGGAAGACGGAGTGAATTCCGGTCCAGATGCAGATTGGGGAGCTGTATTCGCGCCCACCTCGGGCGCCTTTGCGTGAGTCTCTTCAGACATACTGTTTCCTCTTTACTCTCTTGGGTTCAGGCAGACGCCGCATGGGCGCAGGCCAGAACGCTGGATCAGGCCGCAGCCAACAACCCCAAAAATGGGGCTGGCGGCGGCGATTCATTTGCGCTAACAGCGAACAGTTCGTCATTACTCGAAGACTGTGGCTGTCAACTGTAGCTATTCGCTAAACCACGGCCTGGACCGGTTCCACGGTCGCAGCAGCCACAACGGGCGCTGGTTCGGCTGCCTGGGCGGAGATGGCGACCGGAGCCTGCGCGGGTTGGCTACTGCGACGGACACCCCGTAGGGCCTTGACTTTGGCCAGACGCTTTTCTTCTTCGTCAATGCGCACGGTGATGAACTTGATCACTGGCTCGGTGACGCGCAAGCGACGCTCCAGTTCCAATACCACCGCGCCGTTGGCCTCAATGGTGAGTAGCACGTAGTTGCCGTCGTTGAACTTGCGCACCGTGTAGGCTAGCTTGCGCCGGCCCATCTTCTCGACGGTCTTGATCACCCCTCCGCCGGTCGTGACATTGGTGGAGAAGCCGGCGATCAGCTTGTCGATATCCTCTTCGACCGCATCGGGTCGAACAATGAACATAACCTCATACAAACGAGACATCCAGTTTCCTTTTCTGCTGAAAAATCAGGGTCCAGCCCCAATCTCCAGCCTTGCGCTTCAACTTCGTCCGCCGGCAAACGCCTTTGGCGGTTTCGTGCTTTTATCACCCCTCCGCCGAGCCGTTTCGCTCGCGGCGGTTGAACTCATTCATAGCGGCTGCCGGTCCTAGTTCGACAATGCGCCGGGTTGCAGTTGCCACCCGGTCCAGCACCTCGTCCAGCACCGTCAAATCCGCCTTCCGCATCGGCGAAAGGAGGTAATCCTTTCCGGGACGCCTGCCTCCGCCTGCGGTAATGGCCTCAGGACGCAGGTCGAAGCCCACGCCAATGCGCAGCCGCAACCACTCCTGACTTCCCAGGGCGCCTGTCACGCTGCGGGCTCCGTTGTGCCCGGCCGGCGATCCGCGCTCCCTGATCTTGAAGGTGCCCAGCACAAGGTCCAACTCGTCGTGAATGACGAGCAAATCTCGTGTCGGGTCGGCTTCAAACTCGCGAACAAGAGCGGCCACTGCCAACCCGCTCAGGTTCATAAACGTTTCCGGCTTGGCTAGGACCACCTCGCGACCCGCTATTCGGCAGGTTGCGGTGACGGCCTTCGATCGCCGGTTCTGCACCACAACGCCCTCTTGTTGAGCGATGCGGTCGATGGCCATGAACCCCGCGTTGTGCGGGGTCCACAGATATTCCAGGCCCGGGTTGCCCAAACCGACAACCAAAAATGGGCCAGTGCGCCTGGCGGATTCGAGGCCCCCGGTGAGCGATTTTGGCTCGCTGGGGTGAATGGACTCGCTTGCCTCGGCCAAAACTTACTTCTTCGCCTCTGGCTTCTTTCCTGCTGCCGCCTCTGGCTTCTTGCCGCCTGCTGCTGCATCTTCCGGCTTGCCCTTCTTGGCAACCTCCGGCTCGGCTGTTGTAGCGGCCGCTGCTTCCGCCGCTGCTGCTGCCTCGACTTCGGCAGCTGTTGGCGCCTCCTCGCGAATGGACACGACGTGAGCCACGGTTGCATCTTCGGGATTGAGGTACTTGATCTTATCGGAGTGTGGCAGGCCGCTGACACGCACCACACCATGCATCTCCAGATGGCTGACTTCAACGTCGATGTGGCCGGGAATATCTGCCGGCAGGCACTCGATTTCGACCTCGCGCATCACGTGGTCGAGGATGCCCCCGGCGGTTTTGACGCCTATCGGAATCCCCAGCAGCTTGACGCGCACGCTGACGCGCAAGGGCTTGTCCAGAGCGATGCGCTTCAGGTCGATGTGGATCAACTCGTCCTTGATCGGCTCACGCTGCCAGTCGACGATCATGGCCTTGGCCGCGGGCTGCCCGGTGACTTCGACGTCGAAGATGGTGTTGTGGCCGGTCTCTGAAAAAAGAATCCGGGAAATATGCTTAGGGTCCACCTCGACTGCTACCGGGTTGTGCCCCGGACCGTACAACACGGCGGGAATCTTGCCTGCTGCGCGTACGCGTCGAGCGGCATTCTTGTTGAACTTGCCCTCACGGGGCTTGGCTGCGACTACTTCTGGCATTCGGTCTCTCGTTTCCTGGTATCGGGCACGAACGATTGAGGTCCGCTCCCTTTGTTAAAAGCTAGCTGACAGCTCGCAGCTGACAGCTAACAGTTATAAGTTGTCAGTTGACCCCCAGGACAGTCCGCCGGCATTGTCTGCCTTGGACTGTAGGCTCTCAACTGTAAACTGTCAGCTGTTCGCTGTCAGCTGAACAAAGTACTCACGCTGGTCTCCATGTGAATGTTCTCGATGGCCGTACCCAACAGGCCGGATATCGAGAGCACTTTGATCTTGGGCAACTTCTGCGCCGCCTCGCGCAAGGGAATCGTGTTGGTAACCACCAACTGCTCCAGGCGCGATGCAGCAATGCGTTCAATAGCCGGTCCGGATAGAACGGCGTGGCTGGCCCCGGCATGAACGGTAGCGGCGCCAGCGGCATAGAGTGCGTCCACGGTTTTGACAAGCGTACCGGCGGTGTCGATGATGTCGTCAAGAATGAGGCAGGTCCGGCCTTTGACATCGCCAATAACATGCATCACTTCAGTAACATTGATGTCTGTGCGCCGCTTGTCCACAATGGCCAGTGGCGCTCCGATCTTTTGCGCGAAAAAGCGTGCCCGCTCCACGCCGCCTGCGTCCGGAGAAACCACCGTCAGATTCGGCAAAGCAAGCTCGCGGAAGTAGCTCACCAGTACCGGACTGGCGTAAATATGATCGACGGGAATGTTGAAGAAGCCCTGAATCTGCGCGGCGTGCAGGTCGACGAAGAGGGCGCGGTTGGCTCCGGCGGTGGTGAGCAGGTCGGCGATGAGCTTGGCGCTGATGGCCACGCGGGGACGGTCCTTGCGATCCTGGCGGGCGTAGCCATAGTAAGGCACAACCACCGTGATCCTGGCCGCTGAGGCCCTCTTGAGCGCATCAATCATTACAAGCAACTCCACCAGGTGCTGATCGACTGGATAACACGTCGGCTGGACGACGAAAACATCCACGCCGCGCACGTTTTCCAGCAACTGGAAGTAGACCTCGCCATCGGCAAAGCGTTGAATCTTGGCCTCGCCGACTTTTACCCCAATGTGGCGGCCAATCTCCTCGGTCAGTTGAGGATTGGCCGTGCCGCTGAAGAGCTTGAAGCGTCTGTCCTCGCTCAGGTTGCGGGTTCGCTTGCGCTCGACCGCCGGTTTGGCTTCGCCCGGTTTAGCCTCGGCCGGTTTGGCTTCCTTGGCGCTGGCTGCTGCATCCTGAGGCAGGCTCTTATCGGGTTTTTTCGAGGCCCCATCTTCGGGTTCGTTTGGCCCGCTGCCCGGCTGCTTTTCTTCCAACGTCTCCGTCAACGCTTCCACTTCCATCTCCGAACTACCTCCAAGCTGGTTGGCCTTGGCTGTTCCGGGTTCCACATTCAAAAGGACTTGGCTGGGCGACTAGGATTCGAACCTAGACAAATGCCTCCAAAGGGCATTGTCCTACCATTAGACGATCGCCCAACTCAACAGCCGTTGCCGAGTTTCTATTGCGCAACGGACCACTGTCAACTTGTTTAAGGCAGAAGCATTTCGCGCCAGTATTTCGAGCGCGGCAGGGTACGGGTCAAAAGACTCGCGACTCCAGCCTCCCGCAAACGCTCGCATGCCGCTTCCGCATCTCTGCGGGTCCGGTACAACCCGTAGAGCGCCGAGCCAGACCCAGACAGCGAGGCAAAGAGGGCTGCCTCCGGTGTGTCCGGAGCCGCAAGTATGCGCTTGATTTCTGCAAGGGAAGGATGCTGGGGAAAGACGACTCGTTCAAAGTCGTTCTTGATCCAGCTCGTGATCCCGGTGCGGACAAGCGCGGACTCTTCTGGTCCGGCCAGGTTCCCCTCATCGAGAGGAACACCGGAGGAGCCTGCTCCCGTCCCTCCTTCCGGAATTGCTTCCGCGAAGGCGCTGGCATAGGCGCGGCTCAACTCCTCCAGTTTATCTGTACTGGACTCTGCGGTCAAACCTTCGGCAAGGCAGAGGGCGTCCCAGTCCTGAAAGGCTTGTGGCGTGGAGACCCCAATCTCCGGCGTAGCCACCACGCACCAGACCGGCTCAAAGTCTGGCAAAGGAGAGACCTCCTGCCCTCGGTCCGAACCAAGAATCGCCCCACCCATGAGGAAGAGCGGCACATCGGAACCGACTTTAGCGGCAATTTTCCACCACCGTGTCGCCTTGCCGAAGACGATGGAAAGTCTCAGCTCCGCCATCAGTCCCACCAGAGCTGCCACGGCATTCGCCGAGCCCGCGCCCAAGCCGCCTTGAACAGGCAGCCGTTTGTCGATATGAATCTCCACCTCGACGCTTCGATGCAACATGCCAAGAGCCAGATCCACCATCTTCCAGGCCGTGTTACGTTCGTCCGTAGGCACGCGCTCGTCATTCGAGGTCAAGCGAATTGAAGCGGCAGGCGAGGGCCGGGCTGTGACGGTAACAAAGTCGTGCAATTCCAGCGTCTGATAAGCCGTAACCAGGGAGTGAAATCCGTCCGGCCGCGGCGCCCCGATTCCGAGGCCAAGGTTGATTTTTGCGTGCGAACGAACGGCTGTGGGCATACCGGCTTATTGTAGTGGGTAGCCCAATCGGCAACCCGAAAGCCATCTGTCGAACTCCGCCAGGCGAAGATTCTCAGCCGCACAACAGAGTTATCTTAGTTCGCTGCAATTGTTTCCATCTGCGACCTTGCATCTTTCGCTAAAACGTTTTATCATCTGCTCCGCAGTCGTACGAAGGCAAAATCTGTCGCGAGATGGCATGACAGTTGCCTGTGCTGATTTGTAAGCGGCTTTCGGACCGGCGATGATTGCCGCATCACTCGTGCTTTATCTCGGAAAGTAATGTGCTTTTGATTGTCTGTCCAAGAGAGAACCCATCAATTTCTTTTGTTCGTAAGTTTGTAAAAAGTCTAAATTCGACCACTCCGTGCAAGAAAACTTCTTTTCTTCATCTGCCTTGATTTTGCTCG
>JBEKRS010000016.1:0-89581 GCA_049518535.1 Occallatibacter sp. | reverse complement strand
ATCGCTTGGATAGGACTTTCTTGACTTCATCCTCTACCATTACCGCGCAGAGGACTGCCAGATTATCGCTTTGCTGGCTCTCCAGCCATATCTCGCATCAAGATCGTAAACAGGCTCTTAGGAGCCTTTGAAGAACTGCGAGTTATGAAAGCTACTCCGTGGAATTTCGCGGTATCAGCTTAAAATCGTGGTTTTCTGCTCGTTTATCTATTGGTTTTGCCCGCCACGGAGGCCTTGCGCGACCTGCGGCGGACGCACTCGGCTCCTTACGGGGCCGGTCTCTGGTTGATCCGGGCCAGTCGGGTGCGGTTCCAGTAGAGGTCAACGAGGGCAAAGCCCGCGCACAGCCACTCGTGATTCTTCTTCAAGCCGCGGTAGCGCACCTTGGTAAAGCCGAAGACGCGCTTCAACACGCGGAAGGGCCACTCGACTTTTGCTCGCACGCGAGCTTTCGTGCGGTTCTCGCGCTTCTGCGTTTCATCCACGCCCGTCTTGGTTTTCCCCTCTTGCTGGTCATGTCCTGCGCTGGGGGCGCGGCCTTATGAATCGCTTTTGTCTGTCCCCGATACCCGGCGTCGCCCCACACCGGAGTCCCCACGGATAGGTCTTCATCCGTGGGGTTGCACACTTTCTTCTCATCGACGTGCAGTAAGTCCGGCAACATATGAACGCCGGAGACCGAAGCAGTCGTCGAGCAGACCGAGGGCACGATGCCTTCTTTGCTATCGACACCGATGTGCGCCTTCATGCCGAAGTACCATTGGTTGCCCTTCTTCGTCTGATGCATCTCGGGGTTGCGTTCCTTCTTCTCGTTCTTGGTCGATGAAGGGGCGTGCAGTATGATCGCGTCAACAATCGTGCCGGTCGTGATGCGGATGCCGCGGTTGGCCAGATACAGGTTGACCGTATCCAGCACCTGCCCGCCGAGATTGTGCTGCTCAAGCAGATGGCGGAAGTTCAAGATCGTCGTCTCATCCGGTGCAGAATCCCCGCCCAGGTCGGGGTCCCAACGAATGGGTCTTCATCAGTGGGTGGGAGGTCCACTCCAGCAAGGCGCCGCAATACAGGGGATTCGTGCAAGGCGTCTTCCACGCCCGGGTCCGACAATGCCAACCACTGCGGAAGAAAGTAAACGCGCAGCATGATCCCCAGCCCCACCGGCTTTCGACCCGCCGCGCCCTTCGAAATAGTAAGGCTCAACCAGCGCCAGAAGCTCGGCCTACGCCATCACAGCTTCCATCTCTTACAAGAACTGCTCCTGCCGACACTTTTTCTCAAAACGCTGGAACTCCGCCTCCTGGGCCAAACTCATCTGACGCATTCGCGATCTTCCCCCTGCATCCACATTATCCGCGACGGCTCTGGAGCGGGAACTTCTTCAGAGGTTCCCTTATGTTTTGCAGCCATGCTTCAGTTGGTTTACATTTGCATCTTGATGATATTTTAGACCCCGCCATGATAGTCACAGCCTGCAGCCCGGTTCGCTATCTAGTCAAAGGCAATACAGAAACTATGTTGCTGTCTCGGGATGTTTCACAAAGAGACTTCTCCATAAGGACACTGCAACTCCATTGGCGGATTGTTGTCAAAAATCAAGTATGCAAGATGCATGCGTTTCAAGCTTGCGGTTCAACACTATGCTGTTCTTTACGGTTCTAATTCAATAGAGTAGTCGGAGTAGTATTCACTGCTATGTGAACCTGAGTTTTTGCGCTGGAAACCACGAACTTGTCCAGATCTGTCTGGTTTGGCTTGCCAGACAAGGTCGTTTTCAGAAGCTGGAAGCTTGGATTATAGTCTGGGATCTTCGCCTTGAGGAGCAGAACGAGACTAGCAACATCCCTTCTATCAACAATTTCCTGCAGGCTATGTAAAAATGCTTTAATCTGCCCAGCAGTCATATTGTGATTGCCAACATAGCTTCTAATCTTCGGGTGCGAAGTTGGGACTAGCTGCTCATCCCGCAGGTTCAATTCTTCATACATCTTTTCCCCTGGGCGAAGGCCGGTATATTGAATTTCAATATCCTTACCAGGCTCGAGTCCTGATAACAGGATAAGGTTCATGGCTAGATCCGCAATCTTGACAGGCTCGCCCATTTCCAGGACAAAAACCTCTCCGCCTTTGCCGATTGCGAAAGCCTGCAAAACCAGCTGAACGGCTTCGGGGATAGTCATAAAAAATCGAGTCATATCCGGGTGGGTGACAGTTACGGGACCGCCAGCAGCAATTTGCTCTTTAAAGATTGGAATAACACTTCCATTGCTTCCAAGCACGTTCCCGAAGCGCACAGCAACAAACTTTGTGCCGCCCTGTACCTGAAGCGAACGAATCAGCATCTCTGCTGCGCGCTTCGTAGCACCCATCATGCTCGTCGGCCGAACTGCCTTGTCCGTTGAAATCATAACAAAATAGCCAACTCCGTGTTCAACTGCCTCATGGGCGACATTCCAGGTGCCAAAAACGTTCGTTTTGATGGCAGCAAAAACATGTCTTTCCATGAGCGGGACATGTTTGTAAGCGGCGGCGTGGTACAGAATCGACGGGCGATAGTGTTTCATCACGCTCTTCAGAGTATCGCGGCAGGTAATACTGCCGATCTCTGGATAGAATGCTACGTCCGGAAAGCTATTTTCCATTTCACGGTCGAGATGAAAGAGGGGCGTTTCCGCCTCGTCAAATCCAATAAGCGCAAGCGGTTGGAATGTCGCTATTTGCCGGCATAACTCCGCACCAATTGAACCTGCGGCACCCGTCACCATGACAACCCGCCCCTGAATGCGCTCCCTAATCAAATCCAAATCAAGCTGCACAGGCCTTCTGCCGAGCAAATCCACTACATCAACTTCCCTGATCTGCTTGCCTAACTCTGTGCCAAGGATCAGCTCTCCAAGACTTGGAACCGTTTTGTATTCCACCCTGGCGTTCGCAGCCAGTCTCAAAATGCGCACCATTTCTGGGCCTGTCGCGGAGGGGATCGCAATGAGCAGTCTTGAGATGGAGTATTTTTGTACTAAGGACTCGAGAGCATCCCCCGTTCCCATCACTCGCTTGCCCTCCAGAACAAAACCGACTTTGCTTGGATCGTCATCGACCAAGCCGATGACATCGCACATCAGGGATTTGTTCCGTTGAAACTCCCGCATCAGCGCCACCCCCGCATCACCAGCACCGTAAATTAGTATCCTTGTCTGATCTCCCTCAGCTTTGCTTCGATTCTTCGCACTGATAGCCACGCGAACCGCAAACCTCCCACCAATAGTCAGCAGGCAGCAAATCAGCCAATCAAGGATATAGATAGAGCGCGGAATCATCCCTGGCCCAAAGATTTGAAAAATAACCAAACCACCCAGGATAGAACCCGCTAAATTAGCCAAAACAACTCTCACTGCATCGTGGGCCGACGTGTGCCGCAAACTTCCTCGTCCCACAGCGCCCGCGATAAACGCAGCAGACTTCGCGCCCGCCCAGATGCACAATGCTGCCTCCATAGAGCGAAAGTATTGCGCGGGCAATGCACCGTCGAATCTCAACTCGAATGCGAGGAATGTTGAGAGGGCAAAAGCTCCCAAGTCCAAAGCATATGGAAAAAAATGACGCAACACGCGAATAGCCCTGTGCTGACGGGAATACCTTGATTGCGCAAACATATTCCATCCCCTTACATTTCTGACGCTTTGTTTTTCTTGCAGATTCCTGGCGTTAGCGACTAACAAATCGCGTTACGCAACAAACTCATTCATGCAATAAATGGCTAAACGGCTCCGCTAAATCTTCACGCTAATCCGGAGGCTTTCTACAAATCCCATCGAAAGCGCGGATCAGATTCTTTCAGACTTCGCCATTTGCAATTCAGGCTGAATACTCCTCACTCTTCTGAGTTACAGGCGACGGATAGGCCGATACCTTAGGGGTAATCAAATCCAGCCAGAACCTGGAGTGTGCACGATACGTCCCTTGGCTATTTGAATACACAGGCTTGTTTCCATCGATCAAATTGTATATCCCTTGGTGCGCCAACACTGTCATGATCAATGCGGACGTCAGCATCGTGGGATCCAATTCGCGAATTTTCCCATTTCGGATATTCATCTCCAAATAACTATTGATTGGAGAAAAGATAGGCGAGAGGTACTCCAGACAGAATTTTTCCGCCCTCGTGTGCAGTTCGATGAATGCGACCGCCATCAACATCAGTAATTCCGGTCGGTAGTTGACCGTATCCGCCATCATCTCGATGATCTTTGGCAAGACAACTTCTGGGGTCTCGCATTGCGTTAAACCCTCCAGTATGTCCCTCCGAAACTTGAGGCCCGCAGAATACAGGCGCAAAGTGGACCAAAAGAGTTCTTCCTTATTGTCAAAATGGCGAAATAGTGTGTTTTCACTCACGTCAGCAAGATGCGCAATTTCACGCGTACTGGTACCGTGATATCCTTGGCGGGCAAACAATTTGCCCGCCGCCTGAAGAATCTTGTCCGTCCTAGTTGAACTCTTGGGACTATCCGGCATCTTACGCCCCGCTCGAAAACGGCAATTGCAGAGCAGTTGCCGCATGCATCAAAGGTTATGAATTGGGTCACGACAACCGACACACAGGTCAATCCCTGTACGCCATATTCCCTTCGGCTCACTTTTACCTTGGTGACCACAGAATGAGATGCAGGAGGTAAAATGCTGCATTCGTCCAGTCAACAATTCATGTATATTTTTATGGCATTATCGGAATCCATACCTGACCGACATAACTGCCTACAAGCCTACCCGGATGTTCTTACTTAAAGGGACGACCAGCGATTATGCGACGATCCGCTCAAGTTCCTCAGCGTCCACTTGGATTGCGGCATGCTGGTTGATTAATTCGAGCGTCAGCACGAATTTCGTGCTATTGCTCTTTCTCACAAGAGTTCCCTCAAGCCCCTGCATTACGCCACTCTTTATGCGAACTTTCTGGCCTATAACGAGTTCGCGATACGGCTCGACTCGTTGCCTGCAGAATCCAGAACGTAAAAAATCGATTTCGGAATCGAGAAGCGCCGCGCTTTCTCTGCCGTTACCCACAATCTGCAGTACTCCAGGAGACTGTAAAACCTTCCTTCGCTCCGTGGGACTGATGTGGACGAACAAGTAGGTTGGAAACAATGGCAGTACAACTTTTTTTCGTTGCCGGTTTTTCCAGACTTGGACAGTTTCATAGGTGGGGAGAAAGGACTCAATCTCCCGGATGTCGAGATGCTTTACAGCGGCCTTTTCGTTCTGCGGAAGAGTGAAGATTGCATACCATTTGCGATCACATCCAGCACATGCAACTTCCGGGTTCACAGAAACCAGGAAATCAACCGTTTGATTCATCGAAGCCTCTGGTTCTAGCACGCGCCCCGGTTTCGCCTGGGTACCGTGCCTGGCTAGCGCATCGCTGATACGAACGAAAGCGATGATTCAAGCGCGTGAATGCTCATTGTCGGGCGCTTTTGCCGTTGTTGAACACTAAAACGCAGACAGCTCCGCTATGCTGACTTAGCAAATTGATTTTTTAGCTAAGGCCGAGGTGCAATCAATTAAGACCACGCAAAGCACGACTCGAGCCACCGGGGAGAAAAATACACTTATATCAATACTTCAACAGCACAATCGCTAAAGCGGACTATATGAATGCATTTGTCCGCCTCTTTTGCAACCATACTGGCATCACTATTCGATAACCCATAGTAAGCGAATGCAGCAATAATCGCAAGTACGGAATTGTGAATTATTGATAGTAAAGATAGTTAATAAATTCGTACTTAAATCTCGCCACTGTTAATCATATAGTAAACAATTACGCGTAAGTGGCTCGCATTAAAAATGTTGCAAGATGGTTACCAGAAAATATCCAACAACCCCTGCAACGAGTGCATTTGGCTTCGGGCCCCGACAAATGAGATCAAAGTTGAATTAGCAATATTTAGGATGCACATGCTACCATTTCTCTTCCGACACACAATATGGCGATCCCGTATCCGATACTAAAGCACCTCTTAGATCGGTATTCCAATTTCTGTTCTTAGAACAAATGAAGACTACTTCAGAGCAGACGTTGGGATGATGGAAGCTTTCTGCTGTCCATTGATTCTAATGACCTGTCACTTCATAAAATGTCAACTCGTGGATAGCAAAAGACGGCGGCGGGACAGGCTTGGGCAGTGGATTGTCGATTGTTCAGCAACGCCATCTGTTATAAGCGATGACAGACCTCACCATCGCTCATAAAGCCAAATAATTATGAGCAACACCTCGTGATTCTATCGCTCACGCTTCCTGCCGAATTTTGTATTATCCTGTTGACGGTGCAGCTTCTTAGCACTGCTGATCGCCGCTCCACTCTCTTGCGGCGCACGAGGCGGAGCGACTTGTACCGGCGTCGGCGTTACCGTCGTTGCGAGAGTCGAATCCCGCCAGCCTTGTATGCCTATGCCAGAAAACAGTCCGACCAGCAGCGCAGCACCGGCAATAAGGGGAATCCAGATGCGCAGCACATCGTTCCTCAGTTCGTGCAAGAGCGCGTCCACAGTCTTTGCATGACTCTCCAGCGAATACGTCAGCCTGTGCTATTCGCAGACTCAATTTGCGATACCATTCCCCGAGAATCCGACAAACTTCGGAGAGCCGTGGAAAGTTCCTTTTGCGCACCCGTCATGGCTGCGCTGGCCGCTTGCAGGCCCTCGGCAGTGGCTGGAATGCCAGACCTAACAAAATTCTGGCGCAGGCTTTCACCCAGCAGCCTCGCAATCTGCTTCGGATCAAGGCAGGCTTCGAGCTTGCTGGGCGGCGCGGAAATCCACGAATCCAGCTCGTGTACATAGTTGAGCATCTTCTCTTTGGTTTCGTCTGAAAGCTGCTGATGAATACCAAGCATTTCCTGAAAGCGTTCGCGCTCGTCGGCAATCTCCTTCGGCGTGGTACGCGTAAGAAGAACCAGTATACCCATCGCTTCGAGAATTCGCAGCACTTCATCATCTGGACTGAGTGTCCGGGTGTGCGCGAGAACACGATAATACGCGGTCTGCAAATCTTCTGGGACAAGACGTGCGAGAGAGTCGAAGAGTGTCGGCTCTCCCGCCGAGATCACTGCGACCTTCGAAGTTGACGGAGTCGGGATCATGGCAGGAAAGCTTGCCTCGCACGATCAAATTCAGAGAAGAGCCGCCGCCGGTGGCTCTGTGCCCGCATGACGAGAGAAGCTCTCTTCAGCTCATCAACCTCAACCCTGCGGCCTGCAACCTGCCCGAGTTGGATTCCATGTTGCCGGACAAGGTTTTCAAGTTCCGAAGGCGAAACTCCATCTGCAAGGTCTCCGGCGTGAAAGCTTCGCGAAAACGGTTCGCCGGCTCGGTAGACCGCCAATAGGTAAAGTCCGCCAAGGCGTTGGTTGCGTTCTCGACAATAACGTACTCGAACCGATCCTGTAGGCGGCTTGCCCAGGCAAGTACGCTCTCAACACTGCCGGGTCCGGTGTCACTACACCAGCCGCGGTAAAGCGGACGCCAGTGGCCGCGACATCCCCTCATACATCGACTCGAACCAATCCGCCGCGACTTGACCGGCCCCCGCTCCCATATCTGCAAGGATAATGGGCGTCCCCGTCAAGGTGATCAACGAACGCATCGAGGCCCACGGGCGTATAAATATTGACTTTGGTTACGGTGCCATTGAAGAAGTGTTTCAAGGAACCGCGCGCCTTTTTTTCGGTATCGAGATCGAGAAGCGTGACAGGAATCTCATTCACGGCAAACCACTCGGCTAGGGCGACCATGCCCCCCGTTTTGCCGACGTTACCTTTCCCGCCCATCGTCATTGGTCGCCAAGCAGGTGCATTCGTTCACAATTTGTGCGGTGCTATGAAGCAATCGTGGTCAAGCTGGAGACTCTCTTCGACTGCAAAGAATGGTCGATAAGTCACCGACGTTGGCCAAACCCGAGGATCAGTTGTGTCTTAGGTCAGCGTATAGATCACTATCATTGGGCACAACACGCTCGCGACTGCATCGCTGCTCGCGCCGAATGTGAAGTCGTGAATAACGCCTCACAAAAACCAAGAGTTTCACGTTTGGTTCGTTCCCGTCATCAACTCATGTCATGCGTACGGCGCTGGCAAATCTCTTGCAATACGATGATTCCGCATCTCCCACTCCTGATGTGTACGGATGCGCACCTCGCTTCGGGGCATCGCGCGGCACAGTAGGACATAACTCTCCGCCTCATCTTCAGGGAAGTAAGCGTCCGGATGATCGTGTTCGACTGTACCCTCAAGCAACCGGCCTGAACAGGTGAGACAGCGTCCCTGATGACAGATCGCGGGTAAAAGCACACTGTCGGTGTGGGCGGCGTTCCAGATGTGCTCGCCTTCGCCGCAATCGAAACTACGCCTGCCATCGGGAGTGTCAAGTTCCACCCTATATGCTCGTTGCCCCATCACCACAGGTTCGATGCGTCATGGATTGTAGAAGCCGCGGTTCTTGCTGTACGGCGCTTCTCCCGGCTCGCCTCGACGGAAATGTCCGGACGGGATCGACTTTTTATCGCGTTCATGGGCGAGCAGTTCGATGAACCATGCTTCATGTTCTATCTCCTCATTCAAAATCCACGCAGCTAAATCGTAAGTGCCTGGATCTTTGCCAAAAGTCATATCGCACACTGCACTCCAGCTTCGGATCGCGCATCGCTCTGACTCCAACAACAGAGTGAGAATGTTCACCGCCGTAGGCGGATCTGGCAGCTTTGCCGCGCGGCAGCCGGCCTGATCGTGAAACTCCTTAAGGTCGTTGGGAAGGTGGCCACCAAGCTCATAAATGCGAGGAACGATCAACTCCCAGTGCGCGCGGTCTTCCAGCCGGGCATCCTCGCAGATTTCCTTATAGTCCTCATGCCCAGCCAGATTCATGCGCAGGATGGTGTAGTAGTAGTAGGTGCTGGCGAACTCTGCGGCATTCGCGACCAGCATCTTGATTAATTTGTCTACATCCACGCCACGAGCGCGGATCACTTCGACGCCGACGCGCTGCGTCACGTCGCCCGGTTGCACTGTCTCTGCTGTAGCCATCCCTTTTCCTCTTCTGTTTGTGCGGGCCCCATAGCGATGTTTTCAACTTCTGGAATGAGATCACTCTCTGTGCTCTAATGTCGTTTGCCCCGAGGCGCTGGCGAGCTGAAATTACTGCGCCGCTTTCATCGCACGTCGGTCGAGCTCTTGGATTTTCCTTCGGTTGCTACGTTGTGGCTTTGGGCGATTTGCTCAATCAACTGGAGATGCTGTGAGATGACTCCCGCACCCTGCTGTGCAGTCTGCTTGAGAGCCGGATTCTGAGCGGTCTCCGCTTCGTTCTTGAATTCCTTTAAGTTCTGTTTGTGGTCTCTCACCATTGCCTGGATGTAAGCCTCATCGAATTGCGGCCCTGAGAGACCTTCAAGTTTGGCAATCAACTGCTTGTCTTTCTTCGAAGGGCCTTTAGGCTCTTGAACACCCAGATGCTGTGCAATTGGTTTGATCTGCTCGCCAAGCTGCGTATGATCTTCTACCATTTTCTGTCCGAACTGCTTGACGTCGTCGCTTTCCGACATGTTGAGCAAGTTATCCGAGTTGCACTTCCACAGCGCCGGCTTCGAGTGCTTTCCGGACGAAGGCCTCATCCGCCGTTGCCTGGAGATTTGAGGAATTTGTATCCGGCCCGATAGTTCCAGGGATGGAGTCATAGGTAACTGGTTGGGCATGGTTGGTTGTTGGCCCGCGCTGCCAAGCTGGTTCTGCCCGACGAGTGTCGTGCCTGCGAATAGCACAGTGCCTGAGCCCAGTAGGATTGTTCTGCACATTCGCCTTCTGATCATGAAATACTCCTTTCCGTGAAAGCCATGAGCTTCCGGCTTTGCTCAATCGAGTCTTACGATCAGTGCAGATCGAACCCAGTCCCCGGCTGTCACAATCGGAACGGCAAATTGGAGCAGGGCAACCGGCAGTCTAACCCTGTAGCCGGTCTTCGCGTTTAGAGTAACAACTGTGGTTAAACGTTGCCCGCGAATAAGGTCTGCTCCCTATGCTGTACTTTTTCGCGGATGGCCAACCCTGATCGTTTCGATGGATTCTAAGATTGCTAACGGAGGAGAAATCCTCCAGAGGAGAGTGCAGCCTCCAGTCAATCAGAGAATCGGCAACGGTTCACTCGAATGGCGGCAGGCAGCTCGCTCACCCAACTCACCACGGCGAGAATAGGGAAATATGCGGCGAGCCCGTGTAATCCAGAAGTCCCGTGGTCACGGCGGGTAAGATACCGGTCATCCGAGCCATATCTCCACAATTCGGATAGGGCGGTTCCTTCGGGAATCGCCCTTTTATTTTGCCCATTCCCGCAAGACAGGAGGTGCAAAATCTCCGTTTTTGGTTCCTACCAACTCGACGACTCTGTCACGCCAGCTTCTTGGGTCTCAACCAAGCCCAACAGATATTGCGGTGAGAATATATGGGCACCGTCCGCGGAGATTGGATTATTAGCGCTTTGCGAGCTTCTTATATGATTTGTCGATCATGCACAGAACAGAGAGCTATTACTTATCAGGCAGTGGCAGCGTGTAGGTTGCCCCAAAGATAAACTGGAATGAATTCGGTTTGGTCGAGGGGGTGGTTACCGGGGGATCGTTGAGGTATGTATCGACCGTTCCCACCGACAAGCTCAGTCGCTTGTAAACCGGCAAAATCAACATGTCAGTCTCGTTAACGGAATAGGCGTGCATGTTGTTCCACGCCGGAAGATATCCCAGGAGTTGGTTAAAGACCATGCCCTTGGGCAGCTTGCGCATGTAACTGGCCGCAAAAGTGGAACCGATCAGGCTCTGGTTAGAGCCCGGCGTCGCATCAAGAAAACTTTGCCGCTCATACTGTAGCGTGGCCTTCAGGTCCAGGGTTTGCTTCGGCTGCTTCGCGATTGTCCAACCTAGGCCGCCCCCATACACCTGTTGCAGGTCGAGGCTCTGCGAGAAGTTATGATCGAACGCCACTTGGCCCAGCGCATAAATACGGGGCAAAAAATATTCATCGCGCTCCCCATAAGCATGGTATATCGCGGTCTTCTCAGTGGGCGTGCCCGGCTCCGTGATCTTTCCATAGGAGCCTTGCAAACCCAGTAACGTGCGGTCGTTCGGGTTGAGCCAGCCCACCGGTGGCGTTACGCGGACCAGTGCAAAACCACCGTTGAACGTGTACGTGTTCTGAGTTGCCTCCACAATTGTGGCGCCAGCCGACGCGCTTCCCGCCCACGCGGAAAAAAATCCCGGCCGTTGGCGCAATTCCTTCTCAAAGGTGACTTGGTCGATAACGTAGTCCACACTTGTCAGCGGAATCTGCTGCGCGATCGCTCCCGGGCTTTGAGTCAGCTCAATCTGCTTGTTCTCGACCTCCAGGCTGCCTTCCGGCAAGTGCTCGGGAAGTGCTTTACGTCCGGGCTGAAATCCCTTTTGCAGGACAACAAACTTGGATGCCGCATGAATCGCCTTCACCTTGTCCCAACTCACCGTAACATCCCCGGTAACGTCGCTGTGAAAGACAGCATTGGCGCCATCGCCGCGCAAAAACCTGCCAGTCAACTGATCTCCGTTGACGAAAACAATCACGTCTGGCGGACCGGCTTTGCCTTTTGTATCCGAAGAAACAGGTGTCTGGCCTGCGGCAAGTACCGCAAGTCCACAGACAAGAGCTGCGGCTGTGGCGAGAGATCGGCAGGCGTCAAGAATGCACGCGTACCAGTACACACCGACATTGAGAAAGGTGCCAGTCTGACTGCTTATCACAGGCTCCATGGGAAGTAATGATCTCCTGGGGATTTGGATTGACGCCGCGAACATCTGCGGTCACGCGTATGAGGCAAAGCCCGAATCCGGAAGCGGAACACGAATCAAATTGTCGCGATTCCACTCCGTCGCCCCGCTCCTGCCTGCTCCGCCGGTGCGGTTTAGAGCCATAACCCTATTAGATGCAATCTTCAGTCAAGACGTCTAGGAAGATCTTTTCAAATGCGTCTAGGCAACAAAACCATCGGATTGGATGACCGGATGAGGTCCTAACGTGATTCGTTCCAAGAGGCCCTATCAAGCGCACTTGCCCGCGCAGGAACCTTTTTCCAGAAGCTTCTCGTAACGTGAGACGATACTAGACCATTGATACTGTGAGCGGGCGCGCGTCCTTGCTGCCTCGCGCAGGGGCTCTAATTCTGCATCGGCCTGCTCTGCGCGATCAATGGAAAGGCTCAGTGCAATCGGATTCGCAAAGTAGCAATCACAGGGACCAAGTGTTTCGCGATTGAAGAGATTGTCATGCGCAAAGATGAGGCTTCCGCAGCCCATGGCTTCCAGCAGCGAAGGGTTTGTTCCTCCTACGCTATGACCGTGCAAGTAGGCAAACGCGTGGTAGCGCAGGGCTGTCAAACGGCACGAATCGTAGACCGTTCCAATAAAGCGAATTCGGGGATCGCGGACAGCGAGTAACTGCTCGATATAGCGAGTCTTTGCGCGATGATTTCCGACGATGATGAGTTGTTTATCGCTACTCGTTTGCTGGAACGCCTGAAGTATCTCCAATACATGATTCTCGGATTCAAGACGGCAGACAATTAGGTAATAGTCGCGCGGACTGAGGTTCCATTCGGACAGCAGGTGCAGAGCGGGCGGTGTTTCAACCACATCGCAGCCATAGGGAATCACCGTGCAGGAGCTAAGTGGGCCATGCCGGGCGGCGAGACTTGCGGCGATTGCCTCCGCGTCGGCGATAATGCGATCAGCCATGTGCAGCGAAGTCCATTCCATGAGCCGGAAATAATACTTTGCCGCCCAATTCCACTTAGTGCGCGCCCATTCGAGCCCGTCTGGGTTGATCCACACTTCTGTGTTCCACAATCGCGGAATCAGGCAGAAAGGAGCGGCACCATATCCGAGCATGTAGACAACGTCGAAATCCTTGCGCGCAGACCAGAGACACCTTGCGTCGTAAAGAATTGTGCTTAGTGAGCCGAGCGAAGGGGAGGAAACATAGCGCAGTTCTACCCCGTGATAGGTTGTGGGCGGAGAAGGTCTAGTCGCTTCGCAGAATACGGTAACTTCGAATCCGCGAACACAGAGTCCAATAGCAAGATGTTCCGCAAATGTCTCGAATCCGCCATAGGACGCGGGTATTCCGCGCGTGCCGAGAATTGCTAACTTCATGCTTATACCATCTCCTCCACAGCCGATGACGCGATCGTCTCCGGCCGAACGGTGAGCGGCTCATCGAGAGCCTGAAAGCACTTATTCAATGCTGCCAGTACGTGTTCGATCGAGAACCGCTCCTCAAAGATTTGCCTCGCCGCGCCTCCCATTCGCCGGCACACTTCACGATCGAGTAGCAGGTACTCAAGAGAATTGGCGAGCGCGATTGCATCGCATGGTGGAACGAGAATGCCGTTCACTCCGTGCTGTACGATATCTCGGCAACCGGGAACAGAAGTGGTAACAATGGGTCGTGCCGATGCACAAGCTTCAACCAAAACTCTGGGAAGGCCCTCTCGGTAATAAGTGGGCAGGCAAAAGACGGAGCATTGTTGGAGAAGGGCAGTGACATCGGACCTATGGCCGAGCCAGCGCAGTGGGAGCTCTGACTCGGCGTGTCTAAGCTCGCCGACGGGGAGCGACATCGGGTATTCGGAATCCACATCGCCAGCCAGCCAGACCTCAAATGAAATCTTGCGGCGGTGAAGGATTTGTGCTGCCTCGATCAGTGTACGAATGCCTTTCTGTTGAATCATGCGCGCCGCACAAAGAATGACAGGCGCGGTATACTCCGACGCCTTTGCTGGAACCGATTCCCGGCCCACGCCTGCGCCGGGGATGACGCACGTGCGTTCAGCGGCTACAACTCCGTGCTCGATAAGAAAGCGCATGTCGTCTTCATTTTCAGTTGCGAGCACAGCGTTTGGATGACGCGTGACGATGCGCAAAGCATAAAGAACAATTGGACGTAATGCGCGATAGATGGGGCCGTTCACTGTAAACAGTGTGCCCATTCCTGTGATAGCGAACAAGACTCCTGGAACTCTCGCGATGCGCGCCGCGAATCCACATGGCAGTGCGATCTTTAACGTGACAAAGTGGGCGATATCGGGCCGAACCCGGCGCATTGCCCGGTATCGTTGAAGCAACGCGCGAAATTCCCCGAAAAAATTCCAGAACCCTGAGGGGGCGGGTACATGAATGACGTGCATTCCTGCCCTGACAAGACGCTCCACGCCACAATTACAATCGGCGACGATCCAGACTTCCCAGCCTCCAGATTGAATGGCCTGAACCATGGGCGCAAAATGGCTGTAGACGAATGCCACATTCTTAATGACGAAGAGGTAGCGCTTCTGCGGAGCATCGGGGGACATGCAGTCTAACTTGTTCACTGGGCCACCTCGACTCGATAGAGGCCGGCGCCACGAACTGGCAGGCTCAGCGACGCGTCCCATTCTTTATAGGTAGAATAGGGTTCGACGTATTGAAGGGACAGGATATAGAGCGCGGAACCAAGAATGGTTAACAGCATCGCATAGAGGACACATTGATATCCTTTGAGCTTTTCGACGATGACCATGAAAAGCAGCAGCCAATAGAAGTCGAACAGATACAGCAGTCTTGTTGCGAGATCGCGGTTCGATCCGAATGCCAGAAACAACCAGGTGCCAAACCCGCAGCCAAGAATGGCGAGTCTCTGGTGAAGAGACATCTTCTTCCAAAACAGTTCCAGACAAAGTATGAGTAGGACTATGTGCGCGGCCACAAACCAATATCCGCCTATCTTGTTATCTGCTCCGGAGGCATTCCCAAGATATTCAGATATCCGATAGACGTTCGAAAGAGCATCGATTATGCGGCCCATTTCGAGTGAAGCAACACACGCAAGTACTGCGAACGCGTAGATCCACAGCCGGGAACGTAACTCCACCTTTGCCAACAGGAGAATTAGCAATGGGAGGCCGACAATCACGGAAAAGTGGAAGGCAAGCGCCAAACAAAAGACTCCGATGGCTTTGAACCGGCGTCCATCGCAAGCGAGGTAGAGACTCGTGGCCATTAAGGGAATGGCAACCGCAGCCCTGATTTCAGTCATCTCGCCTACGATGTAGTACTGACAAAACAAGAGATAAAAAAAAAGCGTAACCCAACGCTGCGCGGAAGCCATTACGGCGAAGCGCCAGGTAGCTGTCAAGCCAAGAAACGCATATATGAATTCAACGACCGAATATGTCAGGCCGATCCTGGATACGATGTAGGCCAGTACTGCAAAGGCGGGATCCCTGATCCAGGCCAGCTTTGTGGCCGTTCCTGCTGCAATTGCATTGAACCAGATGGCGTAATCTTCGTAGTCGCGATCAACATTAGGCGAGCGGGCGGCAGCAAATGTGGCAAGGGTAAGCAGGGTGACGATGAAATACGCTTTCTGGGCGAGTCTACGCAGAATTTCGTCATCAATAAAGCAGATAAGAATTCCGCTTGCCACAAGAGCGTACATAAAGAAATAGGGACTCATATCGCAGAGAACCCTCTCATTTTTCCGAAAAGCCCTTCCCACATCGCGTGTAACATCTGCGACAGACGGCTGAATGGCTTTTGTGAAAACCAGGAATGAATCACAATATGTTTGGGAAGATTAACGAGAGTGACTAGGCGCCACCTCCATCCCATTCTTGGCTCACGCAGCAGATACGCAGCGTTGCGGACGATGTAGTAGTCGCGGGCAGCGTTGTGCAGATAAATCCTGCGTCCAAGAACGCGCGCGGTGGCATCTCCAATGCTATGCGTCATCAGCACATTTGGAGCGATGTAGGTCCTGTACCCAAAACTCCTGGCCCGATAGGCCCATTCCGCGTCAACCCAGTCGATGAAAAGTTCGTCGCGCATCAAGCCTACTTTGCTCAACATGCTAGTTCGAATCAGCGAACCGGAAGAGATCAGATAGTCAGTTTCTACGGGGGCGGTTTCTGACGGCCCAATGAGAATTCGTTGCACACGCAACAGTGCGTGGCGTACCGCGCAAGATCTTTCTCCGCTCTTCTCATCGACAAAGAGGGGACCGACTGCAGCAATCTTATAGCCGGCCTGGAGGAGAAGATGCTCGGCCGCCAAAAGACTCGCAATAGCATCTTTTGGCAAGGCGCTGTCCTGATCGAGGAGAATTACATGCGTGTAATTCTCCTCGATGGCCCGGCGAATACCGATATTCTGCGCCGTAGCAACCCCCTTGTTGATGCCGGGGGCGTGATAAGAAACCGAGATGGCGCAGTGAAGAAAGAGTGCCGGCGGATTACTGTTCGCGCCAGGAGTGTTATCGACCACGAAAAGTCTGTCGACCTCGGCGATGATGCTGTCGATGAGCCGCATCAGCAATGAAGGATTAGGATGATAGAGAACGATTATCGCCGCAACAGTAGCGCGCTCAGCGCGGCTGTCTTTGTCACGCCGGATGACTTGATTGTCACCTAAGAAATCACACTTTGTATTTTGATTTGTCATCTCACTGCCCCTTTTTGGATGAGAGCAGGCAATCGCCATACGATGAGCGAGTTGGTCACTCCAAGCGCACCGTCGGTAGCAAGACTGGCCCATGCTGCGCCTACCCAGCTATAGCGCGGAATCAACCAGAGATTGAGTCCAAGGTTGAGAGCAGCCGCGGAGAATTGCGCGGCAGTTCGATAGCGCTGAAGTCCCATGCCGGTAATGGCACTGCCCGTAAGCTGGTGCACCCCGCGAAACGCCGGGATCAGGCAGAGCCAACGCAGCGCCGCCACTGTGTCTCCAAATCCGCGACCAACAATTTCTGGAAGCAGGGGCGCTGCGAGGAACAGGCAAACTGATGAAAGAATTCCCATCAATGCCGCTCTCCGGGAAAGGCGTGCAGAAAGCTCGACTACACTTGTTACGCCCTCGACGCTTTTACGAAAGAAGCGCGGAAGAGCGGCCAAGTCGAGTGCAGTGATTGGAATGGTGGCAATGTCGATAATCCGATAAGCCATTGTGTAAATGCCGTTCGCGACATTCATTCTGTAATGGCTCAGCATGACTTTATCGATGTCGTTATAAATAGATTGCGTAGATCCCGCTAGCGAGAAATTGAATCCTTCGCCCAGCCTGGATACAAAGAGCGAGGGAACAATATTGGGAAGGCCTACGCGCACTGTTACGACGACTCCGCCGGTAAAAGCTGCCGAGATTGAAGCAACCAGCGAGCATAAAACCCATTGTTCTGCTGTGGCACGATGCAGAGTTACCGTCAAAGCCGCCACGGTCACAAGACGAAAAAGGTTAGTGAGCAAGCCAACGATCGCCGTCATGTGCAGTTGTTCGAATGCCTGAAAGACCTGGCCCATACATAGAATGAGCTGCCGGAAGATGCACTCTGCGACTGCGACCAACAAAATCAAAGAAGCGCTCGCGGGGTTGAGCAGATGAGGGGCAATTAAATGGAGCAGGAGTGTCAACAGCACGCCTACGCCAAATGTTGCGAACAGAATATTTCCCCAATAGGCGGCAAAATTTGCAACATCAGAACTCACATATCGCACGAAAAGCAGGCCGGAACCGAGAGCGCTAAAAGGAGTGGCTAAAGTTACAAAGGCCAGTGCGCCGGCAAAGATTCCGTATTGTGTCACCCCAAGAAGTCTGGCCAGTAAAATAAAATACCCCGCCTGCAGAACGAGATTCGTCCCTTGGCCGGCCAGCATCCACCCGGCGTTCCGTGCCAGAGAGCTGGCTCGAATCCTGCTTATTTCAACGCTCAAATCGGACATAGAATCTCTTTTATGCTTTGCCGAGTACGTCGATACTGTCATGCCAGTTGCCTACTTTGTCTGAACGAGAGAACTCTACGAATATGCCGCAGTTTCATAGCGGATTCAGGATTCAACTTCATGCGCTCGAAGGCCGCCATTGCAAATGCCGCGCAGATTCCCGTGACCAGACCGGCAAGCGTGGCTCCGAGAACAATTAAGCCGCGCTTGGGAAAAGAGCGCTTGTCTGGAGGCGTTGCGGGGTCAACTATCTGAATGATGGAGCCTTCTTTGGCTTCGTCGAGCTTAGCAAGCTCAAACTGACGCGCCAGAATTTCAAAGATTGTTTCGTAATACTTTACATCGCGCAACTTCCGGATATATTCAAGCCCGACTTTCGGAACCAAACCTTTGGGTACAATGAGGCTGTCCGCCGTGGCTTCCGATCCGCCCAGCTTTGCGAGCTGTGAGCGCAAACTATCGAGTTCCTTCTGTGCCTGCACTAATTGCGCATTTTGATTGGTGGCATAGGTCTGCATCCCCTGGATCATCATTTCGCGGGCGGCGATCTGTGCGCGCAGCGTGGTCACGGTTTCAATGAGTGCGCGCGCCTGGCTATCGAGCTGGATCAGGCCAGTCTTCTCTTCTGTCTCCTTCATTGCTTCTTCCGCATTCGCCAGGTTTTCCTTGGCCTGTTCGAGTTGCGTTTCGAAGAAGACCCGCCGCTGTGAAGCCTCTGTAATAGCCAGACTCTGTGACAGAGTGCGAAACTGGTCGACATAGCCATTCGCGATCTGCGCGGCGCGGTTGGGATCGCTATCTACGACTGCAATATGAATCAGTCCGTCTTTGGCATTGCCGTCTACGTCGGTGCGGCTCTCGAATTTTTTGCGCGCGTCCGAGAGATATTTTTTGTGATATTCCCGCATCAATCCGAAACGCTGAATTACGGCGTCTTCGACAATCCGGCTCTTCAACATGCCGACGTAACGGTCGTTCGGATTCTTAAGACCCAAGCTGCTGCCGGCGAGTGCCGCTACCCCTTCAAGACCGCCAAGCGTCGACCCTCCCGTCCCCCCCAGTCCCGAGAGCAACGCCGCGCCCAGTCCTGAGGATTGTTGCGGCGGCAGCAGAGTTACCGTGGCGGTGTAACGTTTAGGCAGTAAGAAAGAAGCCACGATTGCAATAAACGCGAATGCGATTGTGATGCGAAGGATCAGCCGCTTGTGGTCGGCAAGGACGACGAGGATATCGAGCATGGAGATGTCCTCGCTTTTGCCTGCATTGCATACCACCGCTTCCGAAGCGACCGCGGCATAAGCGTGTTCGTTCAATTCGGAATATGGTGTCTCAATCGCCATTTGATTCTGTCTAAGTAAAGAAGGAGCACCTGCTCGTTTTCGAGCATGCGCCGGCTCATCAAGGTGCGATAATGCTCAATGCCGCAGCGCCAAGTGCGAACTGCGAGAACAACTGGGTATAGTCAAAGATTCCGCGCAATAAAGACGGCTTGAGCGTCTTGTCTGGGACAACAATCGTGTCCCCCGGATTCATCGGTAAATTGTAGAACTCATTTCCCCATGGACCTCTGCTCATCTCGTAGCTGATGACCTCTCCGTCCGCGCGGATAACGAAAGAGTGTTTGCGATCGGCATCTTTGTTCGGGCCGCCGGCCAAGTGGAGATAGGAGCCGACGCGGCGTCCCGGCGCATAGAGGAATGAGTTTTGGTCGTACACGGCGCCCACCACGTTCACGCTGGATGGCACAGAGGGAACCACGAAGCGGTCACCATCCTCCATCGCCATGCTGGGAACGGAATCGAGGGCAATACTGGCGGGCTTGAATTCGAGCACGATACGACCGGTAGCGCGGATCTGTTTGAGCCTAGCGAGCAGATCGCGCTCCATGGCACCTGCCGCGGCGCTACTGGCCAGGTCCTGCGGCGTCGCCGCTGGCTCAGCCACCAACGCGAGAGTACCACGCTCAATACTCAGGTTCATGTTCTGCACGTATTCGTCGATACGGGCCTGCTGTATTGCGCGCGTAGATTGGCGAGTAAACTCCGACCCATAGAGGTAGGCGTTGGGCGTGAATCCGCCGGCACGTTCCACCAACTGGCGCAGAGTTTCTCCTGGTTGCACCGAGTAGATGCCGGAGTGTGCAAATTCACCGTCGAGCCTGACCAGCTTGGTTTGTTTTGCAATGGGAACGCGGATGTCTGCCTCGGAGAAAATGGAGACAACATCGTTTGGTTGCAGTTCAAGATCCTGCGACGCATCATGCTGCAGCACGAGCTTGCCAAGATCGAACGGGATTAGTTTGGTCTTCAGTGTCTCCGCATCGATCCGCTCAATGACGGCATAATCCCAGTCGATTTCTGGAGCAGGAAGTTGAACTTCAGTTCGTTGCGCAATTGGGCGACTTGAAGGTGTTGCCTCCTGCTCGGCGGCAAGGGAAGTGCTGCTGGCGCGTTGGGCGGCGGTTAACGGTTGGTTCTGTCCGTATGTTGGTCGCGGCTGCGAATCGGCCGTTTGATTTGGCTGAACTCCAGATGGGCTTTGCTGTGGACTGGACTGATCCGATTGTCCGGGCTGTTTCGGCGCAGAAACATCCTGATGAGCGAAGAACCGCACACCGACCGAATAATTATCCGCAGGCTGCGTCAATATCGCCGGGCTCATGGGCTCAAACTCTGGCGCCGGCAATCCGAGCTGGGTGCGCCGCCACCAGTAGTTGCGTGTGAGGAGCGAATCCTTATCCGGAATCAATTCGTTGATGCGCATGCCATCATGCCAGGCGAATCGGCCCGGGTTCGCCGTGTTGCCGCGCAAGGTCACCGTCTTTTGATACACAGGCGAAATGGCGAGAACGCGGATGAGATCGCCGTCCGCCAGAATAGTAGCAAGACCGGCAGCATCGTAAGCCACTTCCATTGCCTGCCGATCATGATGATCGTCGAGGCGCTCGACGGAGACGCGCGCATTCGACGCAACGGATGATAAGCCCCCGGCGTCGCGCAGCAGGTTATTGAGCGTCTCGCCAGTCCGTAATTCATAAATGCCGGGGTTGCGGACGCTCCCTGTGGCCGCGACCTGCGAACTCACCGGGGGAATAAAGATCACGTCGCCGTCCTGCAATTTCACGTCCTTTGATTTGTCACCGCCGATGAGAAGGGTGTACAGATCGAAGTCTGTCACGATCGTTCCGCCCCGGCGCAGCTCAATATTGCGCAATGACCCTTCAACAGATGGTCCGCCGCTGGAAAAGAGCGTATTGACCAGTGTGCTGAGAGAACTGACGGTATACACGCCCGGTCGTCGCGCCTGTCCGGTGACGTAAACCTGAATGGCGCGAATCTGGCCGACGTCTGCAATGAGATCAAAGTTGCGGAAGACACGGCCAACAGCCTGACGCAGATGCGCATCCAGATCGGAGGAGGATAATCCGGCCACATGAACCGGGCCGACCTGGGGAAGATAGATATCGCCCGACCGATCGATGCGTACGTTAGCCTGCGTGTTGATTTGGCCCCAGACACGAATGCGCAACTCATCGCCAGGTCCGAGAACATAATTAGGTGGAACCGGAGCCATATTCAAAGGAGCGAACGTGGAGGGTACGCTGCGAAAGAGATTGGCGCCAAAGATGGGAAGAATTTCTCCAGTGGAGGATGCAATGAATTTTTGGAACTCGGTGAGCGGCTCGGGCGTTTGCTGTGCCTGAAACTGCGTGGCGTACTGAGGAGAAAATTGTTCGATGTCTGAATAATTGCGGATGGGATTGCTCGGTGTGGCGCCCGCCTGCGACGACATTGCCGCACCTGATTGCGGCAGCGCCATGGCGCCTGATCCGTTCTGCAACAGCGTTGTGCATTCGGTCGAGACGGCCATCAAGGGGTCGGTGCAGTCGACAGAACTCGGAGTTTGTGTGCCCAGCGGATCCCCGCTCTGCGAAGAGTTCGGAGGAATCTGCGCGCACAGCACGGTTGCAGACAGAATCAGCAGAAACAGAACAAAAATTTTTCCGCTCAAACGAGCACTTTGTGCGATGCGCACAAGAATAGCGAGGAAGCGATCTTTGAAGCTCTCAGGAATGTCTAACATTGCGAAATTGCTTGCACCCCTTCCATGCCGAGAGCCAATGCAATCGGCTTCCCGCAAAAAACAATGATGAAATGCAGGCAACTTTTGGCCCGCTACTCGCCAAAAGTTGACAGAGTCACCCGACACCATGGCCGCAACTCTACTTATAGGAGTTAGATGCAACGAGAATGGCGGAGGGTTGCACGACCGTAGCGCAAGGCTTGTTGACTGTCCGGAACCCTCTAGCACAGGCGACCCGTTCGCGGCTTACCGCATCTATTTCAGGCATGTTCGACATCTGCATGCGGGTGTTGCCTCAATAAAATTGATCGACAAAATGGATCGCTCTGTGATCGCAGTTCACCTTGTGGAGAGTTTGGTAATGAGCGTTGAGTTGTTTGTGCCGAAAACTCTGGAATCCGCGAAGCTTGATCGACTTTCAGAAATAGGCGGCGGCAAGGCTATCGGAAAAGGCCGCAACGAGAGCGCGAAATTAATCGAGATGGAAATGCCGATAGCGCGCACTACACTTCTTCTTGTACAGCCAAGAGCGCCCAGACGGTTAAGTCCCTGGTCGGAATCGGCCGCGAAGCGACTATTTGATTGTGGATGCGTCCTGCTAGCTTTGCCGCTGGTCTTGCCGGTCTTATTGTTGACGGCATTGGCTGTTTGCCTGACATCTGAGGGCCCGGTGTTATTCCTGCAAAAGCGCGTAGGAAACCATGGACGTGTCTTCACGATTTTCAAATTTCGTACATTAATGCACAATTCGGAAGCCGCGTATCATGCGGTTACGACCGCCGATAATCAGCCATTCACGCCGATCGGCCCATTTCTGCGGAGATGGAAGCTTGATGAACTACCGCAGATTGCGAATGTACTGATCGGACACATGAGTCTTGTGGGGCCGCGCCCCAAAATGCCACAACATGTAACGTTGACTCCTCCCTGCCGCCCCGGCATTACCGGCGCCGCCACAATTGCCTTTGCTCAGGAAGAAAAGATTCTGGACCGCATACCAAAACACCACCTGGAGACTTACTATCACACCGTGGTTCTACCTACGAAGCGAAGGCTGGACGCGGAGTACATGGCCCGGGCGACATTTGCCTCAGACCTTAAGATTATCATCGACAGTGTGCTGCGTCGATGGGATGATTTTGTTGCAAGTGGCCTGCTGGAAATGGAACACTCTACGATGATAGAACGTATGTCGGAGCGCGAGATAGAGGTGGCGGAACTGGTTTCGATGCGCGTTGGTGTCCGATAAGAAGATGAACGATCAAGAATGCGCCAAAATTTCTATTTTTGGGCTGTTTTCGCGGCATCTGCCAGGAAGAAGTGATCGTAAGCGCCCCTGTGCATCCCTTATTGGGCTCGCAAACATCTAAGCCTCCATAGCATGGCCGCAAGTGCGCGATGCGCAGCGGTTCATGGATGGCGTGTAATTCGTCCCAAATCCGCGCAATCTCGCACGCCTGTCGGCAATCCGCGCTGCGTGCAGAAACGAGAGGTTTGTTCTATTGCCTTGTGCGGAAAATCTCATTATGCCACGTCCTATTTCATCTTATCGGCTTCAGTTGCATGCGGGCTTTACGTTTGGTGACGCTTCCAACCTTGCTGCCTATCTCAAGGAACTAGGCATCTCGCATATCTACTGCTCACCGTACCTCCAGGCAGCCAAAGGCAGCATCCATGGATATGATGTGGTCGATCCACAAACGGTGAACTGCGAGATTGGCGGTGAACAAGGTCACGCGCAATTTTGCGATACACTGCGGGCGCTCGATATGGGCCAAGTGCTCGACATTGTTCCCAATCACATGGCCACTGGACCTGAAAACGAATATTGGTGGGACGTGCTTGAGAATGGTCCATCGAGCCGGTATGCTACCTGGTTCGATGTCGATTGGAACTCCGCCGAGGTAAAACTCCAAAACAAAATTCTTATTCCGGTGCTTGGCGAGCAATACGGTCGCGCGTTGAGCGCTAACCAGATTGTTATTCACTATGAAGGCGAGTCCTTTCAGGTTCGCTACATGGATCACCGATTCCCTCTAGCGCCTCGCTCGCTTGCAGTTCCGCTAGGGCTAGCCGCAAAGTCAATCAGTGTGCCGATGCTCAGCTTCATAGCCGACAGCTTGGCACGGCTTCCTTCGCCCGATTCCGCCGACTTGGATTTGCTTGCGGCGCGCCATCGCGATAAGGCTATCCTTTACCAACTCCTGTTGCGCCTCTCAACAGAACAGCCAGAAGTAGCAGCGGCTATTCAGCAGGCAGCCGACGAAATCAACAAGAGCCCTGATACCCTCGACACCCTCCTGAATCTGCAGAACTATCGACTGGCTTATTGGCGCACCGCCGATCAGGAACTAGGTTATCGTCGCTTCTTTGACATTAATACCTTGATCGGCGTGCGCGTTGAACGCTCGCACGTCTTCAACGCGACGCACAGCCGGATCATCAAGTGGCTTCGCGAAGGTGTGCTCGATGGCGTGCGCGTCGATCATCCTGATGGATTACGCGATCCCGAACAATACTTCGAGCGACTGCGCGCCAGCGCCCCAAGCGCGTGGATCCTGGTCGAAAAGATCCTTGAGCCCCAGGAATCACTGCGCCCAACATGGCCGATAGCCGGCACCACCGGTTACGACTTCCTTAATGTATGCAATGAGCTCTTGGTTTACGGAGAAGGGCTTTCCGAGCTAACTTCAATTTACGACAAATTCGCCGGCCAGACCGAGGGTTTTGAATCCCTCGTTCACGCAAAGAAGCTTGCCGTTGAGCATGAATCACTAGGCAGCGATGTCAATCGTCTAGCCCATCTCTTTGTCGCGATCTGCGAGAACAATCGCGACCGCCGTGATTACACGCGCGCCGAAATCCGTCGAGCCATACGTGAAGTTGCCGCATGTTTTTCAGTTTACAGAGCATATGTTGTCCCGGATCGGGACCAAATTACCGATGAAGACCGCAGTGAAATCGGGAATGCTGTAGCTCTCGCGAAGACGCAACGGTCCGACATCGATCCTGGCCTCTTTGACTTTATTGGCAGTGTCTTGTCATTGGAGACCCGTGGAACTCTCGAAACAGAATTTCTGCTCCGCTTTCAGGAATTCACCTCTCCAGTGATGGCCAAAGGTGTGGAAGATACGGCATTCTACTGCTTCAATCGGATGATTGGATTGAACGAGGTTGGCGCGGCTCCAAATAGCAACGGCATCACTATAGATCAATTTCATGACTATTGCGCCAAAATGCAGGCACAGCATCCGCTCGCGATGACTACGCTTTCCACTCATGATACAAAACGCTCTGACGATGTTCGTGCGCGTCTCGCGGTGCTTACGGAAATCCCCTCGCGCTTGCGCGCAGCCGTTTATCGCTGGTCGCGAAGAAACCGCCATTTCAAAACGCGGGGCTTCCCCGACCACAACACAGAATACTTTCTTTATCAAACACTCATCGGCGCATGGCCTATTTCAAAGGATAGGGTTATTGCTTATATGGAGAAGGCTGCGCGCGAGGCAAAGCAGCAAACTAGTTGGACACATCAGAACAAGGAGTTTGAAGATGCGCTTAAAGCCTTCATCGAGCAGATTCTCGACTCAGCAGAATTTCTTTCAGAGCTTGAAGGTTTCGTTGCGCAGGTTCTGCTGCCCGGTCGAATCAATGGCCTCACACAGACGCTCCTCAAATGCACCGCTCCCGGAGTTCCCGACACCTATCAAGGCAGTGAGTTGTGGGATCTGCGGCTTGTGGATCCTGACAATCGCGGCCCTGTAGACTATGAGATCAGACGATCGATGCTTAGTGAACTTAGGACCGGCTTGTCTGTAGAAGAAATCGTAACGCGAATGGATAGCGGGCTGCCAAAACTGTGGCTTATCTATCAGGCGCTGCGCCTTCGCAGGGAGCAACCTCAGTCCTTCGACGAAAGATCATCTTATGCCTTTTTGCCAACCGGCGGCGCCAAATCGATGCACGTTGTCGCTTATCTCCGCGGTGATTCCGTTGCCGCGATTGCTCCTCGCTGGAATGTTAGGCTCGGCGACGGATTTGGAAGCACGATTGTCAAGCTCCCCGGTGGTCTCTGGAAAAACCCGCTTACTGGCGAAGCGACGAATGGTGGAGAAGTGCGAGTGAAGAGTTTGCTCCAACGATTTCCGGTTGCTCTTCTCGTGAAAGACTCGGAGTAGTTATGCATCGATTTGAGATTTGGGCTCCATTTGCGAAACGCCTTTCCGTCAGCGTGAAGGGCATAGTTCACCGGATAGATGGTCCCACCCCCGATGGTTGGTGGAAGCGCGATGTCGAAGGTGTAACTCCCGGCACAGATTACGGTTTCCTTATGAATGACGAGTCCGCGTGTTATCCCGATCCGCGCTCCCAATGGCAGCCGAATGGTGTGCACGAGTTATCTCGACTCTATGATCAGACCGCGTTTAGTTGGACGGACGCACGCTTTCAGCCGCTTCCTTTGACTGGCGGCGTTCTCTACGAGATGCACATTGGTACATTTACGCCGGAGGGCACGTTCGATGCAGCGATTACACGTTTGGATCAACTGATCGAGCTTGGTATTTCTCATGTGGAGTTGATGCCAGTGTCCGCATTTGAAGGCCAATATGGGTGGGGTTACGACGGGGTTGCACTATACGCCGTACACGAGCCATATGGCGGCCCGGATGGTCTCAAGCGCTTTGTCAATGCGGCGCATGAAAAGGGTTTGGCCGTTCTTCTTGATGTGGTTTACAACCACTTTGGGCCCTCTGGAAACTACACCGGAAAGTTCGGTCCCTATGTGATCGATTCGCATCATACGCCGTGGGGCGGAGCGGTAAATCTTGAGGACGCAGGCTCACACCAGGTTCGCCGCTTCTTCGTGGATAACGCACTAATGTGGTTGCGTGACTATCACATCGACGGATTGCGCATTGACGCCGTGCATGCATTTGTCGACCGGTCAGCAATTCATTTTCTTGAACAGCTTGCCACTGAAGTCGAAACACTGGAGGCAAATCTCGCGCGTCAATTCGTCCTGATTGCCGAGAGCGACTTAAACGATCCGCGCGTGATCACTCCGCGAGAAGCCGGCGGCTTTGGCATTGACGCGCAATGGAGCGACGATTTTCATCACGCGCTTTTCACAGTTCTCTGCCCTGGCGAAAAGCGAGGCTACTATGAAGACTTTGGCTCGCTTGCGTACCTGGCCAAGGCTCTTAGCGCGACCTTTGTCTACGATGGCATCTATTCCCAATATCGCAATCGCATCCATGGCCGGTCTGCAGATTCTCTGTCACAGCATCGCTTCCTCGGCTACATTCAGAATCACGATCAGATTGGCAATCGTGCAATCGGCGACAGAATCAGTCACATCGCTGGATTGGATCGCGCGAAAATCGCAGCGGCCTTAGTGTTACTAGGTCCCTTTGTTCCACTGATTTTTCAGGGCGAGGAATGGGCCGCCTCGTCTCCATTCCAATACTTCGCCAATCACCAGGATCCTGAACTGGCCTGCGCGGTATCTGAAGGCAGAAAAAGGGAGTTTTCAGCTTTTGGATGGGATTCTTCCTTGATTCCCGACCCCGAGTCTGCAGCGACGTTCCAGTCATCGAAGCTGAAATGGAATGAACTTTTGGCGCCTGCACATAGGGAGATGCTCGCGTGGTATCGCGAACTCATTCGACTACGCCGCACCTGTCCATCTCTGAATAATGGCATGCCCGGCAACGTCTTCGTCACATTCAACGAGCATGAAAACTGGATTCGGATGCAGCGCGGAGGAATCATCGTAATCTGTAATCTTGGAGCGACGGAACGCACATTTCACGTCTCGGCTGAATCGAAAATCCTTCTAACTTCGCGTACCATTCCATCAAGCATCGCAGGCAAAATCGTGTTACCGCCCGACACGGTCGCTGTGCTCACAGGTCTCGCGACGGTTTTGCAAACTCAGCGGGACTAGAAATGCCGAAGCTGCTCACTCGAAGATGACGCATCGTGCGCAACGGGGCCACGTTCACCACTATGCTCCACGTGGCTTTCAAGCGACCGGCTGACCAAATCGCGAGATCCCAGTCCGACCGCGAGAGCAAGCGTAAGAACAATTCCTCCGAACAAGATGCCGAAGGCCAAGTCGACAATTTTACCACCGACTTCTAGATGATCGAGCGCCATAGCGGCAGTCAGAACGAGCACCAGCCATTTTACGCCGAGTGACAGAAACCGTGCATACTGCAGCTGCGCATTTACCGCGCTGATCAAAACCGAGCGCGCAAGAAAGCGGGCAATCAAAATGCCCGCAATCAGCAGAAAGACGGCTCCTACCGTGTGCGTAACATAGGGAAGCAGCGATATCGGCAGCGCGGTGCCGGTCGCGTACGATGCGTCGAAGGCCGACACGCCGACAATGAGACCGAGCAGCACACAGATCCAGAACGAAGCGCGGGCAACAATTTCTGTGGGCGGGCTGGCCGATGCCCAGGCATCGCCACTCACGCGCGCAAGTCGCAAATCGAATTTGACCCATGACAAACAACACCGCAGCAGCCTCGAAATCAACATGCCGCAGGAGGTAAAGATCGCCAAGGCCACAAAGAGGGCGAGAATTCCAGGCAGCACTTCGATGAGCAGCGTCAGCACGCGATATAGTGACTGATGCAGCGCGTCAGATATATGTTGCCATATCGAGCTGTCGTTGATGTAAGCTGGAGATGCCAATGCCAATCGGCTTGTCTGAGATATACCTGCAATGAGTTTCTGCATGGATTTTGCTCCTCTCACCGTTGTGCAAGCTAGAATTCGGCCGACTGCGCAAATTGCGACTACGAGTTAAACCGGTCCGGCCAGCGCCAACGCGCTACCATATAGGGCTTGTCTGCTTCAAAGGCCGCGGCAACAGCTTCGATGTGGCGTTCTGAAGATGTCCCCGATGCCGTGACGTTCAAATGACTAGCGACCCAGGAAAGATAAAGAGGAATTAACGCGCCTAGTAGGTGTCCGCGGTTGATTGTGCGAAGTCTGTAGGCGATCACAAAGTCAAAGATGATGCGCGCCCAAAGATTCTCAGGCATGCGAAACACTGCGGCGTCGAGTACAGAAATCCGCTTGAGCGCGAGCAGCGAATTGGGCGATAGCACCAGGGACCAAATTTCTTGCAGGTTGGAGTTGGCCAATCGGAACGCTTCAACCATTCGAGGTACATCGGCGGTCCCGTCGGTTAGTGCAGTTTTGGACGCCTGCCGGTGTGCAGGAGGCAATCGCCGCGGTCGCTGCCAGAATGCCGCCTTCGCCTCAATATCCGCGAAGAGCGAACCGGTCACCAATGCAAGAATCGTGTTGATGTCCGGGTCGGACGGCTGCGGTACATCACGGGTTCCTACCTCAACCTCGTCCACTGCAAATCCCGCTACGGTCGCTTCACTTACCGGCCATAAAAGTGCGTCGACCTGGTTAGCTGCAACAAAGCGCTTGCCTACAGTGGCGAGATGCTCCACCATGCGCATGGAGAGACCAAGATCGATCGTAAGAGGAAATCGCGTCCGTGTTGCAAACAGCGCTCGGGTGAGTGGATAAAGAATTGCCGAGTTGATCAATCCGGCATGTGGTGGCAGTGTGTAATGTGGAATTACCAGATCGATCGATCTGCTCAGGGCGGCAACGGCCAATTCACGCAGTGCTTGCGGCTTCAGTGAATTTGCTCCAGGGCCGAGCATCAGAATCGCGCGCACCTGTTGCTCCCTCCCGATCTCATATGCGTTCACAAAGTCCTCCGGCTTCAGCATCCAGGTAACGTTCGACTGCCGCGCCGAAATGATTCGCAGATTTGTGGGTGCATTGACTGGCAGTTGGTCTTGCGCGGTAACCACTACACTTTCAACTGGGAATGCCTCCGCGAGATTTGCAAGCACAGCATCCAATTGCTCGGGAGGGATCGCCGAGCACACGACTAGCAAATGGGCCGCAGTTCGGTCGATGATTGAAGTCTCAGCGAATGTCGAATTCTCAGCCGTCATCGATCTCAATGAGAAATCATGTTCAGCTCGGCCTGTTGGCCTGATAGCAGATCCCTGCCAGAAATTCCTATAATGTTAGGATGCCGTTCATCGGGATGTGGAGCCATGCGGGTCGGTTATTTAGTTCATATAGAAGTTCATAGAGTCCCTTTTCAAGTAGATAGGCATTCAGGAGATATTGTGACTCCTTCTGCGGCGCCAATAAAGTCGGCACAGCGTCGATCGCGTCCCTGTAAGCCCAGAGGAACATCGCAGAAGCGAAATTCTTCCATAGACGCGCCCAACCCGCCGAATTACTCTGGTCAGCCGATTGCATCTCTCTATCCTTGGTCGTAACGGAACGGTCGAGCGCGAAGAAAGAGACGTAAGAAAACGACCGCATCATGCCTGCTACGTCCTTCAAAGGCGACTGTTTCCGGCGGCGTTCTTCGAGCGGTCGCGCAGGCTCACCTTCAAAGTCGAGGATGAAAAAGTCGCCTGTCTTGGCCGCTAACATTGCTTCCTCGTTCCCCCTTCCCCCATCGGTACGCAGCGTTTGCCCCAGGTGGTAATCGCCGTGGATGCGAATACGCTGGCCCTGGGCATCCAGCAGAGCGAGTGCGCGCGCTCTTTCCTTCAGATCCTGCCTTCGCGAAAGCAGCAGGCCCGCGGTATCTGAAGTTGGTTCATCGAGCATCGGAATTTTCTGCTTAAGAGCTTCCAACGCAGATTTGATCTGCTCTTCAATCCGCTCCGCCTCGTCCATCAGATCTTCGCGCGTCATCGGCTCAGGCGCGAAAGCCGGCACGTCTGCATGTCTACTGAGCGCCAAATGCATCTCGGCTGTCCGCTTGCCCAAGAGCCCCGCTGCCTCGAGTGACTCCCGCGCCGTGTGCAAAGCTTCGGGGATGGGCTTACGTTCGCCTGACAAGTTGGGAGTGAGTGAATCCTCTGGAGCGCGGCCATCGGCAACGCTTTCGAGCCAATTCGAAAGTTGGCCGAGAAACCATTGCCAACCGTCTCCTTTATTTGCAACCAATCCCTGCAGCATTGCCACCGTTGTTTTACCCGAAGCATCCGAACGAATCGAAATTTCTCCGTAAAACGGTGGAATCTGATGGAAATGTGCCACATCCGAGAGGAACCGCCCAATCTCGACATCGGGATTCTCTCCCGCCTGCGGCCGCCTGTAGATCTTGAGGATAAGATGATCGCCATATACGATCGACGTATTTGAGTGTTCGGCGGAAGCGACGTGTGAGGATAGCTGTTGAATTGCCAACTCCGCCGGAAACACTGTGGAAGCGCGCGCATCTAACCGATCTCCTCTTAGAAATTGATTGTCCGCGGATGGAGATTCGCCGGGCTGCAGCAGCGGCGTGTCCGCCAACTGAATATTGGCAGTGTTCTTATGTGGTAGTTGTGATGCTTCGCCGGGCTGCGCACTGAGTGGTGCCGGTGACACCGCCGCGTTTGCTCCCACGAGTGCTGGAACTGCCGATGCCCCGTCCCGATCTTGTGCAGAAGTCGATGCGTCGAGAGCACTCATTGTGCCCGGAGCAGTCGATGCGCCGCTCGCCATGGTCAGCGTTGCATTGCGGGCGATGAGCCGCAGTAACTCATGATGAAAGTCCTCGCGCGCCGCCGCATCATGCAGAATGGCTGCTCCTGTTCCCGTTGTCAGCCGTGTGATCACACTCTGAGGCTCGTTGATTGCAACCTTATCCATCTCAGCGCCCGTACTGATTGCGAGCGGTATCTGGTAGGTTTCAGGAGAGCCGCTGAAGTACGTTACATAGAAGAAAAATAGCGCGGCTGGAATTGCCTTCGCATTCGATGCGCTCACCGCGATAAGACCTGCCGGGGCTGTCGCGCCACTCGGTTTGAGTTCCACCCAATTGCGAACACGTATGGACTCAATCGTCCGCGTTTTGGCTCCAAACCAGCGTTGTCGTGGCAGCCAATCCATCAGTGCCGGTTCCAGAATCGCCGTCTCTGCATCCCTGAGAAACTCTGCCCAATTCGTTGCGAGTGCTAGAGGCAGCGGCGCGCTCTTCACTCCCGAAGCTTCCTCAGTCATGCCGATCATTTCCGACGGTGCTTCGCTGTCAATGCTTGGCTGCTGTAACTCCAGCCAAAGAAATGAATATGGTGCCAACGTGAGTAAGTACGGCTCTTTTGTTATGCGCGGGAACGAAACATAGCCAATCATCTCCACCGCTTCGAAATCCGCGTAGTTAGCAAGATCGAGCGTCACAGATTGCGCAAATCGGCTCAAGTTGGCCACGCACAGCACCGTCTCGCGAAATCCGTCGCCCTGATCCAGCTCGCGCAGATAAGCCAAAATCTTTCGATTGGTTGGGTTGAGGAAGGTAAGTGTTCCACGTCCAAAAACCTGGAAGAGCTTACGCAACGCGATCATGTTGCGTGTCCACTGAAGCAAACTCGACTGGTCGCTCAGTTGCGCTTCCACGTTGATCGCCTGGTAGCCGTAAATCGGATCCATCACAACCGGAAGATAAAGCCGCGCGGGATCGCACTTCGAGAATCCGGCGTTGCGGTCCGATGTCCATTGCATCGGCGTACGCACGCCGTTTCGGTCGCCAAGATAAATGTTGTCGCCCATCCCGATCTCGTCGCCGTAGTACAAAATCGGGGTACCGGGAAAACTCAGGAGCAATGAATTTAATAACTCAATGCGCCGTCGATTGTTATCCACCAGTGGCGCCAGACGCCGCCGTATCCCGACGTTAATTCTCATTCGCGGGTCGGCTGAATACGCAAAGTACATGTAATCGCGCTCGTCGTCAGTCACCATTTCGAGCGTTAGCTCATCGTGGTTGCGCAAGAAAAGCCCCCATTGGCACGTGTCGGGGATCGGCGGCGTTTGCGCCATGATGTCTGTGATCGGCAGCCTGTCCTCCTGCCGAAGCGCCATATAGATTCTCGGCATCAATGGGAAATGAAACGCCATGTGGCACTCATCACCGCTGCCAAAGTACGGGCGCACATCGGCTGGCCATTGATTGGCCTCCGCGAGAATCAAGCGGTTGGCATAGTCCGCATCGATGGCCGCACGCAATAGCCGGACCACCGCATGGGTCTCGGACAGGTTCTCGCAGGACGTTCCTTCCCGCTCGCAAAGATAGGGAATTGCGTCGATGCGCAGTCCGTCTACTCCCATATCGAGCCAAAAACGCATAGCCTTCAGCACTTCGTCAATCACCAGAGGGTTGTCGAAGTTCAAGTCTGGTTGATGCGAAAAAAAGCGGTGCCAGTAGTATGATTTGGCTGTCTCATCCCAGGTCCAGTTTGATTTCTCCGTATCGGTAAAGATAATGCGCGCGTCCTTGTATCGCTGGTCATTGTCTGACCACACATACATATCGCGCAGCGGCGTACCGGGAGGGGCCGCCCTCGCAGTTTTGAACCACGGGTGCTGGGAGCTGGTGTGATTCACTACCAATTCGATCATGACTTGCATATTGCGTCGATGTGCCGCATCAAGAAATGCTTTGAAGTCGTTCAATGTTCCGTAGGAGGAGTTCACGTCAACGTAATTGGAGATGTCATAGCCATCGTCTCGCAGCGGAGACGGGAAAAAGGGAAGAAGCCAGATACATGTAACGCCCAGGTCCTGCAGATAGTCGAGCTTTGTCAGCAACCCTGGGAAGTCGCCGATCCCGTCTCCATTTGAATCGGAAAATGCGCGCACATGCAGTTCGTAGATAATTGCGTCTTTGTACCAGAGGGGGTCCGTTGCACTTGCGATCTGTTTCACGTCTCTGCTCCCCATGCTGTTCTGATGCGCGTTCCATTTTCGTAGAAGTTTATTGCAGGCGGCTTACGCGGAAGATGTGTGCAGCCTGCTCGCCTGGCCGCAGCGCAACATAATTGTGGTCCCTCCACGTGTAGGACGCTCCGTTCAGGAGGTCTTCAACCAGAAAGCTCTCATTGCCCCCCATTCCAAGCCTGTCGAGGTCAAGATTTGTCCATCCGGTTTGCTCGTTGAATGAGTCAAGATTCACAACGACGAGAACGGTATTCTCGAAACCCCGAGTCGACTTTGAGTAACAGATCAGTTGAGGGTTGTCGATCGTGTGGAAGTGCAGAGAGTCATTCGAATGCAATGCCCGATTCGTATGCCGGATCCTATTGAGCGCAGAAATCAACGGAACCAGCGAACCCGGCGCATTCCGGTCGCGCTGCCGGATTTGGTATTTTTCGCTATCCAGATATTCTTCCGATTGGCCATGCCCGTTAGGGGGTATAGCAGGCGCGTTTTCTGCAAGCTCATAGGCCGGTCCGTAGATGCCGTAGCTCGAGCTCAGCGTCGCGGCAAGAATCACCCGGTGCATGAACGCCGGCCGGCCGCCCTCCTGCAACGTCCGGTGCAGAATGTCGGGCGTATTCGGCCAAAAATTCGGTTGGAAAAACTCGCTGACTGGCGGTCGCGTGAGTTCTTTTAGATAGCTCTGTAATTCGACCTTGCTGTTACGCCAGGTAAAGTATGTATACGACTGCGTGAATCCGCGCTTCGCCAATCCATACATTACCTGCGGCCGGGTAAACGCCTCTGCGAGAAAGGTCACGTCGGGATACTTGCCCTTCAAAGTGCTCAAGCACCACTCCCAAAAAGGAAACGCCTTTGTGTGCGGATTGTCCACGCGGAACACGCGCACGCCGTGCTCGATCCAGAACTCGAAGACGGAATAAAGTTCATCCCACAACCCGCGCCAATCGCGCGATTCGAAGTTCAGCGGATAAATGTCTTGGTACTTCTTCGGCGGATTCTCCGCATATTGAATCGACCCATCGGGCCGAATCACGAACCACTCTGGATGTTCCGTTACCCAGGGGTGATCTGGCGAACACTGAAAAGCAATGTCCAATGCAATCTCAACGCCCTGTGATTTAGCGGAATTCATTAGACGATCGAAGTCCGCAAAAGTCCCGAGCTGTGGATGAATGGATTTATGGCCGCCGCTGCCGCCCGCAGCATCAGCGCCAAGCGGTGCGAATGCCATGGCAGCTCTGTCGCCGATAGCCCAGGGACTTCCGGGAGCATCCGGCGGAGCGACTATCGAGTTGTTCGGCCCCTTCCTGTATGCTCGGCCGATGGGATGAATCGGAGGCATGTAAACGATATCGAAACCCATCTCGGCAATCTCAGGCAATTGTCTTTCCACATCTTTCAATGTTCCGTGCTGACCGGGAATGGGTGATGCGGACCGCGGAAAGAGCTCATACCACGAAGAGAACTGTGCGCGCTCACGTTCGACCCACACCGGCAATTCAGGCTCGAATCTCGCAGCATGAGTTAGATCTGGATAGCGCGCCATTAGGAACAGTAATTCTTCATTGAACGGCTCGTGGTAAATCTCACGCTGCTCCATGACCAACAGCTCCATCTCACGCGCCATCTTGCTCATGCGTTTGGCGTCATTGCCTTGTGCCCTTGCTGCCGCCTCATACACCAGAGCGGCACCGGAACGAATGGAGAGCGCAATATCCTGCGTGGCCGGATTGGAACCACTACCGAAACCATCGTTCGCATTCGAAGGCGCCGCGGCAATAGCGTCAACTTGTTCCGGATGGCTCTGTGCAGCGAGACGTTTCTTTAGCTCGTTCACCCAGGTGGCAAAATGATCAACCCAGCCCAGGATTGTGAAATTCCATATGCCGAGTTCGTCCACAATGAACGTGCCATTCCAAAGATCGTTGCCCGCAGCCCGCATGGGAGTAAATCGCCATCGCTTTTCGCTCGCACTCCGATAAAGCACACGCGCAGCTATCTCGTCTTTGCCGTCAGCAAAGATCACTGCGTCAACCGATAAGCTATCGCCACAGATCCGGCGCACCGGGTGTGCGCCCGCATCAATCTGTGGACTAACGTCCTCAATCACCACGCGCCTGCAGCCATCGATTGGCTTCATCGCATTTATGCCTCAATGCAAAACTTTCGACAGCGAATTTGGCTAAGCACGACCAGAAAAACGGCCAGCGCCTTGGATCAGGCCCGCCAAATGGGCTGTAATGGTTAAAGATGCATGGCTGAGAATAAGGGTTGGTATACTACGACGCACCACTCCTAATGCATGAGTTCAGGCAGCAGCAAGTCGATAGAGAATTCGTGCGCTAGCCCTTCGCGTTTGGCACGCATGCGCCGCGATGCAATCCATCTGTTTGAAGATGCTAGGGAATTAGTTTGTACGCGGTGAAAAGACGATGCCTCCAGCGCGCGGTCCGGTAATTTGAGTAAACATCAAGCAGACCTAGAAACACCTGACGCAGGAGCCGACCCGTGGTGCAGTTGGGAAGACCGTTGATGGAGAAGTACCAACGAGCTATGCTAATGGACGTCTCGGCATCATTCAACCTGTTGGAGCCGCGCTCTCGACTACAGCCCAACTCAAGCTATGTCTTTGGCGCCGGCGCATTTCTCCTGGCAGGATCGCAGGTCGAATTGCTCAGCCATTGAAATGAAATGCGTTCCAGGCAGGTTAGTTCTCTAGTTTCTCTGGTAGGCCGAAGACTTCAAATTTCCGCGACCTTGGCCTACCAAATCAGTACATCCTCCCGAGTTCTGAGCGCCAGACAGGTCACTTACCGATCGTCACTCCACGCGCCGAAGGCGGCCCGGTACCCACACGGCAAGCGCCCCCACAGGCCCTTGCAGAAAATTACCCTCCACTGACGCACAATATAAGAAGGAGTTCCGTGAGGGCAAAGATGGCAGAGTGCGGTCGGGCGCCGAAAGTGGTTGCGAGGGAACCGGAAATGCTCTGGCTCATACCGGTACCCCCTCCCCCCCTTTTTATATTTTCAAAATCTTGCAGGTAATTTTTTAGTCAACACATAAGAAATTTAAAATAAATAACTTCCACATACATTTCGCAAAGAATTCCGCCAAATATGAAACTGTGAGACTGTGGACCTCGCCTGCCTCATCCAGCTCGTATCGCTCTCGGTCCGGGTACAATCCGGGAAATGCCATAGCTATTTTTGTAAACGCCCAATCTCTGGCCGGATCGACGCATGCCTTTGTTTTCAGGCACCTATGCAATCGGTATCCTGAAAGAGGTTTCCTCCCGGTCTCGGCATAGAAGAAGCTGAACGAAATCACTGGCCACCGCTTCGTCCTAATGTCCTGCAGAAGGCGTCGTCAGCATCTTGAGCAACTGGTAGTTGAACTCCAGTCCGCGATCAAAGGAGGCCACCGGCACACGTTCATCGCGGCCGTGGGCGCGGAAATCGCTCACTTCAAGTGCGACGCCATTAACACCATAGGTCGGCATCCCGGCCGCTAAGGTATAGACACCATCTGACGCGCCTGTTTCCATCATCGGAATCACTGGAGCACCGGGCCAGAAATCGGCGCTCAGCTTCCTGACAGCGTTCATGAGCACGGGATTGGGCTCTACCGGCGTTAGCTGCATGCGCGCAGGAGCGGTATCAGTCACGCTGCCAACATAGTCGCTGTAACGCACCGTGACCGCAGAGTCGCCGACTGTGGCGATGATCTCTTGGCGTACCTCCTCGAGCGTGTGGCCGGGGAGGATGCGGCAGTTGACGGTGGCCTCGGCCTTCTGCGGCAGAGCATTGTTGGCGTGGCCTCCGCTCAGCCGGGTAGCCACGCAAGTAGTGTGCATCATCGAGTGCCATGAGGGGCTGGAGGCCGAGAGACGCTCGATGGCTTTTGGATCCGGAGGGGTGTTCAGCATCGCCTTCAGGTCTGCAGCCTTCTGGCCACTCTCCGTTTCGCTGATCGTTTCAAAATAGGCCCGGGTCACTGGATTGAGTTCGAAGGCAAATTCGTGGTGTTCCAGTCGAGTAAGTGCTCCTGCGAGTTGATAAATTGCGTTGTCCGGCCGCGGAATGGAGCTGTGTCCACCTCGATTGGTCACTGACATCAGATAGTCGCCGTAGAGCTTCTCTGTAGCCGCAATATTCACCGAAAGTGGCTTGCCGTGTTCAAGATCCACGCCTCCCTGATCGAGGTTTATCACGTATCCAGCATCGATGAGCTGGCGCTGATTGCGCAGAAGCCAGTCCACGCCGTTCGCTGTTCCGCCAGCCTCTTCGTCGGCGGTGAGGGCCAGAATCAGGTCGCGGTCAGGATGATAGTTTTCCTGCTTCAGGCGTAGAAAGATCGCAACCAGAATCGCGTCGCCATCCTTGATGTCTTGTGTGCCGCGCCCGTAGTAATAGCCGTCATTCTCGATGAATTGAAAGGGATCGACACTCCAGTCCTCGCGCCGGGCTTCAACAACATCCAGATGGCAAATAAGCAGGATCGGCCGCTTGCCCGAGCCATCGCCGTGCAGCCGAACCACTAAGTTCTTTTTGCGTTCGTTCGGTCCACCCAGATACACGTCCTGCGGCGCAAAGCCTCCAGTCAGAAAGCGTTGCCGCATCGCCACAGCAGCGGCTGTCACGCTACCCGAGGATTCTGTGGTGTTGATCTCGATTAGCTGCTTAAATATATCGAGAGCCAGCTTGTGAGTAGGCGCATCGATTTGGGCAATCGAAGCCGAAGGCGTAAGCAGAACTGCAGCAACGGCAATCAGCTTGACCCAACCACGCAATATGTAACGACAAGTCAAATCCCGCATCGGCCACTCCTTGGGAAAGTCTTTTCATCACCATAACAGAGCCTCGCTTTGCAAGAAATCAAAATGTGCAGCTCATCAAACCCCACTACGAATTCATCTGTAAGTGCTGACAAGAAAGGCCGCGCAGATTTACCTTCGATCCAACCCATCAAATGCCAAACCTAAATACTTAACGATTTGATCTCTTTCGCTCTTTTTAATATCCGGATCGATGCAGAAAAAAGATCGTGTGCATACCTTCTCACTCTTTCGAGAAGGTATGCACACGAGTTAGAGCTTTGCGTCTTAGACCTTATGAAACCGTTGGTTTGATTGAATTAATGATTGACAGCCTCTTACCAGATAATCTTGGCAGAGAGCTGCACTCTTCTGGCCTGGTTCGATTGTGGGTCCCAGTCCATGTTGTCGGTTCCAAAGTGAGTATCGAAGATATCCCACCAGTAATCGAGGCCTGACCACGACGGATGATTCATCACGTTGTAGCCCTCGAAACGAGTTTGCAGCTTTGCCTCTCTCCACACAGGGAAGGACTTGCTCATACTCAGATCGAGGTTCTGGTTTCTGGGTAGACGTATCCCGGTATCGCTCACGTTCTTGAGTACCCCGCCGTAAGGCCGTACGACATAGTCGTATTTGTGGAGGTTTGGACCTATAGAGGTGCAATCCGAGTAGTCTTGCCCCTCTGCGTCTCCGAGAATGAAGCTGTTACCCGGATCGTACCAGCCGACGCATGTGCTGGCGCCACGAATGACATCGTTGCCAAAGTCGTCTTTCACACGATGCGCATGATACCGCTTCGTATTCAGGATCTCCAGGTTCTGGCCACCCGCTCTACTTTGGAGGAAAGGAGAAGGCATGCCCGCTTGATAGAAGTAGATTGCGCCCATCACCCAGTTACCGACGGCCGCATCCAGCACACGGTTGGAGTTACCAAGCAATGTGCGGCCTCTGCCCACCGGGACATGCCAATCGACATTCGCGGCCATGCGCCATGCCGGATTTCCCGTATCGATGAAGTGCTGACGAATGCGATATATCTCATCTTCCCATCCGCCGCCATCCATCATCTTGGACCAGACGAAATTGCCATGGAAGACCAGGGCATTGCTCCAATTATGCGATACCACCGCCTGTACGGAATCGTACTTGGAATACCCGTGGCTTTGTTCCGTCTGGATAATATCTCCGAACTGGGGGTAGGGTCGCGTGAAAGCACTAGCTGAGATGTATTGGTTGGAGTAGTAACCCAGCTGGTTACCGGTCAACGCCGGCGAAAAATCCGGGGCAAACTGGAATGGATTGAGTTGAGCCTTGTTCCCAGTCGTATTCTGGCAGTTCAGCATCATGGCGACAGTTGCGCCCATCTCGATGTTGCAACTGGCCATGTATGCCTCGCTGACGTGGTTGATGTTATCCGAGGAATCCCCATGGAAGTTCTGGTTTCCCAAATAGGTTAGATCCACTGTGGTATGCTGGCCGATCTGCCGCTCTACGCCCAACGAATAGTTCACCACGCCGGGAATCTTGAAGTTTCGGCTGACAACATTGAAGCCATCTCCCAATTCGCTCTTCAGGCCCAAGCTGCCGCCGGCGGGTTCTGCGATGATCGGGAAAGGATTGCTGATTAAGCTCCCATTGATGGTCTGCCCAAAGTCCGTGCTGGAGACGTAATTCGTTGACTGGCTGAATCCCTGGCTATAACCCTGGCCTGGGAACTGTACATAGGTTAGGCCCACGCCGCCACGGATCACTGTCTTGTCATTTAATGCATAGTTGAATCCTAAACGCGGCTGGATCAGGAAATTATTTCGATTGAAGAGAGTACGAGGCTGGCCGTTGACGCCGGCAAAAGTCATCCCACCAACCAATGCTTCTCCGGCCGGCAGGCCGGACAGTGCATAGGTCTCTGGATTGATGTCGGTGCTGTCGAAGGCTCCGACGACCTTGTTTTTAGACTCTGTCGGCGGACCCTGGAAATCCCAGCGCAGCCCGAGGTTGATGGTCAGATTGTGTGTTACCTTCCAGTCATTCTGGACAAACGGCGCATAGTAGGGATAGGTAAAATACTGCCTGGTGTTAATGGCGATTGAACCTCCATCCATGACGCCCAGGGCAAAGGAGGCGAGTCCGAGGCCCTGATTGACTGGGGCGCAGCAGTAATTGTTCTGCTGGGTCCAAAAAGTTCCATCGTTAAACTCTCCGGAGGATGCTCCGCCATAATAGGTGCTGGAGCGCTGAAGACGGTAGTCCACGCCGAACTTGAAAGTTTGTGTTCCGCGGACCCAGGTCAACATTGGCATTGCGGAGACGGTGTTGCTGATGGTCAGCTTGTTTCCGCCGTTATCTGCCCAGTTACCGAATTCTGTAACGCCGCCGATTGATATCTGCGGGAAGACCTGCTCGGAGACCTCAGGCGCCAGATTGCCCAGACCGATCTTCGAGAGATCGAAGGGCGAGGGACCCTGATTCTGGTTGTAGGCAAAGCGCTGATACGTCAAATGTAGATCGAAAAGTGAATTCGCAGTGAAGGTATGCTGCCAGTCGATGGCAAATGTGTGGCTCTGAAAGACTAGCGGGAAGACACCTGTGCCTGCCGCTCCAGGGATTCCATGGTAGTCCGCATTATTTTGCCAATTTTTGCTCCAGGCAAAGCGGATGTAGGTTCTGTCCTTGTCTCCAAAGTTGCGGTCCAGGCGCCCTATCAAGTTGTCAAACGGGTAAGTTGCGGGCTGCGACCAGACGTAGTTGTCCGAGCCCCAGGGCTGGCTTTGAACGACACCTGGAACGTTGGGCAGCGGCAGATAACTCAGAATAGCCTTTGCTGTTTGGTCCATCAAGGAAGGGTTAACGTAGTTATTTGCGAATGCCGTGCGCGCGGCTAGCCCCGGCGTCGTCACCGAGAATGGATTGTAGATACTGACGGGCTCCTGGCAATTGGCGGCAGCGGCGCAGTTCCAAATGTAGGCTCCGCTGAAATCGCCGGTCTGCCACGCTGTCTGTGTAGTGGAACCAGGACTTAGCGCTGGAACACTGTCAACGCCTGAATTCGGCTGTGTTTCTCTCCAGATGTCCAGTTGCGTTGCAAAAAAGGTCTTGTCGCGCCCGTTGTAGAAGTGCGGAATCTCTACCGGTCCATCCAGCTCGAAGCCCGACTGATTGCGGGAATCGGCGATTTTCTGAATGAAGGGATGAACGGGAGTGCCATTGAAGTGTTCATTGGCGTCCAGCCAGGTACGGCGCGCATTCTCATAAACCTGGCCGTGCAGCGCGTTGGTGCCGTACTTGGTAACCATGTCGATGATACCGCCGCCGGTGTGACCATACTGCGCGTCATACGGGTTGAGGATGACCTTCATCTCTTGAAGGCTGGCCGTAGGAGGAACAGAGCCGATGTTGCGGGCCGCAAACGTGATCGAGTTGTTTGGCGAACCGTCGATCTGGAAGTCGTTGGAGTCCGAAATTCCGCCGCTGACTCTGATCTGATTAATGGATCCGTAATCGAAGGGGCGTACCCATTCGTTTGGCCCCTGATTTGTTCCCACCCACATAACTCCCGGCTCGGAGTTCGTCAACATAAGCGGGTCCCCGCCAGAAAATGGCGTCTGCTCCAGTTCATCCTGCGTGAAGGTTTCGCCTCTGCTGGGATGGGTCAGGTCGAGCTGAACCTCATCGGCGCGCACAGTCATTTGCTCCGTGACCTTCCCCGGTTTGAGGGCGAGACTCACGGTAGCCACTGCGTCCAAGTGCAAATTCACCCCGGTCTCGATTTCAGTATCGAATCCCGGCGCGCTTGCCGAGACATCGTAGAGGCCCGGCCGGAGTTCGGTAAAGGTAAAATCGCCAGTTGAGGAGGTGACTGTCATGAGGTCCTGGTTGGTCAACTCATTATGCGCTGTAACGCTGGCTTTGGGGATCACGGCGCCGGTTTGATCCGACACGCGTCCCGTTATGGCGGTTGTGGTCTGTCCGCTGGCGGCGAAAGGAACCATCGCGGCCAGCATCAGAGACACAAGAAGAACGTACTGCTTCATTTGATTCATCTGGACACTCCAAGATCAAGCGCGGGTGAAACGTCCAGAAAGACGATTGCCCACGCATGCATCGTTATCTTTGTTTCCTCGCTTCAAACTTGGCTAATTCGAGCAGATGGTTACTCGGGGCCCCCTCAACTTCCGAAGTGGACGTCGGACCCGATTCAGGTTCTCGATCCTCCCGGTTTCCGATGAGTTCAGCGCCCTCGCTTACACAGCAGCAGAAATGCTGTTCATCGATGTTCCCGTCTGCAACAACAGCAGCAAAACTTACGATCCACGGAAAATAGTCTTGAAAAAAATTCGCGACTATCGCCTGTCAACCTGTGTTTTTTGTGTTTCATCGCGGCAGTTTGAGGAATCGTTTACTCGTAAACTGCAAGCAATACTTTCATTAGCGATCCTTACCACCGGCCGCTGCAGGGGTGCAGATGGCTAGTCTGGGGTTCTTTTGAAGGCAAGTCAATCCTAAGGGAAGACAAACATGGCGCGCATGGTGCAGATGTACTATAGTTTAGATTCCAATTAGACAGGCGAAGTGAAGATGGCGCGGACCTCTTGGTTCTGGGGTATCTATGAGAACGAATTTGATGCGTAGCAATCCTAATTCGCTGTGGCTGAGTATCTGGATTAGTTCGCTATCGGTGATCACCGCAGCAGTATTGACCTTTTCTTCTTGCCATAGAACGCTGCCAACCGTCGCCGTGATTCCACGCACATGCGGAACGTTGTTATGGGAGGCCGAACACACGGGAGTTGAGCGGGAGGCAAGGGGTCGCGACGTATACGTTTACTGGAACGCGCCTATGCGTGAAGATGATGTTCATGGTCAGATTACGATCCTCACCCGAGCACTCGATCGAGGAGCAAAGGGCCTCATTATTTCTCCTGTGGAGGAGCTGCCCTTGCGCACGCCGATTTACCGAGCAATGCAACATGGAATTCCCGTCGTGGTGATTGGAACGGATCTCGGCCTTGCTCCGGATAAAACCTTGGCGTATGTGTTGAATGATGAGCACAGCGGTGGCCAGCTTGCGGCTCGCCGTATAGGTAAGATCTTGCAGGAACACGGAACGGTTGCCATTCTCGGAATCAGCAATCAACTGACCGGGACAACTGAGCGAGCTATCAGCGTGGACACAACGCTGGCCGAAGAGTTTCCGGAAATCCATGTCGTGTTTCGCAGTCTAGCACTATCCACGGTTTCGCAGGAGCAGCAAGTGGCAGAGAAACTATTGGCGGAACGCTCGCAGCTTGACGCTATCGTTGCACTTAGTGAGAACTCGACGCGCGGCGCCTACTACGCTCTGACGGAGTACGACAAGATTTCGGCCGTTCACTTAGTCGGATTCGATCAGAACCTTATGGTGCCCATTCGCACTGGCGGAATCGATGCGGTGATCATGCAGAACACTTACAAGATGGGTCGTGCCGCAATGAAGCTAATGGATGAAGAGATGCATGGAGGGGCCAGCCGTGGCAATGTCGTACTGGAGCCGGAATTAGTTACGAGCGACAACATTGATTCAGCGCCCGTCGCGGAGATGCTGGACTTGAGTTGGTTCCGCAAATGAGGCCGCTTTGATGCGCAGGCTATCCAAACGGTGGGTTCTCGGTTCGACGACGGCGGTAACACTGTTGACTATTGCGGCAGCTGTGCGATTTGGCTATCGGAACTGGATCGAGCGCGATCCTCACTTTCATGACTCATTCAGCACCGCATTGGATGGCCAGCCTCGGCAGGGCGGCTGGCAGGCGTTCGGCGGCACATGGCAGGTTGTAGATGGAGCCATGGAAAACATATCCGACGATCGCGGAGCCAAGCTTATGAATGGTTCGGTTCGCTGGCATAACTACATTGTCGAAGCCAACATTCAATTGCTGGGAGAAGCCGGCGATGCGGGCCTGCTGGTGCGCTCGTCCGAAGAGGAGATAGGGGTAGATTCCTACCATGGCTACTTCGCCGGACTTAGGGATCTGGATGAAACCTTGATTCTGGGCCGCGCCGACTACGGATGGCATGAGTTTCAAACAATCCCCGTTCATTCCGGCGTGCATACAAGAACTTGGTATCATCTGAAATTCCTAGCCTACGAATGTAACATGGTGGCGACCTCGACCGGCCCCAGTGGAGAGACCACAAAGGCGATCTTGCAAGACCCGGAGTGTCTTGCCAAAGGCAGATTTGGATTGCAATCCTACTCCACGGGCGCAGTGTGGCGGAATCTCGTGGTGCGGCCGGCGACGCAATCGGACTTACAAGCCATGCTCAGCGCAAGTGGAGCAGCTGCGCCGGAATACCAGATACCCGGACAAGGCTCCGCTGACCCGTGGTCAGAGCGACGCTTCATTGAACCAATGCGGCGCGAGTTACAAGAACACAAGAGTGATCCTGACGCGCTCCCCATCGCCGATCTACGGCTGCTGGCGCCTAACCGGCCTTCCGAGGTTACGATTCACGGAGTCGTGACGCTGGTTTCGCCCATCCTTTTTGTGCAGGACTCGACGGGCGGGATTGCCATTCCGAATCCACACACCGGCACCCCGGTCCAGATTGGCGACTCGGTAGAGGCTCGCGGTAATTCCGAGCAGCATAACTTCAGTTCCGAATTGCGCGATGCGGACGTTCGGCTGCTCTGGTCCCACACTCCAGTACCGCCGGTATCGGTCAGCGCCGCGCAAGCGGCAACTGGCGCATTCGATGCCCAATATATCGAAACCGAAGGTCTCCTGGTCGCAGAGCAGCACAATGGCAGAAAATCTGTCGACCTTAAGCTCGACGAAGGAAGCCAATCCTTCGTGGCGATTGCGGAAAGGCCCAGCCTTGACGAAAGCTTGAGCTCATGGAAGATTGGGAGCCGTCTGCGTGTGCGCGGAATTTGCGTTACGGACCGAGCATTTGCGCGAAATGAGATCCCCTTCGCCTTGCTGATGCGTTCCTTGGACGACGCCCAAATGATCGAACCTCCACGCTGGTGGAGTGAGGAGCATGTGATTGAATTGATCGTTGGTTTACTGGTGCTCTCGTTCGGCCTGCAGGCGGCTTACACTTTGGTTAAACGATGGCAATTGCGAGCGGTCATTGAAGAGCGCGAGCGGCTAGCTTTGGAGATGCATGACACGTTGGCGCAAAGCTACGCTGGACTTGGCTTCCAGTTGGAAGCTCTATGTAGCGAGGTCGATCCAAGCAGTCAGCTCCACAAGCACTTGGAATCCACAGTGGACATGGTGCGCACGGGACACTTGGAAGCGCGGCGCAATATTGCTGCTTTGCGTCCTGGCAACCTGGAGCAAATGGACCTCGCCAAGGCTTTGGAACATGCGGCGCACACGATCGTTCAGGATGGACCCATCGCCATCTTCATGACTGTGCGAGGCGAGCCCAGGCACATTCCGCTACGCATTGCCGATACGCTGTTTCGCGTCGGCCAGGAGGCAGTTGCCAATGCCGTACGCCACGGCCATCCTCACGCCATCCAATTGAGGTTAGTCTACGGACGGCCATCGGTGAAGCTGACGGTCCGTGATGACGGTCAAGGTTTCTCCACCCTTGGTGAAACCGCTGGATTCGGTATAAGAGGCATGAAACGGCGCGCGGAAAGTATCAACGCTGGTCTGCGCATTCATAGCTCTCCAGGGCATGGAACTTCCGTCCAGGTGCGTGCCCGCTTGCCGCAACTGGCTCTGATTTCGTGGTGGCAGGGGGTTGTCCGCGACGGAAAACGGAGACGAGGCGGGCATGGAAAAGATATCTGAACAGAAACCGATTCAAGTCCTGATTGTGGACGATCACCCTATCGTTCGCGCCGGTCTGGCGATGTTGATGGGAACGAGTACAGAATTCCAACTCGCGGGCAGCGTCGATGGCGGTGAAGAAGCGCTTGCGTTTCTTGCCCGCCACACGGTCGATATTGTGCTTCTTGATTTACGTATGCCAAAGACATCTGGCCTGGAGGTATTGCCTTCGATTCTGCGAATCAAGCCCGCTCCCAAGGTGATCATCCTATCCAGCTTCGACTACGAAGAGGATATCTATCGAGCAGCAAAAGCAGGCGCACGCGGATACATGATGAAAGACTCTAGCCGCACCCAGATTCTCGCAGCCATTCGCTCTGTCGCCAGCGGTAATCTGCATTTTCCACGGGGAATTGCCGCCCGAATCGAGGAACGCAAGGGCCGCATCGGACTAAGCGCCCGCGAACTGGGCGTGCTGCAGATGATGGCAAAGGGTCTGACTAACAAAGAGATTGGGCGTCTGCTGTTGGTCAGCCAATTTACGGTGAGAAACCACGTCAAGCACATATTCGAAAAACTGGAAGCAACAGACCGGACCGAAGCGGTTTTGATTGCAATCCAACAGGGCGTGATCTCAACTGATTCATAAGTCTAGTCGTCTCCACTTGCCGGCATTGTTTTCGCAAAATGCGGAAGTGAAACTGCTGTAAATGCCGTCCTTTCAGTTTCACGGCAAGGGATCAAGCCGTATTATTGGTGCGAGGGCTCTCCGAGCAGGCTTGACTCACAAAATATTTATTGCGGAAGGTGCCGATGAAACTGTTGGAGGATTTCCGCTATCAGTCGATTCTCGTAGTTGGTCTCTGCGCGTTGATAGGGACCGCTGCGCCCATCGCTCAGCAGGGTTCGGCTCCATCCGCGCCCGAATCAAGGAACAATGCTCCGGGGCAAGCAACGCAGAGCTCAGGCGCACCCCCTGCTCGACAGGATGCAGGGGGGCCGTCGTTCACGGTCCAGCAGGAATCGCCGGACGACGAGGAACAGACGGTGGTGATCCGCACCACCACGCGACGTGTGGTGGTGGACGTGGTGGTGACGGGGCCGGACGGCAAACCTGTTCCCGGCATCACGCAGCAGGATTTCACGGTCATTGAGGATCGGAAGCCGCAATCGGTGCGCGCTTTTGAGGTCCATACACCGGAGGAAGACCGCAGCCAGTTACCGCCCGCTCCGCCCCAGTTGCCGAGCAATACTTTTGTGAACCTGGAGCAAACCCCGGCCAGTGGCCCGCCCGTGGTGCTGCTGCTGGACAGCCTGAATACGTCATTGACAGATCAGATGTATGCGCACGAACAGATTTTGCGCTTCCTGGAGCGGAAGCCGGCTTCGATGCAGGTTGCGATCTTTGCGCTGGGCGACAACTTCAGCCTCGTGCAAGGCTTCACGACGGACACGGGAAAATTGTTGGCGGCGATGCGGACTAAGGCGGCTGGTGCACGCATGACGGCGACGAGCGAAAATGTGCAGAAGGCTGAAGTCACGCTCGATGCGTTTCTGGACATGGGACGATTTCTGGCGACCCTGAACGGGCGCAAGAATCTATTGTGGTTTTCTGAATCGTTCGACATGTTGGTTCTGCCCAAAGCTAGCGATCTAGCCGAAGGGACCCTGATCACCGACTATGAGCCGGACACCCCGAATCCTGGGCCGGGACCAACCGTGACCTCGGACACCTTGATTTTTTCCGCAGCCACTTCGGCCAACTCGGAGGCGTCGGCTTCTGGTTTCAGCAACGGAATTGGCGACATGATCGTGATGCGGGAGAAAATGCGCAGGGTGGCCACGGCGCTAGCGGTGAGCCAGACGGCCGTGTATCCGATCGATGTACGCGGACTGGTGGTCGAGCCGGGATTTTCAGCGGGGGCAGCTGGTTCCTTGAATTTGACGGCGAATTCGCAAGGGATTATGGGCACGCCGGGCATGCCGTCCACACCGGGCAGTGCTCCGGCGGCCGTGCAAGGCCACAACGATTTTATGCAATCACTTGATGCGGCACATGCCACGATGGCCGAAATTGCCCAAGCCACCGGCGGACATGCGTTTGTAAATACAAATGGGATTGCCGCAGCGGCCGGGCAGGCAGTCAACGACGGCGCTTCCTATTACACACTTGTCTATGCTCCTTCCAACCTAAACTTCGACGGCAGGCTGCGCTCGATTCATGTAACTCTGGACAAACCGGGCTTGAAGCTTGCGTATCGCAGCGCGTATTACGCGGTTGATCCGGCAACCGTGACGCAGGATGCAGTGCAGAGCGACAGCCTCGCAGCGGCCATGCTGCATGGAGCGCCGGAAGCTCAGGGCCTGCTGTTCAAGGCGCAGATTGATCCGGATGGAGCGCCGACAATGGCGACTGTAAGCTCTCCAATGGCAGCTATGGCGGCCATCAACGGAAGCAAGAAAACCAAGAAGCCGCAGCATCTCTCTGGCATGGTGCAGTCGTATGATATTCGCCTGGCAATTCTGGCGCAGCAACTGCAATTGATTGCAACGCCTGATGGAAAGCGCCATACGACACTCGAAGTAGCCGTCTACGCGTATGCTGCGGATGGACAAAGGCTGGGAGGAACCAAGCAGAATCTGGAGGCATCAATGCCGCCGGCAGTTTATGCGCAAGCACTTCAGAATGGAATGTTCCACAATCTGCACGTTGAGTTGCCAGTAGAAGCTGCGAGCCTGCGCCTTGCGATTCTGGATACAGGAAGCCATCTCACCGGCTCGCTGGAAGTGGCGCTTCCGTTGGCTTCATCGCAACAGGCAAATGCTACGCCAACTACAACCAGGCCATGATGAGCGGGCTGATTCGCTAAAGCTGGCGGTGTTGCAGGAATTTATCGCATTTTCAGGGTGGAAGTCATTTATGTTGAATTTGTTATATGTTAACTAAAGAATTACCTGCAAGGTTTTGAAAATATAAAAAGGGGGGAGGGGGGTACCTGAAGGGGCCGGAATTTCCGGTTCCCTTGCAACCACTCTCGGCGCTAGATTACTGTTTGCCATCTTTACCCTCACGGAACTCCTTCTTACATTGTGCGTCAGTAAGAGGTAATTCTCTGCAAGCACCTGCGGGGACTTGCCGTCAGGGCTCTCTCCGGAATCTTCAATTTACAACTGTGATCTTAGTTCTGCTTGGGCAGCAGAACATCCGTCACCGTATACGGAGGAACGGTGATGGTGAACTCATTGCCGGGAGCGGAAAATGGTGTCGTTGCTAGCGGTGTTCCTGCACTGAACTGCGCGCTTCCATAATCGAAGCGTTTCCCGGTTGAACCAACCGTTCCATTTCTGAAAGTTACCTTCACCGTGGCAGCACTCTTAAAATCTTTGTTGACTAGCATAAGTCCGATATAACCATCGCGGCGATAAGTCGCATGAACGCTGACCAATGACGAGTTAGTGCTGGCATCGAGCAGTGCGTCGCCGGGGTTGTGTGCCAGGATATGCAACATCTGCAATCCATAGTAGGCGGTCCCCATCTTTTTGCGGTCCGCTGACAGCATGGAATCGCCATACATCTCGCTCCAGGTGGTGTTCAACGTACCGGATTCGATCAGCATTGCGTAGGTATCCGCGATCCAGAGCGCCTGGGCCTCCGGATGCTGGACCTTCGCCCATGCGGCGATTCCGGCGGGTGCAAAAGCTAACTTTGGGATATGACCTTGAGGACAATCGTTACTATAGCTGGCAAGCATGGAGGAAATGATGTTAGAGAAGTTAGATTTCGTATTAGTAAGCAGGTCAGGCTCATTCAAGGTCTTATAGTCAGGAGGAAGCAGCGGGCTCATAGACCATTCCAGAGTTACAAAGTCCAAGTTCGCGCAAGCGCCCTTCAAGACATCCTTGTTCCACTGAATTCCCCACATTGCAGCAATATAGCCCGAGGTGTCGGATTCTTCTTTGCCATCCACCCAACGGGTTCTCGATCGCAGGCTTGGATCGGGAGGAAGCGTGAATGCCGCGCCAATCTGAATGGAGGAATCAACTGCTTTCATGGCCTGTGCGAAGGTCTTTAGATTTTCCGCATAGAAAGATGGAGATAGTTTGGGATCGTTCTTCAGCTTGCCAAGATCCTTGGGGCCGGCGGGCGCGGCGGCATGAAGATCGGGATTGCCGGTGTGTTCGGGACCGTAGTAGCCGTTGTTATAAACCTGGTCGCCAATCTGCCATAGCTTGAAGCCGAAAGATTTGGGATGCTGGATGCGAAGGAAATTCAGGCCATCGTCGGCTGGCAGTGGAGACTGGCCGCGAAGCGTAGCCCAATAGCCGACGGTGTGCCAATCTTCTCCGGTAGAGTCTTTGCCGAGCGCGCGCGTGTCGGCGGCATCACCATTTGCGTATGCTACCCAAGCGGCGGCCTCAGCCGCTTCTCCACCTCCGGTGCCATCAAAGTTTGCTCCGTAATTGGCCAGGATCACAGCCTGGCCAAGCTTCTCGGCAAAGAGTGCAAAGCTTCCGAAGTTACTCTCCGGGGCGAAGTAACCCGGCTCCGCTCCCTTGTAACGGGTGGTGGTCCTGGTGGACCAATGATAGATATCCGCCACTCCGTGATTGCCTGGGTAGCGCGCCACAGAGATACCTGCCGCACGCAAGTAAGGTAATCCGGCAGGATTGAAGGTGTTGCCATCGAAAGTCGGGGCGGGAACTCCAAGCGACGCATCGGTCAGTATGTTGACAGCTTTGCTCAGATCGACGGAGACATTGGCGCGGTTCTGCCCGCTTGCCTGAATGCCAAGCATCATGCAAAGAACGCCAAACTGCGCGATAAAACTTAAACAACGCAATACAGCCTGCGCGGGCAATCGCCTTTTTCGATCATGGATCATCAATAATTCCTTTCCAGAACTCGGCAAAAGGTGTTGCCGGTTGACCGGAAAGAATATCAAAGCTGGGAGTGCCCTTGCATATAATTAGGTGAATTGCCTAGGGCAACCACGTCAACACTATGCAATTCCGCCACTGTTACACAGTTACACAGTAAATATGGGGGGGAGGGGGGTATCTCTTCCCCGAATGCTCGATTCCATTTCGACCAGCCCCAGAGGTCGACCCAACTTGAGGGTAACTGAACGACAGATAATAATCTGCAAAATGCGCTTCCCCGGTTCAACCTGCTTGAGTCAATCAAAAGGATAGCAATTATATGACTTCATCATTTTCGAAGAATTTTAGCCTTAGAGGGTTTCGGTTTAGCAAAAGCCTTTGCGTTGGATACCTTGCCTGCGCACTCGTTGTTGCTTCGCTGTGGGGCCAGAAGACAGCGCAGGTCGAGGTGAACGTGAAGACGGAATTAGCCGTGGTGCCTGCTGCAGGCTTTGGAGTTGGCACGAGCATCTATGACAATCACTTCACTTCGCCAGAGTTGCCGGACAAGCTGAAGGCAGCCGGTGTTACGGCGTTGCGTTTTCCCGGCGGTTCTTACTCAGACGCCTATCATTGGAAGACGCATTCAGCTACTCAAGGCGTCTCGCTTTACATCCACCCCAACGACACCTTTGACCACTTCATGACCATGAACGTTCTGCCCACGGGAGCAGAAGCGATTATCACCGCGAACTACGGCACCAATGCGGCTGGAACCGGCGGGGGCGACCCGGCTGAAGCCGCCGGCTGGGTGAAGTATGCGAACCAAGAGAAGGGTTGGAAGATTCGCTACTGGGAGATAGGCAACGAAATCGGAGGCAATGGCTACTTTGGACCGGCGTGGGAAGAGGACTTGCATGCGCCGCGCGGCAAAAATCGCAAGGGCGTGCCAGCGCTTTCCCAATCGGCCTACGGCAAGAATGCGCTGGAGTTTATCCGCGCGATGAAGTTAGTCGATCCTACCATCAAGATCGGCGTTAGTGTGGATATGCCTGATTCTCACCCTGGGATTGGCAACGATGCTCTTCTCAAGGCAGTAAAAGACAAGATCGATTTTGTGATTGTCCATTGGTATCCGAAGACAAGCGTCACCGACCTAACAGTCACCGAGGACATCAAACCGCAGGTTGCGGCGTTGCGCGATCAAATCGCCCGGTGCACCGGGACCGCGCAGAAAAACATTCCCATCGCGATTACCGAAACCAACGGTGGTGGCAGCGGCGCAGGGCGTGCGCTCTTCGCTACGGACACCTTTCTTACATGGTTTGAAGCCGGAGCTTTTACGGTTGAGTGGCAGGAGCTGCACAACGGCTTTTTCTCCGACGTGCCCGAGGTGCCGCAAGATACTCCCGCGGAGGCCTACTACGGAATGCAAATGGCCTCGATTGCGGCTCGCCCTGGCGACGTGCTGGTCGACGCGCAATCCAGTTCACCATTGCTTTCCGTGCATGCCGTCAAGCGCAAAGATGGGGGAGTGGCTCTGGTGCTGATCAACAAGCATCCTAACCAGTCTTACCAGGTTAACGTCGCGATTCCGGGTATATTGCTATCGGCCAGTGGCACACGCTACGATTTCGGCCGCGCTAACTTCAATCTGAATAGTCCTTGGCCTGCCGCGGGTCCAACGCAAACCAAAATTGACGGTTTGGGAGACAGCTTCCCTGTTACGGTTTCCGCCATGTCCGAAACCGTGGTGCTGATTCCTGGTAAGTAAGGAGACTTACTGCGATTCATCCAGCACCTCAATACCCGAAACTGTGGCGTTGTTCACAACCGGCTCAAAGGTGAGATTCAGCTTTCCTTGCGCGGTTGGCTTTAAGTGATAAAAAGTCTTGGTGAGCGCATGAAGACTGCCGGCTTCCTTGAAGATATCGAAGTTATCCAGAAGCGTGGTGCCATTGCAGATTACGCGGAAGATGCGACTTCCTGTTCCACCGAAGCCCGAAGCGTGAGGCCCAAAGTAAAACTCGGCAAAGTGGAGAATGACCGTGTAACGGCCGCGCGTGTCAACGGGGATGGCGTAAGTGAAATGCCCATATCGCTCACCGGCAAACAGATCGGGATCAGCCGATCCGGCAATCTGTTGCCGCTTGGTCGACAGGCGCCCGTTCATGAAGTAGTTATCCGGGTGCCAGAATTGCCCGTCGTGATCGGTAAAAGACGTTGGCTGCGTGACAAGGCGGATGGGGAGTTGCTTGTGCGGAATTGCCGGCAAAATCTCGAGCGCATTGAGCGCGGGCGCTCCGCGTTCGCTGGTAAAAGCGAGGTGAAGGTATCCGTCTTTGGCGGGGGATACATCCCGGAAAACACGCTCGTCGGCGATGTTCTCTCCCAGAGCATCTGAATTTACATCGAAGCCCTGCAAAACTGTATCTCCGTTGATTCCGACGCTGAACGTGGAGGTTACTTCGCCGGCTCGATCCGCCGTGACAAAGTAGAGATGCACCTCGTAGACACCGGGCGGAAGAGGGACATCGTAGAAGAAGTCCCCCGTGCGCCACTGCTCAAAGAGCATGGGATCGCTGGTTCTTGCGATGAAGTTCGCGGGCAGCGTCCAGGTTCCTCCGTTATGAAAGTATCGGTCGGCCTCCCAAACGGCTCCTGCACTGTCGATCTGGGGCTTTCCGCTGTAGCCGGAAATGATGCGAATGGGCATGGGCGTCGTGGCGGAAAGCGACGGAGAAGCGGCCGGCGGCTGGGCTGGACTTGTTTTGTTGCCGCTGTATTTGGCTAAGGCGCCGGAATGGGAGAACCAGTAAATTCCGGACGCCGCAAACAGAAACACGACGGCCAATAGGGTATAAAGCCAAGGCCAGCGCGTTAATCGGAAAGGCTGTGCGCCGTTTCTATCTTGCACGTCATGCCGCTGTTGCGATGGCGGGAAAGAGTTGATGCGCGGCGGGCCATCTGCAGGCGGTGCTGCGACAGATTCAGCCCGAAGCGTAAAGACGGGCACGTAGGTTCCTGAGGGAATCGTTAGTTGAACGGGGTGGTCTTTACCTTCCTTCTCGTAGAACTCCTTCAGCCTCTTGCGCAGCCGATGAGCCTCGACGCGCGCAATGGCGTCCTCCCCGGCATCAAAGATCGTCTTCGACCGGTCAAAGACCTCGGTTGCGATGTTGTATTCGTGAAGGCGATCGATCTCGCCTTGGAAATACTTCTCCCCGAGGTAGCGAACCAATCGAGACAGCCGCGGGGATTTTGCCAATGCCTCTACTACCGCATCGAGTTCCGCGCGTTCCGCCTCCTGGGAGGGCACGGTGGAGTTTTCTGGCATGTTGAAACTCCTGCTCATCTTACCTTGGCAACAATGGCCCCTGCGACCCGATGATAGCGGTCTGAGTAACCCTTTGCAACTTGGCTGCCGAGCACGGCAATGGCCTGCGTTCATTGTATATGGAATCAATTACGTACAAGGTTGTACATCATTTGCTGAAGGTGGCCGTACAAGACCGTACAAGATTAACCTTTCGCATTCCCTCCCTCCGCACATAGGGTTTCGCAGTCGGGAATGCAGCGGATATTGCAGCCGCGAATCTGAAACGGCAAACCTGATCGGCTGCAGATGGAACTGAGCGGAATGGGCTCACTTTCCCTGGGTGGGCGCTCGGTATCCTCCGGGAGGCGTGGGCGAGGCCAGCCCTGCGAGCGGGAAATTGAGACGGAGTTGCACAAGCGAACACGGCGTTGCGCATGGAGTCAAGCTCGGGCTTAAGCCGTTTGTGTGGGATTCTGCGTGGGTCTTCCGTCTGGATATTTCGCCACAATGGGCGGACCAAATCTGCCTGCGCAATCGAATACCGGAGCGGACATTTTCAGATTCAGACAGCAAATCGATTTAGTGATTGAGCCGTAAGTGAAGGCTCGAAAATTTGGAGGCATGCTTTGTCGAAATCAACGATCCACACTTTCTATTGCCGGATTTCACAGCGGCGAATGAAGAAGATGCTGTGGCGCGCCATCTTTTGGAACGCGGTTTTCTCGCTGCTCATCCCGGCTGCATATGCGCAGACAACCGCATCCATCTCCGGAACGGTGCGCGATTCAGCCGACGCGCTGGTGCCCGGCGCCAAGGTTACGCTCGTCAACGAAGCCAGCAAGGCGACCCGCTTCACTACCAGCAACGGCGAGGGATTCTTCAACTTCAGTGCGGTTCAGCCGGCCACGTACAATCTCCAAATCGCGATGGCCGGCTTCGAGACTTCGAAAGTGACCGGAATCGAAGTGCACCCCGGCGACAGCCTGACTCTGCCCAAGATCAAGCTGAAAGTCGGCAATGTCGTGCAATCGGTGACCGTCACCGCGGAGGTGGCCGGGGTGGCGCTGACTTCCCCCGAGCACAGCACCATGGTCACCTCCGCTGATATCGCCCGTCTCTCCACCACCGGGCGCGATGCCCTGGAGTTAGTGAGTATGCTGCCCGGCTTCACTTTGAACGCGGGTACGGGCCTCAACAACGCCGGCGCCGACTATTCCACCACCAGCTTTGGATCGGGCAATCTTAGTAGTTACGGCGCCAATGGCGCAGCTCCTCAGCAAGGGCTTGTGAGCATAACATCAGATGGCTCGCAAGTTATCGATCCTGGAGATATGTCAGGCACCGTCGCCAACATCAACATGGACCAAGTGCAGGAAGTTAAGGTGCAAACCTCGAACTTCGGCGCTGAGGAAGCCAGGGGACCTATCGTTATCGACGCTGTGGGCAAGTCAGGCGGATCCACTTTTCACGGATCGCTCTATGCTTACGCTCGCGATCACATCTTTAACTCCAACGACTGGCTGTCCAATAATTCGGGCAGTGTGAACGCGGAAAACAAGTATGTGCCTATCCCCAAGGCTCCCTCAAGATACTTTTATCCGGGAGCTTCGGTCGGCGGCCCGATTGAAATTCCTGGCACACACTTTAACGAAAACAGACACCTTACTTTCTGGGCAGGATATGAGTATTACGACCAGTTAACCAATACCAACGGAGCGCTCTCAGGACCTCAATTCGCCTTCATTCCGACACCACGCATGTTGAGCACTGATCCGACTGCGCCAAACCCCGGCCAATATGACTTTTCCTACGATGCCCTCGGCGCGGCTCTCAATACAGACCCTGCAGGTCTTGCCACTGCTTGCAATATTGACTACCAAATTTCGGCCGCCTATTCCAATGTCGGTGGCGACTGCCATTCTCCCGCCGGCGGACTCGATGAGAATGGAGTGGCCGTGCCTTCGACAGGACTTCTCAACACACTCAGCATCAACCCGGCAATGGCCACGTATATCAATCTGTGGCCAACCATTAATCGCACCCCTCAAGCTTCAAACGGCTATGCCTCCGACGGATTCAACTGGGCCAAGAATGTGATGGCAGGCAATAACGGCTTCCAGTTTCATGGCCGCGTGGATGAAAGCTTCTCCGAAAGCCTGAAGTTATATGGCACATATAACTGGGAGAAGGTGAACACTCAGCAGATTCTGAACAACGTGTTCTATAACCCGCCTGATACCGTTCCCTTTCCGACTCCTCTGGATACGCATGGAGACTCCAATTCCATCTCCCTCAATCTGACCAAAGTTATCAACAACACCACGACCAACGAACTTACCGGCGCGGCCCTCTACTTCGATGAGCCGCAACAGTTCGAGGATCGCTCCCAGGCTTTGTTGGATGCCAATTCGGCGTGGGTTAAGGCGGGATATGAGGGTGGACCTCTCCGCAACGGTGTCACGCAGTTGCCGCGCATCAACTCCTTTGAGGGGACCGGTATACCCAATTTCTCCTTTGGATATGTACCTGCGAGCGGCCATTATCTCAGGAAATATTCGGTAAACATCGCGGACAATTTCACGAAAATCTATCACACTCACACGATCAAGGCGGGCCTTTATGCGGAGCAAACCAGAAACAATGCAGTTGATTCCGGCAACGATGCTAACGGCACCATACTCTACGATCGCTATAACGTCTGCTTTCCAAATCCAGCCACTCTATCGCAAAACCCGCCCCCAACATACGCTACCCCTGGAAGTACATCGAGCCTTGGAAACACCGCAGCTAACTTCCTGGCTGGCTGCCCCGGCGGTTACTCCCAGAGTTCCGCCGATCCGACCATCAACATGTTTTTCAATACCCTTGAGTTCTATGTCACCGACGATTGGAAGGTCAACTCAAAGCTGACTCTCACCTTTGGCATTCGGCTTTCCCATCTTCCCCCGTGGGTCGATGCGCACGGGATAGGCTCTGCGGTGTGGGATCCCACGAAGTACAATCCCGTTGCCCCCGGCCAAGTTTCAACTTCCATGACTCTGGACACCAGTACCTGGCCTGGCATCTCCTGGCATAAGTTGAATTCAAGCATTCCTCTTGCCGGGAATGGAAGCCACATTCTCTTTTACGCGCCTCGAGTTGGCCTTGCTTACGATCTGAACGGCAATGGGAAGACGATTTTTCGTGGCGGCTTCGGAGTATATCGTTCGCGGGATTCATACAACGTGGTCGCCGGCGCGGTTGCCACCGCCCAAAATCAGGTGGATCACAGCGTGGTTGGAAGCCAGAGCTGCACCCTGGACCAGTTGATGAATTCGTCCACCACCAACCCGTCCACCGTAGCAGGTGGCACGCCTGTTCTTCCATGCGGATATTTCAGCGGGGGTCTGCTGGTCTTTTCTTCTGGATCCTCGGCAGCCATTCCTGGGACGGCAAGCGTTGATGCCGCCGACCCATACGACAGTGAGCAGCCTGTCACCTATAACTACAACTTTACAGTTGACCGGCAGTTACCCTTCGGCTCGACGCTCGAGGTTGCGTATGTCGGGAACCAGAGTTCGAACCTCACTACTCTGGGTAACACCTCCAATGGGCTGAATAGCCTGCAAAACCAGAATGTGATCCCACTGGGTGCTTTTTTCGGCCCGAACCCCTTGACTGGCCAAACGATTCCCGTGGCAACCATTACCGGTACAAGCACCATTGAGTCGCAGTACCGGCCCTATCCCAACTATTTGGGCATCTATGTGCCCCATCATACTAACTGGGCAAATTACAATGCGCTGCAAGTTTCGCTGAACAAGCAGCGCGGTTCGCTGGTGGTGGGAGCTAACTACACGTGGTCCAAGGCGCTGGCAGTGCGCGGTAACTATGACACAGGCAACACAGCGGACCCGGTAAACGCCCATCATGACTATGGAATCGTTTCCTTTGACCGGCCTCAGGTCCTCAACTTGTCTTACTCCTATCAGGAAGGCAACAAGTTTCACGGCAAACGTGAACTGGGTTGGATTCTGAATAGCTGGGAGCTGTCCGGCATCACCAAGCTGGCAAGCGGCCCTGACCTTTCCATCCTCAACGGGAACCCGGACTTTAACCTTTCTGCAGCCGTGAACTACTATACGGACTCTTCGCGGAAGACACCCGTCGGAATTCAAGTAGGCGGTGGCGAGTGGCTGGGCAGCTCCGACTATCTCCTGCAGCCAACCGTCACCTGCGACCCGCGGCATGGACTGCATTCGGCAATTTTGTCTGGAACCCAAGTTTCCCGGCAGTATGTCAGTGGCAATTGCTTCGCTCTGCCGTCACTGGGATCGCAGGGTTGGTGGAATCTTCCCGATGCGCGCGGTCCGATATTCTTCAGTTCGGATTTATCCGTCTATAAGGACGTTCAGATGACCGACCGGCAACAACTTCAATTCCGCATGTCGGGCTTCAACTTCCTCAACCACCCCATCCCCTCGTTCAACAATAACAATCTGGCAGACCTGAACCTGACGTTTGTGGACCAATGCAATGCGACCACTGGCGTGGGATGCTCGTATTCGTTGGCGTCGGCGCTCTCGTCTCTTACTTTGCAGAACGCGGGATTCGGCTATACGCCCTTCAAGTTCGGTGTACGCATTATTGAATTCGGCGTGAAGTATAACTTCTAGCCGCAACGGGAGAGGATGCGGCTTGGGTCGCCTCCTCTGTGGCTTCACGCGAACGGGATTGAGGCACGGAGCGGGCAAGGCCGGAAGCCGGGACAGGGATCATAAGCAATACGCGGCGCGGAGCCGCATTTTGGAGGCTTGAAATGCTAAGGAGCTGGACAAAAAGGGTAACTTGCGCTGTTGGACTGATCCTATTGACCCTGGTGACCGCCGTTGGCGGAGGGAATGCGCAAAGTGTCCCATCTATAGTCACCTCGTCCGTCTACACCCTCAGTGCAAGCGGCGTAGGCCAACCTGGGCAGGTTGTGCAGGATACTTGCGGCAATCTCTACGAACTCGAATATGGTGGATCGATTGTCGAGATCCCTTTAGGAGGCACCACCGGCACAACGATCTATTCAGGACTTGGCGATGGTGTAATCGGGCTTGCAATCGATTCCAGCAACAATTTGTACGCTGGGGCAAGGTATTCGACAAACGTTGAAAAAATACCCTCAATAAATTGCGTTCCACAGCCAGGGGAAGCTGCGCTGGTAGCCTCCAATATGAACACCATCGCCGTCTACTACTTCGATCCGGGGATACTGGCTACCGACTCGGCAGGCGATTTGTTTATCGCTGGATATACCTGTTGCGGCTTGCTGGTTGAAGAGACTGCCGCTGGCAAGCCCGTCGTTTTGCTGTCCAGCCTGCCGGGACAAATTACTTCTATGATAGCGGATTCACAAAATAATCTTTACTTTACCGTAATCGGAAGCGGGATCGTCTATGAGCTCGCCTATTCTTCGGGAGCGTATGCATCCAGTCCAACCGAGCTCATTTCGAGTGGTTTGGAAACAGCACTGGGTTTGTCATTCGACAAATTTGGAAACTTGTTCGTTGGAGACTCAGGCACTGGGATCATTTACGAGGTTCCATATAACCAAAGCACGGGCACGATCGCTTCGGCAAGTATTTATCCCGTGGCGTCAGGTCTAAATCTCGCTAACGCTCTTTCTATTCCATTGAATGGAACAGCAGTGTTTTTCACCGGATCCAAGTCTTCCGATATCTTCGAACTTACTCTTGGTTCAGCAGACGCAGGCTCTGCGGCAGTGGGAGGCACCGGTTCCACCGCATTTGGCTTTTACTTCAATGCTTCGACATCCCTGGGTTCCATAGCAGTTTCTCCAGCGGCTGGGTACTTCTCGAATACTAAGGCAGGCTCCTGCAATACCACTTCTACTTATACTGCGGGCAGTAGCTGCACGGTAGATGTGAGCTTCGGACCTAAAGTCCCTGGTTTGGCAACCGGTAGTGTGGTGTTAGCTAACTCTTCCGGAGCAGCATTGGCTACTGGCTACGTCTCAGGTGTCGGACTGGGCGCCGGACTTACTGTTGACACCGGCACAATGACTTCCGTGGGTGGCAGCGGCAGCTTTAAATCGCCCATGTCGGTCGCATTGGACGCAGCTGGCGACAGTTACTTCGCTGATGCTGGGAACAACGCCGTTCTTGAATTCAAGCAAGGCTCGACTCAAGCAATTTCGCTTGGGAGTAACCTCCTTAAGCCTTCGGGAGTCGCCGTCGATGGAGTGGGCAATGTCATCATCGCGGATACTGGCAACAACCAGATTGTTGAAGTGCCGATAGTCAATGGCGCTCTGAGCAACGCTGCGCAGGTCACGATTGTTACAGCTTCGACCAAGAATAGCAGTGGTACGTCGATACCGACTCCCATAGCAGGCGCGGTGCTGAGCGGACCCACTGGAGTTACCGTCGATGGGCAAGGCAACCTTTACATCGCCGACACGGGGAACAATCGCATAGTCTATCTCCCTTACAACGGAAGCTGGAATGTCGCGAACGCCTCGGTTCTAGGTTCCGATTTAACTGGCCCCTTGGCAACAACCGTCGATCCGTCGGGAAATCTATATGTAGCCGACTCCGGTACTGGCCAAATATACCGCCTCCCAGCGCCTGTCAGCAGCGGCGTGCAGCAAACGGTGGCTGTGGGCTACAGCAAACCCTCCGCGCTGGCCACCGATGCATCCGGAAGCCTGTTCGTAGTCGATCAAGGCGATGGCAACATCGTTCGTATTCCCAATCTTTCAGGCACGCTAACTCCCAACGAGGCCATTGAAGTCGGAATTGGAAACGCCAACCCGTATGGTCTGGCAGTGGATCCGTATGGCAATCTGTACGTGGCCGATAGTACGGCTGGAGCAGCTTATCTGATTACCAGAACCAGCACCACCGAGGTCTTTGGCGATTGGCCAGTGGGTTCGCCCAGTGGGTCATTGCCAGTCAAGGTCGAGAACGAAGGAAATCAGGTTTTGACTCTTGCTTCCCCTTTCTACACACTCACTGGCAATACCGGAGACTTCAGCCTGAGCGCCTCGCCTTCGAGCGCCTGCGTCGACGGCGGGAGTATTGCTGTGGGAGCCGGTTGCGAACTGGATGCTAGCTTCCAACCAACCGCGTCTGGGAACCGGTCTGAAACGCTGACCCTCAACAGCAACGCCACGAATGCCGTGCCGAATGCTACGACTGTGCAGGTTGTTCTTAGTGGAACAGGGGCCACCACGGCAGCCACCACAACAGCTTTGGCAATCACCTCTCCGGCTGGCAGCGCTCCAATCTTCGGACACCCTATTACATTGACAGCCAGTGTTGCTTCGTCTGGCGGAACACCTACAGGCAGCGCTCAGCTGCTGGCTGATGGAGTTATCACTGGAGAAGCTACACTAAGCGGCAGTGGCGTGGCCACCTTTACATTGGCCACGGGGTTGACTGGCGGAAGTCACTCCTTGGAAGCTGTCTATCTGGGGTCAAGCTTTTTTGATGGGAGTAGCTCATCGCCTTTCTCTGTCACGGTGAGCACAGCGTTCACTACGTCCACTCTGGCCATCGCGCCGCCCTTCAATAATCCCAATAGCAGCTTACCCGGATCCTCTGTTACTTTCACTGCCACCATCAACTCCGCTGCGGTTGGCATTCCTACCGGGACTGTGACGTTTGCAACCGGCAGCACTTCGTTGGGCTCGGCGAGCGTTGTGTCAGCTCCGGGAGGTGTATTCCAGGCGTCCATCAGCACAACCGCGCTGCCGGTTGGCACCGATCTGGTTACTGCAACCTATAGCGGAGATGCTAACTACGTTACTTCTTCCACTTCGGGAACGGTAGCCGTTGTTAGCGCGCCCTATGTAGTTGGCGCTGCCAGCGGCACAGTCCTTATCAGCAGTAACAAAACAAGCGATAGTTCCGTGACCTTTACCGATAGCAGTTATGGTGGATGGCAGGGCGTCATTGGCTATCAATGCGTGGCTTCTTCACTGCCGGCGAATTCCATCTGCGTCTTTTCGCCGGGCCAGCTTATCGTGATGGCCAGCACCGCCGGCAGTCCAAATCCTCCGCTCACAACGACGCTGACGGTGTTGATCAATAATCCACCTAACTCTCCGGCGCAGGGTTCCATGCTGTGGTGGCTCGGCAGCCTGACAGGCCTGCTGCTCTTCTGGATGCGGCGGCGCATGATGCGCGGTGCGTGGACAACGGCTATTATGCTGATCGGGGTGGTTCTCTTCGCTGTCGCGACGAGCGGTGTGTTGGCCTGTTCAAACGGCGTTTCATACGCCACTCCGACCGGTTCCAGCACTATTACCGTGGTTGCCTCCGCCGACCCGTATTTGTCTGTTTCGTCCGGCACGACCCAACCCTGCGTCAACTCGACAACCGGTGCGACGGGTCCCACGCAAGGACCCTGCACACAGCAGACCTTTCAGATTGGTCTGACTGTGCAGTAGGAAGCGCCATTCGGCAGAGCTATTCGTCCTCTCGATTTGCTAACAGTGCAGGGCGAGAGGGCAGCTCTGGCGATTGGAATGAATTTGCTCTGGCGCAAGAAAACCTGATTCTGCGAGACTGAACGCATCGTGATTGCACCGCAACGTCGAAGCGATTTAGACCGGCGTCAGAAGTCCATGGCAGAACACGTTTTCAGAGCGCGGAGCCGCAATTGCCGCTTCGATCTGCTCTTACCTGTGATCTTGAATCAGCGCTATTTTGAACGTCTGATGAATAAGTGTGCCCGCCGCGTTGCGTCCGAATTAAATTTGCGAGGTATGCATGGCCTTCCGAGAGGGTCCTATATTAAGGTTGTCAAGATTAAGTTTTCCACAAGAATGCTGAAACGATTCCAAGCGCGTCCACACTATACATCGTGCGGCAACTGAAAGTTCCCCCGTTCCCCCCGTTCGGCGGCTTGAAGATCCACACAATCTAGCGCGAGCAAGATGTCGTACAGTCGGCAGGGCTGATATTCGGGCCTTGAACGAGCGCGCGGCGCGATGGTGTTTCACAAACCTTGAGGTACGTCGATGACTTCCCCAGAAGATAAAAGCGCGGTTCCCTCCAACTCTACAGCGGAGGGGTCGGTCCCCAGGACCAAACGGTCACTTAGAGCGGCGCTATGGGGCAAAGTGCGGGGCAGGAAGATGCCGGTCGAGGGCTTCGAACTTATCCCGAAGCCCATCTTTCCCGGTGGAGACAACGTCGAGCTTACGGACAAGACTAAACGGGCGAACTATTTAGTTCCATCGATCGATGCCGTCAATCCGAAGCAGTTGACCCCCGTGGAGCTGCATCAACTCTACGCCGGCACGTCGGTTCCGCAGCATCGCTATCTGGCCCCTTCGTTGGCCGCCGCAGTTAGTTCTCCCGCAATTGCCTTGGACCCGGCGAAATGGTTTGCGGGCATTGGCGATGTAAACCTCGCCAAGTTAGTGAAGGATTGGTTGCACACGACTGGGAGCACCGCGTACGAGCAATTGAACGACGTCGGGCTGGACCTGAATACAGGCCAGTTGACCGGTGTTGTGACGGTGAAGCAGAACATAGGTTACTCTGGAGGCCCGTCCACGGCGGGTAGCAGAGAGTTCGTTGCCTTCTGGGCTGACTGGGGCTCGGGCTTCCAGTATCAGGGAACAACTTCGGCGGCGGTGCATGACTACAACGGCATTCCCGCAGCAGGTCTGGAGTATAAGGTTTTCCTCCCGGTTAATCTCTTTGAGCACGAGCAGCCTTGCAGCGAAGGCTTAAGGACGGTCAAGGTGCGTGCCGTGCTCTCTTGGAATACGCCGCCTTCGATCACCAATCCCAATGCTCCGGTGGTATGGGGCAACAGTCTTGAAGGTTTGTTGTTGATTCCTTCCCCACAGGTGGCTCCCGCTGACCACCCGGTCCTTTTTCCCAATGGACGTCTGCCTTCAAACAGAGAACAAATGGAATCGAGCGGCTTCCCCCAAGAGCAGACGGAGTTGTCTTTTCGAAGAGAGTTCCGTCTGCAGCCATTCAAGAACGGAGTTACATCAGAATGATTGCAGTTAATGTTGTTTGGCGTTTTGCCTTGTGTTCTCTAGCTGTGTGGCTGATCGCTCATCTTTTGTCCGGGGAGAACGGTCTCTGGGATATGATCGGCCGGCTGCGCTCGGCTCTCGGTTCCAGTGCGCTGGGCCGACTTATGGACTGCCACTATAGCCTGAGCCTATTGATTTCGCTGCCTCTGGCTGTATGGCTAAGCAGCAGTTGGATCGGGTTTCTCGTTCAGTGGCTGGCGCTTTCGGCGGCGGCGTGTCTTCTGGAAAGGGCGACGCAGAGACCGCACAGGCGCCTCCGTGTAAGTCCCATCCCCGCATCCTTTTTGGATAAAGTCATCGACGGAGCATAGCAGCGATGGGGCGGAAGAAACTCGACCAGGAGGAACAAATGGAGGCTCGGACGGAGTTGTATTCTTCTGACGATTTGTTGCAGTCAGTGGATTCCCAGTCTTTGGCCGGAAGCGATTGGAAGTCTAACTTTTTTGGGGGTACGCTCTGGTTGTTTCTTTCTGCGCCTCTGCTGTTGTGGCTGCTTTTGCTTTGAATCATTGCGGAAAAGCCTCTTTGCAAGATAAGTGACCACACAGCCTCCGGCTTTGCCTGAGGATACTAACTTTGAAGGATTACCGTGATGAGTTATCGTCGACAGCGAAGCGAGTTGAAAGCTACTGGATCCCAGCAGGATAGCGCGCTGAATCTTCATTACACTGGCCAGCCCCAAGTGTGCGTGCGTGGATCGGTCACCGGGAGGATTTACCTGTTTTCCCATGTGCAGCCGGTGCAACCAGTCGATCCCAGAGACGCGAGATTCCTTCTGGCTAGTCCGTTATTCAGGCTCTCGCCATGAGTTCAACGCCACTCCCTGCCGCCACGCCATGCAAAGCGGCTCCGATGAGCTACGAGGGCTCCACTCTTAGCCAGAGCACAAAGCTTTCATGCGCCAGAAAAGGTGGGCATGTTATACTTAGCTCCTCTCGGCGGGGCGGGGGTAACGTTGCAATTTCAGTCATTTAACGCAGGCTATGTTGATAACCTCTGTGCTGGTGACTACCGGACGCAGGAGCACTTCGTTGTCTATTTTACTGAGTTGCTTCAGCTGAAGCTTCGTTCCAAGCTACAGTCGAGTCATGCCATCGAGGACGTGCGCCAGGAGACTTTTGCCCGGGTCTTTTCTGTTCTGCGCAAGGATGGCGGTTTGCGTCAGCCTGAACACTTAGGAGCTTTCGTCAATCAGGTTTGTAACAATGTGCTCTTTGAGCATTACCGCTCCAACGGCGGCAGCGAATCTCTTGATGTGGAGGGCAGGCCCGAACTGCCCGACAAGGGAGCCGATGTGCTGGACATCGTGGCAGCCCGGCAGACCAAGGACAAGGTCCGCGAGATTCTGCTCGAACTGCCCCCACGTGACCGTTCCCTGCTGAAGGCCATATTTCTCGACGAGCGCGACCGCGACGAGGTCTGCCAGGAATTTGGAGTGGACCGCGACTATCTGCGGGTTCTGCTTCACCGGGCCAAGCAGGAGTTCAAGGCGGAGTATGTGAAGCGCGTCGGAAATCAGATGCCTGTGGGCGCGAATGCTTGAAACTTTGAAACGATTTTCCGGCTGTGGCCACTATACCGTGTTGGACCACATTGAGGGCTGATTTCATGGATCATGGCGAAGCTGTAGAGCAGATGTTGGCAATGCGTTACCTGCTAGATGAATTGACGCCTGAAGCGCGCGAGGCATTTGAGGAACACTTCTTCGATTGCTCCGAATGCGCCCTAGATCTTCGCGCGGGAGCCGCATTTATGCAAGAGGCCAAGGCTCAGCTGCCTGAACTGACGGGCGCCTTGCACACCTCCTCCCGTAAGCCCAAGTTGAACAATCCTACGGTCAAGCGCGACTGGTGGTTGTCCTGGACTCGGCCAGCTTTTGCCGCTCCGGTCTTCGCTACCCTGCTGTTGGTTCTCGGTTATCAGAATCTGGTTACCTATCCTGCATTGCGAGCCATGGCCGACCAGCCGCGTCTGCTTTCCTGGGCTCCGCTGCACGGGGCCACACGGGGCGGCGATCCCCTGGCTGTCACCGCTGATCGGCAGCATGGGGTTGCGCTTCCGGTCGATCTGCCTCCGCAGCCCAGCGCCGGCGCCTATGCTTCTTTCTCTTTTGACTTGGTTGACCCGCAAGGAAAGCTGGTCTGGACCGGTGTTGCCGCCGCCCCCACCGAGAACGACAGCCAGCGGCTCACCCTTGCAATTCCGGGCGCAATGTTGCGTGACGGCACCTATACCGTCAAGGTTTCAGGCGTCGCGGCTCACGGGGAGAGAACCGTTATCGACCAATATATCTTCAATATTCACTTGACTAATTGATGCGTCTTTAGAGACGCTATAAAGTTCTCCCCCTATCCTAAAAAATGGAGAGTCAAAGAACTATGCCCCAAGCGAACGAGAGAAAGCACATCTACAACGCGGAAGCGACGGTCCTTTCGGGCCATCTGAAGCTACCGATTGAACAGCCCATCGAGCCCCAGGTCCATTCCAAGCTTGAGCCGGGTGGTGGGTACTTTAACCAACGCTCGGGGGCGTACCAGCTTGAGTCGGTCATCTCTTTCCGATCCGCCTACTCCCATGTCTCCGGAAACCTGAGCAAGAAGCAGAACGAGGGCCATCTAACTCTCACCACCACGGTGGTGGAAGGCCTGAATGTCCTCGAGGTACTGACAGCCGACCGCGTCGTAGGCCAGACCATCACCGATCACCCCCGCGATGGCTTCATGCCGACGATCTCCTTTCTCGGCACGCGCTTTGAGAATCTCCGCATCGCCGGCTACCCGGTTAAGGTGGCATTCGATACCGGGATCTTTGGCCCCAAGCCGGTCAATGACCTGGCTTACGCCCAGGATGCGGGCGTTGTCAGCCGTGTCGGCCGCCAATATAATCGTATTCTCCAGGACAAGAACCTACCCGCAACGCTCAAGGAACGATACAATCAACTTTCATCTACTCTTGGCTCTGCGGACGGGGTCGAATGTTCATTGGTCAACCAGACGGCGGGACTCTTCCCTGGTACAAGCTTTGGGAACGTGATTGTGGTCCCCGGCTTTGGCATCATTACCCTTGCCAAGCTGACCGTCAAGCACGAGAATCCGCACGAACAAACGAAAGTCTACCAAAAGACCACCTTCACCCTGACGATGATCGACCTCAAGTTGGGCTGCACCATCGACGGGGACGTCCCGGTCGGGACTGGCACTTCCAACGGGGGACCCTCATAGCATATTGATCGCCCTGAGTTTTGCTTGACATCGCGTGCCCGAAAACGATACAAAAATGAGCCAGGAGGAATTTCATGTTCACTTGGCTCGCCTCGCTCTTTGTGTTGTTTCTTCATAACAATCCTGCTCAAGTAAACGCTACTATCCAGCACCACTCGACACCCCAGGGCACGAACCATACGCTGCACGCAAACGATGACATCAACGGGGACGTCCCGGTCGGAACGGGCACGTCAAACGGAATGCCGGGCTAACGCAAACGATTTTCCGGAATGTCCGCTGGACAATGAAAATTACTTCAGGTCCGGCGGGCATTTGGCGGGATTCCAACTTCGGTTTTCCCTTTGCGTCGGCTTTTCTTCTGTTACTGCTAATCCTATTGAAGACACGCTCAATCTCTGTCTCTCCTCTCCTAGTGAAAGAACCTGCATACAAGACAGCTCGCGATCTGATACGCCTTGGCGATTCGGAGGGGGCAAGATGCATAGTTGATGCGGAGCTCCAACGGTGCCAAGACCAAGGCTTCTCCGCGGAGGTGTGGGGGCTACGGTTTTCACGGGCAGATGTGCTCAGATTGCTCGGGCACACTGAAGAGGCATTGGCGTACCTCGCATCCAAGGAGACCGTCTTTCCGCCGGAAAGCGGCGATCTCCAATCCCTGATTGGTCTTAAAATGACCCGCGGCTACAGCTTGGGCATGCTGGGAAAATACGCCTCATCCGACGGACTTCTAAATGAGGCAGAGTGCTTGGCCAGAAACGCGGGACTACCGGAACTGCTCTGCGAAGTAAGGTATTGCCAAGCCTGGTTTTTATACGTCCGCAACGAGTTTGTCACCTCAGACAGAATTTTTCGAGAAATACTCAGCGCTTCAGAGCAGATTGGCGGATGGTACTTCAGAACCATCGGGCTATGGGGCATTGGGAAGAACATCATGATGCAAGGACACAGGCGCGGAGATGCCTTGCTATACCAGGAGGCTCTCCCCTGGTTTGAGGAATCGCATGCTCTCGCTGATTCAGCCGGAAGGCGGGCGTTTGCTTGGAGCGATATGGCTGTGTGCCATCTGGGGCTGGGAGACGATAAGAAATCGCTAGAACTGCTTGAAAACGCCCTGCCGGTTTATGCCCAAGCCGGATGGGTTATGCATTATCAGATAACGCTCGCAAACATTGGAAACGTATATCGATACAGAGGCGATTATTTACGGGCGATCGAATACTATCGCAACGCTGTCGAATACGCGCAGGAGATCAAGGATCCCCTCTCGGTTCGGAAGTGGTCCCACAACATACGGCTTTCCTACTCCCTGATTCGGCAATCCGTAGATCAGCTGTGCTCAACACCAGCATCAATGTAAGCTGGAATCATGTTCAGCTCCACCACCTTCCGGTCCAAGATACTCCATTTCGCATGGACTGTGATGTTTTTGCTTCTGATCCCCCTTCAAGATACCCATCCCGGTAGTGCCCAGGCGGAATACGACCATGCCCACCAGCTTTACTTGCACGGTTCTCTGGAAAAGAGCCAGCTGGAAGCGGAACAGGGATATAAACGCTACCTGACTTCTGATCCAGAACTGGCCGCACGATTCCAGCTCCTGGAAGCAGAGGCAATGACATGGCGTGGCATGAATCAGGATGCCCTTCGCCTCCTCTCTGCCCAGCCCGTCACAGTTACTGGCAGAAATCACGAATTGGACGTTCAAAGACTGGCGCTTGCTGGATTGGCCTTGACGTTTCAACAGCAGTTTTTGGCGGCAAATCAACAGCTCATTCAAGCTGAGAGCATCTGCGCTAGTGCACCATACGCAACTTGTGGCGGCGTACTCAAAACACGAGGCATTTTGGCTGCCGAGTGTGGACAGCTCACGGAGGCACAGCGGCTCTTTGTCGAAAGTCTCTCCTTTGCGCGGACGTACCATGACCGATGGCTGGAAACAACGGCACTCTCAAATTTAGGCTGGGTTTCTCTTCAAAGCGAGCACTATGACGAAGCCGTGGACTGGTTGGGATCTGCGTATCGGAATGCAGAGAGTATGGGAGCCGAAGACCTTGCACAAAAAGCATTGGGGAATCTTGGTTGGGCCTATTACCAGTTGGGAGATGACGAAAAGGCTCTAGAACTGTTTCTTGAGGCAGAGAAAAAAGCCGCAACTCTCGGAGATATACGCTATGAACTCAAATGGATCAGCAACGCGGGGTATATCTATCACCATGCCGGTGATTCGACGCGTGCCGCGCAGTCCTATAGCCAAGCGCTCTATTTAGCACGGCAGATCGACAGCAAAGAAAACATCGCGAACGCGTTGGAAGACCTGGCCGAAATTTCGGTCGAGACCGAAAAGCTGGGTGATGCAAGCGCTTATATCGATCAGGTTACCCCAATGGAGCGCGCAGGTGGTAATCTCCTGAGTGCGAATGTGATGCTCACCCAGGGCATGTTGGCCGCCGCACGGCATCAGGATCCGCAGGCGGAGAGGCTTTTTCGCGCGGTACAAAACAACCCGGCTAACCCAACAACGACGCGACTGGGCTCCGGGGATGAGTTAGCCAGGTTATATGAGGTGCGAGGCAACGCCCGGGAAGCGGAGCAGATATACAAAGCCACCCTGACCGCATTCGAGTCGGCGCGGACGGGACTCAAGCGCGTGGACTCGCGGCTTCCCTTTGCCGCCAACGCTACGGGCATCTACGATCACTACATCCACATGTTGGTCGAAGAAAGCCGCAACGAAGAAGCCCTGGCGGCTGCCGATCAGAGCCGTGCGCAGACGCTGGCGCAAGGCTTGGGCATGACCGCAAGCAAAGCCTCATTTCATCCCGCGGATCTGAGCCCTCGCCAGATTGCCCAAAGCTCCGGTGCTACGCTGCTCTTTTACTGGCTGGGCGACAAGCAATCCTACCTCTGGGTTATCACGCCGGCTAAGATCACACTGGTTCCGCTTCCCGCCCAGAAGGAGATTGTTACCCGCGTGGAGCGCTACCGTAAGACCTTGCTGAGCATGGAGGACCCTCAGCAAGACGCCAATGAGGATGGGCAGGCGCTCTATCAGTTGCTCGTATCGCCGGCCGCAAAGCTCATCCGGCGCAATACTCCGGTGATGATTCTGGCCGATGGAGCGCTGGGCCAGTTGAATTTTGAAACGCTGCTGGCTCCCGGTCCCAGCCCGCAAGTTAGTCCGGAAGTTACTCCGGGTTCTGGCACCGGGACACATTACTGGATCGAGGACGCGACCCTGCTCTCTGCCCCCTCGTTGGACCTGCTCGCCGCCGCAAAGCCCGCGCGCGAGAGCACTCGCAATCTGCTGTTGCTTGGCAACCCGGTCTCGCCCAGTCCGGACTACCCCAGCCTCCCATTCTTCGGTTCCGAGATAGCTCAAATAGAAAGGCACTTTGCCGCGCGCAATGCGGCCGTCTTCGCGAAGCAACAAGCTACTCCCGCAGCCTATTTGGCCAGCAATCCGGCACAGTATGCCTACATCCATTTTGTCTCTCATGCGGTGGCCAGCCGCACCGATCCGTTGGACTCGGCCATCATACTTTCCGGCTCGGCACTCTCCGGCTCGTCGCTCTCCGGCGACAAGGAAACTGGCGACTCCTTCAAGCTATACGCGCGCGATATCATGCAGCATCCCATCGATGCCCGGCTGGTCACCATATCGGCGTGTTACGGCAGCGGCTCGCGCTCCTATGCGGGTGAAGGGTTGGTGGGCCTGTCCTGGGCGTTTCTTCGTGCTGGCGCGCATAGCGTCATCGGCGCATTGTGGGAAGTGAGCGACGATTCGACGCCGCGACTGATGGATACGCTCTATCAAGGCCTGGAAGACGGCCAGGCCCCGGCGGTCGCACTCCGCAACGCAAAACTCGCCCTGCTGCATTCGCGGGGCAGATTTCACCAGCCTTTTTATTGGGCTCCATTCCAGATTTACACCAGACGCTAAGTCGTCGGTATTGATTATTTCGGTAAGTGTCTCCGGGAAAGCTTTGGCAAGTTAGCTGGAAACTCACGGCTTATTTCGCATCACGGACATCAACGTCGATTTCTGTCTGCGGCTCGCCGAATTGTGGCGAAAGTAAGCTGTTTAGATTGAATTGTTTACGAGGCTTCTGAACGGCTACTCGCCGATCCTTCGCCGCCCACATTGCCGTGTCTTGGTGACGATCCGAAGTCGCCAAACTTCCCCTTCCATTCAGAAAGCATCTAAGCCGAGTTGCCGCCAAGCTCAAAAAGCGGCTCTTTGACATTCCGAATTGGTTCTGCCGAGGCATAAAGAGTGGCCGCGGAAAAAATAGATCGCGCAAACGCTAAAGTTCCGCCACAAACCGCCGATGCGATTACTTAAGGTGGATTTCCCTGGTAACGAGAGGCGCAATGTCTATGAGACTCGCATCCTTTGTATTCGCATTGGCCATCCTGGAGTTATGTCCGGCTTCAAGACAGGCCGTTGCAGCAACTACTTCAGCCTCATTCGCTGTCACTGCGACGGTTCAGGCCACTTGCCAAGCCTCCTCCTCTGCCATGGGGTACAAAGCCGATGCAGCCGCAATGAAGAACGCGATGTCCGCTGTTTCGGTTACCTGCGACCACCCCACTGCGTACAATGTCAGCCTCAGCGCAGGTGTTGTGCCCAGCGACGCTGCGGCTATCCAGAAGGCGGCCGGTCCTGCCTCTGACTTGCTGGGGCATGCCATACTAGCGGACTTCCCGCGAACCCTCAATGGAAGCCGGAAGGCTGGCACGGGCACCGTGGCTGTAACTGGTAACGAATACTCTCAAGCGCACGCTGGCTATGCTCAGACTGTGGAGACACAATCTGTCGCGCCCGGTGCGCATCCCGACACAATTACCGTTACTGTCACTTATTGACCGACGGCCCTCGATGCAGCCCCCAAAAAATATCAAGGATAATTGCCGCATTCTTAGTCTGAATTACCTTCCATAAACGTGACTGGAAACGCATAGGAAAGCCTTGGGTAATATATCTTTGGTCCTAGGTTGGACGCTATAGTCACGGCCTTATTCATCTAAATCCCACGAAAAGTACTGTAATCGAGTTACACCAAAGTGTAATGACCGAGTCATATCGGTACTATTGTGAAAAAACGTTAATAGTAGCTAGAATTAAAACACTTTCAGAATCTGTACTCCAGGAGTCACACCAATGAAGTATTCGAATACTGCCAGGTCTGCCTTGGCCACCGCCGTTCTTGGATTGCTGGCGCTTGGCCTAACTTCCACGTCTGCCGTTGCGGCAACCACTACGGCCAACATAACTGTCACCGCGACGGTTGGGGCCTCTTGCACGGTCGGTGTAACCAACTTAACATTTGGAACCTACACGCCTGCCACGCAGGCACAGGCCTCCTCTAGCGTTACAGTCACCTGCTCCAACGGCTGGGCGTACCAAGTCGGCCTCAATGCAGGATTGACAACTGGCGCATCCGTGACCACTCGTCAGATGGGCATTACCCAGCCCGCGGGCGGACTTAACTATTCGTTGTTGACGGGTTCCTATACCGGCGCCAACTGGGGCAATACCACCCCCACTTGGGTGACTGGAACCGGAAATGGCGCGGCCCAGGTGCTCACGGTATATGGCGTGATTCCGGCGAATCAGTTTGTCACTGCGGGTTCTTACACCGACACGATCATCGCCACAGTCAATTACTAACCGGTAGCCAAGTTTCAAGTTCAGGTCCCCATGATCTACTGCAAGTCATTTCGAATTCTGGCGGCGGCCAAAACGCTCGCCGCCATTCTTTTCTTTCTCCTTACCAGCTTTTCGGCAGGAGCGCAATCGTTGTCGGTCGTGCCTGTCAACATTCTCTTCTCGCCCGGCCAGAAAGCTACGAGTCTGACAGTGACCAACCAGGCAACCAGCGAAACCGCCATTCAGATCCGCGCCTATGCCTGGAGTCAGAAGGGTGACGACGATCCTCTCACGGCCACAGACGCCGTGATAGTGAGCCCGCCGCTTGCCAAGATTGCTCCGGGAGCCACGCAGGTCATTCGCATCATTCTGCGTGCATTGCCGGAGGATCGAGAAGCCAGTTACCGCATTCTTATCGATCAGATTCCGCCTCCAGGGGAGCCGGGAATCGTGCATATCGCGTTGCGCTTGTCTATTCCAATCTTTGCCAAGCCGTCGGTACGCGCCTTTGCGGATGTCCAGTTTCACCTTGAGCGCGACTCAGGACAGATTTATCTCGTTGCGCTTAACGCCGGCAATCTTCATGAGAAGATCCGCGATATCGTGCTTACGACAAGCGATGGCCGCAAGCTGAATTCGGATTCCGGCACGTCGCCCTATGTCCTTTCCGGCGCTACACGGCGCTGGCACATCGCCGCGCAGGATTCCGTGCCTCTGCAAAGTGAACCCTTGCAGTTGACAGCCCACTCGGATACCGGCTCCATCGACGAGCAGGTCAGCTTTGTTGCGTCGCGATGATTTTAGTGGTCTCACGGCGAGATGGCTCCGCTGCGCGGGGTTTGTTGTCCTTGCGCTGGCTATCATGCCGCGGCTGGCCATAGCCACCGAAGCGGTTACGGAAGCAACCACCGAGGCGACTACCGAAGCAACCACGGAAGCAACCGATGGATCCTCCTTCGGCGCAAACAACGACGAGAAACTGCTTCTGGAAGTTCATATCAATGGTCGTTCCATCAGCAAGGTCGGCGAATTCACGCTTCGTCACGGCAAGTTGATGGCTCGTGCGGACGAATTGCGCGACCTTGGTTTTCGCGTTCCCGTCTCTCGCGCCGCGGAAATTGACGGCTTGATTGCATTGTCTGACCTGCCCGGTTTGACCTGGGCTATCGATCAGAAAAACCAGATATTGAATGTGAAAGCCAGAGACAGCGCCTTGCTGCCGACGCTGTTGCTGCCTGACGGAAGAGAAGCGGCGGCGGGCCGTCGCGTGATCGAGAGCGGCAATGGCTTGACGCTCAACTACGACATCGCAGGCACCTTGGCTGGTGGCCAAATCGGCGCCACCGGGTCATTCGACATGCGCGCCTTCTCGCCCTGGGGCATCATGAGCTCGGACTGGCTCGCCTATGGAGGCGATGCTTCAGGTGGCCCCGGCATGAATACTGCCGTCCGCCTCGATTCGGCCTACTCATTCGCGGACGTCAACACCTTGCGGCGCTATACGCTGGGCGACTTCATCTCGAGCGGTCTTGCATGGACCCGTCCGGTTCACCTTGGGGGCGCGCAGATTCGCTCGGATTTCAGCATGCGTCCTGATCTGGTGACCTTTCCATTGCCTTTCATCAGCGGCTCGGCCGCAGTTCCCTCTACCGTGAGCGTGCTGACGGATGGCAACCTGATGGTCTCGCGCGAAATCGACGCTGGCCCCTTCGAGATTCCCCAGCTCCCAGTGGTATCCGGGGCGGGCGCGATCTCGATGACGGTAACCAATGCGCTAGGTCAGCAAGTGAACGTGACGCAACCCTTTTATGCCAGTACCTCGCTTCTGGCGCCGCGATTGCAGACCTTCGCTGGAGAGGCTGGCCTGGTACGGAATAACTGGGGTGCAATCAGCAACGACTACGGCAAGGTTGCGGGCAACGCCATCTATCGCCGCGGCCTGACCCGGAAGTTCACGGTCGAGGGCGCCTTTGAAGGCACTCAGAGCATGAGCATGGGGGGCGCGGGCGGCGTGCTGCAGATTGGGAACCTTGGCGTGGTTAATTTTGCCGCAGCGGCCAGTGCCGGCTCTGCAGGGACCGGCGCAGAATATTCCGCAGGCGCTCAACGTATTGGCAGGGTGTTCAGCCTGGGCGCCTCGGCGATTATAGCCAACCGCAATTACCGGGATATCGCGGCGATGAACGGCGATGGGGTCCCGCGGAAACAACTCAGCGCCAACGCCGGCCTATCGACGAAGCACTTCGGCTCGCCGAGTGTTGCCTATGCGGGGCTCGATCAAGACAGCGGATCTAACTCTATCCCGTCGGACATCACTCCGGTGCCGGGCCAGCATTCTCATGTTGTATCCGCTAACTATTCGCTCCAGATTCACCGTGTATCTATCTATGCCACCGAGTTTAGGACTCTCGGAAGTACCGTAAACAGCAATGGTATGCAGGTTGGCCTGACCATCCCGTTAGGCCGGCGTAACTCGATCGGCGTCAGCGGGGCTTCGGACAGAACTGGACAGGTGCAGGCGCAGCAGTCGGCGTCATTGATAGGCGATTGGGGCTATCAGGCCTTTGTCTCCGCCGGAAGTTCCGACCACGAATTTGGTCAGGGGCAATATAAGTCGCGCATAGGCCTGTTTACGGCCGGAGTTGACCAGACCAGCGGGCAGACAACTCTGCGCCTGGAGTCCCAGGGGGCTCTCTCATTTGTCGATGGGGGTCTGTTCCCGTCGAATTGGATCTACGACAGTTTCGCCATTGTGGACACCAGTCCGGTGCCGCATGTCGAGGTCTATCAAGAGAATCGCAATGCAGGTCGCACTAACTCCTCGGGACGGCTATTGGTGCCAGATATGCGTTCGTTCGATCTGAACCATATCGGAATTGAGTCGACCGATATTCCGCCGGACGCCACGATCGACAATGACAAGCGCGAAATGCGACCCCAGGATCGCTCCGGCGTGGTGATCAAGTTCCCTATCAAATTTAACCACGCCGCTTTGCTGCAACTAGTCGACAAGGCCGGGCTTCCGCTGCCGATGGGCAGCACTGCAACACTGCGGGCCACTGGCGCCATTGTTCCAGTCGGTTATGACGGCAACGCGTACGTCGAGGATCTTAGTTCCCACAATGAACTTACCGTCGAACGACCGAACGGGCATCGCTGCACTGTCGCCTTCGACTACCTGGAGTTACCCGGAGATATTCCGTCCATTGGACCACTGCGTTGCCTGGAGCAAAAACCATGATGCGAAGACTCATACTGGCGATACTACTCATCTTTGTCTGTGGCGCCCTGAAGGTGGAAGGGCAGACCTGTACTCTCACCGTTACGACCCTGAACTTCGGAAATTATACTGGCGCGCAGCTGGACGGCACTGCCGCTGGAGTAGTCACTTGCGCCGGCGGGTGGACCATTCCCATGTATACCGGGGCGGGCGTTGGCGCAACCGAGACCACCCGGTACATGACCGCTCTTGGCGGCGCCGAGTTGAGCTATGAGTTGTTCCAGAATGCCGGGCGGACCACTAATTGGGGCGACACCGATGCCACTGATCTGGCCGGAAACGGCAACGCGAATATCACCGTCTACGGTCTGATCCTGCCGAATCAGACCGTCGCTCCCGGCACTTACACCGATACGATGACCACAGCTACCACTTCGTTCACCGTCACCGCGTTTATTCCCGCCACATGCACTATTTCGGCGACGACCCTTAACTTCGGCAATTACTCAGGAGTGCTGATCAACGCTACCTCCGCGCTTACGGTCAACTGCACCAATAAGACGGTTTTCGATATCGGTCTCGACGCCGGTACAGCGACTGGCGCGACCGTGACTAACCGCAGCATGACCGGACCTGGCGGGGCTTTGTTGGGCTATAAGCTGTTTAGTAACTCTGGGCGCACAACCAACTGGGGCAATACCGTGGGCACCGATACCCTCCAAGAGACGGGTACCGGTATGGGTGTGCAGTACACTGTCTACGGCCAGCTTCCCGCGGGGCAGTTTGTCACGGTAGGGACTTACACCGACACAATTATAGCTACCGTTACCTATTGAACTCTAACTCGCCAAAGTAAGAATATGCTATGGCAGGGTTTCCCGACGATCTTTTGGCGGTAGTGAAAAGCGATCTTACCTGAATTTGAAGGGTTACTCATGGGTGCCGAAGCACAAGTCAGCGAGGCTCATACGGCAACGATTCGATTCCAAGGGAGCTCATGAGGCTGAAATCCGGATCGCGATTGTAATAAACAAAACTGATAATGCTATCACTCCTAAATGGCAGCGAACGATGAGCGCCTGTGCACATGAGATACCGGCTGGGCCTGAACCAATCACGTAGTACATTTCAGCCTCCACGCTATCCTATTGAGCGTGCGATCCAATTCAGTGCCGCCGTAGCCCGAGAATACTCAGGAAGAAGCTGTCGCAGACAATCTGTACACCCAAAGTCAACGAAAAGACGGACGGCATGACGATGCGCAGCATATGCCCTGGATCTAATTGTCCGAAACTCCCTTTGGCCCAACCGGAGACGGCAAAGATCGATCCAACAATTCCAAGTGCTACTAACAAGCCGCCCGCAGCCAGGCCGGTCTCCAACGTGATGTAGTGGAAGACGCGGTTCATTAGTTGATCTTCAGGAAGGAGCCCTTCGGAGATGGCGAACACCTTAGTAAAAACGGCAAAGGCGACAAACTGAAATCCCATAAGGACTGCAACAAACGCGTAGAGAAGCGTGTGCACGTCGAGCCCGACGCCGTGAACGACCCGCGGCCCAGGCAAGAGCCAAGCACAACCGGCCAAACCCAGTAAGATCAGAAGAGTCCCGGGATACAGGAAGAGCCAGCGCGGGCTGTACATCAGCAAAAAACGGAGGTGCCGCCAACCGTCGCGCCACGTTCGCAAGTGCGGCGCATGACTGCGTCCGTCGGGGGATAATGTGGTGGGAACCTCGCTGATCTTCATCCGCAGCAGGCTTGCCTTCACCACCATCTCACTTGCAAACTCCATCCCTGTGGAACGTATGTCCATGCGCAGGAAGCTGTCTTTCCGGAAAGCTCGCATTCCGCAATGAAAGTCTTCGCACGGCGAGCGAAACAACAATCGTCCAATGCCCGTCAGCACGGGATTTCCTATATACCGGTGCAGCGGAGGCATAGCTCGCTCCGCAATGCCACCCCGAAATCGATTACCCATTACCAAGTCTGATCCGGCGCGCAACTGCTCCAGAAATCGCATGATGTGGCCGAAGTTATAACTATCGTCAGAGTCCGTCATCAATATGTATTTTCCACATGCGGCGAGTATGCCGCCCTTCAAAGCATTGCCATAACCTTTGTCTGTGACGTGAATTACACGCGCCCCTTCTGTCTCGGCGATCTCCACCGATCCGTCGGTTGATCCGTTGTCGCTGACGATCACTTCACCGAGGATGTCTGCTTCGCGAAGATTCGCCAACGCCTTGCGGACACACACACCCACGGTCTCTCGTTCGTTCAGGCACGGCATGACGACGGACAACTCAACCTGTTTTCCGTCAGCAGCTAACTCATCCAATTCGCGATCGAGGGCTCTGGGTTCGAAAATTTCACGGTCGATACTCATGGTTTAACCTTTGATGAGCCACCATCAGCGCCCACTGGATGGAAACTTACGCCAAACAAAGTATTCACTTGACGCTAACCTTCCTAAGACTAAGTTAAGTATCTGCTTTTTTAACGCTGCTTGCATCGAGTCGTACGTCCCCTGAGGGGGATTACCAGAACAATGCAGTATTTTCTGCGGAAGACCTGCGCAGCTTCGTGTCGCCCTGGACTCGCCAGCGGCACAATCAAGGGCACTCCTCGTCATTTTCTTCGGCAATGGTCCCACCTACTTTGTCCACTGCGATTCTGTTTAAAAGTATTGCGGCCAGTCGCTAGTTCGCGGGAAGCGGCAGCAACACGATCCTGCGCAACATCGCCGAAAATAGTCTTCGCGTCAGATGTCCCTACGCCAACTGTCGTCACCCACTCCCGGCGGATGATGCGGTTGGTCAAATCTTCTTACTTCGTATCTGACGGTCCTTGGGCAATCTCGGAATATTGCTGCGTTACTTTCCTGCCGGAGACATCGAATCTGGGCAGATGGATTATGCCCATTTTGTGCGCGACAAAGCTGGTTGTCGTACCCAGCACTCCGAATCCGTACTTGACGCTGCGCTTGAAATTGATAGAAGAGGCTTCCTTAAAGTACTTCGTGGGGCAGGAAATCTCTCCAATGCGGAAATCAAACATCACAGCCTGAGCGATCATCTGGTTGTCGAACACAAAATCGTCAGAGTTTTCGAGAAGAGGAAGAGTCTCCAGCAACTCCCGCGAGAAGGCCCGGAATCCGGTGTGATACTCCGACAACTTGACTCTCAGAAACAGGTTTTGAAAGGCAGTGAGAAACCGGTTAGCAACATATTTATAGACGGGCATTCCACCTTTCAGTGCCCCCGCCCCCAGAATCCGCGAGCCTAACACCATGTCATAGACCCCGCTGGCGATCATGCCTGCCATAGCGGGAACCAGGGAGGGCGTGTACTGGTAATCCGGATGGACCATCACCACAATATCGGCGCCTGCGGCCAGAGCCTCGCGGTAGCAGGTTTGCTGATTGCGGCCATAGCCGTAATTGGCGTCGTGGACAAACGTCTTTACGCCGAGTTTCCTGGATAGAGCCGCGGTATGATCCTTGCTAGAGTCATCGACAAGAATCTTGATATCCACCACGTCGGACAACTCCCGCACTGTCATTTCCAGAGTCTTTTCGGCGTTGTACGCCGGCATCACAACTGCAATTCGCTTTCCGTTGATCATGATTTCCGCTCTTGAAACCTTCTTTTTTTCTGCCAGGAAATGGCATTTGATCCAGTGCAAAGCAGCTGTTCACTGCATGGGCATCAGGCCCGGAGAAGCTGTTGCCGGTTGCTCGTCGGGCTGCGTAGTCAGACTTTTCGACCCTCTCCCTGGGCCTGGGATTGCGCGCCGCACATACACCCACAGATAGAAAACCGCCATTGGCAGCAGGACCAGCGGGGCGGGCCGCAGCAGCAGATCCGTCAGTATCTGTCCGGACTGTCCCACTGCAGATATACGCAGATTCTTGGTGAGAGCCAGGAAGGCGATCAACGGGAGATCCGCGGTCGACACAATGCCCGCAGTAGTCACTACGACTGCAAGCCGCCCAATCTCACCGCCCTCAGCCCAGAGCATTGCGCATGCTGGAACCGCAAGTAGTAGGAGCTTCGCATCAGAAGGCCGATGATAGATCACCAGCAACGTAAGAGGCGCGATAGCCGCAAGCGCCAGCCAGGCTATCGTTTGTGAGAAGCGCAACCGAAGAGTGCGTACTGACCATACCAGCAAAAGCGCTCCGCAGACCAAATAGCTGACCGGGTTGTAGATGCGCGGATCATCCCTGAAAGCGCTCACGGCCGCCTGTAGATCGATCACCATACTGACGGTGCGTCCGGTCGAGGAAGTGGGTCCTGGGTTGCCGGTTCCGCCGGGCGCCGCATCCACTAGAAGATTGGAGTGCAGTTCCCGCACCCAATGCGGCGCAACGTGCGAAACCCACAGGGCGGCCGAAAGTCCCAGGACAGCGGTGATGAAGAGGGTTTGCAGCGCACGATTTCGATAGGTCCCGCCCACCACCAGAAAATAGAGCCATACCAGACCCGCGTCATGGGGTTTGAGGGCGAGACTGACCGCAAGGCATAGAATGCCGGCCGGCACAAACCGCTCCTTGAAGAAACACCAGACAGCGACCACGCAAAGGCTCACCGCGATTCCAGCAGCATTGCCGGTCGCAAAAAGAACTTCACTGTTAGCAAGAACAAGGCAGATCAAAATGCCGGAGAGTACTGGTGCGCTGGTGGCCCCGAGATTCCATATCAGAAAGCCGGCAACGACTAGGCTCACAGCGGTAAGGATCATCCACAGCAGGTGTGCAGGGCCCCACGGCAGCATCGCGAGGGGAACAATGAGAACAGATGCGGTCGGCAGGTACAGATCCCTCATCAAAACCTGTCGAAACCCTGCCGAGAGAATCGTGCGATCTCCTTCTTCTGCCAGATAAGTGCGCAGGAATGCGCCTTCCTGATAGGGATCAGTATGTTGAAGCAGGCATCGCGCGCCGTAATAGACTGATCTGAAATCCATCATGAAGTCAGGTGCGGCGCGCTCCAGAAAGAATCCCAATGAGACGGAAACCCCACAGGACAACAGCAGGCAAACCAGAGCAATCCGCTGCGTCCTTGTCATCTTCAGTCTCTCTTTCTGCTCGAAACAGTGCCTAGATTCGGATTCAACCTGCTAAGGGGTCTCCTCCGGAGTGTATCGGATCAGGCCCTCGCGGGAACAACGGGAGCTTCCCTGGCTCTGCTGGCTTCGTTGTTGGAGCCAGGGCCGGATCGTGCCGCACATAAAGCCATAGATAGAAGATGCCCATGGCCAGCAAGATAAGCGGCGTGGGTCGCGTCAGCACAATCGTCTGTATCTGTCCAGGCAATCCCACGGTAGTTATGTGCATGATCTTGGTATAAGTCAAGAGAATGGTCAATGGAATATCCGCGGTCGATACAATCCCCAATGTATTCACCAGAAGTGCAATCCACGCAATCAGGCCGCCCTCGGCCCACAGCATAGCGCAAGCCGGTATTGAGAGTAGCAAGATCTTCGCATCGTACGGACGATGATAGGTCACAAGCATGGTAATAGGAACGATTGCCGCCAGCGCCAGCCAGGCTCTCCGCTGCGAAAATCGTAACCTGAGTGTGCCTACTAACGCGATCAGCAGAAGCGCTCCACAAACCAGATAGCTGGCCGGGTTGTAGAAGCACGGATCGTTGCGGAAGACGTAGAGGGCGGACTGAAGGTTAATTATCATGCTCGGCCCGCTTCCACTATTGGCAGAACTGGGCCCAGGGTCGCAGGCTCCGCCGGGAGCCGCTTGCGCCAGGAGATTGGAATGCAGTTCCTGCATCCAATAAGGCGCAACGTGCGAAATCCATAGAATGGCCGGCACCGCCAGCACAATGGTTATCAAGAGAGTTTGCAGCGCACGTTTCCGATAGACTCCGCCCGCCAGCACAAAATAAAGCCATACTAGACCCGCGTCGTGAGGCTTGATTGCCAGGCTGATCGCAAGGCACAAGACGCCGATCGGCACAAACCGTCCCTTGAGGAAACACCAGACAGCCACTACGCAAAGGCCAACAACGATACCCGCGGGATTGCCGGTTGCAATGACGGCTTCGCAGTTCGAAAGAAGAAAGCAGATTAATACAACGGAGACGAGTGGTGCGGCTTTGGACTCGACATTCCACATCAAAAGGGAGGCAAGCAAGAGACAGCCTGCGGTAAGAGCCATCCACACCAGGTGCGCCAGCCCCCAGGGCAGCATCGCGAATGGAGTAATCAGAATAAATGCGGTCGGAAGATATACATTGAGTGAAAGGACTTGCTGCAACACTGTCGAAGGCAATGAGTGGTCCTTTGCTTCTGCCTCGTAAATATGCAGCGGCCCACCTACTTTGTAAGGATCGCCATGTTGAAGCAGGCACCGCGTGCCGTAGAAAACCCCTTTGAAATCGATCATTCCATCGGGCGAGGCGCGCTCCAGCAAAGAGCCCCACAAAACGGAAATCCCACAGCAAAACAGAATCCAAATCAGGGCCATCCGCCGCGTCTTTGTCATCTTCAGCCTCTCTTCCTCTGAGAAACGACCTGAAGGCCTAAGATCATAGAAGGTTATTTATTTGACTCTCAAGATTCTATACCCCGAGCACGGCACTACAGCGGCGGGGGCGAGTGGATTTGCCGAGCAAACCCACTCGCTGGTCATTGGACGTTTTCTGTCTGCGGGTTAACATGCGAAAAGGCTGGCAAGCACTGCTCTCACCCAGTTTCAGGAGCACGGTTGAATTAGCCGCAGCTTACTCGTGGGAGCGTTTTAGATTTGCTGAGATTTCGCCACAAAATGAGGAGTGTGAATGTTTAATCGAAGAGATGCAATCATCGCTTTGACCGCAGCGGCTAGTACGGCTGTCGCATTTGCCATAGCAAACCAGGCGCCTGTCATGGGCTCAGCCGCCTTCGATTGGAATAGCATCGCTGCCAAGCCAACCGAGGCTGGTTCCGTACGTTCCTTTTTCAAAGCGCGCACCGCAACTCTCGATGAGTTGGAGTTACATGTGACGACGCTAGATCCGGGAAAGTCGCCTCATCCACCGCACCGCCATCCCAACGAGGAGCTGATTATTATCAAGCAAGGCACAGTAGAAGCCTTGGTGAATGGAGAATGGAAGCGGCTTGGCCCAGGTTCAGTAATCTTCAACGCTTCAAATCAACTGCATGGGCTGCAAAATGTTGGTTCGGATCAGGCTGTCTATACCGTCATCAACTGGAAGTCTTCGACAACGCCTGAAGTTCCAAAACAATGAAGCTCCGGGTAAAGGCACGCAGCCATTTGACCCTGGACCGACGTTCCTTCTTAAGGGCCATGGAAACAACAGGAATGTTGGCAGCGCACCCGGAAGCCACATTTGAGAGGCGTACCGAGGTCAGAAAGATGTAATCGCTTTGTCACAAGATTTGTTTTTTTGTGATCAGATTTGATCAGAGACACTATCAGTTTTGGCTTGAGATTTTTTAAAAAACACCTAAGAATCGCGGATATGGAAACTGTTTGCGCCTCGGCATGTGCCATACAGGGCTGATCGTCCGCGATACCAGTGCACCGCAGAAATGCATGGCATCTATCTGATTTTAATTGGGATCACTACATTATCGACCTGCAACCCGGCAAGCGAAGGGTAAGTCTCTCATCCCTGGCTCCAGTTTCTTCAACTGAATGACGACCATGTGCGAGCCTCGCTCGGCCATCCCTTTAAGCGTTTCCCGCATCTCTCCCTACGCAAGTTCAGTAATGAAAGATGAACTTGCGCAATGACTTTGGTTTTTGCGACAATGGCTCACCGGTGCGCGTGAGTTCCCCCACGTCCCCTTTCATATCAAGGTAACTGACGCCGTCGGACTCGCTAGGCAAAGACCCTCTAGCTGCCCGAAGCAACCTTGGAGTGGCTCGCTGGTACCTGACGTCATTCACTGAGCCGCAAATCGGGGAGTGTGGGTAAGTGTAAGTCAAACCGCAGCGCGGATTCCCGGGACCGCTCCCCAGGGTGTGCGTGCGGTGGTACGTGTGACTTACTAATTCAAAGTTCGGGTTGGACTACCGCAGGTCGGAAGGTGTCCTCGCAATGAACTTTCCTCTTCGTTGTCTCGCGATATTTACTGCAGGCCTTCTTGGCCTCGGAACCTGTTTTGGCAAACCACTGGAAGCGGGCTTTCCCACCCTTCTTTCGCAGGAAGAGACTCCCGCAGAGGCATCGCCACCATCCATAACTGCGGACGAGGTCGTGATTCCGGGCCCTCTCCGACCCCTCCTGCGCATGGCCGGCATTAGCCAGGAAATCTCTCCCGCAGACGTGCTGCCGTTGCTGGCTCGCAATGTTTCTTTGTGGGGCTACGACAATGGCAGACCAACTGAATTTCTGGTGCTGATCGATCGGTATGTGCAGCTTGCGCGAGAGCTTCAATCCCTGGCTGGCGCGGAAGGCACCATTCATGTTGCAGGTTGTGACGATGCAACGCGACTCATTCAAATTCTCGGATACAGGTTTGAGCAGGGCTGTGGTCCGAAAGGTGCTTTCCTGATAACTGAAAGTCCCAAGCGCGCTTTCCTCACTATCGACTCGGGCTTCCCCCTAACGGCGCTTGAAGAGGACCTCCAGAAGGGCACGCCCTTTACTTTTGCGTTTCCAGCTACCAAGGTTCCGGTCCTATTCTCAGAAAAGACCTGGGTGGCGCTCTCAACAGGAAACAAGGGGGATTGGACGAACCTCCTCGACATCCTGCTGCACGATCGGGATGTGGACCGTCTTTATTCCGCGCTAGCCAGAAGCGATCAGCAAACAAGGCTCGCCCTTGTGCAGTCACCTGGATTGAGGAAACTGCTTCCCCTCGCTCCTTTGCTTGACTTCTATGGAAGCCGGATCTGCATTCGCTCCGGTCAAGTTACTGTGCCCGCCGGAGCAAGCGCCGAGCGAGCCTGGCGAGAACTCGTGGGAGCGAATCCAAATTCGCCCGGAGATTTCGTTACCCATCTGCTCGCAAAAGACCATGGCTGGCTGGTGGCATATTTCGACGCCCTGTCGCGCATCAGCCCAACGCAGCAGGTCCATTTCACTGAAGGCAATCGTCTCAGACGCCTCTACGAAGCGTTCCGGTCGGCTCCCCGTGACTCTAGCGTCACCAGTGCGGCCACGGGTGTCTTCCCAAGGAATGCAGGGCTCCTGGTGCTCTTCAATCGGCTGCAGTGGCAGGCAGACGGCGAGCCTCAGATTCCGGCGAACCTTCAAATCTGGAAAGAAATTCTCACCCGCAAAACCAAATCGAATAGTCTCCGCGAGTGGGCAACAAGCGGCCGCTCCTGGGAAAACCCGGAGAAATTCCTGGAAGTGTTGGTCGGCTCTTCCGTCTCTGAAGGCTCCGATCCGTTACGGATTTATCTGGTTCTCAGCGCAATCGACAGCGGAAGGCCGTCGGGAAGCCGGTTGTCCGATGAAGCTGTGCGGATGCTTGCAGGCAAGTTTTCCGAATTCAACAGCTGGTACTCAATCTTTACTGAGTTTCCGACACTGGACGATGCGTCTATCGCTCGTTTTATTGAAACGGCGGAACGAATCGACAAAATATCAAATCCCGCTCTGCGCTCCAATGCCCTGGGCGCTTTTCAGGCCGACGTCGGGCTCTGGCAGATATTCGCCCGTCAGGGCCAGATTCCGGGAGATGTCCTGAATCGATCATGGCAGAGCGCGGTGCAGCCCTTTTCCAAGATTTCCTCTTCGGTCCAGCTTTTTGATGCGGCGCGCGCCTCGCTTCAATCGACGCTGCTGACGGCTGCTGGTGACGCGCACCCCTCCCAGAGCGAGGTCATCGACCTACTGGCCGGGCCCCCTCAAAATAGTGAAGACGGCCGGCGTGTGCATCAGGAACTCGCTCGGAGAATTCGCTCCGTAATGGATGACCAGCGGTTGGTTGCGCTCGATACGCTTTTCGGACTCTACGATGGTTTGGATCAGATGGCGCACGGAGCGGCCGGCGGTGACAACTTACTTCCACTGGCGGCGGACCTGCGCGAATTCGAGATGCCCCGCCCCATTTTCACGGGAAACGAAAAGGCGGCGTGGGCTCCGTTCGTCTACACCACCCGTCACGCGGAATTGCAGGTACGCACCGACCTGACAAAGCTCATTCGCTCTCCGGGAACGCCCGCACAGCTCGAAGAGGCGCGGGGCCGGCTCACTCCGTTTCTCCGCGACACGCTGGTGGGCTTCAATTATGCCTACTATGAACCGCCGGGCGCTCAGGTTCTGCACAACAATCCACTTTTCGTCCGCTCACACGACTTCTCGGCGTCATCAGTGCACGGTTTCGAACAGGTCTGGGGCTCTCCAGAGTTAATCGGAATCGGCGTTACTGCGGGCGGCGGCGCCTATCTGCTGGGGTCGCTAGCTGACCTGCCTTATGCGCTGGCTTCGATGGAGCAGGACTTCATTGCTCCGGAGAAAATTCAGGCCTTGATCTGGAGAGAGGTGGTACCCGAACTCCTGGTCGTTGCCATCATGCCGCGATGGTGGACCGTCGATCGGGACGAAATGCATGCCGCCGCCCTCTATCAACGCTTCGGCGAAGAACTTTTGATCGCTTCGGCATCCAACCCGCAACTCAGAGAAAAAGTATTGAGCATCCTCTCTGCTCGCTTATCGCCGGTGCGGTTGGAACAGACCGAAGAGGGCCTGAGTCACCCGGAAAGCGTAGCCACGCTGGTTCCTAAAATGCTTCCGGCAGACACTTTCTTTTTGGCTGCCGAATTTCGCAGCAAGTTTCCCGCAGAGACGACTCTTTGGGGAGATGCGGGCCGGGATTTGGAGGATCTCGTCCACAAAGACCCAACGCATATCAGTCCGGAGCGCCTATCGAGAGACTTCGGTACGCCGCACCCTGCAATGGGGCAAAGCAACTCCAGCGCATTGCTTGACACGGGGATATTCCCAGTCTCTGGAGCGTTCGATGGCCGGCTGTTTGGCGAATCCTGGGAATCCAGCAACCTTTACTGGGCGCGCCTCGCCGATGAAATGGGCTATTCTCCGGTGATGCTCAACGTTCTGGTCCCCGATCTGACCCGGCACATGGTCGCGAACATCTTCGCCACAGACATCGACGATTGGCCGGCTTTGTTGCGTGCCATGCAAGAAACAGGCGAACAATTCCGGCGGGGCAGAATTACCTTGCATACGGCTGCGATGACGGGGCAAATCGACAATTCTTCCATCGCCGCGGCCGAAAACCGCTGAGTGGCCTTTGCCCAGAAGTCCTCACGGACACTGGGATATCCGCAAAACGACTTAACCCGAAACCGCAATCCTGAAGTCGACGCAGCAAAGTTGGAGCGGAGACTTTGAAAGAACCCAATAGCGCACAGCGATCGGCAAGATGCTGCATAGACGCAGCGGATGGGAGCACAAATCGGATGACTCGCTCAAAGATGACTTTTGCCTGCCTTGAGTTATGCTCGGCTCTCTTTCTCCTGCTTGCCGCCACACCGCGCCCCGCGGCCCAGGACGAGCCATCGCGTTTCCACGTTAACGTGGTTCTAGTCGAGCTCAGCATCGCCGTCACGGATAACAAGGGAAACTATGTCTCGGGCCTTCGTCCTGAGGACTTCGTCATCAAAGAAGATAACATCACGGAGAAGCTTTCCACCTTCGAGGAAAGCGGTGAATCCCCCCGGAACCTGCTTGAGACTGCTCCCTCCGCCGAGCCCGACAAGGTGTCAAGCGCCGTCAAGGAACCCGAACCAGACCGGCCAGCGCCGGAACATACTCTCGCCGGTGTCACCATTCCTGGATTAACCGGAGCCAATGTATTTATTCTCTTCGACACAAGTAACTATATGTACCGCAGTTTTGTCTTCGCCCAGGATGCCATCACTGAATTTGTGCGCTCCATGCCTGATGCCAGCAAGATTGCGTTCTATTCTTACAGCCGCGATCTCTCCCGTGCCGCGTCACTCACCCCGGACCGCTTCCGCGTTGTGAGCGGTGTACGCAGTACCGTCGCCGGTGACGATGCCGCGCTCTATAACTCGCTCTTATTAACTGTCAAAGATGCGGCGCCGCTTCGGGGACGAAAGGCGATTGTGGTGTTTTCCAACGGCCCTGATAACGCAAGCTCAATCCCTCCCGAGGATGTGGCCGAGCTGGCCCAATCGACCGGAACCATCATCTATATCGTCAGCACACGCGATGCTAAGACGGAACCAATTTCCTCCGCCGCCTTTGAACGCATGAGCAAAGCGACTGGAGGCAAAGCCTATTTTGCAAGCAATTGGAGGCAGGAGAAAGATGCCTTCTCCTCGATCAGGGATGACCTCTCTCATCTCTATACCCTGAGTTACTATCCGCAGGCTAACCCTAATCGCGGTTGGCGCTCCATCAAAGTGCAGTTAGTTGGCAAGAAGCTCGAGAAGTATCACCTGCGCACCCGGGATGGATATAGCCTCCAGCAGCAGTCGGAGGTAACGACCGAGAACGACTCCGCTTCCTCATTGGGTCCCGACCCACAATAGCGCACCCCTCAAGAAACACTCGCGACCGCGGACGAAATCGGGTGCAGGGGAAACTGTGCTTTGCCAAAGATACGGCCTGATTGCAAGAAGACTTCTGTAGCCTTGCCCATGCGCACTTCCATAAATGGAAAGTACGGCACAGGGTCCTCTCTACCATATTCATAATGAGAATTACATTTAAGTTATAGAGATAATTGAAGTTATGCTGGTCGGGGCGGAGGGATTCGAAGACTAGCCCCCGAAGCCATCCATCTTCCTGTATTCATTTGATTTGTCCTGTAAGCCTATGAAAATGAGTAATTTCCCTCACGTCTATCCGTTCCTCTGTTGTCCTTGCATTCTTCCCTGGAGAACCAATTTCCACAAAAAACGGTATCCCTAGGAGTGTGTCGCTCATAGCGATTGTGGAAGAACCGCAGTGTCTATCTGCCCAGTAGCGCGGTATGGGATCTGTTTGTCGGAGTGGGGCGTGTTTTACGATGGCACGCCTTTGAAGCG
>JBEKRS010000015.1:0-95618 GCA_049518535.1 Occallatibacter sp. | reverse complement strand
AGCTGACCGTGTCGGAGGGTTCGTCGGGAGTGGAACGGCTGAGCAGACGATTGAGGGCGTCGTAGGTGTAAGTGGTTGTGACGCCGTTGAAGTGGTTGAGCGTTTGCAGATTGCCCGCGGGGATTGATTGCCGGTGAGGACTAGCGTCTTGTTTCTAAAGTCCGTTGTAAAACTCATGAAAGACAAAAGCAGATTCTTCGACTCACCACCCCCGAACTGAAGAACGTTCGGGGCCCCGTTCGCTCAGAATGACAGCCTCTGTTTTGTTAGGAACTTTAGAAACAGGACTAAATGCCCTCGCCCATCGAAACATACTGGCGCAGTCGCTCCAGTTCCACTCGGTAGGCGGTGCGTTCGGCTTCTTCGGCGGCGAAGGGCTCGGCTTGCTGCGCAATTCCGCCTAGCTGCTTTTCCAACTCATCCACGCGGCCTGAGAGAGCAATCAGCGCGTCGGAGAGCGGGTCCTTGATGTCGTGGGGATCGGTGATCAGCACGCGCTGGCCGTTGCGATAGACGATGTGCGCTGGAACGCCGACGACCGTCGAATTGGGCGGGACATCCGACAGAACCACAGAGCCTGCGCCCACGCGCGAGTTTTCGCCTACGGTGACATTGCCCAGCACGTTGGCGTTGTTGCCGATGAAGACGCCGTCGCAAACCGTGGGATGGCGTTTGCCGTGGCCCTTGCCCGTGCCGCCCAGGGTGACACCCTGATAAATGGTTACGTCGCTGCCCACGATAGAGGTTTCGCCGATCACTACTCCGGCTGCGTGGTCAATGAACAGCCGCCTGCCCAGCAGCGCTCCGGGATGAATATCGACGCCGGTGTAGAAGCGGGCGACCTGGGAGAGCATTCGTGCGGGGAGGAGCAGTTTTGCGCGCCAAAGAGCGTGAGAGATGCGGTGAAACCAAACGGCCCACAGTCCCGGATAGCAGAGCAGAACCTCGAGCCACGAACGTGCTGCCGGGTCTCGCTCGAGCACTGAGTCGACGTCTTCGCGGATGCGGGCGAACAGGGACATGAATGATCGTTCCGGCAACCAACCTCAGGGAGAGATCGCGTTGCCTACAAGCTACGGAGTTCAAGAAAGGCGGCTTTGAAGGGCACGGATTTCGCCGGGGATGAAGGCCCCGATCCGCCTGCCGTGCCCCTTCAGAAGGATAACGTGCCTGACCGGAGTTCTATGCGGTAAGTTGTTCGACCGGAAGGGCCAACGCTTGCTGGCGCAGCGAGTCGAAGAGCACGCTGGTCAGGTAGCGCTCGCCGAAGTCAGGCAACACCACCACGATCAGCTTGCCGGCATTTTCCGGACGGGCGGCTACCTTGAGCGCGGCTGCCAACGCGGCTCCTGAGCTGATGCCCACAAAAATGCCTTCCTCAAGAGGCAGACGGCGAGCGAGGGCTATGGACTCGTCGTTGGTGACCTGGATGATCTCGTCGACCAGGCTTGTGTCGAGCACGCTGGGCACGAAGCCCGCGCCGATGCCCTGAATCTTGTGCGGTCCGGGCTTGCCGCCGGAGAGTACCGGACTGTCGGTGGGCTCGACGGCGATGGCCTTGAACCCCGGCTTGCGCTCCTTGATATATTTGGCAACGCCGGTGATGGTGCCGCCCGTTCCGACTCCAGAGACGAGAATGTCGACCTTACCGTCGGTGTCGTTCCAGATCTCCGGACCCGTGGTGGCGTAGTGGATGGCTGGGTTGGCCGGGTTGTCGAACTGCTGTAGAATGAATCCGTTGGGGGTTTCCTTCAGCAGCTCGTTGGCTCTCGCGATGGCGCCCTTCATGCCGAGGGGGCCGGGGGTGAGAACGATCTCGGCGCCAAAGGCCAAGAGCAGCACGCGGCGCTCAAGGCTCATGGTTTCCGGCAGGGTGAGGATCAGCCGGTAGCCCTTGACGGCGGCGACGAAAGCCAGAGCGATGCCGGTGTTGCCGCTGGTGGGTTCAATCAATACAGTCTTGCCGGGCGTAATTTTGCCGGCTTTTTCGGCGGACTCGATCAGCGCCAGGCCAATGCGGTCCTTTACGCTCGATACAGGGTTTTGGCCTTCCAGCTTGGCCACGACGGTGGCTCCCAGCCCGGCCGTCACTTTGTTCAGCCGCACCAATGGGGTCCGGCCAATGAGTTCTGTTACATCCGCAGCAATGTGCGCCATGATGATCTCCTTTTTCCGGGATGGCTCCCGGCGTGGTTCTCTTAGAGTTTTGGGGGTGATGGTCGAGCTGTCAGGCGGAATAGACTGCGCGCGAACGGGGCACGCGTCTGCATCACGGCTGGCACCAGGGCGGTGTTAGCGACATCGACGCATGTGAGAAGCATAGTACCAGAACGCGGGCCATGGCAAGTGGGTGCCCCGCAAAAGCCTCAGTTTGCATCGCATGGCTTGTGGCGGCAGAGCGCGCGAGGGCGAGGGCGGCCAGGATGGACAAAAGCTCATTTTTTGCATCTAAAGCTGTAATTGGGAGGGCCGGGAGAGCAGTCGGGAGGGCCGTTCGTTCCTGTCAGATTGCTCGCCGGCCGTCCCGCCAAAGGAGACCATCATGGAAATGAAATGGATTGGTACCGTTTTACTTTTGGTTGGTGTAGCCGCGGCAGGAAGCGTGGGGGCTGCTGCGCAGACGGACGTGGCGGCAAGTTTTTACGGAGCGTTCAACGGCTCAACCAACGGGAACGGCGTTGCGCAGAGTCCGTCGAATGCGGCTGGCATGCTGATCGAGCTGCGGCATATTTCCAATCCGATCGTTGGGTATGAAGGCACTTACTCGTTCAACCGCGCCAATCAGGTGTATAACAACGGCGTCTTGGCGCCAGCGGCGGTCTCGGCCAATGCGCATGAGATCACCGGCGATTGGTTGGCGTCGGTGAAGATCGCCAATATCAGGCCGTTCGGGCTGGCGGGCGTGGGCCTCTTGTTCAATCAGCCCAGCAGCGGACAAACAGACACGACTTCCTCGACCAAGCCGGTGTTTGTGTATGGCTTGGGACTGGACTGGGGACTTCTTCCGCACATCGGGCTGCGGCTGCAATTTCGAGAGAACGTCTACAAGGCGCCGGATATAACTACGTTGTATAGCTCGACGGGCGCCTTTACCCACACTGCGGAGCCGGCGTTGGGCGCATATTTCCGATTCTGAACACCCAGCCCACGGAGCGTGCTCCGAGCGCTATCGGCGAAGGGAACTCCCCCGCTGCCATCCGGTTGCAAAGCGTGCTCCGACTGAGGCCACACCGCGCCTTGACCGCTTGCAGACGAATAATCTTCTCTGGATTGTCCAATTTGATTTCTCCTGTGACGACACAATGTAACTGCGTCCATCTACTTCCAGCCTGTTCAAGGTCGAAAAATCGCGCAAGTTTTGGTATCTGCGGAAATTTTGGGGAAGGGATGGAGGACCGGCAGCGCCGCGTCAGGATGTCGCACAGCGCGCCGCCAGGCACGGGTTGAAGCCTTTCCCCGTCGCTGGTGCCAAAGAAGCCAAGGTGGTGCGCTTGTGTGATTGGTTGCGGCTGGGGAGCGAGGCTGCGAAGTTGCCCACGGTCACCTTGGATTCAGTTACAAGTCCATCAACGTAACCGGCCCGCCGATGCAGTGGTTCGGCGCTTCATGCGACATGGCCGCGAAACGGAATCAGCTTTCCGCCGCGCAGAGTCTGCTCCAGAAAATCCGCCCAATCCTGCATCATTTTGGTGCGCGGTTCCAAGTACAAGGCATGGTTATAAGCCGCGCTAACGGCATAGCGCGGCGTGTGTGCAAGCTGCAATTCGATGTGTTCATGCCCATAGCCCTTTTCGTGCAAGACGGTTGATGCCAGCCCGCGAAAGCCATGCCCCGTCATTCTGCCCTTGTAGCCCATGCGTTTCAGCGCCATCAGAATCGTGTTGTTGCTCATAGGTTTTGCGGTGCTTCGATCACCGGGGAAGAGCCACTCACTTTCCCCTGTCAGAATGCGCAGCATTTCCAGGGCTTCGATTGCTTGCGCGGCCAAAGGGACAATGTGCGGGGTCCGCATCTTCATGCGCTCTGCGGGAATGTCCCAACGGGCGGCGTCCATATCGAACTCTGCCCACTTCGCTCCAATCAATTCGCTGGTGCGCACAAATGTTAGAGCCATCAGCTTCAATCCTAAGCGGGTGACATGCGTCCCTCTGTATACCTCAATCGCGCGTAGAAGGTCGGGCAACTCTTTTGCATCGATGCGGGCAAGATTGGTTTTATGCGTCGGCCTTAGAATGTCAGCAGGTCGAATCTCGCTTGCCGGATTTCGTTTTGCATACCCGTGCGCTATGGCATATCGAAATATCTGGCCTGTGTTTTCTAGCGCCCGCTTTGCCAAGTCCGCCGCACCGCGTTCCTCTATCGCTTTGACCATGACCACCAGTTCAGGCGCTTCAACCTCCGTAATCGGGCGCGCGCCTAGAAGAGGGAAGATATTGGCTGCCATGCGCCTCCGAGTCGCGTCTACATGCTGGCGGCTCTTATCGACCTTCCAGTGATCGAACCAAAGGCACGCAATCGTCTCGAAGGAATTCTCGGAGGCGCTCATTGCTGCGGCCTTGTCAGCCTTCCGCTGTGCCATGGGGTCGATGCCAATCGCAAGCATCCTGCGAGCCTCTGTATGGCGCTCTCTGGCAAGGGCCAAAGGCACGTCGGGGTATTTGCCAAAGGACATGAGCTTTTCTTTGCCGTCATGGTTGTAAGCCCAGCGCCATAGCTTGCCACCGGCTGGAGTAACCCAGAGATACAGGCTCCCACCATCACTCAATCGATACGCCTTCTCAGTCGGTTTGGACTTGCGAACTTCTGTATCAGTCAATGACATTTCTACGCTCCCCCAAAATACCCCCGCAGACAAAAGTACCCCCCTTTGAAAAGCAACATACCCCGGAAAGTACCCCCCACGGAACTTGGCTTTGATAGTACGCTCTTGGACGTAGAAATACTAAATCCCCAGTATTTACTGAGGATTTATCTATTCTCTTGGATGTCTTTGGATGGCTTAAAACAGGTACTTGGTGGGCAGTGAGGGACTCGAACCCCCGACTTCCTGCTTGTAAGGCAGGCGCTCTAACCAGCTGAGCTAACCGCCCACGCGTGGCGGAAAGGCCTTTGCGGCCTATTGTCATCATAGCAGCGCGCTTGCTGTCCGGTAAGTGATCCCTCTCTGCCGAGCGAGGCACCCGATGTTGATAAACTCACCCGGTGGGCCGTTTGATCCTCAATGCCGACGATTTTGGGCTGACCGCCGGGGTCAATCGCGCCATCATCGAGTTGCACCGGGCCGGACGGCTGACCAGCGCCACTCTCATGGCGCGAGCCGCGGCGACGGATGAAGCCATCGATCTGGCGCGGGCAACCCCATCGCTAGGCGTGGGCTGTCACGCGGTGCTGGTGGATGGCGAGCCGGTGCTTTCGCCTCAGAAACTTCCAACGCTCGTGGACCGGCACACAAGCCGCCTTCAACCCACGCTGAGCCCATTTCTTGGGCGACTCTTTGCGGGGCGCATCCGCTCTTTTGAGATCGAAGCCGAGGCTGCCGCACAAATCGCCTTGCTGCAAAGCCGCGGCCTGCGTCTCACGCACGTCGACACGCACAAACACACGCACATGTTTCCCGCCGTGCTGCGGCCAGTTTTGCGCGCTGCCAAAGCTGCCGGAATTCGTTCCGTGCGCAATCCTTTTGAGTCTGCATGGAGCCTTCGCGCTACACCCGGCGCACCGTGGCTGCGGCGTACGGAGGTCAACTTGCTGAGGCTCTTTGAACCTGCTTTTCGGCGCATCGTAGCTGAAGAGGGTTTCACGACCACCGACGGCGCGATCGGCGTTCTTGCCACCGGAACCCTCGACGAACCTACAGTCAGTTCCCTGCTTCGCAACCTGCCCCCCGGCACATGGGAGTTGGTCACACATCCCGGCTACAATGACCGCGACCTGTCCCAGGCTCACACTCGCTTGCAGGCCTCGCGAGAAACCGAGCGGCAAGCCCTGGGCGCTGTGAAGCAGTTCCCCAATCTCGATCTCGTCTCCTTTGCAGCTTTAGAGCTCGCCTCGCGACCGGATAAGTAGCCGGCCGAAGCTTTTGATTCGAATAGACTGAACGCAATTGCATCTTCTGCATCACCCAGAACGTCCAACTCAAGGCCGGACGAAAACAACAGAATGAGAAGGCTTTATGCGCATCGGCATTACCTGTTATCCCACCTATGGCGGCTCAGGCGTCGTAGCCACGGAGCTGGGCATCGAGTTGGCCGCGCTGGGCCACGACGTGCACTTCATCTCCTATTCGCAGCCTTTCCGGCTTAGCGGGCGTGACAATGGCATCCACTATCACGAGGTTCCAGTCTCCAGTTATCCGCTCTTTGAGTTTCCGCCCTACGACCTGGCGCTTGCGTCGCGAATGGCCGAGATAGCCGAGCTCTATTCGCTCGATCTGCTGCATGTCCACTATGCCATTCCGCATTCTGTCAGCGCTTTATTGGCGCGCCAGATGTTAGCCGCACGCGGCCGCCGGCTGCCCTTCGTCACCACCCTGCACGGCACCGATATCACGCTGGTGGGCCTGGACCGCGGCTATCTGCCCATCACTCGATACGCTATTCAAGAAAGCGACGGAGTTACCAGCATCTCCGATTATCTAAAGGAGAAAACCGTCGAGCACTTCGGCATCACCGGGCCCATCGAAGTCATCCCGAACTTCGTTAACTGCGACGTCTATGTGCCCATCAAGGATAAGGCCGCAAGGGCTGAGGCTCGCAAGCGTCTAGCTGCACCCCACGAAGCGATTCTGATACATCTCTCTAATTTCCGGCCAGTCAAACGCGTGATCGACGTAGTTAAAATATTCGCCCAGGTGGCGCGCGAGATTCCCGCGCAACTGGTGCTAGTCGGCGACGGACCGGATCGCTCCGAAGCCGAATGGCTGGCACATGACCTGAAAATCCATGAAAAAGTCCATTTTCTCGGCAAGCAGGAACGCGTCAACGAGCTGCTGCCGCTGGCCGACCTGATGCTCATGCCCAGCGAGTTGGAGTCCTTCGGCCTGGCCGCTCTCGAAGCCATGGCCTGCAAGGTTCCCTCCATCGCCACGCGCGTCGGCGGTGTGCCGGAGCTGATCGACGACGGCATAACGGGCCTGCTCTTCCCAGTCGGCGACGTGGATGCGATGGCCGCCGGAGCGATAAGCCTTCTCAAGGATCGGGATTCTCTGGAGGCCATGCGCGAGGCCGGTCGCACCACAGCCAGCAAGCGCTTCTGCTCCTCGCTGGTCGTGCCGCATTACGTTCGCTATTACGAGCAGGTGCTGGAGCAATCCGGGTCCATGGCTTCGACAAAGAATACAGTCGTGACAGCCACCTAACTACAATGATTTATCTCCTAGGGAGTAGCCTCTCGAAGAAGATATCGAAGACCATCAGGAACATCGCCAACAGACAAATTCCTCCCGCCACCCAAGAGGCCAGGTGGTCATCGGGACCACTCGACGTACAGTAAATCGCATATCCATTGGTCAGCCCAAGCAGCGCGGCCAAAAGGCACCTGTGAGCCATCCGCTGTTCGGTATGAAATCGCGCCAGCTTTCCCGTCTCATCGTCATAGAAATAAAATAAGTTAACCTTTCCACCCCGAGCTTTTATCGATTGCGCCGCACACTCTTCACATCTCATCATAAAAACGGTTAACTCCCCTATAACTCGATTATGCATACACATGAGCAATGAAGAAGCGAGCGTGATAGCCGTGATGCCGCCGATAAACAGGACCTCGATGTTGGCTCTCTCGCCTGCATTTCTTGAGAAATAATAGCCGTAGATCACCCCCGCGACCGCCAGATACATCTGAATTACCGATTGGCGTTGTGCGATTCGCGTCGAATGCTCACCCCACGCTGCCCCATAGCGGCTCGACAGCGGAAGTAAGTCAACCGGCAGGATGGGAAGCGAACTCGGCGGCTCAGCGACAGGTTTCGGTTCGCGCGGCATGGGGGAAATAGTAACTCAATTTTTCTGAATTTTGGAGTGAAAAACTCCACACGGCAACAGCCTGCTCTAACCCATTGCAGGATCGAGTTCAAATCGCGGACGGAAGCCCAGCCGCTCCCAAAACTCGCGCACCAGGGCCACAGTCTCCGGGGCGGTATTGCTCGTAGTCCGCAGCAATATCTCCGCACCGCCTCGCGCCCCCTCTGCGGAGTTGCCGGTCAAGGCGCTAGCTTCGGCTGCAATGGCGATGCACTTTGCCGGACGGTAAGTGCACTGCGCCAGGTCGGCAATCGACAGATGAGTCGTTGGCGTGGCCAGCACCGTGCGCGGCGGGGCCATGCGGTCGAGCAGCCACAGAATTTCAAGCTTCGATTCAAGCTCGTCCGGAACGCAGTCGATTACCAGGTCGGTCTCGCGCACCGCGTCCTCAATTGTCGAAACAAACGCGACCTCACCCATGCTCTCATCCTGAGCGGAGGTCGCCGCTGCGGCCGCAGTCGAAGGCCTGCCCTGAGCCTGCCGAGGGGGACCTGCTTCTTGTCGCAGCAGCTCCTGGGCATCGCAAGAAGCGTCAGGGCACGATTTGAGTCGTGCGGAATCCGCGGCAATATCCATACCGGACTTTAGCCCCTGCCGCAGCAGCTCCTGAGCGTGATGCAGGTTGGCCGGCATCACGTCTTCGAGCAGCACGCGAAAGCCTGCGCGGGCAGCAGCCAAGGCCAGCCATCGGCCCAGCGGCCCGGCTCCAATGATGGCGACCGTTACCGGCACGAGCGATTTTACTTCGCGGCCAGTGCCTGGGCCACGTCTGCTGCGTTGGGCTTGGCCTGAATCAGGTGCTCGGCCACGCGCGCACGCTCCTCGGCTGAAAGGGTGGGGACGACGGCCATAATCCGGCGCAGGGTCACGGCAACATCGTCAATGTAGTTCATCAGGCGAATAGCTTCTCCGGAGAGCGGCATGGTTTCCCTCGATGTTCAAACGTCAGATTTCATTGTAGGCGGTGCGGTCGGGCAGGGGAAGACGGGGCGGGGTCGAGCGCTGTGACGGCTATTTCGGGCCGACCCTCCTCCGGGTTCCTAACCGATTTTGCGGATCGGAAGATCCGAATGTCTAGGGAAGATTCCCTGGAATGGAGTTTGGTTCAGGCTTCCGCGCAGAATCGCCGGGACGGTATTTGGGGCGTTGCGATAAAGTACCACCATGGTTGCAAGGTTTCTGTAGCCGAGACCAAACTTAGAATTGACGCCTTTGCACACGAGCGAAAGACGATCCTTTTCGGCTTTTGTAAAAATTGAGGAATTAGCATGTAGTGGCCGCTCGGCCTTTGAGTGCACGTGACCAGTGAAAGCTTCAATACCAAGTTCCCCTATCCTATAAAACGCTTCCTCGCAGATGCTCGGAGCCAACAGAAACTCGGAAAATGTACCAACAAAGCTCTTGGCCGCAAAGTTGCGCTCTTCGCAAAACTGGTTACCTGTTCCTATAAAGTCATCGACGTAAATGAGGGCGCCTTCGCCCACTTCATTCATGGTTTTGTTTAAGTGAAATGAATCGCGAGCATCGGCAAACTTACATCCTAATCGCTCCAGGCTAGCGGCATCTCTGAGCAGGTTTAGCATCACCGGACTGCTGCTGCCTGGGTCGTCAACCTGCACGTAAATAAGTTTCTTCATCGGGAGGCCCGCATCGAGCAGCCGCCTCATTAACGCGGCGTTCTGATCAACCAATATTTGGCGCGTTTTCGATTCGGATATGTAGATCACGTTGTCGAGTAGGTGCTCAACAAGCCGGCGGTCCTTCTTTTCGAATTGTCCTACCCAACGACGAGCAGACAGCAGAGACAAGCGTCTCGGCTTGTAGTCGTGGAACCGCAGCGCAGCCTTGAAACTGTGGATTATCCCCCTCATGGTTAATCTTGGGGTACCTCAGGATCGTCGCTTCCGGTAAGAGCCTGTTCCAAACTTTTGCAATATTCTCTTACTTCACGCAGCGCCTTTCGAAGGCTGTTACGCTCCTCGTCATCCGTCGTGTACTTAAGTTTAAAGCGCTGGAGCTGCGAAAGAAACCCCTCGCATGCTGTCAGGGCGCTCTGAACGCGCTTCTTCTCGACCACGAACTCATCGAACGCCGAGCGGGTTTCCACCTTGGGATTGAGGAAAAATTCCTCAATTCTTCGGATGACTTTGACCCTCGTTGGAGGATCGTCCTCCGAAAGATCGTAGCTCTCCATAATTCTTCGAAAATGGATAACGCTTTTAATTTTTCGATCACGATATTTCTCCACCAACTTGTCTGTGGCCCGATCACGCCCGAGTTTTTCGATAGTTGGGATTGCGTCGAGTGCCAAGTCTATGACCGGAAGCGCTTCGATCCAGAAATTAGACGGAATTCTGGTCTGTGGATTGGGATCGAGGGACAACTCCTGAAATCGCTCTGGAAACTTCAGTAGCTTCTTGCAGCGTTCAATCTGCGGATCGCTCAAGCCTGTCAACTTTGACAGGGCCTTGTTATCTTGTTCCCCGAGTTCCTCCATGACGATCTTCAGGCTGAGCGCTGTCGGCATTAGCTCCCACGCCTCCCTGAAGTTATGGATAGAGAACATGTAAAGTAGGCCAGCAATCTTTGTGGGAGGCTCCACAACATTGGCAGGCAATGTAAGCGGTGCCCCGCCTTTACCTCCCCGGCCTTCACGAACGAGTTCAATGACACAACGATACCTGCGCTCGCCGTCAAGGATTGAAAACTTGGCTTGGCCCGGTGCCTGGTAGACAGTAATAGGGACGAGAACGCCGTGTTCGGCGATATTCTTCTTCAAGTCAAGAAGAACATCTGGGTCGAACAGATGGCGTGGGTTGTTGCTGCTTGGTTTAATTTCCTCGGGTACTAGATGGCGAAGGTGCCCGGTTGGAATGACCTGAGGAATCGCAGGCTGATTCGGATTCAGAGTCGGCATGATTGCACCCTAAGTGTTTGAGATGAGCAGCTCGTTGGTCCATGTGCGGTGAGCCGCAAACCCAGCGATATTACGCCGAACTGGAACGGTTTCGTACGAAAACCCCTTGCGCAAGACATCTGCTTCGTCCGACTCGGCATAGCTGACCACAAAGTCTACGCCGGCGGAGTTGAGTCGCTCCATCCATGACCGAAGGCGAGCAATGTCAATGCAGGTGAAAGTGCTTGGGTCGTACTCGCGGAAGACTCTGCGCGCCCGAACTGCGAACGGAGGGTCCATATAGACCAAATCGCCTTTTTTTGCATGTTTCAGCACCTTCTCGAAGTCGCCATTGATGAGCTTTGCTGTACGGAGCCGGCTCGAACATTTCCGGAACACTTCGTCCTGCGGGACCGCACCGGATCCGACACCGCCGTACGGGACATTGAATTGCCCGCTGAGATTCGTGCGGTAAATCCCATTGAAACAAAACCTGTTCAAGTAAATAAACCGAGCCGCTCTGGCATGTGGCGCTAGGCTCAAAGGGTCCAGAGAACGGAGGCGCTCGTACTCCGCTCTATTCGCGGGCGGCATGGTCTTCAGCTCCTTGAGCACCGCCTCTCTCCGGTATTTCAGCTCGGTATACATCGATATCAGTTCAGGGTTGAGGTCACCGAGGATTGCCTTGGGTGGGTTAATAGCAAAAAACAGGCACGCTGAGCCCGCGAATGGCTCGATATATCGCTTATGCTTGCTTTTCCAGAAGGGCTGGAGAGTTGACAACATTCGGCGTTTGCTGCCCGCCCATCTTAAAAAAGGAGGACACCCCTGATTTGGCGCTCTTTTCGCGGCTATCGGCATGCAATGTCCATCTGGTTCATATCCTACCCCTTTACGCTCTGAGGCGAGTGGCACATCTCGATTTTGAGATGTGGGAGACGATGAACCCCAACCCGCCGCTTTGGCTTTTGGGGCCAAGGCATTCCGAAGGGAGCCAGGCGCTTCTGCTCCAGAAGGAAGCCCCCGCGAGCGAATAGCGAGCAATTGGCCGCACCGCAGGTGCTTGGCCGCGCCGCAGGTGCTTGCGCAGAATAACCTCCCGTCCGCGCACAATAGAAGAAGTCGGCAAAGCGGGTTTTAACTGCCCGCTAACCGCTGTCCACTGAAATGGACACCATGCCCGCGTCTCCCTACCCCACCCCCCTCCCCCCCATTTTTTATTTTCAAAATATTGCAGATAATTTCTCAGCGAGCGAGTTGGCGAACTTAGATCGACCAATTACTCGTGCTCGTCGAGGTTCTTGAGATCGATACCTAACTGCTGGCACTTCTTGTAAAGGTGGCTGCGTTCGAGTCCTAGAGCCTTGGCGGTTTGGGTAATGTGCCGGTTGTGGCGTTCCAATTCTTCGAGAACTTCTTTCCGTTCAAAGACCGAGACTCGCTCGGCCAGCGGACCTACAGCGTTTGGGACGCCAGTGCTGGCCAACTTGCGCGAGGAGTGAGCGGCGGGCAGCGCGAGTTGCACAGCATCGGCATCGACCTCGGCACCGGCCAGCAGCAGGAGCCGCTCCACCACATTGCGCAGCTCGCGAATGTTTCCCGGCCACGCGTAGAGTGTGAGCGCTTCAATCGCTTCATCGGCGAATGGTACCGGCTTCCAGCCATTCTGCGCGCTGACCTCGCGGGCAAAGTGCTCGACCAATGCAGGCAGGTCCTCAGGGCGGTTGCGTAATGGCGGCAATTCGACAGGGAAAACAACGACGCGATGATAGAGGTCGCGCCGAAAGCCGCCGGACTCCACGAGTTTATCGAGATCGCGATGCGTGGCTACAACGACACGCACATCGACGCTGGTGGGCTTATCCGAGCCGATGCGTTCGACTTCGCCCTCTTCGAGAACGCGCAACAATTTGGCTTGCATTGCAAGCGGCATGTCGCCTATCTCATCAAGGAAGAGAGTGCCGCGATGAGCCTGCTCAAATTTTCCGGTATGGCGCTGGGCCGCTCCGGTGAAGGACCCTTTCTCATGACCGAAGAGCTCACTCTCGATTAGTTCTGCTGGAACTGCCGCACAGTTCAACGTGACAAATGGACCTGCTGCGCGGTTGCTTTTCTCATGCACTGTGCGCGCGGCGAGCTCCTTGCCAGTGCCGGTCTCCCCGTAGATGCAGATACGCGTTTCACTGGCAGCCACGCGCTCAATCTGCGCCATCACACGGCGCATGGTCTCGCCGGTAAAAACCAAAGTGTGCTTGCCGACGCGGCTGCGCAGATCCTGATTCTCGGTTTCAAGGCGAGTGAGCTTGAGCGCATTCTCTACGGTGACCAACAACTTTTCGGTGGAGAGCGGCTTTTCGAGAAAGTCCAGAGCGCCAAGCCGCGTGGCCTTCACTGCCATTTCAATATGCGCCTGCCCGCTCATCATCACCACTGGCGCGGCGACATCGGCATTCTTCAGGTCTTCGAGCAGTGCGAGTCCGTCGCGGTGAGGCATCACAACGTCACTGAGGATCAGGTCGAAGGGCTGCGTGCGCGCAAGTTCCAGAGCGCGCGCCGCATTGTCGCAGACGACGGCGTCGTGGCCGGCAAGACGGAAGGCGCGTGAGAGCGAAGCTAGCGTATTGGCTTCGTCATCGACAATAAGAATTTTTGCTTTGGCGGTCATGATGTCGTCTCGCTCGCTTTGGGCAGCGCAATTATAAATTCAGCGCCGCCGCCGGACCGGTTTTCGACTGTAATAGTTCCTGCGTGGTCGGCAACTACCGATTGAACGATGGCCAGACCCAGGCCTGTTCCATGCTGCTTGGTGGTGTAATAGGGAGTGAACAGCCGCTCGCACTCTTCTGGAGCGAGGCCCGCCCCGGTATCGGCGATGCGGATTTCCACTTGATCGCCGCGCGGCTTGGCGGAGAGAGTTAACGTGCCGCCTTCTGGCATCGCATCCATTGCATTGAGGACCAGATTAGATAGCGCACGGTGCAGCAGTTCTGGATCGGCGTCAAGCGGCATGGGTTGGGCGGAGAGTTCAACCTCGAAGCGGATCTTTTCTTGATGCTGGCCAGCCGCTTCGTATAGGGCGCGCACGCGTTCGATTGCATCTCTTGCGTCGAAACGTTCCAACTCTGGCTTGGGCATTTTGCTGAAGTCGCTGAAACGGCCAATGATGGTTTTGAGGTTGGCAATCTCCATGCTGAGTGTTTGTGTGCTCTCGCGGAATACTTCATCGAACTCCGCTTCAGAAAGCGCGCGCGCCCGCACAAGATTTTCAACTGTCAGTTGCAGCGGAAAGAGCGGGTTCTTCAGTTCGTGCGCAAGTCGCCGTGCCAGTTCGCGCCATGCGGCCACACGCTCGCTCTGCACCAAGCGCTCCCGTTGACTGGCCAGTTGTGCGGTCATGTGATTAAAGCCGCGCGCCAGAACATCTATCTCGTCGCGGCCACGGATCCTCTTACGTTCCGGCACGGTCGTCTCCCAGTTACCACTGGCAACCTCTTCGGCGGCGCGCGCCAACCGTTCGATAGGTCGCGAGACTCGTGCAGCAATCCACAAGCTAGCTAGAATTGCGAGCAGAATTCCGCCAGCTGCGACTCCATAGGCGATGGCGCGAATGTGTTGCTGCGCCTCGACCATGCCACTGCGCGAGATGGCTACTGTGAGCACTGCAAGTACATCGCCTGCATCGCTTTTGAGCGGAATCGCCGTTGCGTTCACGCTGTCTTCGCGCCTGCCGCTGAGATAAATAATCCCGCTCGTCTGCTGGCCGTGCGCGCGCGCGGTGTCGATTAGAGATTGATAACTGGCCGCATTCGCGATTTCACCGGTGGCAGCGACAAGCAGCTTCGGATCGAATGCAGCTGGCGTTCCCGCTGTCGGCGCGGCATCGCTGTAGAGGCCAATCTGCATGCCCGGCGCGATGGGCAGGTCGGCCAGAAAATCTTCGTCCAATCTTTTGCCGCCAATCAACCGGACCGTCTTCTCCACACCCGGCTCAGCCCGGTTTACAGTGCGCACGGCAAAAAGGCCCAGTGCAGCGCTGCCGTCGGGTAGCTCTTCGCGTTTGAGAAACGTCGCAGAAGTCTGAGTTACGGCGGGCTCCGGATAACCGAAGCGCGCCGGCCACTGCGCCGAGCTGACCACGTTGCCATCGGGGCCGACGATTTCAAAAAAGTCGAGCTGTGATTCCTGCGCCAACATCTGTGCTTCGGTGACGTACAGCGACGAGTCACCGGATTGCGTCAGAGCAAAGGCCATGCTTCGCACGCGTTCGCTTGCAGCCATACGGTCAACCGCTGCTGCTACTTCAGCCGAGCGGTGCTGAAACTCGCGCTGGAATTGGCTGACAAAGAGCGCCGTCTCTTGCTGGTCGCGCTGCTCGAAGACTTGCCGGATGCGCACAAGCACGGTCCACGCCACCGCGGCCACGACGACCGCAACGGTGAGCGAGAGCAGCAGCAGAAGTTTTTGTCGCAGGTTCATGGCGCGTCCTGAAGCGATGCGTCGGCCAATAGCGGAGTACCGTCCATGCTTAGGCGCAGATCACGAACGCGTCCACTAATAGCGTAGGCGCGCGGAAGATAGAGCAAAGGAATCAGCGTATGCGTTTCCAGAAACTCGCGCTCCACGCGAAAGAGACCGGCAGGGGTTTGTTCGAGTACCGGAGCTTGCACTCCCGCGCCGCGCAGCATCGCCTCCAGCGCTGCCTGAGGCTGGTTCTGCTCAAGCGGCAGGCTGCGCAGAGAGAGGTCCGCAGACCGCGCCACGCCAGCAGCAACGACTTGCACATAGAATCCCGCATCGTGCAGGTTGAGCGCAATGTGCTGGGCCGCTAACTGCATCGCACTGCCGCTCTCTGCGGCTAGCATAAGCGGAGGAGGAGTTAGCCCTCCATGCTTCTCATGGGACTTATTGAGGTTGCGTTCGGTAGAAAAAAGAAACGAGTAGCCGGTAAGCGTCGAAGGCAACAGGCTGGCCGTAATCTCGCCTTGCTTTTGAAAGACTACGTTCGAGAGCGCACTGCGATCGACCGCCAGCGCGATGGCTGCGCGGAGATCGGGATTGCCGAGAACGCCGGAATTTGCGACGGTGAGCGCCAGCAGCGTGGCAAGCGGCGATTGAAGCACCGTGAGCCGCTGCTCGCGGGCCTGTCGTAATTGCTCAGCTGGAACCTCGACCAGATCGGCGCGGCCCACGCTCAGGTCAAGCCATTGATCGTGAATGTTTCGATGTACGCGAATCTCGACTACGTCGAGGAACGGTCGTCCCTGCCAGCAATTATCGTTCGCAGCCAGCGATAACACACCGTTGTTGAAGCCATTCAACTGAAACGGACCTGTTCCGATATTCCCGCCCGCATCGCCGGCGATCAGGTATTCATCGCGGGCAAGCAGCGCCGGCAGGTTGGGCATTGGCGAGTCGCCGGTAAATACGACCGACGGACCAACGGCATGAATCGCCGTCCATGGGCAGTTAGCGTCGCAAATAATATTCAGCGAAGTGACAACGGCGACCGAGGTTAGTGGCGAGCCGTCGTGGAAATGTACGCCGGGACGTAGCCGGAATTCCCAGCGATGACCCTCATTCTCCGATTTCCATTGGATTGCCAGGGCCGGGTACACGACTCCATCGGCACCCATGCGAGTTAGTCCGTCAAGCACCAGCCGCCGCGCCAGCCCACTGGGACGTTGCCACGGGTCTTCCTCTATTTCAACGCGCAGCGTACCGCCAAAGTGGGGGCGGGTGCGTGCCGCGACGGGCAGCGCCAAAAGGGCTAACAGACAGCTAATTACAACTTGCCGTAACACGATCCACCTCATACTGATTAGTTGGGCTTCGCACTACGGCAAAGACGCTCTTCAAGTCCGGTGCGGTCCACAGCGACGTTACTGTTCCTTCCATAGTCAAGGGAGCACTTGCGGGAACAGCCTCCTGCGCGGGTAACTCATAGGCGCGCAAGCTGTCGCTTACAGCTTCCCCTGAGCCCGAAGCCACAATCTGCGTGCCCGCTCCGCATCTCGTCGAGAGCGCTGCAATGTCGCTGCCCCAGTCGCGCGCGCCTGCGACCGGCTTGAGCACACCGTGCTCCGCGATTTGAATCTTGCCGTCGATGCCGTTAATCACCAACGCGATTCCAGTTACACGAGGAAGCATCGCAGCCGAATAGAACGGGGACAGGTCCACATCGAGGCTGGGAGTAACAATGCCGGTAAAGTAATTGCGAGCGGCATTGTAAAAAGCTTTGAGAGAGATGTTAGTAACTTCAGGCTGCGAGACAGACCCCTGCATTATCGGCCACGGGTCGTCGCTTTCGCGGCAACGCACCGTCCATTCGCCTGTTGGCTGTGCGGGTTGGTAGCTGCCGCTGCAATTCATTCCCGCGACTGAGGCCTCGAAGCCATCTCCGCTCGGGGACGGAACAACTATTCCGCGCGGGTCTCGCTCCAATGGCTTCTTTTGCCCGATGCCTACGCGCTTTTGCTGTCGCCATCCGTCTGCTGTATGGCCGTAAATCACAACGTCCTCCGGCTCAATGGCCACCAGGCCGCCCACTGTCTCCAGTGTGGCAAGCAACACATCGCTGCTGATAAGCAAGGTCTGCTTCCGCAGTATGAGACTGCTTCCAGCCTGTACTTGGCGTGTACTGCCCAGCTCTGCCTGCACCATTGCCACGTGCGTCTCATTCCCCTCGGTAATCTCTGCCACCCACAGCCGTTCCCGCTGATTCTCGCTCAGAGTCATGCGGATTGCGTTGGCACTCTCTGTGCCCGCGATCAGCACACCATGCGCTTTTAAATCCTCTTCCAGCAGCCGCCTGATTTCCGGGATTTCGTCGTTGGGAATCGTGGAGATGTTGCGAATCGTCAGCCGTGCCTGACCGGGACCGAGAATCTCGGCAATCTGCCCAGCCATGGACGCTGTGGGCTGTTCCCATGGGCTGGGCGCAGGCGCGGCGCTCGCCGCCAGCCCTGTGAATCCACTTGCAACCATTGCAACCAGCCAGATCAGCTTCATTGGCTTCAGCTTTCTTTCAATGTTTCCTATGCGCGGATTATATCGTTCGGCGCCGGCCAGCTATCAAGAAGAGCCAGGTCCAATTAGCGGAGATCGGTTCTCTTGAAAGGGCACAGCGTAGGCCGTGCCCTTTCAAAACACGGATTTATGGGCGAACTTTCAATGACCGGACGTAGGTTCCGGCTCTGTTTCGCTGTCCATTTCCTGCTTCACTACCGGGCTCGCGGCCATGCTCTTGAAGACATCGTTAGCAAAGAAGAACTTGCCATCGGATGGCACCATCAGCACCTGTATCTTGTCCGAAAGCCGCTCAGCCACGATCTTATTAATCAGCAGCGGCGACTTGTTCAATAGCGTTGCCTCGCTAGTCATGCGCTCAGCGTTGGCCGCAGCCATCAGGCGCACGCGGCTAGCTTCGGCGTCGGCCATCAGGTTGCGCCGCTGTAACTCGGCCTTGCTGTCGATCACCTTTGCCTCGGCTTCTGCTTCCGCATTCTGGATAGTCGTCTCCTTGTGCGCCTCGGCCTCAAGCTTGCTCTGCTCGATCTGTTTTTCCTTGAGCGGTAGGGTGTACTGCATCGCGTCGGCCTCGCCCTTGGCCTCGACCACACGCGACTGCGCCTCGCCTTCGGCCTGCTTTACCTTTTGCACTGCATCGGCTTCCGCCTGCAACTCGGCAATGCGCACCTGCTTCTGTTGAATGTCGGTAGTTACTCCGAGTTGGTCGTCCTCCTGCTCTTTCAGTAACAGGCCTTCCAGTCCTTTGGCGTACTCGGCGGGCAGTTGAATATCCGAGAGCATCACCTCTTCGACGAAGATGCCGTCTGCTCCCAGTTTGCGAGTAATGATAGCCGCGGCTTTTTCGCGCACCTCCTCGCGCTTGGAACTGAATATTTCTTGCACGGTGTACGCCGGAGTCAGCTCGCGCCACGCACTCGCTACCACTGGAGGAACTAACTCCTTGTCCACGGGTTGGGGCATATGCGCCTGCACGCTGTCCAGCTTGTTAGGGTCCAATCGATAGCGCACCGTGACCGCCAGCCCAATGTTGAGGCCTTCGCGCGACTGCACGCTGAGGCTATTCTTCTGCGCTCCAGCCTTCGCACCTTCTTCTACAATGCCCGCAGTGAAGAGATGATCACGGAGATCAAATGTTTCCACGCTTTCAACCAGCGGCGTAACAAAGTGCACGCCTGGATAGAGCGTTCCCGGCAGCGTTCCGCTGAGCTGGCTTATCCGCACGCCGCCCATTCCGCTTGGCACCACCACGATGCTCGATGCCGCCAGCAGCGGCAGGCAAGCCACCAGCGCCAACGCCACTGGGCCGCGCCATGCGATCTCTCCTGGCCTGGTTGTGATCTCTTCGCCTCTGGCTTTGCGGCGCGCAATACGAATGCGAAGCCAGAATCCGTACAGTGGAATTCCAAACGCGGTCGTCAGTAATAGCACTCCCACAATTGTCAACAACAACTTTAATGCGTTCATCGCCCGTCCCCTTCTTTGTGATTGCGCTCAGCTAGTCTCCCGGTTTCCGGCCGTGGAGCAAGCAGCAGCCGGACCAGTCCCCCACAAGTCAGTTCTTCGAAGAGCAGCCCCGCGGCAACCGGCAGCAGCACCGCTCCCAAGCCATTCAGTGCTTCCATCAGCAGATTCATCTCAAGCCTCACTTATCGCGAAGCCATCAGGATTTTATCCGTTTGCTTGTCGCTATTGACTTCACGCGTCAACACCGGAGCCGCATTCGGCGTGGTCATTGCAGTCTGGATTGGCTGCGGGGCGGCAGCGACTGGCGTTTGTTCAGCGCCGAACAGTCTTGCCGTCTCGTCATTGCGTTCGCCTACTAACTCGACGGTGTCGCCCACAGTTACTAACTCGTAGAACTCTTCCAGGTCAGCCTTGCTCATGCGAATGCATCCATGCGAGACGGCTTTGCCGATGGAGCTAGGTTCGTTGGTTCCATGAATTCCGTATCCGCGTATGCTCAGTCCCATCCAGCGTGTGCCCACCGGATTGCCCGGTCCCGGCAAGATGGTCTTGCCATTGTGGTGGTAAGTTGGGTTGGCGGCGCGCCGCTCAATGATGAAGGTTCCGACTGGACTGGGCGTCGATGGCTTGCCCACCGCGACGATGTAGATCTTCCTCACATGCCCGTCCTCGACCAGCGCTAGCTTACGGTCTTCAAGACTAACTACGATTACGCGCTTCGGCGCAGTTTGCGCCATTGCCTGTACTGCCAGAACTATCGCTGCCACCGCGACCATCGCCAATTTGCTGAGCATTAGAGCCTTCATTACGTCCCCCGATTTCGTTTTCCAGATTGCCTGCGCCCAGACAAAGTGCAAGCGGCGCACCAAACTCTATCGGTTGAAAATAAAAGAGTTATTCCGCAGATGGGCCACGTGGAACGTGTCAGCCCACACACGCCGTGTGCGAGTTGACACGAGCTATGCCCGTGAGGTTTGCGATAGCTATTGGTAAAGGAGCGTCAAGGAGGTAGCTCCCCCTGCGCAAAGAAAGAAGGGAGTCTTTAGTCTAGCCAGTAAATAAGTGTCTTTTTTTGCTCTAGCTTCGATGAACGGGTTGGAACTGACTTACTGTTTCTTTGTGGGGGGCGGTCCAAACTTGATAGCTATTGAAGAGGAACTGGACGCCAAGAATTAGCAACCAGACAAGAAGTGCGAAGCGCAACGGCCGGCGCGGAACGCGTGTGCCGAGGATGGTTCCTCCAATCGCCCCGACAATGCCCCCCGTAATCAGTTGCAGCAGCAAGTCCGTGTTGGATGAGTGTGAGAACCAATGCGCGCCGCTTCCAATGAGAGAGACTATTAAACCAAAAGCAATATCCGTTCCGACCACTTGCGCCGGGAGCAAGGGAGTAAGCCCCAGCAGCGCAGTGCTACCCAAAGCGCCCGCCCCAGCAGAGGAAAAGCCCACCTCGGCACCCACCGGAAGCATCAACCACGAAAGCAAGGGACTGCGGTCGCGCGAGTCTATACTCTGCTTCTTTGGGCGGAAGGAATAGATGAGCTGCCAACCGGCGGTGGTAATTAGAACAGCGCCGAGCAGCGCGTTCAGCAGATTTTGTGATCCGGAGTTGACCAGATGTTTCAGAAACAGCGAACCGATGATCACTCCCGGAACGCCACCAAGCAGCATGAATCCTAGCGTCCGCCAGATTACGTTGCCGCGCATGATTTGCGCTGGAACCAAAATTAATTTAACTATCGTCGAAAACATCAGGCCGATTCCCACGGCGATCGGCGCGGGTACTCCGAGAAACAGCACTAAAACCGGCACGGTAACTGTGCCCGCGCCAACTCCAGTCAGCGCTATAAAGAGTGCAATTACAAATCCGATCAAGTACTGCATTCAGCCTCCCTTGTCTCCCTGCCCGTCCTATTTCGTGGGAGCGGCCTCGATGTGGATGCCGCACTCGACCTTGCGGCCGGCCCAACGTCCTGAGCGCGGATCGTTTGGATCGAGCGGAAGAGTTGTACAAGGTTCGCACCCAATCGAGGAGTAGCCCCGTGCATAGAGCGGTAATAGAGGAATAGCCAACTCTTCGCATGCATACCAAACGTCGCGCGTCGTCCACGCCGCGAGTGGCGCCAGCTTCAGCACCTGCCTGCCGCCGGGAAGCGTGAACAGCGCCGCTTCCTCAAGAGCCACGCGGCTCTTTGCCTGTTCCCGTCGCAGACCCGTCAACCACACACGATAGGCGGAAACTGCCTTGAAGAGCGGCTCGACCTTGCGCAGTTTGCAACATTGGTCCGGCGCCGATTGATATAGAAGCCCATGCTCGGCCTCCTGTTCTGCGACGGTTTTTTCAGGCAGCAGATTAATAAGGTTCAATTGCCACTCGCTCGCAATACGGTCGCGATAAGCATAGGTTTCGCGAAAGTGATAGCCAGTGTCGAGAAAGAGAATCGGCAACGTCGCATCCAACTCAATGGCCAGCTTGGTCAACAGCACGTCTTCAGCTTGAAAGCTGCACGTCAGGCACACATCCTGTTTGCCAGTGATTTCGCGGGCCAGCGCAGAACGAACATCGCGCAGGCGGGCGTTTACCGCAGTTTGAATTTCCACTGTGCTCATCACAAGCCAGCCTTTTCCGGAGAAACAAAGATGCCAACGCTATACAACAGCTGATGAACAGCAGAGACGGCGTGGATTGGATTGCTTATGGCGACGGTGAGCTCCTGATTATCCGAGCGGGCGATAAGCGTATCGCCTTCCTGAGCGGTAACAACCAGTGCCAGCAATCCGGATTGAATTTGTAGCCGAGTGACGATTTCCAGCAGACTGGGATGAAGAAGAAAGGCATCGTCGTTGGTTTCGATACGATTGGAGGCAACTCCAATAGAAAACAGAGAACGCTCGATCGCGTCGATCAACTCCACGGGCCCTTTCAATTCGAGAACGCCGCTACGGTGCCCCCAGCGCGCGGCTCTTTCGCCGGCGGTAACAGGGCCCCATGCGTCCGCATGAATGTGGTCGCCGGCCGGTGAAATTGCGGACGCCGCAGTAATCATGCCCGCCGCGACCGTACCGTTGGTTTCGGCATCGATCAGAATGAAAGCGCCGGTCGAGCGATTTTCTCCGTAAAGGTCAACGGCGATCGGACGCAGCAGATTGATTGAGGCAACACCGACGCCGTTCATCTCCAGAGTATCGGCGGCCTCGTGGTTGAGCGTGGCGATGTTGGTTCGATATTCGAGCGATGAAATGAATGCGGGTACGGTCTGGCTTGTGTGCTTAAGCAGATAGCGTCGATTGCGCGCGAGCGGCCGCGAATCCATCCAGACCAATGCGGCCGTCGCGCTCTTGGCGACAATGGCCTGAGCCTCGGTGGCAACAATCAGATCGCCACGGCTGATGTCGAGTTCTCGATCGAGAACTAACGTGACTGATAGCGGCGCATGAGCCTCGGCAAGGTCTCCGTCGTAAGTTACGATGCGGGCAACCTCTGCACTTTTGCCGGAAGGAAGTATGGTGACGCCGTCTCCTGGACGAATGGTTCCAGAGGCGACCTGACCGGCAAAGCCGCGAAAGGTGTGGTCGGGACGAAGAACTCGCTGTACGGGAAAACGGAAAGGCTCCGTACGCGTCTCCCGCGCTGAAGGCAGCGACTCCAGCATTTCCAATAGCGAGGGTCCCTGGTACCACGGCATAGCATTCGACTTATGCACGATGTTATCCCCAACAAGCGCGCTGACCGGAACGAAAGCAGCCTCGACGGGGTTACCCGTGTCGGCTGCGATCTGATCGAGAAGCAGCGTGAAGTCGCGCTCGATGGCGCGAAAACTGGACTCGTCGTAACCGATAAGATCCATCTTGTTTACGGCAACAAGAACATGGCGCACGCGCAATAGCGATGCGATGTACGCGTGGCGGCGCGACTGAATCAGAACACCCTTGCTCGCGTCGATCAGCACCACCGCAGCATCGGCCGTTGACGCGCCCGTCGCCATATTGCGCGTGTACTGCTCATGGCCGGGAGTGTCGGCGATAATAAATTTACGCCGTGGCGTCGAAAAGTATCGGTAGGCCACGTCAATGGTGATGCCCTGTTCACGCTCAGCGCGCAGCCCGTCAGTGAGCAATGCAAAATCTATTTGTCCCGGAGCAGTGGTTCCCTTGCCTTCGATGGAGCGCACCTGATCTTCATAGACTGACTGCGTGTCATAGAGCAGGCGACCGATGAGCGTGGACTTACCGTCGTCCACACTGCCTGCGGTCGAGAAGCGCAGCAAATCCTTTTCGCGCTCCTGGGTCATAAATTCTTCGATCGAGAAATCCTGGGCCGCAAATGTCGCCATTTAAAAGTATCCCTCTCGCTTCTTGATCTCCATCGAACCTTCCTGATCGTGATCGATGACGCGATTGGCACGCTCCGACGAGCGGAACGAAAGCAGTTCCGCGATGATGGCGGGGATGGTATCCGCGTCCGAGCGAATGGCTCCGGTGCAGGGGCTGCATCCGAGCGAGCGCAGCCGCGACTTAATTAGTTGCGGCTGTTCGCCCAATCGCGCCACAAAACTTTGCTCGATGGGGAGCAGCGCATCGCCGCGCACGTACATGGGGCGCTCTTTGGCAAAGTAGAGATCGACGACCGGTATCTTCTCCTCGTGAATGTATTGCCAGACATCCATCTCCGTCCAGTTCGAGAGCGGGAAGACACGAATGCTCTCGCCGGGATGAACGCGGGCGTTGTAGAGATTCCACAACTCGGGGCGCTGATTCTTCGGATCCCATTGCCCAGCGCTGTCGCGGAAGGAATAGATACGCTCCTTGGCACGAGACTTTTCCTCATCGCGCCGCGCGCCGCCAAAGGCCGCATCGAAGTTATAGTGGCGAAGCGCATCGAGCAGCGCCTGCGTCTTCAGCAGTCCGCAGCAACGCTTGGTGTCAAGTACGATGGGATTCGTTCCCGCGGCAATAGCAGCCTCATTACGCCAGACAAGCAGCTCCGCGCCCACGGAGCGCGCCATCTCATCGCGGAAGCTAAGCATTTCGGCGAACTTGAAGCCGGTGTCTACATGCAGCAGCGGAAATGGAATCGGCGCTGGGTAAAAGGCCTTTTGTGCCAGCCGCAGCATGACCGACGAATCCTTGCCCACCGAGTACAGCATGACAGGCCGCTCGAATTCCGAAGCCACTTCACGCAGAATATGAATGCTCTCTGCTTCGAGCAGGCGGAGATGGCTCAGGCGGCGCGGAATAGCTGCGTTGCCAGCCGACATTGGTAAAGGTATTTCGCTTTCAGCGACGGGCATATTGGACCCTCTTTCAGTGAGTGTTCGCTGAAGGCCAATGCTCCATTCGCACGCACCGGCTGTCCAGCTCGGGGTGCGTCTTCTGATGAAATGCGTAAGGGAATCAGAGACTAATACAGACACCCGTCGAAGATTTTCGACAGGCGACAACAAGAGCGACTTTGGCAGGCGCGAACCATGTATGGGCTTATAGTAGCAAGATATTTGAGTTAGCACAACTTTTGACGATCGCGCATGGATCATCGAACAATTTATTGACTTTTCCGTCTCTCTCACCTCACATCTAAAGGCGCAGGAATGAGTCCGCACCATAGACAAGACCCAGCGTTAGCAGCGCAATGAAGACTTCGCCAATAGCTCCTGCAGCGAAAGGCTTCCATCCTTGTTTGACGAGCTCACGAAGGTCAGTTCGAAGACCAACCCCGGCAAAGGTCAATAGAAAAGCCCAGCGAGAAAGGTTGGTTAGACTTGTCAGTTGCGGCTTGGTAAAGAAGCCCAGGGTGGCCAGCAGTGAGATTAGCAGAAAACCCAAAACAAATTTAGGGAACTTTCTCCATAAGAATGCAGCCTTGTTGCCGACTTTTTGAGCCTCTCCCCGCGATGACCAATAAAGAGCATAGCCAAGCACAATGAAGCCGATAAGCGCGTTGCGCGTAGTCTTGGCCAGGACGGCCACTTTGCCGGCCGCGTCGGAGTAGAGCGCGCCGGCCGCAGTGGCCTCTGCTGTGTTGTCGACTGCAAGCCCAGCCCATAAGCCATAAGCCTTGTCGCTTAAGTGCAGCGAGTGGCCAATGAGGGGAAATGTAAAGAGCGAGATTGCGCCAAGTGCAAGGATAGCTGCGATGGCGTATGACGCATCTTCGTCGTCGGCATCGATAGCCGGCTTGGCTGCAATGATGGCTGAAACGCCGCAGATCGACGATCCAACCGCTAACAGTGATGTGAGCTTCGGTTTGAGCCTGAAGGCGCGGCCCAGAATGTGCATGAAGGTAAGCGAAAGTGTAATCGCGATTGCGACCAGCAAGAGCGAAATACCGCCCAGGTGAAGTACATCCCCGAGCAGGAAGCGTGAACCGAGGAGAACAATTCCCGTCTTCAGCCAGAATTCGTAAGTGGCTACGCCGGCTTGAAAGATGTGCGGAATGCCAGCCGTATTGGCGATGATCAGGCCAATAACAATGGCCCACAGAACATATTCAATGTTCGGAAATGTAATGTGGTGCGCCTTGGTATAGGCAGCGATAGATTGCTCGATGAGCTTTCCCGCATAACCTACAGCAGCCAGCAGCAGAAGGCCGGGAATCAGCGCAACTATGTGGCTGACGAGCGTTATGGGCCGAGCCGGAGTAATAGCTGAAGTGGTCATTTGAGTCTCCTCTCGCGCGCAGTTAAGCGATGTCACCATTTGATTGGCGGTACCAGGTTCAGTCGTACGAGTAAAGCTAAGATAAGCGCTAACAGGACAGCATAGGCATCGAGCGAGATCGTGTGCTGGGAAGAGTTGGCCGGGTTCGACATATGCATTCTCCGCAGAGTTTGATTTAGATTCCACGCAAAAATTGGAGCGCCGGGCGGGTTTCGAACCCGCGAATACAGGTTTTGCAGACCTGCGCGTTAGCCACTTCGCCACCGGCGCTATTTGAATAGTTGATTGAGATCGGCAAAAACTGCAGATGGCCAACTATTCTTATTGGAAAATCACCCACCCAGGAAAGGACGTAACGCAGGTTGACTTACCCGGCGAAAACATGCAAGATCTTCAGCGCATTGGCAGACACATACCAGGGCGCGAATCCAGCTTTGCACGGGTATGCCGAGAGCGAGAAAGAATTCGACCAATGTGCGTCTCATGACTGCCTCCTCAATCCATTCGATTCGATTCCGCCGCATATAGGGAGAGAGCGCCGGATTGCGCGTTGAGTTTGGTTTTGGTTCTGCTGATGATGGAAAAATTTAACTGCGGACGATGAGCACGCAACACAGGCAGCGACAGCAAGTAGCCGCGCCCAGCCTGCTCAGAGAGCGGTCAGAGTTCTCAAGCAATCGTCCGGAAATGAGTGCAAAAACGGGCATCATGTACTCGAAAAATCAATGGGAGTTTTGATCTTGGAAAACACGAAATCACGAAAGAGCCAGCGGGCGCTAGCGGAGACAGCAACAACACGCGATTTTGAGGAAGGTGGTTTGCATTTCTAACGCTACCTTGTTTTTTAAACCTAGCCGACATTGAAAATCTTGTCAAGGGATTGATTCTTGGCGGACTCTGCGCTTGGCATGGCGCAGAACTTCTAAGTGCTAAACCCCTAAGTTAAGTTTGGCGCTGCGGCGGGGACTCCTGTTTTTGGCGGCTTGACTTTCATCTTACCTGCACCTACCATTCTTTTATGCAAGGTCAACTTTGTTGTCGCCGCTGTATCCTGCTTCGGGCGAACGGGTAACCTTGGTCTAAGCTCAGATCGAATCCACGGTTTCCAAGTGCCCGCGATTCAGCCAACGCTGTCGCGGGCTTGCTGTTTTCTGCGAAGAGGAAAAATGACAGAAGCTATTCAAGAAAAAGAAACCAAGGCCCAACGCGCGGAACGCCTGAAGCGCGAAAAGAATCCCTGGGCGGCATTTGATGAAGTGCGCGCGTTTGCCCGCCAGGGTCGCTCGAGCGTGTTGCCAGAGTGGGCCGCAATGTACTTCAAATGGTGGGGCGTTTATACGCAGGGCGACGGCGTGGGTGCCACCGGCGGCAAAGGTGGCGAGGGTCTGGCCTCTGATTACTTCATGATGCGCATTGGCATTCCGAACGGAATTGTCAGCGCCGCACAACTTCGCTTAATCGGAGGGTTGGCGCGCAAACACGCACGCAACCTAGCCGACATTACTGTGCGTCAAAACATTCAACTTCACTGGCTCACCATTGAATCGCTTCCCGAAGTTGTAGATGCGCTCGATGCCATCGGACTCTCACCCAAGGGGGCATGCGGCGATGTGGTACGGAATGTGACTGGCTGTCCGCTGGCCGGCGTAGCAGCCGATGAGTTGATCGATTCATCCTCTCTAGCCTTCGAGATTTCGGATCTGCTCAAGGCGAACCCGGATTTTTACAACCTACCGCGGAAATTCAAGATCTCCGTTACAGGTTGCCCATCCTGGTGCACCTACCCAGAGATAAACGACATCGGCCTGACGGCGGCAAGGTACAACGGGGAAGTCGGCTACTCGCTGCGCATCGGCGGAGGACTCTCGAAGGAACCGCACTTGGCCGTTCGCCTGAATGCCTTTCTCCTTCCCGACCAGGTAGTTCGCGTGGTTCGAGCTGTGGCCGAGATCTTCCGCGAGCAGCAAGGGCTGCGAGAAAACCGTAATGAAGCCCGCCTCAAATACCTTTTCCTTAAGGAAGGTTGGACGGCCGAAAGCTTCCTCGATGAGTTGCAATCACGGCTCGACTTCAAGCTACTTCCTGCTGCGTCCGAGCTGGTTCCCGACGACATCTTTCGCGACCACGCGGGCATTCATGCGCAGCGCCAGCCTAGCTTGAGTTACGTTGGCGCGTCGGTGCTGCGCGGCCGGATGAGCGGCGAACAGTTAGAGGCGGCAGCTGAGCTTGCCGAACGTTTTGGGTCGGGAGCGTTGCGCGCCACTGTCTCGCAAAATCTTCTTTTCATCGACATTCCCAATCAGAAAACAGCAGAATTGGCGAGGGAACTGGGCCAGATTGGGTTGCAAGTTGATGGCTCCTCCTTCTGGCGCGGCGCGGTCGCTTGCACGGGCACGGAGTTCTGCAAACTGGCCATCACTGAGACCAAGGGCTTTACCCGCTGGCTGGTCGATGAACTTGAAGAGCGCCTACCGGAGTTTGACCAGCAGTTGAGGCTCAATGTTACCGGGTGTCCTAATAGCTGCGGCCAGCACTGGATCGCCGACATCGGCATCGAGGGCAAGAAGATCAAGCACGAGGGCAAACTTACCGATGCTTATTATTTCTGCCTTGGTGGCGCGGTAGGTCAGCACGCTTCCATCGCCCGGCCGGTGGGCTATCGCTGTCCCGCGCCGCTGGTTCCGGAGGCGATTGAGCGTCTGCTTCGCCACTATCTTGCGAGCCGCTCTCCCGCAGAAAATCTGCGTGCATGGTTTCTGCGCCACACTAACGACGAACTGCGCGCCCAGCTTGCCGGAGAAGTGGCAGCGGCCGTAGAGCGCGACTTACCGGCAGGCCCTGTTCCGCACGGCGTGGCCGAATGAGGATTCCATGAACCTATTGCCCGTCTTTCTGAAACTCGACGGTCGTTCCGGATTAGTCGTCGGTGCGGGCACTGTTGCATTGGAGAAGATCGGCAGCCTACTCAACGCGGGCTTGCAGCTGAGCGTAGTCGCGCCTGAAGCGGCGCCGGAAGTGCGACAACTTGCAACCGAAGGCCGCCTCGAGTGGATTCAGCGACCCTTTGAAATCGCCGACCTTGAAGGCAGCTTTCTGGTCATCGCCGCCACTGATTCCGCCGAAGTCAATGCCGCTGTTTATCGGGGAGCCGTCGAGCGCGGCATTTTGGCCAACAGCGTGGACGACCCTCCGCATTGCGATTTTTATTTCGGTTCGGTGGTCAGCCGCGGCGCGTTGCAGATAGCCATTTCGACGGCCGGCGAGAGTCCCGCCGTCGCGCAACGATTGCGCCGCGAGATCGATGAGCAATTGCCTGAAGACCTCGGCCCATGGCTTGAAGATCTGGGCCAGTTCCGTCGCGAAGTTCTTGCTACTCATCCTCGCAGCGAAGCACGCAGGCTGCTCTTGCATCAACTTGCGCAACGCCCGGTATGCACGGCCTCGCACTGCCCTTCGCGCCAGATGGCTCTTGCACCGCTCGACAAACAGCCTGCCGACTTCAGCGGAAAAATCTATCTGATCGGAGCCGGCCCCGGTGATCCTGACCTGCTCACCGTCAAGGCGTTGCGCCTGATTCAGTCAGCGGACGTCATCCTGCACGACGACCTAGTTCCCCAAGCGATTCTTGCGCTGGCCTCACCGGCTACCGAAATCGTCAACGTAGGGAAGCGCTGCGGCACGAAAAGCATCACGCAGGAAGAAATCAACGAGCTGATGATCGAAGGCGTTCGCGCTCGGCAGAGAGTGGTGCGCCTCAAGAGCGGCGACCCGCTCATCTTCGGCCGCGCCGCCGAGGAGATGGCCGCACTTGCCGAAGCTGGCATCTCATTTGAGATCGTCCCCGGAATCACTGCCGCCTTCGCCGCCGCCGCCGCCTTGGGATGCTCGCTGACAAGCCGCAACAGCGCATCCAATGTGATTTTTTCTACCGGTCATCATGCGCAATCGCATAATCAAGCACCGCTGCCGCAAGTGGAAGACGCAACCCGTGTCGTTTATATGCCTGGCCGCGATTTGCGCTTGCTGGCAGAGCAATGGCTCGACGAAGGGCTACCTCCAGACTTTCCCTGCGCGCTCATCTCGCGCGCCGCGCAACCAGACCAGCATGTCCGGTACACCACGCTCGCTACTCTGGGCCATGTTGCACCCATGCTCGCGCCTAGTCTGCTGATCGCCGGCTGGGCTCTGCGCGAGACCTCTTCCGCTTTTCATCTGGAGACGGATGAAGAGATTTTGACTAGAGATTAACGCATTCTTTCTGAGTTTTCCTCGGCGCACAACGATATTACTCGTGGTGCGCCGTGGCTTCGAGAAAATCAGACGCCGTCTTCGAAGTCGAAGAATACATCCAGGCGCCGAACCGCTCCGGTGCGCTCGAATATTGCAGCACTGGTAACGGCGTCTAGGTCGAGCGACTCAACGGTGTGGCGGGATTTGTCATCGCGGGTAATCTCGATCCTCCGCGGTCCCACCCGATGGAAGATCACAGGCACTTGGCAAGTGGTGAATGCCATTGTCCTGGGGCCGAGATCGAGAATGCTCTGCTGGCCATCGACATCGTAGAAATAGAATCGTCTTGCCTCCAGCAGAAACTCTCCGCTACTGACCAAGTGGCTTCGGAAGCAGAGCCGTCCACCTTCGACGGCAACGCCCATTTCGCCGAGCCGCGAGATGATATCCTCCTTCACCTGACCGGTCATGCCGGGCTGCTGCGCTCCCGCAAATCCGGGTGTGTGGGAGTAAGGATCGATGGGAATTGCGCCGTACAATTTCGGCGACTTGTGGACCCCGATGCCTTCGCGGATCTCGCGATAGTGGCTGATGAGCCGCTCGACTTGCGCCGCGTCCTCTCCCCCGCACGCGGCCCGGTTCAGCACCTCCTGGACTGCGAGCAGAAGCTTGGAAACCATGTGCCAGTAGATGCAGCCAAGCCCTTCATATTTGTAGAAGGTGCCAGAACGGCCTGTAAAGGATTGGTGATCGAAAACCTCTTCATACAACGCAAGGATGCGCACGTTCTCCTCGTCGGACAGCGCGAGCGCGTGTAGTGCATCTTTCAACAGCGCGCTGTTTCGCAACGCCGCATTGAAGTGCGCTACGCCGTTCACGTCCTGAATCACGATGCGGCGGTCGCCGCATTCGATCATCGCCGCCAACGACTTTGATTTTGCAATGGCCGCTGCCGGGATATTGTTCTTCTCAAAAAAGCTTGGCAACTTGCGATCTGGATAGAGAATATAGCTATTCTGATCTGCACGATAAAGGCGGCTGGTGTGTAGCGCGTCGAGCAACGCAACCGATTCCCGCGCAGAGAGCGCTCCCGAACTTAGCACGGCCACCTGTCCTTCGAGCATTTCATAGAGGCGGCGAATCACGATCCTGTCGCCGTCTACGTTCATCAGGTTGTACGAGTGATATAGGCCCTCCCCCCGCTGGTTAGCATGAATCGAGTGATCAATGTGTCTGAGCGCCACATCGCAGAAAGCGATCAGTTCCGCGATGCCGAGCGACGTCTGACGGCCCGAAAATCCGTGGGCGTAAAGTTGGGTCCGATAGTCGTCTCCCGTCCTGCCTAGCGAATCGAGAACCACCTTGCGATCCCGGTCCGAGATCGGCCCGCCCAGCAGGCTCGCATGATGCTTCAGCGTCTCGTGCACCCGGTGAAAGGCCTCTGCAACCTCATCAGAAACTTCGATCGCGGATATATCCACGTCGCCGAATAACTCCTTGCAAAACGACAAAAAACGGCGCAGATAGCAAAGTGTCACCATCGATACGCCGAAGCCGACCAGAGCGTTGTTAGCGTCGTTCCACTCAGGCCGCTGTGTGTTCATCCATAGTCCAGCCTCTGGAATGAAATTGAACAGCCGGGCCAGCACCAGGATTAGAAGCTTTTCGGCCAGGTTCGCGCGATAGGGCGTGCCGTCCGTGCCGGGCAGCGCTTTGCCATCTGCACCCATCGACTCCACTCTGCGGTGAATCTCGTCATGCAGAGCGGCGTCAAAGTCGATGGTGTTGCGTGGATCTTCGAGTAGCGCTTTATATGGCTTGACGCGATAAGGAACGTTGGCATAGGTGAAAACGCGGTGGGTCAGCAGGTCCGCGAGAGTGCCAGGATGATAGCGCGCCGAGACTTCGAGCAGCTTCAAAAGGTAGGCCACCTGGTGATCGCCCCAATAGCCGATGTAAGACCACGCATCATTCGGGTCGAGCACTTCCCAGTCGTAGCCGTCGCGCATGATGCGATAGGGATTGTGGCCATCCGCGGTCGAAGAGTCTACAAACTTGAAGATCATGCTCTCGACGTAGCCGGGAAAGGACAGCACGAGCGCCTCCCAGTTCTGAAAGATGTCTCGCCAGTTTCCTTGATAGTTCAATATCCTTTCGCCTTGGTCGTTCTTGACCTCGATGGCAAAGATGTTCCAGGGGCGGCTTGGATCGCCGTGACAACGGCTGAAAGTCAAGGGCAGATACTCGTGCGCCAGCCGCTCCAGGTCCGGGTCGTCTTGTGCACGAGCCAGCGCGAGGAGGCGGCCATGTGGCATGAATTCCGGCAGCGCGTCAAGAAAGGCGCGTTCCCTCTCTGCCACGGCACGGCTCGCTTTGCCGATAAACGCCTTGAAGTCCGCTCGGGAAATCTGGTATCCATCTTCGGGTATTCCGCCGCGCATGATGTTGAACAGCACGTTGGAAAGATGCCGGTCCGAGCTGAGATCGTCGCCCGTGCATTGGAGACCGTCGGCAGCAGCCACAATGCGCACGAGGTTCGTTGTCCCGCGTTCGACATCCTCGTCAAGTTGCGCGCGCAGATTTCCGCCAGACTTGAGAATATTCACAAGAGCAGCGACGTTGGCAGCATCCTGTTCAACCTCCGCCGCCATACTCCATTCTTTACGGCCGCCCGCAGGCAGCGTCAGGCGGGTGTTGATGAAATAAGCACCGCGGCGACCACGAATCAGTTCTTCCTCTTCCACCGTCTCGCCTCGCCGAAATCGATCGACCTGGGCCGGGCACAAAAGACGGCGCGCGGAATCAATGCCCTCCGACCAGACAGTCGTCACACGCAGCGACTCATTTGGCTCTGGACGGTCGGCTGGAACAGAACTGAGTTTGAAGAGACCTAGACCCGTTGTCGAATCCAGCTCGTTCTCCTTGTAGCCATCGGCCAAAATACTGTACTCGAGTTGGAAACGACGCGTGAGCCCGGCCGGCATTAGGTTCTGGATGCCGTCCAGAAGATCGATTTCGGTTGGCTCTGCGTTCAGGTTGACTAAGGTCGCTCGTCGCACGAAGCCGAAACGGTCGCTCAACATCCACCTATACGAAAAGGACAAGCCTAGGTCGTGGTTAACTTCCTCAAAGATGAGCTTGTTGCTGTAGACGCTCTTCATGAGGCTTCGGGTAACTCGATACAGACCTTCATAACGTTGCGAGAAAGGCTCCCACAGAGCGCTGCGCCCAGCACGAGCAACCCGCAGTATGGTCTTGCCGCCGGTCTGATCCTGGCTGTCGTGGATGTGGTCTTCGGTGTAATAAGGAAACAGAGCACGATCGGGGTTCTTGCGGCCAGCGGTGAGAGCGCCAGTCGAAGAGACAAACATCCAATGGTCCGAGTCGCCGACAATACTCATAAGAAACGGCGGCATCGCGTCATAGTGAATGATGCGGTAGAAACGCTCACCACCGATTTCAACCAGACCTCCCTCAACTGTTCCGGTGCCATGATCGAGGGGAGTTTCTCTCACAAATGCCGTGCTCATTGAACAGCCTCTGATTTGGATCCTTCTCCCTCTGTGAATCATTGGGATTGGATCTCGTGTTTGATTGAACCGACAACTTACTGACTTCCTACTCGCTATCGGCTGTCAATTCTCATTGATTTACTTATCCGGCGCCAGCCACACCGGAGTTCTACTAGTCAATGGCGTTCCCGTTCCATTGCTGCAAGGTCAGATCGGGCTTTCGCGCGGCGGCCGCCGCCGAAGTCAGCAACCCGAATACAAAAACGCAAAGAAAGGCTGTCTTCCATAAGTCGTTCTTCATAACTCAATCTCTCCCCGCCGCTCCTTCAGTTCTTTTTCAATCTTCACCATCATGGATTCGCTGAGGGGATAAAACACCATCAAGGCGGAAGCCGCGACCAGCATGATGCATGGAATCCAACTGGTGGAAAGAAGGATGCCAGTCAGCGATCGGCTGGTTTGCTCCACGTTCGCCGCATATCCGAAATAGGTGAGAATCAGCCCGAATATCCACGCGCCAAGCGCCCAGCCTGCCTTGGTGGCAAAGATGGCCGAGGCAAAGACTAGGCCGGTATTGCGCCGGCCAAGGCGCCACTCCGCTTCGTCGGCCACATCCGCGAACATGGCGAAAACCAGCGGCGAGTTGAAGCCGAGAACGAAGCTGGAGAGAATCTGCAGTTCGAACATGAGCCGGATATCGGTGGGTCTGGCCAGCCAAAATCCTGCGACGACCAGCCCGCCCGCGCCGAGGGCGAACATAAACAGCGCCTTCTTGCCGAAGATCTTTGCCAGCCACGAGGCAATGGAAACCGCCGCTACGAATGCCAGGCCGTTTGAGACAAGAAACGGCGGAAGAAGCCTCTCGTTCTTGACAAAGTACTTGAAGTAGTAGGCCGAGTCGGAACCTTTGACGGCGAATGCGGCCAGCACCAACAGCATCACGCCCACCAGAACCAGCCAAGGACGGCTGGTGAACAAGGCGGCCAAATCGCCCTGTAGATCCGACTTCTGCTGCGGAGGCGGCGTCACACGCTCGCGCGTGCTGGTGAAACACATGATCAGCAAAACAATAGCGCATGCGCCATACAGCACCATAGTCAACTGCCAGCCGCGTGTTTCGCTTCCGCGGCCCAGAAACTTGACCAGTGGCAAGGTGAAGTACTGAACCAGTATCCCGGCAGTAAAGGCGCCGATAAATCGAATCGAGGAGATTGAGGTACGCTCCAGCGAATTAGGCGAAATCACTCCCATCAGCGCGCTGTAAGGAATGTTTACCGCCGTGTAGATGAACATCAGTGAGCTGTAGGTTATGTAGGCGTACACGAGCTTGGCTCCGCCGCCCAGATTCGGAGTAGTGAAAGTCAACACACCCGCTACCGCAAACGGAATCGCGCCCCACAAGAGATAGGGTCGGAAATGTCCCCAGCGCGTCTTGGTGCGGTCGGCGATCGAGCCCATCACAGGATCCGCCACAGCGTCAGCCAGGCGCGTGACCAACAGCATAGTGCCCAGCGCTGCGGCAGAGATGCCGAAGACGTCGGTGTAGAAGATCATCAGGAAGAACTCGAAGGTCTTCCAATAGAAATTCGACGCCGCATCTCCCAGGGAGTATCCGATCTTTTCCTTGAGAGAAATTCTGTCTGCCAACTGAACCATCGTTTTTGTTTCGTTCACGCGCGCCTCGCCGTTCCGGTATGCCGTGAGGCGCCGGGTGTAATAGATCTAACCTCTTAATTGGTGTACACCCGCACGTAGTCGACAAGCATTGTCGAAGGGAACGGAGTACTGGAATTGGGGTTTCCGGGCCAGGAGCCACCGACAGCCAGATTGAGAATGATGAAGTTACTTCCGGTATCGAAGGGCCAGACCGCGCCGCTGAAGCCGCTGATGCTCGATGGCGTATAGGTGGCGTAAGGCTGAGTGGGGTCGTCTATGTAATACGCCACGCTACCCTTGCTCCAGATCATGCCGTAGGTGTGCCACGTTGCCGCTGTCTCTCCGCTGGGAAAGTCGTAAGTGGTGCCCAGATTACCGCCAGTGAAGCCAGTGCCGTGAATCGATCCGGCGTTCCAGTCCGGCGTTCCCGCTGCGTTAACCCGCTCCAATACATCCATCTCACCGCAAGCCGGCCAATCGACTGTATCGATATTGTTACCCATCAGCCAGAACGCCGGCCAAAAGCCCTGCGCCTCCGGCACCTGGGCTCTAACTTCAATTCGCCCATATTGGAAGCTAAACAGGCCCTCGGTCTTCAGCCGCGCCGAAGTGTACACGCCGGACGAGGGTTGTTCAGCCACGATATGCAAGTAGCCATCGGTGCCCACATAGGCGTTCGGACTCGCTGTGCTGCATGGAGATGTGGAAGAGCCCCATGCACAGTAGTCTTCTAGCTCGCCATTCCCGAAGCCGCCGTTGCCGGTGTCATAGGTCCACACCAACGGGTTGGGTTGCGCATTAGCGCCAGTCGAGTTAGCGAACTCGTCGGACCACACCAATGTCCCGGAGGCGATGTTAGGCGTAAAACTCTGGCTAGTAACGCTGCTATTCGTATCGCCCGTAACCGCAGCTATGGCCTTGATAGTCAGGTTAGAAGCCACCAGAAACGGCGCCTCGTAGATTTGCGAAGATGTGCTTGGTGTGGAACTATCCACCGTATAGTAGATAGTTGCTCCGGAGGTGCTTGTGGCCAAGCTCACCACCACGGCGCCGCTCTGTGCTGCAGTCGTGGAGATAGTAGGCGCGGCCGTCTGCGGGCTGGTAACAGGGGTCGTTCCACCTCCTCCGCCGCAGCCAGCGAGGAAAGCGATGGTTACACACAGCGCACAGGATAGTTTCGACTTCATAAAATCTGCCATACGATTGATCTTCCCTTCGACTTGTATTATCCATCCTTGTTGCCGGCGTAAGTTTGCAGGGCCGACCATGGGTGCAGAAGTGTTCGGTGAAACTCCGGGCAGCCGGACCGCGGCTGCCCGAAGCGATTTATTGGTTGAGTTAGAAGGTTAGGCGCGCGCCAAACTGCCCGACGCGCCCGCCGATACCGCCGTAGCCGTTGATGTAACCAAAATCGTTAATTTGTGTCGATCCCACTGTCTTCGTATCGTTCAACCCCGTGTCTGGACCGGCCAATGCATCGCGGTTGAATAAGTTGAAGAACTCAATGCGTAGGGTCAGGTTGTACCGCCCGTCTGCGCCCATCGCTAAGCTTTTGTGTAAGCCAAGGTCCTCAGTAGCAAAACCAGGATTGCGCACCTGCGACTGATAGTTGCCAGCGGTGCCGAGTTGGGTTGGAGATGGATTCTGAAAGCAGGCTGGATTCAGCCAAGGCTGGTTGAGCTTTGGTTTTCCGAGAGTTAGCTTGCAATTCGGAACCAGGTCGACGTAGATCGAGTTGAATCCAGGGATGGAATTGCTGGAATGGACGGAGATAGGCGAGCCGGTGTTATAGTGGACGTCGCCATCCAGGCTCCATCCGCCGATGAAAGCATCCGCCAGCGGGCTGGCATTGGCTAACAGCTGCCTACCCCGGCCAAAGGGCATGTTATAGATCACATATCCCTTGACGATATGCGTCACATCGAAATCGGAGATGTTCTTGGCCTCGTCCTTCAGGTCATAAGTGTTCTGCAGCGAGCCGGTCCACCATGGCTCCTGGAAATCGGAGTCGATATCGCCGTGAGTGCGCGACCAGTTATAGCTCATCTGCAACGACAGTCCATTTGCGGAGCGCCGTGTAGCGCTGAACTGGAGGCTCTTGTAGTCGGCGTTGCCCAGCGGCGATCCCACTGAGAGCAGCGGACCAGTATACCCGCCAAAAACCTGCGGGTAGGGAGTCAGTCCAGCCCACCAGGTATCGCCACACGTGGTTGGGAAGTCGCTGCAGAAATTTGCCATCGTGAAGCCGTTTGGAAATGCCCCCGTCGCAATGTAGTTCTGGTAGTCGGAAATCTTCGGTTGATCATGTTGGAAGAACCCGCTTTGCAGGTGAGTGCTCCAGCTTTGAATCCAGTTCACATCCAGCTTGGTTACATGATCTAGCTCGCGCTGTAAGCCTACGCTGTATTGCCATGTATTGCCTGGCGTCAGCGAGCGTGGATCAATGCTGACCACGTCGGAGGTGATCAGATTCGGGCTTTGCGCTCCAGTAGACTGCGGGGTCACGAGTGTCGGACTGTACCCGTTATCCCAATTGAAGTTGGCTTCCTGGGTAACGTCATGGAAGCCTATATCGCCAGCTTGTTGATAGGGAACGCCGCCCCAGGTATTCATGTTCAGAGGCGCAAAGAAAATGCTGCCGTTGGCGCGCGCCACGGTCTTTTCCGTCAGCTTGTAGGCCGCGCCGATATGCGGTGAGTAGTTGTAGTAGTCCTGACGGCGCTCGAAGCTTTGGCTGCCGTTGTGCAGAAACTCATACGTGCCCATAAATCCAGACGACTTGTTGAAGTCGTCAAGTTCAAAGCTCGACCAGTGGCCGTACTTTTCCTTGTAGGGATTGTTGAAATCCCAGCGCAGGCTAAGGTTCATAGTCAGCCGTGAACTTACACGGATGTCGTCACTGGCATAGACCGAAAAGGCCTTGCGCCGTCCGTATTCATTGTCTGGATTGTTGCTTTCGGCGTTGAAGACATCGCCCAGCAGGAAGCTGGCAAAGGCATTTCCGGTAACCTGCCAACCCGTGCCAGCTGTCGTGGACGGATCGAAGATGACGGGATAGCCGCCCATGAATGTCCCTACATCCGTGTGATAGTTGAACTGCATGGCTCGAAACTCTGCGCCCAACTTCACATTGTGGTGATGATGGCTCCAAGCCAGTTCATCGCTGTAGATGAAGGTATTGCCGGCATAGTAGTCGTTGAACTGACTGCCTATATTTGAGAAATTCCAGCCGTTCTGGTAATTCGCGCCATTGGTGTACTCGCCGGTTTCAAAGTAGATCAGCGGGAAGTTGCCCGCGGCTTCCGTTACACCGGACGCCAATCCCAACGCACTGTCCCATTTGCCTGACTCGGAAGTCGCAATGCTTGGGTTGCGAAAGCGGTTGAAGGTTGCATAAACAGTGTTTAGCAGGGTTGGCGAGATGGTAATCGTATCGCTTAAGCGAGCGCCCGGCGCAGTTGTATTGTGCCAGTAGGAGTTGGCCAACGCGCCGCCATAGGGGGCTGTGCCCGACCACGCGCCGCCCTGGTCGGCATTGATTCGCGGATAGTCGTCCCAATAAAACGACCCGGCGATGTGCTGTTTCGCGCTCGCATTATAGTCCATCTTCACGCTGCTCTGCGTGTTGTGGAACCAGGGATCTGGATTATAGGCCGGACCGGCATTGTTGGCCGTCAGAGCCGTTGCTGGCTTGTAGTACTGGTGGTAAAGCTGAATGATCCGCTGTGAAACTTTGCTGATCATGCCGACAGGAATCTGGTTGTTGTTAAAGACGCAACCGGTTCCCGGAGAATATATGGCGCCCTGATAGACTGAAATGGCTGCAGCGCCCACGAGACATTTGCCCGTGTTATCTACCGGCACTGCGGAACCAACCACATTGCTTTTCGTCAGCATCGGACTTAGGTCGGCATAGCCTGTCCCGGTCACACCGAGCATGTCAGCCGTAGTTACACCTCCGACCACAGAGCCGTCGGTAGGAACAACCCGCGAAGGAGCGCCCAAAAGCCAATTTGCCTGCATATAGCGCTCAAAGGCACCGTAGTAAAACAGCTTGTCCTTCTTGATCGCGCCGCCAAAGCTGCCGCCCCAGTCGGAGAGCGATTCGTTCAAGGCCAAATCGGCCGCCATGGATACGGGATTGGGAGCAGTCGTGGCCGCAAATTTGGCCGAGGCGCTCAAGGCATCCAGATTTGTCGAGTGCATGAAACCGAAAGCCGAGCCATGAATCTTGTTGGTGCCGGACTTTAGTTCATACTTGAAGACACCGCCACCGCTGCGGCCCGAGTCCGCGCTGATACCCACTGTATCTACTTCATACTCCTGGACGGATTCCATGGGGGGCTGCGACTCGCTGATGTAGCCGCCTAACTGCGAAACCGCCGAGGTGCCGTCAATCAGCACTTCCTTGGTCAGCGCCATGCCGCCGTTGATGTGCGAGCCGTAGTCGCTGCCTTCGGCGCCTGGAACGTAAGCGAAGATGAAGTTAGAGAGATTGCGGCTGCCCTGTACGTTCAAGGGAAGCTCGCTCACCGCTTCGGCGTTCAAGTTAGCAGAGACGTGGGAATCCTCGGTCTGCAAAATCGGAGACGCACTGGTTACTTCCACGGTTTCCGACATGCCTCCAACCTGAAGTGTGGCGTTTATCTCCGCGACCTGGCTGATCAGCAACGTAATGCCATTGTGATCCAGAGTCTTGAATCCGCTCATGGAGAAGCTGACGGCATAGCTGCCAATAGGGAGGTTGCCAACCCGATAAAAACCGCTGCTGTCCGTGGTTGCGGTCTGAATCTCGTTGGTGCCCTCATTGGTTATGCGAACCCGCACGCCGGGCATCACTGCCGACGATGAGTCCTTGACCGTGCCAACGATGGTGGCGCGGTCCGATTGCGCAAACATGGGCACCGCGATGGTCAGCGCAATCAATACTGATATGGCCAAGATTTTCTTTGGCGTCATGGAAGTCCTCCGTAAGACCGCACAGAACGTACGGCGGTTATGCGCGCCCAATCCAACTTCGGCCCTCTTGTCGAGTCGGCGGACGCTTTTGGTGGAGTTCAACCGGTTTTAGAACCGGTTTAATAGCCCGGGTTAAATTTCGTTGACACTTTAGTGTTTTGATCATGCGCATGTCAAGTGTTTTTTGATACCATCGCTTTGTGCGCAAATCCAAACCTCGTGCCGGAAGTCCAATTCCGCCCACAATAGACCAGTCTAAGCCAATTAGTTTAAAGGGCTTGGCTGCCTACCTCGGGCTTTCGCGCACTACTGTTTCCCTAGTGCTCAACAATTCCCCCGTGGCTCAGGGGCTCACCCAGGAAACCCGTGCACGAGTACTGAAGGCCGCCGCCGAACTTCATTACAAGGCCAACTATTTCGCGCGCATGCTCAATAACAAGCGCAGCCACATGGTGGGCATTCTCTCTCCCGACCTTGGCGAAGGTTACGATGCGGAAATTCTCAACGGCATCGAGCGGCTACTGATTGAGCGCGACTACCTCTATTTCGTCTCCAGCCATCACTGGAATCACGATCTTATCCGGCAGCGGCTGGAGGTCTTTGCCGAACGCGGCGCTGAGGGTGTGATCCTGATCAATACGCCCGCCGAGACAGTGCCGGATCTTCCGCTGGTTTCCATCGGAAGTTTGGAATACGATTTTCCGTTGACTCACATCACGGTGGATAACGCATATGGGATCCGTTTGGCGCTCGAACACTTGCATGCGCTTGGACACCGGAAGATAGCCTTTCTCAAAGGGCACACGCAATCGAGCGATGCTGAATCGCGCTGGGCCGCCTGCGTGAAGGCCGCGCAAGGACTGAGCCTGCGCATCTACAAGGAAAATGTAATTCAATTGAAACGCATCGACGATGGGCTGAACCCCCTTCGTGAGGGATATATCGCGGGCAAGCGGCTGCTCAAAGCGCCCCAAAGATTTACCGCCCTGTTGGCATTCAACGACCTGTCGGCCATAGGCGCCATCCATGCTTTTCGCGACGCAGGAAAGCGGATTCCAGAAGAGATCTCCGTGGTTGGATTCGACGATATTCAAGCGGCAACCATAGTCCAGCCGGCCCTCACGACTGTCCGACAGCCTTTGATACGAATGGGCATGTTAGCCGCCTCGGAGATATTGGCCAGTATCGAAGATGCAAAATTGGAGCCACGCCGAATATCAATCGAGCCGGAGCTTGTAATTCGACAGTCGACCGCGGCTTGCCCGCAATGATCGGAGAACCAATCCCAATACTCGACTCGCCGCTTATAACTTCGAAGTGCTTATAACTCTGCGTTGTATTCCATAGGCTATTATTTTTTCGACAATGGCATGCTTTATGTCGATGCAGCTGGAACTGACCGATCATCCAAGTGCTAATTCAATCCGGGAAACCATCACACCGTCAATGATTGTTGTCTCCACAAGTAACATTCTAAGCATTGTTTCGTGGACAAGATGTTACCTTAATCGAAGGTAAGTCCAACTTTTTCGCGACTTTTATTTTCCTGTTGGAGTTCTAATTTTTGAATGCGTAGATTTTTTCAGCTCGTTCTGTCTCTCGTGTTCTTTGCGACGGCTTGCGTGGCCTACGCGCAGGGCGGTCCGCCCTTTATCACCGACGATCCCGGCACGCCCGGCAATCGACATTGGGAGATCAACCTTGGTTGGATCGCGGATCACAATCCCGGTTTGGCTTACTACCAATTGCCTGACATTGACATGAATTATGGCTGGGGCGACCGCATCCAACTCAAGTACGAATTGCCTCTGGCCGCAGCCACCGACCAAAACAACACTACACGCGCCGGGCTGGGTGAGTCGCTGCTGGGCGTGAAGTGGAGACCCTACGAGCATCATCGCGCCGGTGAGACGAGGTCCGACGAAAACATGGATTTTTCGCTGGGCACTTATCCGCAGGCTTCCATCAACAATCCCACCAGCGCCGTGCGCCGCGGGATCGTCGAGAACGGGCCGCAATACTATCTACCAATGGAGTTCACCGCCAAGCTCGGGCCGATAGGCTTTGACGGCGAGGTAGGCCATTGGTTCGGCAACAAACTGGTTCCCAGCCGCTGGGGACGCGGACTAATAGCGGGTCACGAATTCAGCGAGCGGCTGGAACTGTACGCAGAGATCTACAACTTACAAGACGCGAACCGCATCGATACGGCCCCCAAGCAACGCGAGTTTACGCTGGATGTAGGCGGCCGGCAAACGCTCGATCACAGCGGTCATTTGCGTTTGCTCTTCATGGGTGGACGCGGCATTCAAGCGGTCACGCGACAGAACAGCGAGCCGAATTGGATTGCCTATGTAGGTGTGCAGATTTTGCTGGGTCCTAAAGATGCTGCCGGGCCAAGCGGAGCAAGATAGAATGAGACCTCAATTTCGGATCCAGGGCGGTCATGCGAGATACCTCTCGAGTTAGTTTTTATTTTGTTGATTAACCACCCTGAGCCGATTTCTTCCAGTTATTGAGTTATTCACATGGCTGCTCTTAACGTTTGCCTTCGGATACGTGGCCGCGCCCGTCCCGATATTCATTTCCTTTGAAATGGGAAACCTTATCGAGACGCTTTGATGGCTCGGGCCGCTCGCCGTGTTGCGGCCTTGGGCCGTTATAGCCATGCTCGGGGTGATAGCGGTTATTTACATGGCCGCGAAAGTTGTCAGGGCCATGAAACCACCGGCCGGTACCAATGAAGATGCCACCGGAAAACCATTCCGGGCCGTAGTAGCCGTACGGAGCACAGTCATAAGGGGCGGCATCATAGTACCCATATGGGCAATCGGGCGCAGCTCCAATTTCCACAGCTATCTGAGCCGCCGCTTTCGGAGCGGTTGCTATCATCAAGCATCCGGCAAATGCCGCTAATACAACAAGCCTAAGTCCAGTCATGAATTCTCCTTGCTTTGTGGGGCCTTCTTCAAGCACCCCAGACTGTTCACCCTAACGGCGTGGATCATTATCGTCTGAGCAAGATAGATCACAGCGCACTGATTGATATGAGGCCGGTCAGAAGCCGGAATCACCAGTTGACTTATTGGAATATGGACGACCGGAAGCCGGCCCACCCTCGGAACACCCCCTCTCGCCGCACCCCGCCCTGATGTTGTATCTTCCAATTCGTATGACAAACTCTCCCAACAACGCCCCGCATCCCGCGCCCGAAGCCGAAGAAGTTTACCGCCGCTGGATTCAATTTCTCGATGATGAATTCACGCGCCACCAAGCTCCAGAGCGGCGCGCGGAGATTGTGCGCGACCAGCTTTACCAGCTCTTCCTGGGCCGTCCGCACGGAGGCAAGCTCAACCTAACGCTCACCTCCGAGTTACCCGGCAATGTCGTCGGCCTCTCGCTGGACCCAGAGAACGTGACGCTCGAAGCTGAGCATTTTCCCGACGTCGATACTGAACAATTCGCCCGGCGCAAGCCGTTGCTGTGGTTTTGGCAGATGTTCGACCGTTCGCCCATCGGGACCAACCACTGGCTAGGCGTGCGTTTCCGTTCCATGCTGGGCCGGCACATCTTCGCCCGCATCGGCGCGGGAGTCAAAATATTCCACGGCGTTGATCTGACATTCGGCTACAACCTGAGCATCGAGGAAGGCGTCACGATACGCCAGCGCGCCCTGCTGAATGATCGCGGCGGCATCACCATCGGCAAGGGAGCAGTCATCGGCTCGTTCGCCCGCATTTATTCGCACAGCCACGCTGCCCATAACTTCGGCGAGGTCACGCTGGTGTCCACCGTTATCGGCCCCGCGGCCAGGATTGCGAGCCACGCCATCGTGCTGGCCGGTCAGCACGTCTCAGCCGGAGAACTGGTGGGCAGCTTTCCAGCGGAACGCAGTTGAGCGGCAGCACGAACACCTTCTGTTATCAGGGCAATCGCATGAACGCTGCGCAATTTCACCACAGTTTCACAGTTCCACAATAAATATGGGGGGGAGGGGGTGTCTCTTCCCCGAACGCTGCTTTCGGTCCCGGCCAATCCGACAAGCCGACCCACCTTGAGAGTAACTGAACGGCGGAAAATGATCTGCAAAATACATTCGCGATACCCTCCTTTCGCGTCGAAGATTTGGGCCGCGCAACCCTGTAGACAGAACCGACCGCCGCTCTATTCCCGGTTTCGGCTCGAATCCTCGCGACCCTCCGTGCTAACCTGAGTGTTCTATCCTGTGGAGAGTTCGTTTGCAACCCACCAGCTTCGTTATTGCCGTCTTCGAATTCGTGCTGCTCATTTTTTCGCTCAGCGTGCATGAGTGCGCACATGCCTGGACGGCTTCACGGCTGGGCGACCAAACTGCCCGCCTGCAAGGCCGCGTCACCCTCAACCCCATGTATCACGTGGACCTGATCGGCACTCTGCTCTTTCCGGCGCTGATGATCTTCGGGCCACTGTTCAGCGGAGGCGCGATGGGCGGCTACCTCATTGGCTGGGCCAAGCCTACTCCGGTCATCACCCGTAACTTCACCAAGATAGTCCGCGACGACACATTGGTTACGCTGGCTGGCCCGGTTTCCAATCTACTCATTGCCTTTGTCGCCTTTCTCGGTCTGGCCGGCATGATTCTATTTCAGGGTCACCTTCCCCAGAGCGACAGCATGCAGACCAACCTCGACGCTCTTTGGACGCTCTGCGATCTGGCCATTCGCGTCAACCTGGCTCTGTTCTTTTTTAATCTGCTGCCCATTCCACCGCTCGACGGCAGTCGCATCCTCCGCCATCACCTGCCCTATAGCTTTCTTCACATATACGACAGCATGGGCATGTTTGGCTATATGCTGATGCTTTTTGTGGGTGGCCCCATCGTCCGCGTCCTCATGGGACCGACGCTTGATTTGGTTGATCTCGCGCTGCAGCATATTTAGAGCAAATCCGTTGCTCCCTGGCTTCCCGCTACAATGGAACGAGCCGTTTTTCTAGGATTTTCGGAAAGATGGCAGCATATTCACGTATCATCACGGAATCGATAAGCGAAATGTCTGAAACCGCAATCTCATCGCCCTGCCCGCGCGTCTTGAGCGGAATGCGTCCCACCGGCAAGCTCCATCTAGGCAACTACATGGGCGCGCTGGCCAACTGGGTCAAGCTGCAAGACCAGTATGAGTGCTACTTTTTTATCGCCGATCTGCATGCGTTGACCACCGACTACGCAGACACGTCGAAGATCGCACCCAACACACTCGAAGTGGCATTGGACTTCCTGGCCGCCGGACTCGATCCGAATAGATGCACCATCTTCGTGCAGAGCCAGGTGAAGCAGCACTACGAACTGCCGCTGTTGTTGGGGATGATTACGCCGCTCGGCTGGCTGGAGCGCGTGCCCAGCTACAAGGAGATGCAGGAAAACCTCGCCAACAAGGACCTGACCACTTACGGATTCCTCGGTTACCCGGTGCTGATGGCGTCCGACATATTGCTCTACCAGCCGCAATTTGTGCCTGTGGGGCAGGATCAGCAAGCGCACGTGGAGCTGACGCGCGAGATTGCGCGGCGCTTCAACCAACTTTACGGCAGAATCGGCCCGACCGTGCCTATTCCGGGCGTTGGTACTCTTGGAGCCGAGGGACCTGCCGGCGAAGCATTCGCCTGTCGAGACGTTCTGCCGGAGCCCAAAGTTCTGCTCACGCCCTCGCCCAAGCTCCCCGGCACCGACGGCCGCAAGATGTCCAAGAGCTACGGCAACACCATCCAGATGACCGATCCGGAGGCAGTGGTACGCCAGAAGCTCAAAACAATGGTCACCGACCCGGCACGCGTTCGCCGCACCGATGCAGGCGACCCGGACAAGTGTCCGGTCGGCGACCTGCACAAGGTCTTCTCGACGCCGGAAACCTTGGCCAAAGTCTACGATGGCTGCCGTTCGGCGGGCATTGGCTGCATTGAGTGCAAAGGCTGGGCCGCCGATGCGCTGGTCCAGGTTTTGCAGCCCATTCAGGAGCGCCGCGCCAGCTTTTCCGAGTCGCAAGTCATGGAAATTCTTGAAGATGGCTCCAAGCGCGCCCGCCTTCGCGCTGAAGAGACGATGCAACAGGTACGGGCCGCTATGAAGATGCCCCTTACCGGCGAATCCGTCAGTTGAGCCGCGCCTGAACGAAGCGTACGTTCGTGGGTAGAGGACAAACCAAGTACGGTTTGAGCCGCCAAGGAAATGCAAGTGCTTGAAAACACAATCCCGTGGTGGCGAAGGGCGCTCAAGTTTGCGCTAGGCGGCATTCGCTCTGGATTTGGCCTTTTCTCGCGACCCGAGAAGCCTGAACTTAAGACAGAAACGAAATCCTCAGAGCGTTTAGAAGAAGAATCGGAAGAAGAAACAGCATTGACTGAACCGTCCCCCCAATCCGAAGTCGTCGTCGCTGCTGAGGTGCTCCCTGCTGAGCCCGTCACCGAGCCTACCCTCACCGTCGAACCAGCCATCTTGCCAGAACCTCCCAACGCGACCGAGGTCGCGCCCGAACCGGTCCCTGACGCAGAAGCTGCCCCGATTTCCCCCGCAGCGATTGGCGAAGCGCCCTCCATTGGCTCGATTGCCGCCGAGATTGAAGCCCAAGCTGAGCCCGAAACGGAAGCCATTCCGCTCCCAGCCGCAGAGCCCGAAGTCGTGCCAACGTCGGAACCGGAGCCTGTACCGGAGCCAACACCGGAACCTGCCACTGTTATCGAACTGGCTGCTCCGCCCGCCGAACCGCCCACAGCCGTGCTGCCCGAACCGGCTGCTGGTCCAGAGCCGGAGCCAGCCGCCCAACCAATTCCGGAGGCGGTTGATGCGGCAGAATCCGAAATGGAAGCTGAGCTCGTGATCGAGCCCGAAGCTGTCGAAACGACGGAAGCCGTTGAAGATCCCGCCGAAGAGCCGGTTGATGCGGCAGAATCTGAGATCGAAATCGAGCCCGTGGTCGAGCTTGAAGCGGCCGACACGCCGGAAGCCGCTGAAAATATGCCTCCAGAGCAGGTTGAAGTGGAAGAATCCGAACTGACAGCCGATGCATTGAACGAGCCTGCATTCGAGCCTGAGCCGGTAGCCGCACCAGTTTCCGCAAGCGAGCCTGCCCAAGAGCCACTCCAGGAGCCAGAACTCGCTATCGCCGCAGAGACGGAAGCTGCCACCGAGCCAGTCTTGCCACCTCCCATCGAGCCACCTACCGTCGAGCAGGCTGCCCTAGCTCCCGAGCTCTCGCTCGCCGCCGAAGCTGAGCCCGTTCCAGAGCCAGTCATCGGCGCAGCAGCCGTCCTCCCACTGGTGCTCACCACCCAGCCCACTGCCGAAGAAGAAGCGTCTGCGAAAGCCGAGGAAAAAACCGCCGCCAAGCTAGCCGCGCGGCAAAAGAAGCTGGACGAAAGCTCCGAGCAGTCGCCATTTTCGGTCATCGTGGGCCAGGTCTATGACGGCCCGCTCGATCTGCTGCTGGACCTGATCCGCAAGCAGGACATCGACATATATGACATTCCCATCGCGAAGATCACGGCCCAGTTCCTGGCTTACGTCAACCAGCTCAAGGCCAGCGACGTGGACGTGGCTGGCGAGTTCATCTATATCGCTTCGTTGTTGATCCACATCAAGAGCAAGATGCTGTTGCCGCGCGAGACCTCCGGCCCAGAAGACGCTGCCGAAGATCCCCGCCGCGAACTGGTCGAGCGGCTGCTGGAGCATGAGCGCTTCAAGAGCGCCGCCCAGATGTTGCAACAAAAGCAGATGCTGGAGGCTGCCACCTGGTCCAACCCCGGCGCACGCGAGTTCAAGGATGACGAAGCCACCGAACCGGAGATTGCTGCCGACACTGTGGACCTGGTCCGCATCTTCCGCGACATTTTAGAGCGCGCCCGCAAACGCCCTGCCTTCAATGTTAATGAGGACTCGGTAACTGTGGGCCAGATGATCCAATTCCTAGCTCGCCGCCTCACCATGGAAGACAAACCTGTAGCCTTGCGCCGGTTATTGAGCCACACTCGCTCTGAGAGGGCTCTGATCGCTATGTTCCTGGCGCTGCTGGAGTTAGTACGTCTGCAGGCAATTCTGCTTCGCCAGGATAAACAATTCAGCGAGATATTTATCAAGAAGCACACAGGCTTCGACTCGGTGATGAACGACGGGCTGGCCAACGCTCGCGACGACTGGCGATAGAATCGGTCCCATTTTTGGATTTAAGCGCCGCCAGGCTTCGTTTTCCACCGCTGTCCCACTCTCGGTATTCTGGTTTCGCCTTCGACGTGTAGAATGATTCTAGTCAGGTTAATTCTCCTGCCTGGCGCGTAAACAACTGCGCAAAATGCGGTTGTTGGGGTTTTATGGACGCCCATTTATCCGGCTCTTCTCTCTCCCGCCTCAGAACATCCCCTATCTATTTGATCCGTAATTCTGTTACTCAGTCTCGACTTTGGAGGCCCAGGCGTGTCCGGAATCTCTCCGGCCGCATTGGTGAAATCTGATGGCCGACCTGGCAGCCACGGTTGAAGCTCTGCCTTCAGGGACATCCCTGCTTGATCGAGAGCTGACGAAGGCACCCAGCCGCGCAGGCATCGCGCTGTTTCTAACGGTGTTGACCAGCGGTCTCTGCTACATCGCCTTTCAGGTAGCACGGGATCTCGACACGGTTACCATCACCAGCATCTGGCCCTATCTGCTGCTGGCTCTTGCGCTGCTCATCGCCCTCGGTTTCGAGTTCGTCAACGGCTTCCACGATACGGCCAACGCTGTTGCCACAGTCATCTATACCAATTCGCTTTCGCCGAATGTAGCGGTCGTCTGGTCTGGCATCTGCAATCTCGCCGGTGTGTTGCTATCGACCGGAACTGTGGCCTTTGCCATCATCACGTTGCTCCCGGTCGAGTTGATTCTTCAAGTCAGCTCGGGAGCCGGCTTCTCCATGGTCTTTGCGCTGCTCATTGCGGCCATTCTTTGGAATCTTGGCACTTGGTGGTACGGACTTCCAGCCTCCAGCTCGCACACCATGGTCGGATCTATTATTGGCGTGGGCGTCGCCAACCAGTTGCTCAATTCCCGCACTGGCACCTCTGGCGTGGACTGGGAGCAGGCCACCAAGGTGCTCAAGGCTCTGATCTTCTCGCCGCTGATCGGCTTCACGGCCGCTGGTCTTCTGCTATTGCTGTCGATGGTGGTTTTTAAGTGGCTGATCAAGTGCCCCGCGCTCTACGAAGCACCCAAAGACAAGCAGCCGCCACCGTGGCCGATTCGCGCATTGATGGTGCTTACCTGCACGGGCGTCAGCTTCTTCCATGGCTCCAACGACGGACAAAAAGGTATGGGCCTGATCATGCTTATTCTGATCGGCACCGTCCCTACTGCTTACGCGCTCAACCACGCCGTCACCGCGAGCGATATTCAGGAGTTCATCGCCGCCTCCGAGCAAGCCGGCCACATTCTAGACCGTCATGTGGATAATGCAGGCATTCTCGGCGAAGATGCCCGTGCTGAAGTCACCGACTACATCCGCACACAGCAGCTTCAACCGGACACCATTCTGGCGCTTCGAGAACTGGTCGAAAATCTGAACCACGAAGTTGTTCTCTACAAGGCTTTCAAGTCCGTTCCTCCGCAGGATCAAGCCAACGTCCGCAACGATATGTACGTGGCCAGCGAAGCCATTCGCCTGATGCTGAAGAACGGCAACCCGTACTTTACTCCAGTGGAGGCCTCGGCCCTCAAAAACTACAAGGGCAAGCTCGACAAGGCCACCAAGTTCATTCCCGATTGGGTTAAGGTCGCGGTTGCCCTGGCTCTTGGCTTGGGCACGATGGTCGGCTGGAAGCGCGTTGTGGTCACCGTTGGGGAAAAGATCGGCAAAGAGCATCTCACCTACGCGCAGGGCGCCAGCGCAGGCATCGTGGCTATGGCTACCATTTATGGAGCTAACACCTGGAGCCTACCTGTTTCGACGACGCATATTCTCAGCTCTGGCGTGGCCGGCACCATGGCCGCTAATGGCAGCGGCTTGCGTTTCTCCACCATTCGCAACATAGCTGCAGGATGGGTTTTTACGCTGCCCGCTGCTGCGCTACTTTCTGGCCTGCTCTACTGGCTCTTCCGCGCCATCTCCTGAGTATTTCCACCATCCGCTACCATCGCCAGCGGCCGGCTTCGGTCCGTGCGCAGCGTGGGCACGGCCGCGAGCAAACTGCGTGTATAGGCATGCTGGGGCGCAGTGAGCAGTTGCACGCACGGGCCTGTTTCCACCACTTGCCCCGCGCGCATCACCGCGACCCGGCTTGCCACCTGACCCACAACCGCCAGATCGTGCGAGATGAACAGCATGGCCAGCCCATGCTGCTGCTGCAATTCGCGAAGCAGTTCCAAAACCTGCGCCTGCACGGTTACGTCCAGAGCCGTCGTGGGCTCGTCGGCAATCAGCAGCCGCGGCCGATTGATCAGCGCCATGGCAATCATGATTCGCTGCCGCTGCCCGCCTGAAAATTGATGGGGATAATCGCCGTAACGGTGCGCCGCCTCGGGAATCGAGACTGCCTCCAGCGCAGCTATGGCTTTTCTTTTGGCCTCGCGACCCGTCCATGAAGGATAGTGCGCCTCGGCGCTCTCAGCCACCTGGCGGCCAATCGTCATCACGGGATTCAGGGCCGTCATCGGCTCCTGGAAGATCATGGCGATCTCGCGACCCCGCAGCCGCCGCATCGCACTGGCCGGCTGACGCAGCAGATCGATCACATCGCTGTTGTCTCTGGAAGTTTCGTTCCCGCCATCAGTTCCGCCCATCCTCCACAAGATCTCTCCGGCAACCTGCGCCGCCGGTCCCAGCAACCCCAGAATCGCCAGAGCCGTAACGCTTTTTCCTGAGCCCGACTCGCCCACCAACCCGAGAACTTCGCCCTCGTCGAGGCTCAGACTTGCGCCGCGCACCGCCTCTGCCGCTCCAAACCGAATTTGTAGATTGCGAATTTCCAGCAGAATCGCCATGAAGCAATCCTAAATCCTTGCTATCGAGCCTCCGCCTCTCCTCACACGATCGCTCGGTCACAATTCCGTGATCGACCTCTAAGCCAGTGCCGAAATGGAGGAGTTTTGATACTGTTGACCCATGACCGAAGTTGCAGCTCAACCCGATCTGATGGACCTCGACCTCGAATCCCTGGCTACCGATGTGGTGGCGCTGGCCGTCAAAGCAGGCGCCAGCGACGCCGAAGCTGTGGTGCGCGAGGGCGATGAGTTCAGCGTCAATGTACGCATGGGCCAGGTGGAAACGCTGAAGGATTCCGGCTCGCGTGGGTTGGGACTGCGGGTTTTTCTGGGGCTTCGATCAGCCTCGGCCTCGACCAGCGATCTGACCGCGGAGGGAATTCGTCAGCTTGTCGACGGCGCACTGGCGCTGGCAAAAGTGACTGAAGAAGATTCCTTCGCTGGCTTGCCGGATGCGGCGGACTTCGGCTCACTCGACGGCGACTTCCATCTTTATCACGAGGACGTGTACTCGCTTCCAGGACCGGAGCGCATCGAGTGGGCGCGCCGTGCCGAAGCCGCGGCTCTCGCGGCCGACCCGCGCATTACTAACTCCGATGGCGGCAGCTTCGACGCCTCCACAGGTCGCAAGGTGCTGGCCAACTCGCGCGGATTCGTCGGCGGTTATCGCACCAGCTACGCCGGCGTTTCAGCGGCGCCCCTGGCTCAAGACGCCAACGGCTCGATGCAGCGCGATGGCTGGTGGTCGAGCTCGCGCAGGCTCAAGGACCTCGAATCCCCAGAATCCATAGGCCAAGAGGCGGCGCGGCGGACACTTCGCAGGCTTGGCGCGAGGCGAGTTCCCACGCAGCGTGTCCCCATCGTCTTTGCACCGGAGGTGGCGCGGTCGCTGCTTGGCGCGGTCTTCGAGGCGGCTGCGGGAGACGCAATCTGGCGCAGTGCTTCGTTTCTGGCTGGCCGTTTGGGTGAGCAGATCGCCACGCCGAGCGTGACAATCATCGACGACAACATGATGCTGCTGCCCAATGGCACGGGCGGCTTCGGGACCTCGCCTTTTGACGGTGAAGGACTGCCCTCGCTGCGCACGGTGGTGGTCGAAAATGGCGTTCTGCGCAACTACCTCTTGAACACTTACACAGCACGCAAGCTGGGCATGAAGTCTACCCACAACGCTTCGCGCGGGCTGGCCGGCACGCCAGGAGTTGGCTGCGGCAACCTCTATCTCGAACCCGGCAAACTCACGCCCGAGCAGATCATCGCGGATATTCCCGCAGGCCTTTACGTCACCAGCCTGATGGGCTTCGGCGTCAACACAGTCACCGGCGACTACTCCCGTGGCGCAACCGGCTTGTGGATCGAGAACGGCGCGCTCACTCACGCCGTAGAAGAAGTGACCATTGCTGGCAAGCTGGCCGAGATGCTCAAGAACGTGACCGCGATTGGCAACGACCTCGAGTTCCGCGGCTCGGTGGCTTCGCCGACACTGCGCATCGACGGCATGACGATCGCTGGAGCTTGAGTCTGCGCCAAATTTGAACGGAGAAGCAATGATCAAAGAAGGCTGGTTCTTCCTAGTTGCTGGCATTATTGCGGTAGTTAGCAGCGTTTTTGATAAAAAGAAGTTGAAGCTCACGGCCCAAGCTCGTTTGGTATCTGGATTAGTCGGAACCGCATCGTTCTTTTACGGCTGGTTTCTTCTTCGGCACGGAGAAGCGATAATCAAAGAGGGCTGGTTCTTCCTAGTTGGCGGCACTATTGCGGTGATTAGCAGCGCTTTTGATAAAAAGTCGCCGATGGTCAACGACGCTGACGGTAGCGTTAGCGACGAGGATAAAGAAAAGTTGAAGACCACGGTCCGAGCTCGTTTGATATATGGATTCGCCGGAAGCGCTTCGTTCTTTTACGGCTGGTTTCTTCTTCGGCATTGAAAGGCAGTTACAAGTGCTATGAGAGGAGCAGAGCGTTAGTGCCGATCGAGTCCCAAACACTCGCCTTCGACCCGGCCGACGCAAAGGCCACGTTGGCGCAGCTGCCCACCAGCCCAGCAGTCTTCGCGCTTTATGGCGCAGAAGTCCACGCCGAGCCATACATTGGCCGCACACCCAATCTGCGTGGGCGTCTCGAACGGCTGCTGCAGCCCTCGGCCAAACATCCGCGCCGTCTTCAGCTGGCCGGACGCGTGCGGCAAATTCGCTGGCGGCTCACGGGCTCGGAGTTTGAATCGCTTCTGGTCCAATTTGAGCTGCTGGAGAAAGTCCACGGTCCCAAGGCCCTCGAACGCATGCACCTGCGCGCTCCAGCCTTTATCCGGTTCCTCGGCAGCAATGCTTATCCGCGCATCACGGTCACTCATCGCCCTAGCCAGCGTGAGGACCAATGGGCTTACGGGCCGTTTCAGTCGCGGGCGGCTGCCGAGCGCTTTGCCGACGAGGCGCTCAAGCTCTTCCTGCTGCGCCGCTGCACCGACGACCTGGACCCCAATCCCGCTCACCCCGGCTGTGTCTACTCCGAAATGAAAATGTGCCTTGCCCCTTGCTATCAGGGCTGCACGGACGAGCGCTACGGTGAAGAGGCTGCGGCCGTCGAGCGGTTTCTCGCCACGCGCGGCGAAAGCCGTCTGGTCACCCTACGCACCGAGCGCGATGAGGCCTCGGCCAATCTGGAATTTGAAAGCGCCGCTGCCCTTCACGCGCAGGTTGCTCGCGTCGAGAGCGTGCGCGCGCTGGCTCCTGAGCTGGTTCGCCCGCTCTCACAGCTTCGAGCGGTCATCCTGCAAGCCTCGGCCATCCCCGGCGAAGTGGCCGTTTTTCTCTATCAAAATGGCCGGCTGAGCGGGCCAGCCGGGTTTTCGACTCTAGGTATGAGAATCCAGAACGAGCAATCGGGTTCGACTTCGCTCTTTGCCCAGCCGATGGCAATTGAAGCGATTCCGGAGGAGCCAGCTACCACTATTCCCGCTTCAGAGACCAATGCTGAATCTGCCGCTGCAACCGAGGCCGAATCGTCCGTACCCGTCAAGCTCGCTCGCGGTGTTCTCGACGCTCGCATGGAGGCAGCCTTGGCCGCGCTGGCCGATTCTGAAGCCCCATCGGCTACACTCCGCCAAGGTCATCTGGCGCTGCTCAAGCGTTGGTACTATCGCCCCGAAGTCCGTCGCACCGGCGAGATTTTCTTTCCAGACGACGAGGGCCACTGGCCGGTGAAAGCCATGCTGCGCGGCGTGGGTCGAGTCTTCGCGAGTGGATTCAAGCCGCCGGTTATGGGGGCCTGATTGGTACGGCGGTCGAGAGCAGAGCGTCGCCGGCGCGAATTCTCATTGTGGGAACTGTTCCATGCTGGAAAATCTATCTCCTGATTTGCTCTTCCTTATGAGATTTTGCTCTAGTCAAATGCATAGACTGTCCCCATGAGCCGCTCCCTGCACTTGGTCCCAAGGCGACAAAATCAGCGAATGGTCCCACCTGTGGACCTTCGAGGTATGTGCGGCAAGGCCATCGAATTTCATCAGCGCGGACAACTGGCCGAGGCGGAGAAAATCTACCGTCAGATTCTGGACCTCGATCCACGCCACGCCGACAGCCTGCACCTGCTGGGAGTGCTGGCGCATCAGGTGGGCCGCGATGATATTGCTGTCGAGCTGATCCGCAAGGCGATCGCAACCGATAAGCGGCCGGCCGCCTATCACTCCAATTTAGGCACAGCTTTTCAGGCGCTCGGGAAACTGGAAGAAGCAGCAGCCAGTTACGAGCGAGCATTGGCCCTCAATCCAGAGTTAGCTGAAGCACAGATGAATCTGGGCGCAGTCCTTGAGGCGCAGGGCAAGCGAGAGCTGGCTGAAGGGCGCTTCCTGCAGGCATTGGCCCTCAACCCGAATCTGGCCGAGGCGCACGTCAACCTGGGAAACATCCTGCAATCCCAGGGCAAGTTGGATGAGGCTGTGGCCAGTCATGAGCGGGCGCTGGCTCTCAAGCCGGAGTTTGCCGAAGCCTGGTTCAACCGCGCAAACGTGCTCCTGGCGCTTGGCAAGCTGGAAGAGGCTGTGGCCAGTTACAAGCGGGCGCTCGACCTCAAGCCAGGAATGACCGAGGCGCATGGCAATCTGGGAAACGCGCTACAGGCTCAGAACCAACTGGAAGCTGCGGAGGCCTGTTACGAACAGGCGCTGGCCCTCAAGCCGGAGTATGCCGAAGCCTGGTACAACCGGGGCAATCTGCGCCAGGCTCAGGGTAACTGCGGCGAGGCTGTGACCTTTTATGAGCGTGCCCTTCAACTTAAGCCGCAACTGCACGAGGCACACTATAACCTGGGCAATACACTCCACTCCCTCGAACAACTGGAAGCTGCAGCGGCCAGTTTTGAGCGGGCGCTGGCCGTCAGTCCGGAGTACGCCGAGGCCCGCTACAACCTGGGCTGCGTGCTTGAGGACCTTGGCCGTCTGGATGAGGCTCTGACGTCGATCGCGCGAGCCTTGGAGATCAAGCCGGATTATCCCCAGGCGCGTTTCGGTCAGGCTCTGGCCCAACTGCGCAGCGGCGACTTCACTACCGGCTGGCGCAATTACGAATCTCGCTGGCAATCGCCCGATCACGACACGCCATGGCGTGCCTATCCGCAGCCAAAGTGGAGTGGCGAGAAGCTCGCTTCAGGCCGGCTGCTCCTTTGGGGCGAGCAGGGCGTTGGCGACGAAATCCAGTTTGCGGGGCTGATTCCAGAGGCCGTCCGCAGCGGTAACCCGATTACGCTCGATTGCGATTCTAGGCTCAAGCCGCTTTTTGCGCGATCCTTTCCAGAGGTCGAGGTGGTTTCAGGCTGCGGCCCCGCTCAAGCTGAGGAAGCGGAGATCGCAGCGCATCTGCCCACGGGCAGTTTGCCGGCGCTCTTCCGAACCAATGAAACTGCTTTTGCTGCGACCGTCTCGCCGTACCTCAAAGCCGATCCAGTGGAACGGGAGAGCTTTCGCGTGCGCTACGCTGATGGCCGCAGGCTTGTCGGGCTAGCTTGGCACACAAAGAATCAGAAAACGGGCCTCAAGCGTTCCATCGACTTGGAACAGCTTGCTCCGCTCTTCGCGCTGCCTGGCATTCGCTGGATCAGCTTGCAATACGGAGATTTCGATGCCTTGGAGCAACAGGCAGCGGCAGCCAACGCGCCCCTGCTTTTCGACCGCACTGTCGATCAGTTTGTGAATCTGGACCGGTTCGCTTCGCAGGTCGCGGCCATGGACCAGGTCATTACCATCGATAACTCGACGGCGCATCTGGCTGGTGCGCTTGGCCGTGCGGTCTCGCTTTTGCTACCTTACGCAGCTGATTGGCGCTGGCTTGAGAAGCGGTCCGACAGCCCTTGGTATCCAACCCTGCGCCTCTTCCGGCAGCCAAAGCTCGGCGACTGGGAACCAGTAATCGAGAGCGTGCGGAGCGCGCTTGGCGAGAGCGACGATACTTTGTGCTAGTTATTGCATTTTATTCAGTAGTTATTCCATGACTCAAGCCAGTATCTACCGCTTTCTTTTCGTTTCTGAGTGGTTGGCTGAGTGAATTGCGATACACAAATGAGGAATTAATCTGCACGGATTCAGGGGTCAAAATAAATATTTAATGGGGGGGAGGGGGTGCCCTATTTTTTGCAGATTATTTCCCGGGGGAAAAATGTTATGCGCACCCTTGCCTTCACTCATTCAGTGTGCACCAGTAGAGGAATATTTTCGGCAACACCTGCGAGACTGGCGCCTTCGACTTCGCTCAGGCAGGTAATCCGGGCGGACGACGCTTGCGCGCCATGAGGTTTGTGGCCTCCTAATTTATGGATGCTTGTTTAGGGTGGGGCACACGCGGTCCTGAACCTCCGGCATAATGGGAAAATATATGCTACCATCTTGCAGATGATCGACATCCGGGAATACCTCGACCGTGATGGAATAAACTTCTTCGGAGATTAGCTTAACCCTCTGAATGCCGAGGCCGCGCGCCGAGTTACAACTGCACTATATCGTTTGGCTTTGGGGAATTCTTCCAATGTGAAGGGCGTTGGCGGCGGGGTCTTTGAGTGTCGCATTGATTTCGGTCCGGGTTATCGAGTCTATTTCGGCAAGGACGGCGAGCGGATCGTGATCCTCCTATGCGGCGGGACGAAGCGGCGTCAGCAAGACGACATTGAGCTAGAGCATTTTCGATTCACTTCTTGACATCGGGAGAGCATAGAATGCGGCTTTTTCTTGGGAAAAAAGCCACTCGGCAGTATGGATTCTGTAAAGAGCAGAATCGAAAATGCTGAAGCCGGCGAATGTTGGCAGGATTACAAGCTACAGAAAAGGAGTGGGGCATGGCGCTGACGAGGGATTTTCGAGAGACGGTGCAAGCGCGGGTGCGCGGCGATCGGAAGTTTCGCCGTGGCTTGCTGCGCGACGCCATCGATGCCCTGCTGGCAGGAGAAGCGTCGTTGGGGCGCGAGATTCTGCGCGATTTCATCAATGCGACCATGGGCTTTCCCGCGCTGGCCGCGGAGACCGGCATCCACGTCAAGACGCTCCACCAGATGTTCGGCCCCAAAGGCAATCCAACCGCTTCCAATCTCTTCAAGATCATCGCCTGCCTTCAAGAGTACGAGGGGATTCGGCTTCAGGTCGTGGCGTAGGGATATGTGTAATCCCAGGTCTCAAAAGCGAGACCTGGGGCACCGACTTTGAGGGGCATTGAAAACACGTAAGTTACAGATTCCACAATGGGCTCAATGTGCAGGATAGGCAGGATGTGCGAGTCTGTAGTAGAAATTAGCACAAATTCTACCCAGCGCGTCTTCGGCCAGTTTTGGTCAACCAGCAACTGACGGTTTGCCGGTGACTCGACCGGAGCTGCACCGGGCTCTCTGAAAGCAGTCGAAATGGCGACATCCCAGGAGTAATCTGGCGGCAGGATTGGGAGCTTCAATCCCCGGTCCTCAAAAGCGAGGGACCGGAGGCACTCTCAACCTAATAGAATGCCTCTTGATATCGGGGCCATACGCCAAGGAGTACAGATGCGAAGACTCTTTCAGCTAGCCATGCTCATTGTCGTGGCTGTGTCGCTGCCAATGATGTACAACTTGGTCCGGCAAGCGCATTGGGAAATCGAATGGTGGAAGGCCGTACTTCTGATTCTGCCAGACATCGGCACAGTTATCGCAATTATCGAATTGAACCATTCGGCGGAGGCGAACGAGCTGCGCGGCGAGCGCAACCGCCTGGCGGAATCCAATAATGAGATCTCGGATCAACGCAACCGCTTGGCAGAAGAGAACAACCGACTTCAGCAGCAATTACAAGAGCTACAAGCAGAACGCAACGAACATTTAGCGGAGATTGCGAAAAACATGCAGCGCCCTCAGACCGAGGCCGAGATAATCGCTGCAAAGCTCCGTCAACACCTTGGAAGTCCGGTTGTCGCGCTCAATAGCGACAATAGCCGCTGGGGTGGAGGACCTCTGATTGCCGAAGTATCAGATGAAAACATTGTTGCGCTCTTCACTCCAGCAGGACCGGGAAGCCAAGCTTTTGTCGTTTTTGCCAACTGTAAAGATGTTGAGGTTATTGAGATTCCAGTCGGAGCTTGTCCAATTCAAGTGAAGGTTAATAAGAGATACGGTGATTTCATTCAATTGGGAGAGATTAAGAGATGGGAGGAGCGTAGAACTCTTGCTGCCGTTCCCGAATTCGAGAGAGGCCCCGTCGCATTTAACGCGAAGTTTGGGAAACAGGGAACCTCAGAGACCCGGACACTATTTGTCTACTCGCACAAAAACGGGGTCAATTCATTTGAACTCGTTGCTTCGACGGGCGAACAGTTTGTCGGGAATAACAAAGAAGTCTCGATCCGATTCCTATCGCAGCAGGTTGCATACTTATCAGAAGGATTTAGCCGGAGCACTGCAGGAACAGGTGAAAGCAAGTACCCTCTTTACATTTGCGGTTAATACCGACAAACGCCGCAGGGTCAGGGATTCAGGTTGCGCCTGAATCGTCTGCTATCCGGCAGTTACTTCGCAGTGAACAAGTTGCCGCATATGGCATAGCTCAGAATTAGCACAAAAACTTAAGGGTGATTTTTAGTGCGTTCATCTCATTGAACTTGGACCACCTTCGGGACCTGGGGCACCCATACTGTTGCTCGGCTCGGCCTCATACAACCGTGCGTCTTTGCGCTGATACACTAAACCCTGCAAGGAGAACTCAGAAAACCCTATGGTTGAGCTGCTGCCATCGATACTTTCGGCGGATTTTGCCCATTTGGCTGACCAGGTTGCCGCGGCTGAGCGGGGCGGCGGAACGATCATCCACGTGGACGTGATGGATGGGCATTTTGTGCCGAACATCACCCTCGGGCCGCCGGTGGTCAAGAGCTTGCGTAAGGCGACCAAGCTGCCGCTTGACTGCCATCTGATGATTGAGAATCCGGATGAGTTCATCCCCGCCTTTGCTGAGGCTGGCGCCGATTGGGTGAGCGTCCACTACGAGGCTTGCAGGCACTTGCACCGCTCGCTCGAACTGATTACGCAGCACGGCATGAAGCCTGGGGTGGTGCTGAATCCGGCGACACGCGTCGATTTAATCACCGATATTCTGCCCATGGTCCACCATGTGCTTGTGATGAGCGTGAATCCGGGCTTCGGCGGGCAGAAATTCATTGAATTCTCGCTGGACAAGATCCGGCGGCTGGCTGAGTTGCGCAAGGAGCTGGGGCTGGCATTTAGAATCGAAGTGGACGGCGGCGTGGCTCACGATACGGTTGCACGCGTCGTCAAAGCTGGAGCGGAGCTGCTGGTGGCTGGCAACGCCGTCTTTGGCGCGGGCAAGCCGGAGCAGGATGCTCGCGCGCTGCTGATGGCTGCTCGCAAAGCTGCAGGCAAAAAAGTTAAGACTCACTAGATTGAGCAGGAAAATGCTTGCGCCTTGTCGACTGGCCGCGAGCAGCAATGAGGTGGTATGAACCAGTTGTCGAAGAAGATTGTCGCGGTAGCTATGGCGGTTCTGGTACTGGGCACGGTTACGGTCCAGGCCAAGGATAAGAAGCCCAAAAAGAAGAAGAACGAGGACTTGAGCGCCAACCCGCTGGCCGGCGTGAATTCCAAGCAGCCCGACAAAGAGCTCTTCGACAAGGCCATGCTTGCCATGAAGAAGGGCCGCTTCGACGTGGCGCGGCTTGACCTACAGACCATGCTGAACACCTATCCCGACTCCGAATACCGGATGCGCGCCAAGCTGGCCGTGGGCGACAGTTGGTTCAAGGAGGGCGGCACCGCGGCCCTGACCCAGGCAGAGGCTGAGTACAAGGACTTCATCACCTTCTTCCCGAATGCGCCGGAAGCCGCCGAGGCGCAGATGAAGGTGGCCGACATCTACTACCAGCAGATGGAAAAGCCAGACCGCGACTATACCAACGCCCAGCGCGCCGAGCAGGAATACCGCGCAATGATCAACATGTTCCCCGACTCGCAACTGGTGCCTCGCGCCAAGCAGAAGCTGCGTGACGTGCAAGAGGTTCTGGCCGAGCGCGAAACCGAGATCGGCCTTTACTATGGAACTCGGGATAACTTCGCCGCTTCGATCGCCCGCCTCGAAACCGTCGTCGATACTTATCCGCTCTACTCCAAGAGCGACCAGGCGCTGATTGGCATAGGCGACGCTTACGCCGGCGAAGCGCACGCGGTCCAGATTGTTCCCAACCTTCCCGGCGCAATCAAAGAGCGGCTGCGTGCGGTTTATCAGGACCGGGCCGCCGAGGCCTACGCCAAGGTCATTACGCGCTATCCAATGGCTCCTCATGTGGAGGATGCACGCGACCGGCTGGTGGCTATGAACCGTCCCGTTCCCGAGCCAAGCCAGGCAGCGGTTGCTGAGAACGACGCCGAAGAACGCAGCCGCCAGCCCTTGCGCTTTACCGACAAGACATTCGACATCATCAAGCACGGGCCTTCGGTGGTGGAAGCCGTGCATGTGGGCGAGCCCAGCCTGGACGACCCAAAGCGGACCCTCGCACCGGAAGTGACCAAGCAGAACGTCGCGATGTTCCAGACCGCCGTCAACGCCGGCAGACCGACCGCAGCGGCGGGCGCACTTCCGCCCACCGCGCCTAACGAGCCTCCGCGCAGCGACCGGCCACCGTCAGAGGCGGCTCCTTTGCAGCTTGAAAAGCCGGAGGGCGGCACTGGCGTGGGTGTGCAGGTGATGAGTGCACCTGCGGCCGATCCCAAGGCAGTCGTCAAGCCCGTGGGGCCTGACACCACCGTCGTTCCCGCTGCGGAAAAACCGGCTGAGGCCCCCGACCAGATCAACGACGTCAGGCCCGGCTCGACACCCACCGCAGCCGCCAACCCCGCCGACGCCAAGAAAAAGAAGGCCGATCTGAGCGACGAGTCATCGAGCAAGAAGAAAAAGAAGAAGGGACTCTCCAAGCTGAATCCGTTCTAGGCTGTCTCTTTCTTCAGAACATATTGGCCGCATCCACAACGGGTGCGGCTTTGTTATTGATGCGCCGAAACGTGGTCCTGGAATCGAGACCTGAGAGGGCTTTCTCCTACGCTGCAATTTCTGCCGAAAGCGATCAAAATTAACATTGGCGCGTTTTTCGATTGATGCTAGGATTTCATCGTGAATCGCGAGGTGATCGGATGAAGCGTTGTTCCCTCTTCTTTCTGGCGGGATTGGCTTTTATTGCTGGCGGTCTTGCCGCTCAAGAGCCTTCGCGCGGGCCGGATGGCGGGACGACTTACCATGTCTCCGGTGTAGAGTTGCTCGCCATTCCCGGCAAACCTTTTTCGGCCAAAACCAGTACTGAGTGGACGCGAACCCTGGCAGACGGAAGCAAGCTTACCTCCCGCCTGGAGGCGAATCTGGCGCGCGACAGTCAAGGCCGAATTTATCGCGAGCGCCACTCATTTGTGCCTGCGAACTCGGACCGGCAAGCCCCGCTTTATGAAATTCACCTGTACGATCCGGTTACGCGGACGCAAACCCTCTGTACGATCAGAAAGATGGAATGTGTCGTCAGCGATTATTCCCCGATAACGTTTTTTGAGACCAGGCCCGGAGGAGCGTACGCCAATGGCACACGCTCTCTACTTAGAGAGAATCTTGGCTCGGATACCATCGAAGGCCAGTCTGTCATCGGCACTCGGGAAACTACAACCATTAACCCCGGGGTGCTTGGCAATGAGCAGCCTTTGATTTCCACGCGCGAGTTTTGGTATTCCGAGGAGTTACAGACCAATCTTGCGGTTACGCGCAACAATCCCCAGGAGGGAAAGCAAGTGATTCGGCTCAGCAACATCTCCCGGTCCGAGCCTGATCCGCACATCTTCGACATTCCCGTCGGCTATACGGCTCGTGACGCGCGGGCACCTATCCCGCAGCGACAGTAAGCTATCTCATGAACGGAATTACATAGCCAGCTGGAACGCCGGGCAGGGTGGCGACAGCTCCCACCAGCAAAGGCTTGGCGCACGTCACTCACTGACCCTCATCTGCTAAAGTTAGGCATAGTCCCCTCGCGCGAAAACCCTCTCTGCAAGAGGCTTTTGCGCAGACCATCGGGGGATTCGTTCTAGAAAAAACCATGCCTCACGACCTGCCTAAAGCCTACGACCCCGCAGCCATTGAAGATCACTGGGCCGAATACTGGGTGCGCGAGAACCTTTTCGCCCAGCCCACGCCCGACGCTGCCGCGCCGGTGACTTCCGTGCCCGAAGCCCAGTCGGCCTTTACCATCCTGATCCCGCCGCCCAACGTGACCGGCCAGTTACACATGGGCCACATGTTTGAGCAGACGGAGATCGACATCATGATCCGCTGGCGGCGTATGACCGGTCGCCGCGCACTTTGGCTCCCCGGCACCGACCACGCCGGCATCGCCACGCAGATGATGGTCGAGCGCCAAGTCGTCGCCGAAGGCAAAAGCCGCCAGCAGCTCGGCCGCGAGGCTTTCGTCGCGCGCGTTTGGGAGTGGAAGCGTCACTACGGCGGCGCCATCCAGGAGCAGATGAAGCGCCTCGGCGCATCCGTCGACTGGCAGCGCGAATACTTCACCATGGACGAGAAGTTATCCGTTGCAGTGCGTGAGGCATTCGTCCGCTTATACGAGCAAGGTCTGATCTATCGCGGCGCTTACATTGTTAACTGGTGTCCGCGCTGCCAAACGGCTATTAGTGACTTAGAAGTATTCCACGAAGAACAAAAAGGCCACTTATGGGAGATAAGTTACCCAGTTATCGGGGACGACGGCAAAGATACTGGTGAATTTCTTACTGTGGCTACGACGCGTCCCGAAACCATGCTCGGCGATGTGGCCGTGGCCATTCATCCCGAAGACGCACGATATCTCCACTTACACGGCAAGAAACTGCGCCTGCCTTTGGTTGGCCGCGAGATTCCTATCATCCTCGACGAATGGGTTAGCCGCGAATTCGGCACCGGCGCTGTCAAGGTAACTCCCGCGCACGACCCCAATGACTTCGCGCTTGGCGAACGCCATCATCTGCCCTCGATCAACGTGATGGACGCCGAAGGCCACATCAACGCCGAGGGCGGCATTTACGCGGGCCTCGATCGCTATGTAGCCCGCAAACGCATCGTTGCCGACCTCGAAGCTCAGGGCCTACTAGCCGGCATCAAGGACCATACAAATAACATCGGGCACTGCGACCGCTGCAAGACGGTCGTCGAGCCGCGGCTTTCTACGCAATGGTTCATCAAGATTCAGCCGCTGGCGGATAAGGCCATTGAAGCTGTCAAGCAAGGCTACATCAAGTTCACGCCAGAGCAATACGAGAAGACTTATTCCAACTGGATGGAAAACATTCACGACTGGTGTATCTCGCGCCAGCTCTGGTGGGGGCATCGCATTCCCGCATGGCATTGCGCGGAGTGCCACAAGATTACTGTCGCTCGTGTCGATCCAACGGATTGTTCTCACTGCGGCTCGGCAAATATCACGCAGGAGACCGACGTACTTGATACGTGGTTCTCATCGGGCCTGCTGCCGGTTTCTGTCTTTGGCTGGCCTAACTTCAACGGCGAAAATCACGGCGATACAGCCCTGAGCGATTTTCGAGATTTTAACGCTTTCTATCCGACCAGTTTGTTGATCACCGGCTTTGACATTCTTTTCTTCTGGGTCGCGCGGATGATCATGCTGGGCTGCTGGTTTGCCGCTGACGTTCCGAACGCCGACGGCTCCAAACGCGAACTGAAGAACGCGGTCCCGTTTCGCGAGGTTTACATTCACGCCCTGGTGCGGGACGCTAACCGCGAGAAGATGTCCAAGACCAAGGGCAACGTCGTCGATCCCATCGAGATCGTCAAAACATATGGGACCGATGCGGTCAGGTTCACGCTAGCCTCGATGGCCTCGCCCGGCACAGACATAGCTTTCAACGTAGCCCGAACCGAGGGCTACCGCGCCTTCGCCAACAAGATTTGGAACGCTGCGCGGTTCCTGTTTATGAACGTCGACCGCGCGAAAGAGGCCGGAATCGAGATCGACCTCTCAGGACTCAGCGCGGCACTGAAGACTGGACACGACAACTACATCGAATCGCGGTGGATTCGGTCCAGGCTGAGCAGAACCGCAGCGTTGGTAAATACTGGGTTGAGCGAGTACCGATTTGATGAAGCGGCAAGTCTCGTTTACCAGTTTTTTTGGGGCGACTTCTGCGACTGGTATCTGGAGATCGTCAAGCTACGGCTTGATTTCGTCGAAAAGATTGACATCCTTTCGCGCACGGAGGCATTAAAGAAGCTCCTCGCAATCTTTGACGCAGCGCTCCGACTACTCTCTCCATTCATGCCGTTTCTCACCGAGGAGATTTGGCATGCCCTTCACGATGAGATGCCTCCCAAAAAGTCCATTGCACTCACACGTTTTCCTGTCGCAGAGGATGCGCGGTTTGACGAAATCGCCATCAGCGACATGGAGACATTAAAGGAGCTGATCGTCACAATTCGCGCGTTACGCAAAGATCTTGGTGTTCCTGAGAAGGAAGCAGTCGCCATTAAGTTGCACTGTAATGCGCATTTGGAATCAATGGTCGAGTCCAATCTCGATATTTTTGAAAAACTGGCCCGTGTCTCCGATGTTGAAATGACTTCGGAACAGCTCAATGGAGTGCATGCACGCGGTACCGCATATTTCGACGTGGCAGTCTTGTATGAACGCACCATCGACACCGCCGCTGAGCGCGAACGCCTTGCAAAGGAAATAGCGCAACACGAGAAGATTATTGAAAACGGCGAACGCCAGCTAGGCAATGAAGGTTTTCTGGTGAAGGCCCCCGCTCACGTAGTCGAAGGCCTTAAGAAGCAAGTAGCCGAGCATCGCGCACTACTCGAAAAAGCGCGAGCCGCGCTGGAAAAGCTGAACGAGGACGATTAAATATGTCTTGCGAATGTGCACAATGCCGGCAGCATTATCGGACACTAGGCATCGCCTTCGGAATTCCTGAGGAATCCGCCATCGAAGATGCCTATCGAGAGGGAGTCAAGCAATGGCATCCCGATCTCTATGAAAATTATGCTTCCTTGCGGGCGGATGCGGAGGAACATTTCAAGCAGATTCAAGTTGCATACCGGGAACTGAAAGAGCACAACGCGGTTTCTGCGGATACGCCTGCGGATTTGGCGGTGGAAAACGTTGTCGTAAAAGTTGAGGAGACGCTGCCCGCCGCGCCGTCCATTTCGTTTGACGATGCGCCTGGCTGTCTTGTTGGGCCGCACTTCACTGCGGAAGTCGAAGAGATTATCGCTCGCTACATGGGCAAGGCCGATACGGCCCTTGCCATCGTCGACCTTAGTGGAACACGATCGCACGCCGCCACTTACTCTCATTTCTTTCTCTTGACTGCCCGCGGAATCATGGTGCGAGATAGCAGTAACATTGTCTCCCTGCTCTGGTATAAAGACCTGGGGAAAGTCAACTTGATCGACCAGCGCGGAGACAGAAAACTCAGTTTCTGGCAAAACATCGCCACTAAGATCTCCGGCAGCCAGCCAGGGTGCTTACTTCAGATCAGCCGGAGCAACGGAACTAACTTTTACTCCATTGCGGGTCAAGTGGATGACAGCGTGAAGAAAGTTATCTATGACTTTCTTATGCAAAGGAAGCCTTAACCGCAGTCCTGACCTCTCGGAAGAAGAATCATGGATTGGAAGAACAGTCACATCGATGCGTTGCTGGAGCAGGCGCTAATTGAAGACAAGGCCGCTAGCGACACAACTACTAACCTCACTATTGACCCCGGCCTGCGCGCATCAGCCTCCATCATCGCGCGGCAGGAGATGATGGTTTGCGGGTTGGGTGCGGTGCCACGGTTTCTGGAGATTTTTGCGCGGCTCGACAAGAGCGCTCCGGCGCAGACCCGTTTCGAGGTCATCAGCCATCCGGAGATATTCGACGGCGTGCGCGTCCACGACGGGCAGGTGCTGGCCGTCATCCGCCACAACGCCCGCGTGCTGCTGAGTTGCGAGCGCGTGATCCTGAATCTCATGCAGCATTTGAGCGGCATCGCCACTCTGACGCGCGCTTTTGTCGATGCCATTCACGGAACCAATGCACATGTTCTCGACACGCGCAAGACCGTGCCTGGTTTGCGGTCTCTCGAAAAGTATGCGGTGCAATGCGGCGGGGGAACGAATCACCGGCTTGATCTCGCCAGCGGTATTCTCATCAAGAACAACCACATTGCGCTCGGAGGCGGGCTGACAGCGGTACTTAAGCGAGCAAAAGAAAAGCGCCAGAAGGGTCAGCGCGTGCAGGTGGAAGTGCGCTCGGCGCAGGAGCTTGAAGAAGCTCTTCAAAACGACGCGGAAGCGCTCTTGCTGGATAACATGACGCCCGCCGAGGTGGAGCAATGCGTGGTCAGAGTTAGGCGGCATGCGGAGGGAAAAGTTAGCTGCTGGATTCCCGTCGAAGCCTCCGGCGGCATTGTGCTCGATAACATTCGCGCCTACGCTGAGACCGGAGTGGACTTTATCAGTGTGGGCGCGCTAACTCATTCCGCGAAGGCCGCCGACATTTCCATGCGCATCAGCGCTGAGACGGAGTAGTTGTGTGCGGAGCCACGCTTGACCTGTATGACTTGGCGGCTCTCGAGTCTGCCTTAGCTGGCACAGTGTTTGCGGGCAAGCTGCACTTTTCTCCTGTCACCGATTCAACTAACTCCAACGCCTTGACTGCCGCTCGCAACGCCGCGCCGCACGGCTCGGTCTACTTTGCCGATGAGCAGAGGGCCGGCCGCGGGCGCGGCGATCACATGTGGCATTCGACCGCGGGCGATGGGCTCTATGTGAGCGTGTTGCTGCGTCCACCTATCCCCGCCGTTCGCCTACCGCTGCTTCCGCTGGCCGCGGGATTGGCCGCTGCCCAAGCCGTTCGCGCCGTCGCCGGCCTCACGGTCGATCTGCGCTGGCCTAACGATCTGCTCATCGGTCCGCGCAAGGCTGGCGGCATTCTGGTCGAGTCGCGCAATGGAGCCAGCGGCGTCGCTTTTGCCGTGGTGGGCATCGGCATCAACGTTCACCAGCGCGCATTTGATTCTAGTTTGAGTACACCCGCCACCGCGCTCGACATCGAGGCTGGCAGAAGAGTTTCGCGTCAGGATTTGCTCGTCTCCCTGCTAAAATCGCTGGAGCACGAAACGCTCGGCCTGCTCGATCCCCAGGCGGGCGTTACGATTCCCGCGCGCGTCGAGCAGGCTTCGACGTGGATTCGCGGCCGAAGGGTTGAGGTGCATGGCCCGCAAGCGTGTGTCGGCATGACCGATGGGCTGGATGAATATGGATTTTTGCGAGTGCGCACTGGCAATGGATTAGTCACCGTGCAGACCGGCGGCATTCGCGCCACCTGCGGTGGGGCAGACGCCGTCAGCCCGGAGAATTGAGTTTTGCTTTCTCACCTTAGCGGCAAAGACATGAACGCGGCGAGTACCGGGGCACCCCAATTTTCATGGAGATAAGTTGAGAAGACCATGCTGTTAGCAATCGATGTAGGCAATACAAATACAGTGCTGGGTATCTACAAGCTTGATGGTGAGAAGCCGGAGTTGGCAGCGCATTGGCGCGTCACCACTCATCGCTCGCAGACCGCCGACGAGTATGGCGTGCTGTTCGTGAATCTCTTCGAGATGAACGGCATGGCGCCCAGCCAGGTACATCACATCATTATTTCGTCTGTCGTGCCGCCGGTCGAGGGCACGCTGCGTCAGGTCTGCGAAACTTACTTTCATCTTCAGCCGCTGTTCGTTGAGCCGGGCATCAAGACGGGAATGCCTGTGCTGGTGGATAATCCCACGGAACTGGGCGCGGACCGGCTGGTAAACGCCATCGCAGCTTTTGAACGCTACGGCGGCCCGTGCGTAGTGGTGGACTTCGGCACGGCGACTACTTTCGATGTGATTTCGGCAAAGGGCGAGTATCTCGGCGGAGCGATTTCACCCGGTCTGGGCATTAGCGCCGATGCGCTGTTTTCACGTGCCGCGCGGCTGGGCCGTGTGGACATCAAACGCCCCGCCAAGGTCATCGGCACCAACACCGTCACACACCTGCAGAGCGGGCTTTATTACGGCTACATCGGTCTGGTGGACGGCATTCTGGAGCGCATTATTGCTGAACTCGGCGCCAAGCCGCGAGTCATCGCCACCGGCGGCTTGGCGCGGCAGGTCTCCGAGGACTCGCGCTACATTGCAGAGATCGACGACATGCTCACCCTCGATGGCCTGCTGATTCTCTTCGAGCGCAACCGCGCTGCCAAGCCACGCGGCAAAGCACACTGAGATTTTTCTTTGAACGCGATATAGAATTCAGCGGATTTGTGTTGTTGAATAAGTGAAATAGCGATGAAAGGATCGGAATAAGAGACCCGATGCGAAGATTTTTTCCAAGTTTATTTCTTTTGTTCATTATTATTGAAGGGTTTCTCCAAATTTTTATGGGCCACATCGCTTTGGCACAAGGGACCAAAAAGAGTCAAAATGAGGGAATAGTCACAGTTTCTGTGCACGATCTTGTGTCGGTGCGTTTTGAAATCCGAGCCAAAGAAAGAAATCTGGTAATTCCATATTGTCGCAAGGACGATGATGGAACATATGTTCTTTGTGCGATCGGGATGGCTACAATAGAGCATTTCGACGGCAAAGAATGGATAAAGAATAAGCCAGGATATCCGGGAGAAGTTTCCGGAATAGAAGCGAATCAACGGAATCCAACCACTATCTTGCCAAATGAAAAAGCAGACTTTCTTTTCAACTTCAGTCCAGATCTATATCACGTCCGAGAAGGCAAAAAAACTTCGGTTGACTGTTTATTTCTGGAGGGACGAGGCATCTATGAATAGCGGAGATGCGGATGGCACTTTTCTGAGCCCCGTCTTCGTTTGTTCTTGATTTCTGACCACATGGTTCTGACTTTGCATAACTACTTCAACTACTTTACCGAGATTGAAGAGCGCTTCCAGCGACGGCGCGGGGCGCTTCTTTTGCTTTCGACGCTGGACTGGGCGCTGATCGAGACCTGGCGCGAGTCGGGCATTCCGCTGGAAGCGGCCTTGCGCGGCATCGATGCTGCTTTTGATAAATATGAGGCACGGCAAAAGCGCGGCCGGATGCGGAAGGTGAATGGCCTGGCTTGGTGCGCACAGGCGGTGATGGTAGCCGCTGAGGAACTGCGCGAGGCCGCAGCAGGCAGAGCTCCTGCCACGATCACTGCTGCGCGCGAATCTGGCTTTGAGCACGAACGCGTGGCCGCACACCTTGAAGCCACCGCAACCGCGCTCGACACATCTGCGGTGGCTTCCGAAGCCTGCGCCGCAACCGCCGCACGGCTGCGTCAACTGGCCGCCGAGACGCGCACCGCAACTGCGGAAAGCGCCGCAGCCAACGCCGCTCCCAAGGATTTGGAATCGCTCGAACGCATTCTCACCGTTCTCGAAGAGAAGCTCTTTGCTGCGTTGAAGGTCGCAGCTCCCGAAGAGCTAGTGGTGCGATTCAAAGAGCATGCAGCCCGCGAACTGGCTCCCTATCGCAGCCGCATGGGCGCCGTGCAATTGCGCCAAGTCGAGCAGCAGTTTGTGCAAAAGCAGTTGCTGGTGCATTACGGGCTTCCGCGCCTCAGCCTTTTCTACATGAGCCAGCAATGAAGCCTCCGAGGAAAATATCCGGTGAGGCTGCCCACCCTAGCCGCAAAAACAAAGGCGCTAAGAAGGCAGGGCATCCACGCCCCTTGTCTGGAGAAATGCCCAAAATGCACACCTCAGGGGCTAAAGCCCACACTGATCCTGCCGAGTCCAGTGCCGGGGTTAAAACCCCGGCCTACCAATCTGCACCCGCCGATCTTAAGCTTGTCGAAATCGAGAAGCCGATCTACGGCGGCGCATTTCTTGGACGCCTCGAAGGCAAGGCCGTTTTTGTGCCTCTCACTTTGCCCGGCGAGCAAGTGCGGGCGCGCATCACACAGAGCAAGCCCGGCTACGCAACCGCCGAAGTCGAAGAGATTGTCCGCACTGCGCCGGAGCGTATCGTGCCCGGCTGCCCGCACTTTGGCGTATGCGGCGGCTGTCACTATCAGCACACAGGCTACGAGACGCAACTGACGCTGAAGCAGGCCATCCTGCGCGAGACGCTAGTGCGCGGTGGAGTCGCTGCGCCTAATGAGATTGCCTTGCTGACCGGCGAGCCCTGGCACTATCGCAACCGCATTCGCCTGGCCTTCGATGCGGCGGGGAACACGGGCTATCGCGGACGCCGCTCTCATGCAGTGATTCCGATCCGCGAGTGCCCCATCGCCTCGCCATTGCTGGTTGAAACCGCGCAGGCATTCGCTGAAGTTTTGCGTGCCTTTGCCTTGGCATTGCGCCCCACAGAGATTGCGCTTTTCTGCGATGCAGCCGAAACCACGCTGCTGGCAACGATTTTCGTCGCAAACCACGCGAAGCTGCACTTCGATGAATTGGCGCAGGCACTGCATGAGCGGATTCCCGCACTAACCGGAGTGGAGTTAGTAGCCGAAGGTCGTTCCGGAGAACAGCAGCGCACCATAGCGCAGTGGGGCAAGCCATCGCTCGACTACCATGCGGCCGGATTCGACTATCGCGTGGACCACGGAGCGTTTTTTCAGGTCAATCGCTGGCTGGTGGACGCGTTGGTCGAGAGTGTGACCGCCGGCTACAGCGGCAAGCTGGCGTGGGATCTGTTTGCCGGCGTTGGCCTCTTCGCGCGGCAACTCGCAGCTCGCTACGATCGCGTTGTTGCAGTCGAGTCGGCTCCGGCGGCGACGGCAGCACTTGAGGAGAATCTTCGCGGCACGTCAGGAGCGGCCACCAAAGCAGAGACTCTCGCATTCCTTCAGCGCAATCACACGGATGGGCGTCCTGACTTGATTGTCGTTGACCCACCGCGTACCGGCCTCGGCACGGAGACTTGCGTGCTGCTCGGCGCGATCGCTGCTCCCGCCGTGGCCTACGTCTCCTGCGACCCTGCCACGCTGGCCCGCGACCTGCGCGCACTCATCGGCTCGGGGTATGCAATGCAGTCTGTTACCCTCGTCGACCTCTTTCCGCAAACCTTTCATCTCGAAACCGTGGTCCATTTGCGCCGCGCCTGATAGGCTTGAGGCTCTTTTCGCTTTCAATCGGGCTGTGTGTCCGAGAATCACTTAGCGGAAACCATGCTCACAAGGTCTGCTGTGACAAATGGCCCCATTTCGCTCCCAGGATAGAAAAATGCGGTAATGTTTTTCACCACGATGGACACTCTTTTTTCTCCTGCTGACTCATACGGTGAATGAGGAAGCTTGGCCAGCCACTCATCGATGAGACCACCGTTGTTGAATTCAATTCGATCGAGCTGATCCCCGCCGGGATCGAATGGCAAATGCAGTTCAACTCTGGTCGGCGAGCCCTCTTCAGCGTCCTGGGAGAAGTCCCAACGACTACTGAGCCTTGTTCCGGTGTTTCCCATGGTTCCCACCAACCTGAGGGAGCCGTCAAAATGAATCTCGCCGTAAGAGCCGGAATAACTTCTCCTCGGATCTCTGTCTTCCATCTCCATGGTGACCACTCGCCTTACTCTCAGCTTTTTAAATCTGTCCCCGATCTTTACTGCGGCAATCTTCGCATCTAGCCGATCGGCGGCGCCCGTAAAAACAAACGTGGATTCGATCTCATGCATTGTTCTCATTAGATTGTAGGAAAGTCGATGCCGTTGTGAAGTGCTACTTCCCCGAAGGCAGACTTGCTCGTGCTTCCAGTAGGTACAGTAGGTGGCCCGTTCTAATCCCTGGTCTACAACGTTCACCCATTCCAATTGGTTAAAAACTATCTTTCCGACGAACGCATCCTTGTTGTACCGCATAACAGGGTTCTGAAAGACGGAGGGAAGGCTGACCTCCAATTGAATTCCTTCGTCATGAAAGAACTCAACGCATCGGGTGTTCCCAAAGGAAAATGTGCCTTCTGAATCCAAGGCGGACGGATACTTGAATTGAAACCCGTCCACTTTGTCCACAAATGTCGAGAGGCCTGGGAGTGGAAGGTCTGGATTGAGGCAATTCGGACTGCGTACTACCGGCCATTCTTCGCTCGGTTCCGAATTGGCGCTTTGTGCACTTGCACCGCCGTAGATGGCGAGCATCAGCACCACCGCCAAGGCACTCAAGTCTTGGATCTTCATGAGCAATTTCTCCGAAAATGACCCAAAAAATCTGACAATTCAACCGTAATCACTCTATACCTATATAAGAACAGCTCGACAATCTTCTGATGGGCTCAATGCAACCAGTCCCCCCCAACGTCGGCCAGACGGCCCAAGGCCCCTCCAGCCTAGGCACCGGAGCAGGCTCCGTTCCACTCTTTCACGCGGCGTGGCTTTTTGCCGCTGGAATTGCGCTCAGTTCGTGGTTTTGGCTGGAGCCCAGTCTGGTGCTGATAGCACTGGCGTTGGTGGCTGTGCTGTGCGGCTTGGCTGCATTCCGCGCGCAGCGTATCGCATGGCTGCCGCTTGCTGTTTTGTGGCTTCTGCTAGGTTCATGGTGCGCGGAGATGCAGCCGCACCCGGCGCCCGCGCCCGAGTTGGCCACGCTCTCCGACGGCCTGATGCGCAACGTTGAAGGCTCGGTCGTCGATGTGGGTCCGTTGCGCGGCGAGACGGAGCAGAATCTCGACGAGCCTGCCTCAGCGCAACAATTCGCCGAGCAGCCTTCGCAACGAATCGATCTGCACGTCACCAGCCTGGAAGTCGTCACCGACACCGACGACACGCAGATTCCGGTCGAGGGCAACGTGCGGTTGACGGTTCACTGGCCGCAAAATCCAGCTGGCCAGCAGCTCTTCCAGTGTGGCGAGCGTATCCGCGCTGTGGCCCGCCTGTTGCAGCCCGAGGTCTATCACGATCCCGGCGTTTGGAACCGCGAAGATTTTCTGGTCGACCAAGGGATCACCTCGACGGCTACCGTCAACATCGATCGCGTTGAACGCATCGGTAGATTTCCAGGACTCTTTTTAGCCTGCCGTGTAAGCGGCTTGCAGCACGCAACGAGCTTTCGCCTGCTGGCCCTGCCCGCGGCCATGCGCCACTTGCCTGCGCCCTTGCGCCTGTCGCAGGACGACGCCATCATGCTCGCCGCCATGGTCACCGGCGACCGCACCTACCTCACCCATTCGCTGCGTGTGGGCTTTGAGCGCACCGGTTCCTTTCACATGCTCGTCGTCTCGGGCTTTCATCTTGCTATCGTGGCGGGCTGCCTCTTCTGGGTTGCAAAGCGGCTCAAGCTTCCTCGTGTCCCGGCCACGCTGGTCACTATTCTTGCCTCTTTCGCCTACGCGCTCTTCACAGGCTTTGCTACGCCGGTCGAGCGGTCGCTCTTCATGGTCACCCTGTACCTGCTGGGCCGTCTCCTTTACCGCGAGCGCAGCGTCATGAATACCATCGGCTTTGCCGCGCTGTGTCTGCTGGCCATCAACCCGCACAGTCTCTTCGACGCAAGCTTTCAGATGACCCTGCTGGCCGTAGTGGCCATCGGCGGCGTTGCTGCTCCGTTGCTACAGAGCACCGTGCATCCTTACTTGACGGCCACCCGCGACCTGCGTCAGATCGCTCTCGATGCCAAGCTGGCGCCGCCTCTCGCGCAGTTTCGGATTACTCTTCGCATGATCGCCGCCGCATTGCAGGCAGCCGTGGGCGGCCGATTTGCCCGTCGCATTGCCTGGCGATTATTTCCCTGGACCATCAAAATGCTGCTCCGCGCCGTCGAATTGCTGGCCGTCTCCTGTGTGGCGGAGCTGGCGATGGCCCTGCCCATGGCGCTCTACTTTCATCGCATCACCCTCCTCGCTTTGCCAGTGAATGTGTTCATCCTGCCGCTGCTGCTGATCCTGATGCCTGCGGCTTTGGTCACCTTGCTGGCGCTGGCGATCTGGCCTGCCGCAGCCGTGGTCCCTGCGATGATCGTGGCTGTCTTTCTTCACCTGGGCACTGGGCAGGTGCGCCTCTTCGGTTCGCTGGCCTGGGGCGATTTCCGCATCCCTGCGCCCGCGCTCTGGCAATCGCTCGCCTTCTGCGCGCTGCTTGCGACGGCCGTGGTGCTGGCTCGTTTTGCCGCGTCCTCTCACGCTCGCTGGCCTCGCCGTGCCGCGTGGGCAGCGCTGCTATTGGCCGCCACGCTTGCTGTCTACCCTCGACCAATCGACCATCCGCGGGACGCATTGCTGATGGAGGCCATCGACGTAGGACAGGGCGACTCCCTGCTGCTGATTACACCTGACGGCAAAACCATGCTGGTCGATGGCGGCGGACACGGCGGCGGCCCACATCAGGCTCCCCAGGACTACGACATCGGCGAAGAGGTCGTTTCGCAGGTTCTTTGGTCGCGAGGCATTCGCCGCCTGGATGTGGTGGCGCTCACCCACGCCCACTCCGACCACATGGGCGGCCTGCCTGCTGTTCTGCGCAACTTCCATCCCCGCGAGCTTTGGGTGGGCAACAACCCCCGCTTCGGGGCCTACCTCGCGTTGCTCGACGAGGCCGCCAGCCTCCATGTGCGCGTGCGTTCCTTGACCGCCGGCGACGCCTTTCCCTTCGGCCCAACTCGCGTCACTGTCCTCGCGCCATTTCGCGGCTATCAGCCCGGCCCGGAGCCCACCAACAACGACTCCGTGGTGATGCGCGTAGCATATGGCGCGACTTCCGTAATGCTCGAAGGCGACGCCGAGGCTCCCGTCGAGCATACGATGCTTTCTGAACCCGGCCTGGCCAGCACGTTGCTCAAGGTTGGCCACCACGGCAGCATCACCTCCACGCGGCCCGAGTTTCTGGCTCGCGTGGCCCCACAATGGGCCGTCATCTCCTGTGGCCTGCATAATCGTTATGGCCATCCCCGCACTGAGGTTCTGGATGAGCTTGAAGCGGCCAAGGTCCGCACTTTCTCGACCGACATCAACGGCGCCACTTGCTTTCGCCTCGACGGCAAGACCACCATCCCGGATCTGGCTTGCGGTTGGCGACCCGCGCACTGACGGCAACGCAGTTTTTGACCGCATAAAACCTGGGCCAAACCCGCCAAACCGTTTACATTTGAACCTGATCCACCAAATTCATCGCGCGGGTTGCCGCCCATTTGGAATATAATCCGTGCGAGAAAATCATTCGGTGCAAGATGCCTCGAACAGGTATCTGCAACTGAGGAGGCTGCCATGTTAAAGCCGCTGCTGCTCGTTTCCGCGGTTGTGTTGTTCGGGATTACCGCTTTGTCCGCTCCAGGGCCCATCGCGCAGGACTCTGGCTCCGGCCAAAAGAATCCGGTCAAGCCGACCGAGAAATCACAGGCGCGCGCCAAGGAAATTTATGCCACGGACTGCACCGTATGCCATGGCTCGAACGGGGATGGCAAGACCGATCTCGCGAAGGACATGCAGCTGACGATGATGGATTGGACCGATCCGAAGACGCTGGCAAGCGTGCCGGACAAGGAGCTGTTCAACACCATCCGTAACGGCAAGGGCAAGATGCCAGCCGAGGAGACGGGCCGCGCCAAGGACGACGAGGTATGGAATCTTATCATTTACATTCGCGCCTTGCCCAAGCAGCAGCCAGTTGCGCCGCCCAGCGCGACACCCAGCGCCAGCAACTAAATTTGGCTGGCGAATTCCCGAGTCCACGGAATTCGCAAGCAGTGCTAGTGGGTCCGTGTCGTAGACCATGTAGCGGATCACTTCGGTACAGAAGGCTGGTATTTTGAGTAGGTTTCTATTCGAATTTGATTTGACGAACTTCAAGCCGGTGGTCAAGACAAGTGCACTCACATTTACCTGGCAGAAAGTGGTAAAGACTCCATGAAGAAGTGGCCAACGTCTGGATGGGACCATGCTGGCATCGCTTTCGGTTCCGCATCAATACTCGCAGCGGTGGCCGGCTATTTGGGTGAAAGGTCTGCTCTCGATTACCTCAATCGAATCAGCCCGCACCCCGGCGATTCAGGATGGAATTCGTTGGGAGCTTTCGCGGGCGGAATTGCGGCTGCCTTCTGGACCTTTCCAATCACTTTTATCCTGATTTTCGTGATTCAGAGAATCTTTGCGGCAGAACGCGATAAAGACAACCCGGCCGACGAAACCCACACAGACATTCAATGAAACACGCTCTACAGCCGAACCTTCAGCAATACCGAAGGGAAAGCAAGATCTCATTTCCTTTCCGATGGCCCGTCACCCGGAAGAAATGAGAAGTAAGGAAAGAACTTCCTTGGCATAATTAACGGAGGAGTACGCCAGTGAAAACCTGGCCGTGGCGTTTGATTTTTGGCAGCGTGGGTGGGTTATTGATTCTCATTGGCATAACGCCTCTGGCTCATTGGTTGTGGTTTGGAACTACTCACAACTTCCAGCTACTGTCAGCACCAATTCTGCTCAAACACGGCGAGTATACGTCACCCTTTTTCAAGGCAGATTGGGACGAGGACTATCAAGTTGAGATTTATTTCCTCCCTTATAACCGGACTCCGCTGGATCTTGACTGGAAGATCGTGGATGAGAGAGGGGCGCTCATTCAGAGTGGTGTCTACACGGAAGATCAGCACCGAGGCGGAAATGACGCAATTCTCACGAGGAAATACAGGCCTATACGTGGGTCAGCCCACAGAATCATCCTGAACATCCGTCAGGATGTTCAGGCGAAAGACGGTGAAGGACAATTGCAACCCACCGATACAAGGCTTTACATAGGTGTGCCAGAGAGAACTCTTGAACAGGCCTATGGCTCTGGCATCGCAATCTGGTGGGCGGACCGAGTTGCTGGTCTTGGGGCAATTATCCTTCTCTTCCTTCTGGTTCTGCGAGCTATTCGTCCGAAGATTTCCGCTGCTGGCTCCAATCCCCAACCGGGGTCCAGTCGATGAAAAAGTGGCCGAAGTCTGGGTGGACCCATGCTGGCATTGCCCTTGCTTCTGCACCGATACTTTCAGCGGTAGTCGGGTATCTAACTGAAAGGTCTGTTCTCGAATCCAACATCCGAGTCACCCCGCAGTACGGCGAAACTGGGTGGAATTCGTTGGGAGCTTTCCTCGGCGGACTTGTGGCAGCCATCTGGACTTTTCCAATCGCGTTTATCCTGATTTTCGTGATTCAAAGAATCTTTACGGGACAACGCGATATAGAGAGCCCGACAGATGACCCTCCCACCGACATTCAATGAAACACGCTCTACAGCCGAATCTTCAGCAACGCCGAAGGCAGGGCAGGACCACAATTTCTCTGCGATCTTCGACGACTCGGAAGTTTCTCTGAAATGCCTGGAGAATTCCCATTTCGCACAACTTCAGTGAGGCGGTCTGAATTCGCCAACAGCCATCCACACCTAGCCAAATGCCCTTGCCGTGAACTGAGCCACATGATCGCCTTTTAGCGTCCGCTGCGCCGCTGCTGCCGCGGGGGCCAAGCAATTTCAGAGTGGAGATTCTCCGCTGCCAAGGGTCTAGCTACTTTGGTTCCGCTCTAAACCGCACGCGAGTGGGGAGCCGACATCGTGGTGAGCGGCCCTGGGCGCACGTCTGCATTCGTATTCTTACAATTTGCAGCGCTGAGCTTTAACGTACGCTCGCACTCCGGCGGTAATTCATTTCTCGCTCACGTGGGCGGTTAAGACTTCTACGCTCGATGGGAGCGTCACGCTCTCGCTTTGTTCGGCGGTAATGAACACATCGAAATCCTTTGAGACCGTCTCCAATTTCAATTCGCCCTTTAGATTCTTGTCTACCCCGATGGCACCCTGTTTGAATGCCTCGCCGCCGTTTGGGCGAATCCAGACAAGATAGTTACTGGCAGAGGGAGTCAGACTATCAGGTCTCGCAAGATGGTCCACTTTTATCTCAAGCTTCACGTTGCCGTTGTCTTTATCTCGTTCAACTTTAACAACTCCCGTCGCCGCCGGAACACCGACTGCGGGAGTCATCTGGTATTCCTTGGCCCCAGTTAACGGCCATACCGCGAGCAATGCTACCATTGCGATTGCGATTTTCATGGGTTCTCCCGAATATTAGAGGATCGCGCGATCGTTTGCTCCATCGATCTAGATCAACTTCATCTCGGAGGCAAGCGGTGCAAACGCCGTGCATGTCCTTCGGATTATGGACATCACGAGTGTCGAACACTGGTCACAATTGCTCATCTATAAAACTTCGGCTATCGAGCGTCGAGTTTAGAGGCGCTGTATGCGGAAGAATCTGCCGAAGCCTGCATTACTCCTGGTTCACAGGCGATCGTCTTTGAAGGCATTAGCTTTAATTCGACCCGGACTTAGCCTTTGCCGATTCCTTCAGCTCCGCAATGAGTTCACCAAGCTCCTCCCGCTTGCGGTAGCTCAGATCGAGGAAGCGAATCGTGACGATGTTCCCGTTGAGCACGTTCTCAGTGACCCCCGCCAACAGGAAGGGCAGACCGAGCATCTGAAAATCCACTTCCACGCGCACGCGAATTCCGGCTTTAAATGGTTCAGCGGTGCGGAAGTTGCAACCCTCCAGAGTCAGTCCGACAATGGCCCCAGCCACGTGCGAATTGTCCTTGAGGAATCGAAGAACAGCGGGCCATTCGCTTTCCTCCGCACGCGGAATTTCGCTCTCGCCACCCTGGGCCGGTTTTTCAGGATGGGGCGGCGGAGCTGTGCGCTCCTTGTGCACTGGAGCCTGCTCGCGCGTTTGCTTGTCTTTGAGACTCTGCAGCCACGCTTCTGAAAACTCCACAGCCAGAGCCGTGGTTTCTGACTGAGCCGCAGCCACAACCGCCGCCTTTACCTCCTCGGCAGCACTCTCGTCCACCAAGCAGGTGAGCAGGCCTGCAAGTTGATTCTTGGACCTGGCACTGGCGTGGAGAAAGTGAATGCCGATCAGGTTTTCGCGAGTGACCCATTGGGTTGTGCCCACCATGCGCAAGATCAAGCCCAGGATTGGCAGCACAATCTCCACATTTGCAAGGCTGCCGGGATGGAACCGGCCCTCGGTACGAACGCAGCAGCCGCTCAGGCTGACGTCGACGACGAGGCAGGGAAACTTAGCTCCTCTATAGTTAATGCATCCCCCCGGCGCGTTGACTTCAAAGCGATCGTAGATGCGGCGATCCCGATAGCGCGCATCTTTGGTCCTCGCTTGTTCGCCTTCGCTCATGGTCAATACCGCCGTCCTCGCGTGAGTAATTTCAAGGCTGCCGTAATGGAGACCGCGTCCCGGAATGTGCTGTCGCAGATTTCGCGCCGCACAGCCCATCGGAAGCAGCCTCGCCGGTCACAGCTTGACCTTGGCCAGCGATGAATAGAAGAAGATGGCCACGCGAGTCTTCTGCCAGAGTTCATCGGCCTATAACAGGACACCATGAGTCTGGCTTACTACCGGGGAGCTTGCCTAGAGGCTTCTTAATCTCTATATGGCACCGCACCACTAATGCTCTAGAACCTCATCCTCAACCCAAACTGTATCTGCCGTTCGCGATAGAAGTTGGTCGCGTTGATGCTTCGCGGCTGCCCAAAGGCCGTGGTGTTGACCTTCAAGCCTGTGAGAAAATTCAGAGTCGGCAACGTGCCTGGGGTGTTCGTTGTGGTCGGTGGGCTGCCGGGTTCGAGGTAGTAGCCTGTCGTCTCAAGCTCAGTCACATTTTGGTGATTGAAGAGGTTGAAGCTCTCGGCCATCAGTTCCAGCTGGCGCATGTGTCCGAGGTTGAAATGCTTGCCCACGCGCAGGTCAGCCTTCCATGTTGCGGGGTAACGGTAGGTGTTGCGGCCAATGTTGTAAACCACGTTGTCGCTGCCCACGCCGTAGACGCGATTGTCGCCGCCCGAGCCGTTCATGCTCGGACCCAATCCCGCAATAGCCGTGCCGCCTGTATTGAACTCTTCCGGCAACGATCCCGAAGTACGCATGGTGTAGGGCAAGCCGCTGCGGAACTGCCCGACACCCGACAACATCCAGCTGTTGCCGAAGGTTCCAGCCCGCCCATGCAGCTTCCACGGCGCCTCATAGATTGCCATGACGCCGGCCGCGTGGCGCACGTCCAGATTGCTGGTTCCATACTCCAATCCAAAGCTGGCCGGGTCCAGTACGTCATTGCCGGCTGCCTGCGCGCTCTCGTTGGGGTTCCAGTCCATGGCGTGCGCGTAGGTGTAGTGGGCGTGCAGGCTAAGGCCGCGCCGGCTGGAGCGGGCCACTTTCAGCATTCCCGCCTCATAGGTTGAGTTGGCACGGCTCTCGATATTTGTGATCTGCTGATAGTCCGGGCAGGGCCGCCCAGGCACGCCTGAACTCGTCGTCTTGTAGTAAAGGCAGGTTCCTCCACCTGTCAGCCAGGAAGCGTAGAAGGGAACCGTGATCTGCGGGGATTTGATGGGACCAGCGCCGGTCGCGTCCACCACGGCATAGGTGATGGTCTGGGTTGACGTCGGCTGGTCGAGGTTTGTATCGATCGAGACAGGCAGATTACGACCCAGGCTCACCATCGCGCTGGCGGTCACCTCCAAACGGCCTGGCAGCGTCTCTTCCACGGAGGCCAACGCCTGATGCACTTCGGGGTTGCGGAACTCCGGCGCAAACTCCACCGCTCCCGGCTTGTCCACGCTCAACGGCTCGCCACCCAGCACGTAGGGAAACGGCGGAGCGCCGCCGCCGCTGTTGGCCAAATCGTCAGTCGGCCGCATAAAGAAGCTCAGGTCGCCCGCGAGCGAGCCGGTCTGGCTCAGCGCTGTCTGCACCGTCAAATTTCCGGTGCGCGCGTAGTACATCCCGTAACCCACCCGGAGCACTGGCCAGTATCCTTCGCCCGATCCCACGGCCAGGCTGATTCGCGGCCCCAAGTTGTTGCCCAGACTGGGCAGCTTCTCCGTCAGCGTCAGATTCGGATTCTGAAGCGCAGTGAGCGTCGGCGGCAAAGTTTCCCGATCCCAGCGCAACCCGGCGGAGACGACAAGCAGCCTGCCCACTTGCCATTGGGCAGTCGCGTATCCCGCCCAGTCGTTGGTGCTCATACGCCAATCGGTTGGGCCCATGGTCTGCGAGTAGTAGGAGTAGCAGGGCAGGTTGCCGAGCCCGCGCAGCCCTCCCGACGAGTCGCGCCATACCTTGCCCGTCTGGTCGCAGTTGTGCTGGTTGTCAGGGTCCAGCGCATCGGTCAGCCCAAACGCGCCGAAGACCAGCGCATCAGAGACAAAGTTCTCCACGTTGGCGTAATGATAGGTCCCGGTTCGGTTGCGCAGAAGGCTGGTCGCGTCGTCATTGTAATTCGCCTCGAAGCCAGCTTTCACCATCAGGTTGCCGTGAACCCAATCCACCGACTCCTGCCCCTGATACATCTGCTCGTCCGGATAGCTGCCCGTCCCGAAGCGCGACGGGTTGCCGATGGTGAAGCCATAGCGCGAGTCCACAACAATCTGCGGCAACTGACCCCATACGTTCCCGCTCAAGAAGCTCTGTTCAAAGGCCGAAGGAGTCTCAGGCCGCGCCTGCTGAATGGCTTGTCCCGCCGAAACCTGGGTCACGACCAGCAGGTTGGAGGTCAAAAAAGCCTCCCAGCGGCCGAGCAGCCATTCTTCGCTGGCCTGGGTCGATCCGAAGCTGTGGTTGCCGTAGGTTTCCGAGACGCGAGTCAGACCTCCGCCCGGCGAGTCCCAATTCGCGCCAAGTCCTTCCAGCGTAAAGTGATGGCGCTCGGCCGCCTTCCAGTCGATCCGCGCAAAGCCGGTCCACTGCTTGGCGGTGCGAGGGGCGGTACCGAGCAGTCCGGCCAGCGTCTGCAACATTGCAGAGTAGGGCACGAGCGCCTCGGCTATGGGATTGACGCTGCTTAACCCCAGCCGCGCGCTCAGTACCTGCATCTGGTCATTAGAGGGCTGAGCAAAAAAACCGGTTTCTAAGGTACATAGAGGAGGGTTAGCGCAAAGATAAGGATGTTTCAGCATCGCGAGGCCGGGATCATTGCGGTTATAGCCGTCGAGAGCCGCAAACCAGAACAACTTGTCGCGCCGAATTTGACCGCCTACGCCAAAGCCCCCTGTCGTTTCGCGGTCTGGAGGGGTATAGGATTCCCGCGTGAAAACGGGGATGTCTGTCCCGGTGGCCGGCGTTGTCTCCTTAACCCACTGAGTAAATGGGTTTTGCGCGCCCCAGTTATTTTGTCTATCAAACAGAAATCCCTGCCCATGCAAGCCGTTTTCGCCGCGCTGGGTCCGCTCGTTCATGCGTCCGCCTGCGGCCCTGGCTGCCGCAGCCTCCACATTGCCGGCCGCTGTCTGCACCTCGCGGATCGCCGCCTCGCTGATGGCAAGTCCGTGGCCTCCGGCTCCCACCTGCGCAATTCCGGCCGGTCCGTCCCCGTTTTGGCCAAGCGGTCCCTGCCCTGTCGAGCCTTGACTGGAACCGCCAGTCGGCCCAAATGCCAGCCCTCTGCCGACCCCATCCACCGCAATCTCAGGGGTTTGCAAGCCAGCGCCTCGCAGCGAAATTGCCCCTTGACCGCCTGCCGGAGTCGTAGACGAGGGTGTATTGTCCAGCACAAAATCCTGCCAATGCCGCCCGCTCACCGGCAAGGCCTGCAATTGCTGAGCGCTTGTCTTGGTGATCACCGTCGAGGAGAGTGTCCGGTCCTCATCGCCGACTGCCAGAGTCGGCTTGTGCGGAGGCTGCACAAATAGCATCGTCTCAGACACCTGCTCTTCGAAATCCTGCAAACTTCGCCCGGCCACGTTCAGCGTCTGCAACGGCTCGCGAGGTAAAGCGGTGTTTTTAACCGGCAAAACCGTTGGCTCAATATCTGGCTGCGGCATGGCACGCAATCTTGCCAGAATATGCTCGACCGGAATCGGCTCAAACTTCATTGCCGCCTGCACCCGCGCCTCGTGGCCGGCATGCACGACAATGTCCCCTAACCGTCCGAGCCCCAGAAGCAGGTCTTCGACCTCCAGTGTGTACTCGCCGGGTTCCAGTCCATCGAACCGGTAAACCCCATTTTTTGCAGTGGTTGTATGTGTCTCCGCGCCGGTGGCCTGGTCGCGTGCAACAACCGTGACGCCGATCAGCGGCTTGGAATGGAGGTCCGTCAGTTCGCCCACAAGCGAACCGGCCGATTGAGCAAAATCCGTCCTCCCTGCACCCATCAGGAGCACGGCTACCACCAGCGCCTTCACCCAACTGCGACCTACCCCTGCCATCGAGACCCTGCTCGCGGCAGACTCTGGGAAAACCTACTCGACGCTTCAACTCCGGCCCGTTCTTGCGACGAATCCGGATGAGCTCTCTTGCTGGGACGATTCTTTTGTCTTGAACGACCGCGGCTGGCAGACCGGTGACCTGGTCCCCGCAGCTCCCGCATCGCCAGGCAACAACAGAGACATGAAGCCTTAGCTGCGGGGAAATGCTCGTTTTCAACCACCCCAACTGCACAAAAATGAAGTTATAAGCGATTCTATGCCCTCAAAAGGTAAACTGGAAGGACGGGTTTCGGAGTTGCCTGCCTCTGTGTGTCAGAGAGTTGTTCCTGCCCTTAACCTACTTCCTGTTCCCTGGTCGTCTATGTTCATCGATGAAGCGAAGATTCGTGTCAAGGCCGGCGACGGCGGCAACGGTTGCATGGCCTTCCGGAGGGAGAAGTTCGTGCCTCGCGGCGGACCAAGTGGCGGCGATGGCGGCCGAGGCGGCGACGTGGTCATGGTCAGCTCGCAGCGCCACAACACTCTGATTCACTTCCGCTACAACCCCGAACACAAAGGTCAGCGCGGCGAACACGGCATGGGCTCCAATTGCTCCGGCCTCGACGGCAAATCGGTCGTTCTGCAAGTCCCCGTCGGCACCAGCCTCTACGATCAGGAGACCGGCGAGCTGATTCACGACTTCGAGGAGCCGGACGAGCGGCTCGTCATCGCAAAAGGCGGTCGCGGCGGTCGCGGCAACCAGCACTTTGCCACCAGCGTCCACCAGGCTCCCCGCGAGCACGAGTTGGGACGGGCGGGCGAGGAGCGCAGTTATCGCCTCGAACTCAAACTGCTCGCCGACGTCGGCTTGGTCGGCTATCCCAACGCCGGCAAATCCACGCTCATCTCCCGCATCTCAGCCGCTCGACCAAAAATCGCCGACTATCCCTTCACCACCCTCGAACCAAACCTAGGCGTAGTGACCGTCGGTGAAGAGCCGGACCAGGAGTCCTTCGTTGTTGCCGACATGCCCGGCCTCATCGAAGGCGCGCATCTCGGCCAAGGTCTCGGCATCCAGTTCCTTCGCCACATCGAGCGCACCCGCCTGCTCGTTCATCTTGTCGATGTCTCGGACGCCAGCGGACGCCCCGATCCGGTCGAAGACTTCAAAGTTATCAACAAGGAGTTAGCCAACTTCACGAACGCAGACGGCGACCAGCTTCTCGCCCATAAAACCATGATCGTAGCCGCCACCAAGATCGACGCCGCCAATCCGGAGAAGCTCAAGAAGTTGGCAGCTCACGTCAAGCGCCGTAAGCTCGAGTTTCACGCAATCTCAGCCGTCACCGGTCAAGGCATCGACGAGCTGAAATGGTCGCTCGCCCGCCATTTGCGGCCCGCCGGGGAATAAAAGCCGACTCCGCCCCCCGCCATCTCCATCCCACAAAAGTCCCCGCAATTTCCCGCACAGTTTCCGCGCCCATCCCCGCCCGGCTCTGCGATACTAATTTGTTATGCCTATCGAAGACCTGCAACAAGCTGCCCAGAAAATCGCTGGATTCCTCACCTCCCTCAACAAGCTGGGCGGCATGCGGCTGAAGTTCCGCATCACCGCACCAGAGGCCGTTCCCGACGCAGAGGAGCAAGCTCCCGCCCTCTGTGTTGAGCTGGCAGGCCCCGATGTTTCCCTCGTCACGCAGCACAACGGCGAGCTGCTGATGGCTCTCGAAACTATCTCCGCACAGATGCTCCGTCTCGACCAGCGCGAAGGCAGCCTCATCAGCTTTGACGCCGGCAACTTCAAGGAGCTGCGCGCCCAGGAGTTACGCATGACCGCCGAGACCGCCGCGGAAAAAGTCATCAGGTCCGGCGTCCCCTACGCATTTCCGCCCATGAACAGCCGCGAACGCCGCCTGTTGCATATGGCCTTCCGCGACCTAGAAGGTGTTGAGACAGCCAGCAATGGCGAAGGCATGGATCGCTTCCTCGCGGTCTATCCCGCAGGCAAGACGAATCTGCCCGTCACCCCGCCTGCCGTCAAGCCCAGAGGCTTCGGCGACCGTGATCGCGGACGTAGCTCTGGAGATCGCGGCCGCCCGCGACGCTAACCACCTGCGGTGGGGCCAGACGCTCGCTTATCGCTCGCGATGGCTTCCTTGCCTGTGTCCAGATGACCAGATGAAGTTCATGGAAGCCCACGTACCAAAATCGAAACCTCGGTACCCGCACCCCAATTCGATAGCAGAAAGCGCGTGATAAAATCAGAAACTAATTTGACTTCAAATCTGCGGTAGTACCGAGTAAGCAGAAATGAGTAATGAGTTTGATGCGAGACTCAAAGCCGCCCAACCGGTTTTATCGCCCGGAATTGGATGTCGTTCGCGTCATCGCATTTTTCCTTGTGTTTCTCCGCCACTCATTGCCGAGAAGTGGCGACCCACGTATTGAACATCTCCTGAAGGGATTTGCTCCCGCCTTCGATGCCGTTGCCGACGCCTGCGGATTCGGTCTCAGTCTCTTCTTCACTCTCAGCGCCTTCCTCATCTGCGAGTTACTGCTTCGTGAAAGCGCGGCCGCCGGCAGCGTTGGAGTAAAGCAGTTCTATATTCGCCGCATCCTGCGCATCTGGCCACTCTATTATCTTGCCCTGGTTCTTGGCGTGATAAGTGCCTTCCTGCCACACGGCCCTCATATCACAGTTATCGATGTCGCATTATTTTCCATCTTCCTTGGCGCCTGGCGCAGCGCCTTATATGGTTGCCTTATTGGCCCGATCTCTCCGCTTTGGAGCATCTCAGTCGAGGAACAGTTCTACCTGTTCGCGCCGTGGGTTGTTAAGTATTTTAACCGCAAGGTTCTTTATTGGTTTTGTGCGGCTATTATTCTTGTAGCCGACGCTTGGCTTCATTATTTGGGCAGTGTGCGGGCCAACGGTTCTCGCATCTGGGCCGACTCGTTTGTGCAGTTCCAATGTTTTGCCGCCGGTATCTTGCTATGCCTCAATCTTCGCGGCCGGGTGCCACGAATTGCCATCTGGCTGCGACTGATCCTGATGGCCGGCTGCTGCGTCTGCTGGATAGCCGCCAGCTATGGGTTGCGCATTTGTTTTGCCGAAGCCTCCGACAACCCTGGCAGTTGGCCACTTATCGGAGGGTATGCGCTGGTCGCGCTGGGATGCGTCTTGCTACTTATTGCGTTTCTGGGCGTAAGTCCTGAACTACTTCCTCGATGGGCAATCTATCTTGGTCAAATCTCTTTCGGTCTCTATGTATTTCATGAGTTTGCTCTGGGCTTAGTGCGTCATCTACCGCTTGCACGCCTCGGCCTCGGCAAAATTCCGATTTGCCCCTTGAGAGTCTTCTTGTCGGCTGGTCTGACGCTTGTACTGCCTCTCGGATTGACCATTCTAATGGCCGCACTGTCCTATCGATATTTTGAGACGCCCTTCCTCAAAATGAAGAAGCGCCATGCGATTATCGAGAGCCAGCCGATTGCGGGCACCAGCTGATCGTTCCCGAGGTCGGAATTAGGACGAACTCAGGGCTTGGGAACGTCCCTTGAGCAGGTGGCCAAGGCCATTGGAAAAGGAGTGATCCGCTTCAGGCACAGGCTGCTTTCTGAACTAAGTTATTGCTCTATCTACGTTCTTACCGCTCAGAAATTGACACTATGCTCGAACCTTGTTCGATCGAGCATAGGAGCCGGTAATAACGCTGGTAAATGATGGCGCAATCTTCAGCAGAGTGCGATGGACCGCGATAAGAAAAACGATCAGGCCGATGGGAATCAAAAAATAGAGCGCGAGAATTGCGGCTCCGCTGGCCGGTGATAAAAGCTTATAGAAGAGATTGCGAAGAATGTGCAGCAGCGGTTCGTGGGCCGCAAAAACAAAGAAGCTGGCAGCGCTCAATCGGATGATCCATTGCTTCAACTTCGGAGCTTTGCCGATCACTCCTACAATCCACCAAAGACTCGGCACGCCAAAGACAATCAAAATATTCTGAAGGTACGGGATACTCCCCCCTGAAGCTGCGTGAAGGATGAGAAGGCCCAAAAATGCCGCGCTGATCCACGGACCGAAGCGATCGAGATAGTTCACATCTGTTTCATGCAGCGCAAAGTAGCTTCCCATGCTAAAGAAGAAGAAGGATGCCACTTCCGGCCAGGAGGCGGGCCAGATCGCAAGAAACCACAGGGAAAACAAAACTGCGAAAATCAGCAGCGTCAACTTACTCTTCAGATTCTTCACTAAAAAATAAATCCCGGGAGAAAGCAAGACAAGAGCCATCAGATCTCGGATAAACCAGAACTGATAAGCGATCGGGTCTGCAGAAGAAAGCCCAAAGACATAAACGATAAAGTCAACGACGGAAAAGGAATGAGAACTCTGCAGGAATTCGCCGCCGGTAAAGGCTTTTGTTCGAGGAATGCTTTCCGCAGCGACAAAAACCGCCGCAGTTAGAAGATTCCAGACAAGGTAGGGAATCAGCAGGGTACCAATCCGTCGCTTGAGTTTGCTTGAGTACTTCTCCCACGACCAACCACCCAGAAAAAATAGGTAGCCGGAAATAAGAAAGAACAAGGGGACGGCCATTCGCGCAATACCTTGAGAGATAAAGAAGCGAATGAAATCGACCCAGGTGCCGCACGATGTTACGCCAAACGAGCCGTTGACCACGGCCACTGTGGTATGGAAGTTATGAATAAAAACCACTCCGACGATAAGTGGAAAGCGCAGGGTTTCGATCCTGGATGAAATCTCTTCCCTGCGCAGCATTTTGTATATTACTCCCTGAAGATGGCTTAAAAAATGTTCGTGCTACGTGGCAGGTGGCACAGGTCCCCATAGATTAAGTCTGGGTGCCCCGAGTCCGGATTCTCGGACCTGGGATTGTCTCGCGCTTTTTTCTGGCGCGAGTCATCCGAAGGCGGCCAGCAGCACCGCAGGTGCCCGAAGGCAGTTGGCCACACCGCAGGTGGCTGCAACTTAGAGCAAATCTAGGATTTCCTGGATTGAAATGGACTGGACCCGAGCTACTTCGACAAGAATTCCATGAAATGTGCCGATCTTGAGCGGATCGTGCAGTGGAACCGAGATCGAGTGCGCAGGCACCGCTTCGTGAAAGAGCCGTATGTGGCTTCCCTTTTGGCGAATCACTGTATAACCTACCCGTTCCAGAGCCCTGATCAAGCGCTCAGCCGAAACCCCACGGGGCAATTTCACGCGGCCTGGACCGCGATCAGTTCATCCTTTACAAAATGCAGTTGGATAAACTTGGGCATTTCCGCTGCATCTTCAAAGTGGAGACTCGCCACTTCCAGCACGTTGTCGCGCAATTCCTGCCAAGTCTCAGCTTCCGTGAAGATCGCCTGACCAAGCGCCCGCGCCACGTAGCCGCCTTCTTCCGCTTCGCGTACTTCAAAGATCAGTTCCATGCACATAGCATAGCGGAAAAATGGCTCCCGTGGGCACTTGATCTCTTTGCATTCCTCGGCGCTGGGGCCCAGCCCCAGCGCAGGCCGGCTACCCGTTCAACTGCTCCTGCAGCTTGTTCAGCGTGCGATGCAGGTCCTTATCGGTGCGGCGCTGCTCGTCGATCTTGGCGATCGAGTGCATCACCGTGGTGTGGTGCTTGTTGCCGAATTGGCGACCAATCTCCGGCAAACTTGCCTCGGTCATCTGCTTGGCTAGGTACATGGCGATCTGCCGCGGCACCACCACATTGCGCGAGTTGTTTTTCTGCTTCAGGTCCGTGACCCTCATGCCGAAGTTCTCGCTGACGGCCCGCTGAATGGCCTCGATGGTGATCTTGCGCACCTGCATGTCGATGAACTGCTTCAGGCACTGCTGCGTCGAGACCAGCGTGATCTCCATGTGGTTGAGCTGGCACCAGGCGATCAGCCGCACCAGCGCGCCTTCGAGCTCACGCACGTTGGTGCGCACGTTCGAAGCTACGAAGAGCGCCACATCCGTGGGCAACTGCACCTGCTCGCTCTCGGCCTTTTTCTGCAGGATGGCGACCTTGGTCTCCAAATCCGGCGGTTGAATGTCGGCGATCAGTCCCCACTCGAAGCGCGAGCGCAGCCGGTCCTCGATCTCCGCCAACTCCTTCGGCGGACGGTCCGAGGCAATCACGATTTGCTTCATGCTCTCGTGCAGCGCATTAAACGTATGGAAGAACTCTTCCTGCGTGCGCTCTTTCTGGGCGATGAACTGGATGTCGTCGATCAGCAGCACATCCACTGAGCGGAAACGATCGCGAAAGCTGGTCATGCGGTCGTTGCGCAGCGAGGTGATCATCTCGTTGGTAAATTTTTCCGCCGAGACGTAGCAGATGCTGGCTACCGGCTGGCGGCGCTTTACCTCGTGTCCGATGGCGTGCATCAGGTGCGTCTTGCCCATGCCAACGCCGCCGTAGAGGAACAGCGGATTGTAGGCCTTCGACGGGCGCTCTGCCACGGCCAGTGACGCGGCCCGCGCAAACTGGTTGCCGTTGCCGATCACGAATGCGTCGAATGTGTAGCGCGAGTTGAGCTGCGCTGCGGTGGACCAGTCGAAGCGTGCTTGCTCCGGTGTGCGTGGCGGCGGAGCTGGAGCCGTGGGTGCGTGCGCGGGAATCGGCCCGAAGCCGCCATCCTTGCGCTGCGGCGGAATCGAAGGGTCCTCTTCGGCGGTGACGAAACACACGTCGTCCAGTTCCAAACCCTGCTGCTCGATGGCCTCTTGAATCAGATCGCCGTAGCGGTCTCCCAGATGTTGGAACTCCGGCGAGGGCACGCGCACATACAGCGTACGGCCCGCGACATGACTATAACGGGAGGGTTTGAGCCAGGTCTCGAAGGACTGCCGAATGACCTTCTTCTCAAGTGCTGCGAGAATCTGGAGCCAGGGATTGAGCGCCGTCGCCGGCGAAATTGCAAATGCCATCTTACTGATCCTTGCTTGCGCCGCCTATGCTTACCCGGCCGGTTCATTCTTTGAGCTTCAGCAACGGCTCTCTACTGGCGTAAAGCTCTGAGCTCTACGTCCGATTGCCATCTGTGTACTGCCTGGTTTCCGCTGGTTGGACCCTGAATTAGTTCTGGGGGGCCAGGTATGAAACTGGTTCCGTGGGACGCTGGGAAACTTACTTGAACGGTCCCAAGAGTAGCACATTTTGGCGTGGTTGCAATGACTCTTTCATACAACTTTAAAGCCTACTCCCAGAGTTGCACAATTGGTGGTGAAACTGTCTGGTAAGGTTACTAGAGTGTGTCTAAAGGCTTACCGCTGTCTCGCTAAGCCGCGCTGTTGCTATGATGCACGCCCCGCTCGTTTCACTGCCTGGATGACGCAGAATCGGACATCGGTACAGTTGCCGCTGGATTCTTGGGCCAACCTGCGATACACTTAGAACTTGCCGTCAAGGCGCAGATTCTCTTAAGAAAACAGGAGCGCATATTCATGCCCAAGCGCACATTTCAACCCAATCGCCGCAAGCGCGTCAAGACGCATGGTTTCCGCGCGCGCATGAAGACCAAGGCCGGCGCTGCCGTGTTGAGCCGCCGCCGCGCCATCGGTCGCAAGCGCGTAGCTGTCAGCGCAGGCTTCCGCGACTAATTCCCGCCTGAGGACCTACACGCCTTCATTGGCGGCCGGAATCGGTTGCATCCCATCGCCATTCCGGCCAGCACCTCCCGCGGCGTTGCCATGATCACCCCATCTCAGCCTGACCAGCGCCCTTCATCCAGGCAATCGCTGACCGGGGCGCGCCTGCGCAAGCACGCCGACTATCAGCGCGCCTACGCGGCTAGCCGCAAGCGCCAATCAGCTTCCATGAGCTGGTTTCTCGCCCCGCAACTGCCTGGCATCGCCGCAGTCGAAGCTCCCCCCGGCCCGCGCATCGGCTTCACCGCCGGCAAGGTTCTGGGCAAAGCTCACGAGCGCAACCGCATCAAACGCCGCATGAAAGAGGCCCTGCGCCGCCACGTGAAGTTGCTACCGCAAGGCTGCGATCTAATCTTTCATCCGCGCCGCGTCGTGCTAACCATGGATTTCAGGAAACTTGAAGCCGAGATTGTGCGTATCCTTCAACAGGCAAGAACCGACGCAGCGCGCATCACCGCGCAGCCTGCACCATCAGCGCCGAAACTATGACTGATGCAATGCAACCCGAAACTAACTCGCATGAACCAAAGTTGTCCCAACCGCAGTTGGCGTTGTCAGGAGCGGAGAAGTCCGTGCGAGCGAACAGCGAGCGGCTGGCCCCAACGCAGGTGGCCTTGCTCGCCGTCATCGCCTTCTATCGCCGCTGGCTCTCCGCGCCGATCCATTCGCTCACCCCTGGCGGTTGTCGTTATCTGCCCACTTGCTCCGAGTATGCCGCCGTTGCCATCGCCATCCACGGTCCGCTACGCGGCATAGCCTTGGCTTTCTGGAGGCTGCTTCGCTGCCATCCCTTCGCTCGTGGCGGTCTGGATCCTGTACCGCCTCTCTGCCCCCGGCCGTGATTTCACGCCATCTGCACTTTCAACCATTACCATAGAAAGAGCGGCGCCCTGACGGTGCGCCCTTCACGAACAGGAAGTATCCATTGGCAGAATTTAGCAATCCCAATCTTCAAGGGCCGAGCGGAAATAGTGGTGGCAGCGGCGGCGACATGCGCGGCCTGATGTCGATCACCCTTCTGGCCCTAGTCCTCCTCCTCGGCTTCCAATTCTTCTCCAAGCCCAAGCAGCCGCCTACGCCGCCTGCACAAACCCAGAATCAATCGCAGCCCGCACCCCAGGCCAACAATCAAACCTCTGCTCCAGCCCAGCCGCAGTTAGCCGCCGGGTCGGCGCAAGCTCCATCTTCCACGCCCACCATTGCCGCTTCGCTGATCGAAGACACGACAGTTGAGAACGATGACTTAAAGATCGTCTTCACCAACCAAGGCGCTCAAGCCGAGCATTGGATTCTGAAGGGCAAGCAGTACAAGGACCACCCCGACCCTGACGGCCATCAGCTTGATCTGGTCAATCCCAAGACCACTGCCTTCGGTCTTCCGCTCTCGCTCTTCACCTATGAGCCGGAACTAACCAAGCAGTTGAATTCAGCTCTCTATCAGGTCTCCGTCTCCGGCAAGACTTCGTCCACCGGCACTCTCCAAGCTCCATGCTCGGTGACCTTTCACTACGCCGCCAGCGGTCTCGACGTAGTAAAGACCTTCCGCTTCGATGAGAGCTACGTGGTTACGGCCGAGGTCGACGTTCGGCGCAATGGCGTTCCGGTTCGCGCCCTTCTTGCCTGGCCTGGCGGACTCGGCGACCAGACCGAAGCCATGCACTTCGCCTACGGCAAATTCATCTGGTCCCTCTACGGCAAGGACGACTCGACCGATGCCAAGAAGATCAGCGGCAACACCACCTTCGACCAGTCTTACGAGTACGCGGCAATCATCGACCTCTACTTCGCTTCGGCCTTTCTGCCCGACGCACCCCAGCGCGCCACAGTCGTCACGCTGCACAACTCCATCGAACTGCCCGTCGACCCAAGCGAACCCAATGGCCAGAAAAAGCCTGCCGACGTAATCGGTCTTGCGGTGGGCGACACCAGCGGCTCAACCCGTCTGCGCCTCTACGCCGGGCCCAAGCAGATGGACGTACTCAAGACCATCCGCGCCACAACTTCTGACGGCAAGTCATCCGGTCCCACGCTCGAGCCGCTCATCCAGTTCGGTTGGATGACCGTCATCGCCAAGCCCCTTTATCTCGCTTTGCGTTTTCTGCGAGGCTTGCTCGGCGAAGGCATCAACAACTGGGGCTGGGCCATCATCATCGTCACGATTATCTTCAACCTGGCCCTCTTGCCGACGCGCTTCATGATGATGCGGTCTTCGCTGAACATGATGCGTATTCAGTCCAAGGTCGAGGCCCTCAAAAAGCGCTACGCCCATCTCAAGATGAACGACCCCAAGCGGGCCGAGATGAACACTGAGATGATGGAGCTCTACAAGGCCGAAGGCGTCAATCCATACGGCGGCTGTCTGCCCATGCTCTTGCAGATGCCGCTTTTCTTCGCCTACTATCGCGTCCTGCTCAATGCCGTTGAACTGCGACAGGCCCATTGGTTCTGGCTCACCGATCTCTCCGCGCCGGACCCCATACACGTCCTGCCCATCCTCATCATCCTCAGCATGTTTTTAACGCAGTACATCACGCCCTCTCCCGGCATGGATCCGGCCCAGCGCCGCATGATGGCCTTCATGATGCCCATTATGTTCGGCTTCATGTTATGGCACTTTGCCTCTGGACTAGCCCTCTACTGGGGCACCGGCAACATCATTAACCTTGCCCTGCAACTCGGCATCAATCAAACAAAAATGGGCAAGGAGATGCACGACATCGCCGCCAAAAAAGCCGCTAAAAAAGCCGGCCTCAACCCCAAGACCATCCAAGGACAGATTCAGAGACGCAAGTAGAGCCGCAACCGCGCAGAATCGCCCCGCTCAAGGCCCGCTTGAGCGGGGCTTCTCTTTGCAATTTGCACTTGAGGTTCGATAGATAAAAGCTAAGAACCTATCCGTAAATTGAGAAAGGAATGTAGCGCCGGTCTCCAGACCGGCTGTACTGGCGACGTCCTCGCCGCCAGACGTTGCCTGTGGGTCTGGAGGCCCACAGAACAGCCGACCAGGAGGTCGGCGCTACCAATTTACGGATAGGCTCTAAGTACAGGGAGTCCGAGCTAGGAACTCATTATTGGTCAAAGCTCGTCCGCTCTCCTCAAAATGCGTCACTTCGGTATGAGAAACACCGCGCAGCATCGCCGGCTCCCAGCCCATTTCACGCTGCGAAAAGCCCACGTAAAACGCTCCAGTGCTGCGCAAAAGCTTTTGACGACGCCCTTTCAAATCCGAAACAGTCGGCAGATAGACCATCACTGACCCGCGCTTCTTCGCCTCGGACTCCCCGCTGAACCACACAAAAGCTGCGTCCTTGTCGATATCCGCGATCCGCCGCGTAAGTGCTTGTTTGCTCGGACACTCGATATGCAGCGATGCCGCGGCTACTGTCTCTTCATAATCCGGCCCCACAAATATTCGCTGTCCCACCACGCGACTGGGAACGAAAGGCGGTACATGAAGGCGCGTCTTGTGAACGCCGATTGCAGCGCCTTTTCCAGCAGTGAACTTTCCCGCGAAATGCATCCACTTCGGCCCAAACCAGTTGTCAATCCGGATGACGTAGAGACGTTTAGGCTCATAATCCTGAGCAACGCCGATGGCAATCCCTCGCGCCTTCCTCATGAAATCAGCCGAATCTCCTTCCAGTGTGGTAACGAACTCTGCGATGGCACCGTACATGTTCGCCTCCGAACCTCCCACCATCATACGTGTGCGCCGCAAATGTATCTAAGCGCTCTGGATGCGGCGTTTGCTTGTTTCGGTCGTTTCGCCACTCCCGGAGGGAGCGGGGGGTTTCAACCCAATGTCACTTACTTTACAACGGCGATGAGGATGATTTGGGCTTGTAGAGAGAAGCGATCAGGTGCAATCTGAAATTGCTCAGGCGTTTTCCGCGCATAAGCCGGGATG
>JBEKRS010000014.1:0-99480 GCA_049518535.1 Occallatibacter sp. | reverse complement strand
GCCCAAGGTCGGAATTTTCGGACCTGGGATATTCTTAAACTCGGCTGTCAACTGTGTCAGGGCACGACTTTAGTCGTGCCGAAAAGATCAAATAAAAGAGGAGGGCTTTAGCCCCTGCGATGCGGAAACCTTCCAGACCGGGCACCTCAAGCCCGGATTTTCAAACCTGGGATATTCTTAAACTCAGACGTCAATCGTGTCAGGGCACGACTTCAGTCGTGCCGAAAAGATCAAATAAAAGACGAGGGCTTTAGCCCCTGCGATGCGGAAACCTTCCAGGCCGGGCACCTCAAGCCCGGATTTTCAAACCTGGGATATTCTTAAACTCAGACGTCAATCGTGTCAGGGCACGACTTCAGTCGTGCCGAAAAGATCAAATAAAAGAGGAGGGCTTTAGCCCCTGCGATGTCGAAACCCTCCAGGCCTTCAGACCCCAGCAACGCCACGGGATGCCCGCGAATCTTTTTCGTAACTACTCGTACCGCTGGAGGCATTTCTCTTTTTCAAACCGAACGAATGGCAAATCTTTTTATTGATGTTCTGAGAACTTATATGCAAACCAAGAAGTTTATCGTCCACGATTTTGTCGTAATGCCGAATCATGTTCACATATTGCTCACCCTCCCAGGCGATATAACTCTTGAGAAAGCCATGCAATTGATCAAAGGCAGCTTTTCGTATCGCGCCAACAAGGAGATCGGCTTTCGTGGTGAAGTCTGGCAGCGCGGGTTTTCCGATGCGCGAGTTAACGATGAACAGAGCTTCCAGCAGCATCGCGAGTACATCGAAAACAATCCCGTAAAAGCAGGCCTAGCTGACAGTCCAGAAGAGTATCCATCCGGATCAGCCTATTTGAAAAAGCAAAAACGTGCAGGGCTAAAGCCCGTGATTTAACTATGGCTGAGCGCCACGACTGAACTCGCGCCCTGACGCGCGATGAGTGACAAGCTAAGGAATTCGATGGAATCGATAAGTGAACCCGTGATAGAGTTCTGACGAATCATGGAGTCGTATCCGACCAGGTCTCAATACATCGGGACCTGGGGTGCCTGGCTAGCTTATCAAGCCTTCAAGGTTGATCGTTATCTTCGCCTGAACGAGTTCCTGTGCGAGCTTTGCCTTCCATGCCCCTGCGGAGTCGAGCTCTAAGTAGACGACGCCCTGGAAGTCGGAGGGTAGTTCGACTCCTCCCTTATACAGGGCGCAAACACGCGTTCGGCTTAGGCGTCCCATGAAGTAGCCAAGCTCAAGAATCACATTTTGCCGAGCCCTGGGGTGGAGATCCGGAGGCCCGTCCGCCGCGCGCCCGAGATCGTCGGGAGTCAACAGTACAACTGCAAAAGCGACGCCCTTTGATCGGGTCTCGAATTTTTCAATCAGGGTGCGGCCTTCGCTCGCCTGTTCGTGAAGGATAACTGCCGTGAGTCCAAGCTTCTCAAGGAACCGCGCGACGGACTCTTTGGCTTCGCCGTCGTGTCCGTGTACGACGAAGACCTCTCTGGTGTTGAAGGCAATCGGCTCTGGTTCCGCCCCTTGCGGGTTCGAAGAGTTCGCCGCAGCGGTGGTTGGTTCGTCCTCGCCTTTTGCAATGAGGCCTTCGATATGCCCGAGCCTTAGGGCGAGCTCGCTAAAGGGACTGTATGCATGAATCCCTCGGAATCGATCAGCCTCGTCCGCTCCCATGGCTTCGGCAAGAAACGTGGTGACGCGATATATCCAGCGTTCAATCTGCAGTTCCTCAGAAATCGTCTTCGCTTCCGTCGCGTAGAGTAGGAGTTGCGCCCTCTGCCAGTCGTTCATGTCTTTAGCCGGCCCCCGCTTGCAAGTAACTGTACATGATTCGGCGGTCGCCGCACATCTCGACTCTCTGACCTGTGAGATGATGAACATCAACTCATAGCCTTTCCTCCCGGAGGGAGGAGATGAAAATAGCCCCGGATGAAGCGCAGCGCAATCCGGGGATTACGTCCCAACCAGAACCTTCCGCCCCGTAGGGGCAGAATGACCTCCAATCCTCCGATCACCCCAGTACGCCGTCTGCCCAACAAAAGTACGAATTTAAAGCAGGTATTTTGCTGTTTCAAGTAAGTATGAACCAGGTTGAGTAGTACTATTTTCCGATTCCAAACCACTTTTGAACCAGTTTTCATCCTCCGAAATCGGCCACTGGAGCCCCATGCCCGGGTGCCCCACCTTTCGCCTCTGGGACCTGAAAGTTGATTCCGCGCTACAATCTCCATATGAGCCGCAGCGCCCAAGAAATTCTCGAAGACGCCCGCCGATTGCCTCCCGCCGAGGTGAACTGGCTAATTGAGAGCCTTCTTCAGGAGGGGGCCGAAGGACCGGAAGCGGAGATTGAGGCCGCCTGGGACGGCGAGATCAAGCGTCGCCTCGATGAGATCGACTCCAGAGCCGTGGAGTTGGTCCCGGGGGAGCAGGTTCGTGCCGAGATGATTGCGAGTCTTTCTCCGCAGGCAAGGGCCCGGATGCGCGTTTGAAGCCCTTGAACTACCATCCCGCTGCCAGGCGGGAGATCAAGGCTGCCCATGTGTGGTACGCCCGCCAGAGCATTCAGGCTGCCGACGGATTTTACGAGGAGCTTCTTCTGGCACTTGACCGCGTACACGAACAGCCAAGGCTGTATCCGCCGCACCATTACGGCACCCAGCGCGTTATACTCAGCCGGTACCCGTTTTCTATCGTCTATCGAGAGCTTTTACGGGAGACTCAGATTGTTGCCGTAGCTCACGCAAAGCGACGCCCCGGTTTACTGGACCAACCGTCTTTAGCCTTGGGCCTTCCATCCCAACTCCTGACTGCGCCGCACGACCCAAGTTCCAGAGCTTGAGACCCGAAGACCGACCGCGACCCCACAGGCAGGCCCGCCCGAAGAAAAGACATTGCCCCAAACCACCTCAACACCCTACCAGCCAACTCCTCCGCCATTTTGCTACTGACGAATTTACAGCCGATCGACCAAATACCGGTAACCCAGCACGCTCCACTCTCTCGAAACTGGAGCACCACAGGTTATCACTTTTCGCAAAACCAGCAACCTATATCTCCCCATTTAACCGACAACCAACTACCTATAACTTCAAATTCACCAGAAACGAGCAACTTCTAACCCACTGTTTATCAAACAAATACTGCGCTCACTCGCTCCACCTGGCAAAACCGTGATGAAATTACGTAGCGTATATGCGATTGCCTTGGCTTGCACAGCCGGGTTAACAATCCAAGGCGCGCGACAGTGATAAAATCTGCCCGTTCCCAAAGAGTCGCTTAATCGCGTCGTCAAATTGCGAGCGAGAGCGGAGTCTGCCAATGAAACTCCTTTTCCCCAGCTTCTTCTTTCTCTCCATTGCCTTATGGAGCAGCGCTGCGCAAGCCTCGGCTGCAACCGCGCCCACGGCCACCACCACAACCTTGGCCATCGCCTCCGGCGACAACGCAATCACCTCCGGCGGATCGGTTCCGGCGCGCAGTGAGGTCACGCTAACTGCCGAAGTTTCTATCGGTTCCACGAGGCTAACCTTCGGGCAGGTGAACTTCTGCGACGCGGCTGCAATCTACTGCACGGACATCCATCTTCTCGGCACCGCGCAACTGATTCAGTCCGGCGCAAGTGCGGGAACCGCAACGCTGAGGTTCCATCCCGGCATCGGCAATCACAGCTACAAGGCGGTCTTTGCCGGAACACCCGGCAGCATCCTGTCCTACGCCGCCAGCACGTCCAACACCGTAACGCTGACGGTCACCGGCACATTCCCCACCACCACGGCAATCGCCGCCAGCGGCAGCGCCGGCAACTACACCCTGACGGCTACGGTGACAGGTCAATTCAACGCGTCGACGCTGCCCGCGCTGGGAACGGTCTCCTTCCTCGACACCACCAGCAGTGATCTTTCGCTTGGAACCGCCACGCTCGGCACAGGCACAACCGCTCTGAGCTTTGTCGACTCCTCAAGCCCGTCCACTCTACCTTGGCCACAAGCTGTAGCGGTAGCTGACTTTAACGGTGACGGAAAGCTCGACCTGGCAATTCCGGTTTATAGCATCTTCACCCCGTCGAGCGACGTCACCATCCTGTTAGGCAACGGCGACGGAACGTTCATGACAGGACCAACGGCACCGGCAACAGGCCAGAATGCCAACAACGCCGCTGTAGCCGATTTCAACGGCGATGGCAACGCGGATATCGCTCTCTCGCTCCCTGACGCCAACCAAGTCCAGGTGCTGTTGGGCAACGGCGACGGCACCTTCACCGAGATGCCGCCAATAAGCGCCGGAGAGGTCTATGCCGTCGCGGCAGCAGATCTAAATGGAGATGGTAAGACAGACTTGATAGCGGTCATCTGCGCCACTCAATCGCTCTCGATCTTGCTGGGAAATGGAGATGGAACATTTACGCAGGGATCTACTCCGAGTGTGAGCGGCTGTCCATCTTCTGTCGCCGTGGGCGACTTCAACGGTGATGGCATTCCCGACCTGGCCGTTGCGATCAACACCGATCAAACCGGCGTACCAAGCTCAGTAGATATCCTGATCGGAAATGGGGATGGAACCTTTACCGCAAAAGCAGAAAGCCCTGCGACAGGTGACAATCCTATTTCAATCGTGGCGGCTGACTTCCGAGGGAATGGCATCCTCGATCTGGCTGTTGCCAACCTCTATGTCGATACCGGCCAACCGGGCACGGTGACCGTCCTGTTGGGTAACGGCGATGGAACCTTCACACCAACAGCGGTAAGTCCAGTGGTAGGCATCCTTCCCTACTCCATCGCAGTTGGAGACTTCAACGGCGACGGCATCGCCGACCTGGTCACATCCAACGCGGGCAGCGATTCGGAAACGGTGTTGCTGGGCAAGGGCGATGGAACCTTCACCGTTGCGGCGAGCCCCTCGGTAGGTGCAACTCCCAATGCATCCGCGGTGGGAGATTTCAATGGGGACGGATTGCCGGATGTAGCTGCGGCGAACAATGACGCCAATTCGGTAACCGTTCTGCTATCGCAGGAGACATGGACTGCCGCGGCTACTGCGACCGGCATCTCGCCCGTCGGCACTGGAACGCATCTTGTGGATGCGAGCTATCCCGGAGACAGCCTCTTTGGCGCCAGCGTATCAGCCACCATTGGGCTGACCGCACTCACGCCTCCTAGTTTCGCAATCACTAGCACATCGGTTACTGTCGTCGCCGGCGCAACCACGGGCAACATATCCACCATTACCGTCACGCCCAGCGGCGGCTTCACCGGCAGCGTGGCTCTCACCGCCGTCCTTACTTCCAGCCCCAACGACCCAGTGAACCCACCCACATTCAGTTTCGGCGTAACCAGCCCAGTAAGCATCACTAGCGCTTCCGCCGGCACCGCCAGTCTGACTATTACCACTCTTGCAACTGCGGGCTGTGGCCAGGCAAGGCACTCGGCTCCTGAATTTCCGTGGTACCGCGCAGGCGGAGCGGCCTTGGCTTGCGTGTTTTTCTTCTGCATTCCGGCACAGCGGCGCCGCTGGGGGGCCATGCTCGGCATGTTTCTATTCGTTGCGATTCTCTCCACTGGCGTAGTGGCGTGCGGTGGCATCTCCGGCATCAGTGGAACTTGCACCGCTATTCGTCCGCCCACCACTTCGGGAACCTATACGGTAACTGTAACCGGTATCTCAGGCGCCATCACCGAACAAGGGACTGTCACCCTCATCGTGCAATAGCCGAGCGCCCCAGATCTCGCTTGGGAGATATGGGGTACACGATGCATCGCCCACCTCCCTAAGGTAAAGAGTAATAAATGCCTTTATTAGTAAATAGCCGTGTGCGCAGTTCTCGGTTTTGAGGTCTGAGAAGCCGCGATCCTCAATCTATCTCATATAGGTCCGGCCTGCGGTCTCATTTACCCTATTTTCAGGGAGAACGAAAACCTAATCATGCCTCATCCTACAATCAAGTTTGGTACCGACGGCTGGCGTGCGGTTATCGCCGACGACTTCACCTTCGCCAATGTCCGCATCGCCGCCGAGGCCATCGCTGCCTACGTGCACGGCAAGGAAAACCCCACGAAGGGCCTCGCCATCGGCTACGACACCCGCTTCGGGTCGAAGAGTTTTGCCCGCACCTGCGCCGAAGTCGTGGCCTCGACCGGTATTCCAGTGCAACTGGCCAACGACATCACGCCCACGCCGGCCCTGAGTTACGCTGTGCGCGAGCGTGGCATGGCGGGCGGCATCATGATTACTTCCTCGCACAATCCCGCGCAATGGAATGGCGTGAAGTACAAGGCCTGGTACGGCGGCTCCGGCAAGCCCTCGATCATCGCCGAGATCGAGTCGCTCCTGGGACAGCCCGTGGCCCGCGCCGCGCAGCCCGCCACCATTGAGGAAGTCGATTTTCTGCCCCCGTATCTCAAGGCCATCGAGAGCTTTGCCGATTTGGACCTGATCGCTGGCTGCGGCATGAAGTTCGCCATCGACTCGATGTACGGCGCTGGCCTCACCATCATCTCCGACATCTTCACCCGCATCGGCGTGGCTCACGTGCAGATTCGCGGTAACGCCGACCCTCTCTTTCCTGGCATAAATCCCGAACCCATCGAGCCGCACATCCGTGCTCTGGGCGAGGCAGTGGTCGCCAACAACTGCCAGGCTGGCTTGTGTACCGACGGCGACGCGGACCGCATCGGCGCGACAGACGAGAATGGGAATTTCGTCGATCCGCACAAAATCTTTTCCGTTCTGCTCAGTTGGGTACTCAAGCGCAAAGGCTGGCCCGGTGCTGTTACACGCGCATTCAACACGACCAAAATGCTGGACCGCATCTGCAAAAAACACGGACGCGAGTTGATCGAACACGGCATTGGATTCAAGTTCGTCTGTGATTACATGCTGGAACGGGAGATTCTGATGGGCGGCGAGGAGTCGGGCGGCATCGGCTTCCAGCGCCACCTGCCGGAGCGTGACGGCCTGCTGAACGCGCTGCTGCTGGCCAACGTGATGGCGGAGGAAGGCAAGACGCTGGGCCAGCTTGTCGCCGATCTTCAAGCTGACTACGGCGAGCACCAGTATGGCCGCATCGACCTGCACATCTCAGACGAGATCAAGAACGGCGCCATCGCGAGGGCCCGCGCGCTCACGCAAGGCGATCCGGTCTTTGCCGGAATGCCGATCCTGCGCCAGGAAAACCTGGACGGCGTGAAGTTCTATCTCGATAACCCCGAAGCCGCCACCAAGCCGAACGCCGCCGAAACCTGGCTGCTGCTGCGCGCCAGCGGCACTGAGCCGCTGATGCGCATCTACACCGAGTCCTGCTCGAAGGAGTCTGTGGCCAAGCTGCTGGAATCGGCGCGCAGCTTTGCGCTTGGCGCTTGAAGGCGCAGGCTGCCGGTTTCTTCTCGCACGAATTTATTTATTGACCGGCATGCATGCTTCGCCGATACTGTTTGCGTGGCGACTACAGGCGACGCACAGACGACCGCTCCCTTCACGGACTATGAGGCCCGTAAGACGGTAGCAGTGAGCCTGCTGGCCATTTGCAAACCTGAGAGATATGTATATTTGTTCTTCTCCGCGCTTGCCGGGGCCGGCATTCTGGTAGCGCTTACCTATATCTTCATAACCAAGACGCCCACACTCGAAGAGGTTGGCGTGTTATCAAGCTCCGGCGGGGTGATCGCCCTGACGTCAAGCCGGATCTTGAAAATTCAACACGACGTATTTCGCATTGTGTTTGGCATCAACCTCTAGCAATTTATCTCCAGTGAGGGTTGCACCGTGGCTCAAGACGACCGGCAAAAGGAGCCTGCGAGCTCCAATGATGCGCTACGGCGTGAGCTTGAATTGCGCAAGAAGTTGACCGAACAAATGGCGCAGGACTCGAGAAAATCTGCAATTCTGGGGTTTGTCGCCGGCGCGGTCATAGTGGCAGGTCTAGCTGTAACATTTGTTTCCACCGTGCAAACCAGAAGATCCCTGCAAACAGAGATCGGCAAGTCCGACTCGCTTCGGGCGCAGGTGACTGCGAAGAGCGCCGAGGCGGAAAAGGCGACTCAGGATACCGCAACGGTAAAGACGGTCCTGAGCACAACGATGGAGGACTTGCAAGCCAAAGGGCCAGACGTGGCTTTGAACGCAACGGCGGCGCTCGATCATGCATTTGATGCCGACCCAACGGCGGCGAAGCTGCTGGTCAGGGTCTACATTCACACCCGCATCAAGGCGCAACATCAACGCGCGGTCGAAATCGCCAAATTCCTGCGCAAGGCGGGCTACGTTGTGCCGGGAATCGACGTTCAGCCGTATCCACCCGGCGCGTACTCTTCAACCGAGGTGCATTACTACGCCAACGAACCGCAGAGCGTGTCGGACGCGAGCGACATTCAGAGCGTCGTTGCCAAGGACGGCATTCCGGTGGTTGCGAAGCAGGTTACGAGCAGCGAAAAGCTGAGGCCGCGAGCTTATGGCCTATGGCTGGCAGCAGACCTGCAATGAAAGGTCCCATCGGTTCAGAGCTGCGGGAGATGAGCTTCAATCAGATAATTCACATTCTGTCCGAGATTGTCTGAAAGTAGTGTCCTGTTTCTAAAGTCCGATGTAAAACTCATGAAAGACAAAAGCAGATTCTTCGACTCACCCCCCGAACTAAAGAACGTTCGGAGCCCCGTTCGCTCAGAATGACAGCCTCTGTTTTGTTTTGAACTTTAGAAACAGAACAGTAGAGTCCTGTGGCATTTCTGGCATTTCCTGGCTTCTGGTACCCCGACCCAGAGCGATACTAACCGGCCGAACCGGACGATCTGATAAGGTCCACAGTCTCACAGTTGGTGGAACTCTCTGCGAAATGTCTGGAAGTCATTTGTTTTGAGTTTTTATGCATTTACTAAAGAATTACCTGCAAGGTTTTGAAAATATAAAAGGGGGGGAGGGGTACCGGCAAGAGCGGACGGAGTTTTCCGGTTCCCTCGCGGCTACTTTCGGCGCTCGACTACTGTTTGCCATCTTTGCCCTCAGGGAACTCCTTCTCATATTGTGCGTCAGTCAAAGGTAATTCTCTGCAAGGACTTGCCGTCCAGAAGAAGGGTCTTCGGCGTGGGACTAACGGTTCCGGCGGAGCATGTGTCCGGGTACGGCAAGTGTGGAATCGCTTTAGAAGCGGACCAGATTTTATTGTTGGTATTGACTAAAATATTGTTATTACATAATAATGTGTTTTGCAGATGAAGAATATTCCTCAGAAAACTCCTGGTGAGAGTGGCCTTTACAACCGCATCGCAGTTCTGCGCGCCGAGCGTGGGATCAGTCGTCAGGAACTGGCCGACGCCATGGACGTGAACTACCAGACCATCGGCTTTCTGGAGCGCGGCGACTATAGCCCCAGCCTCAAGCTAGCTCTCTCGCTGGCCGAGTACTTCGCGCTGCCGGTCGAGGCCATTTTCTCCAAGCAGCCGTTGCAGCCGTTGAGCCGGCAGGTTTATGGGATGGGTAGAGCCGAGGCCAAATCCGAATCTGAGTCATACACCGAGGATCCGCAATGAAAACCGAGTTTGTTCTTTTTGGTAAGAGCATTAACATGGCTTCCCGCGTCCGTCGCCGCTGGCTGGTGGTTCTGGTCTACGCTGGTTTGGCCACCTTCATGGCTGGCTTTTGGTTTTTAGACCACTGGCAAGGCCAGAGCATGGTTTTCCTGTTTTGCGCGGCGTCCCTTGCCAACAGTTTTTTTTCGGCGGCATTGGGTTTGGCGGGCTGATCAAGCCTTTTGCAAACAAAGCCACAGTCCAATTGCCTGCGCCCGCCGTTCGATTGCTGCGATGGGGGTTGCGTCCGGTGCCGAAATCGAGCACGAAAGACTCCCGCAACGATGAGCGCGAACTGCACCAGCGCGACCACGCGCACTACCAAGCCTACCGCACGCTGATCGTCGGGCTGGCGGTACTGTGGCTGATGTCCATTGGGATGCTATTGGGTCCGAAACCGCACCCGCCGGCCTTCGGTCCCATCCCCGCCAACATGATCCTCTACGGCTTCGTGATGACACTTCTGGTTGTCTCGCTCACGCTGCCGCAAGCGATCTTATTATGGACCGAGCCGGATATGGAGGAAGAGCAAGGCTGAGGGCGGTCCATCTCCGGATGAAGGCTTGGCGGACAAGAGCTACTGCTCCGGATCGCGTCTGCATGACACTCCGCTTTCTCTTTCTCAGCTTGTTGTCTACCCCTCGAAACGCGCCTTGATCTTTGCCAGAGTCTCGCCCTTGGTTTCTGGTAGAAAGAATCCCGCGACGATGAAGTAACCCACAGTAAAGCCGGCGAAGAGGAAGAAGATCGACGAATAGCCGTGCTTGCTGACGAAAAGCAGAAAGATGGTCGCGAGCATAGTTGAAACTAATCGATTGATGATCAGCCCGACAATCATGCCGTTCGAGCGGATGTGGGTGGGCATCAACTCCGAAGGGCCAGCCACACACAGACATCGGGGCCTAGCGCAAAGAAAGCCATAAATGTATAGCGGTAGAATCTGGCTGCATCAAAGCCGGAAACTGGACCGTTTCCCACTTCAAGTGCCGGCCATCACTGCAACTGCACAGGGGTTGCCGTAGGCATTAATTCAGGGAATGCAGCCCGCGGGAGCCAGGCCTGCTTTGAGGAAACACACCTTGCCTGAAGCGGCTTGATTCTGCTCTGAACGGTTGGATCTCTGCAGACGAAGCTATTGCAATCGATGGACTGATTTCTGAGGATGGCGCGGATCGGCGGAAGAGGCTTTCATAATCTGCTTGAACCTTCATTTGAAGCACGCGAAAATTTGCAAAGAGGTTCAATGTGTCTCGTAATCTAGATGTCGAGATAGGCGCGCTAGATGGCCGCTCGTCTTTGATGTGCGCTCGGGCCCCCGGCGTGGCGCGGGAAATGAACGGCGTTACGCAGTCCGCTGGAATTTCGTCTGGCGAGGCTTCCGCCGTTGAAGAAGATTCACGATTCATAGTGGAAGCGAGGTTCTACCAGAAGCTCGCGAATCGCAAGATCAAGTGCAAGCTGTGTCCGCGCGAATGTGCGGTGGGAGACAAGGTGCGCGGCTACTGCGGCGTGCGCGAAAATCGAGGCGGAATTTTCTATACGCTGGTCCACTCGCGGGTGTGCGCTGCGCATATTGACCCTGTCGAGAAGAAGCCGCTCTTCCACTATTTGCCTGGGACAAACGCTTTTTCGCTGGGCACCGCCGGCTGCAACGTCAACTGCAAATTCTGCCAGAATTGGGATATCTCCCAGTCGCTTCCCGAACAGGTTCCCGCCCAGTACACTCCGCCGAGACGCGTCGCGGAACTCGCGAAACAATATAACTGTCCTTCGATTGCCTACACTTATAGCGAACCGGTTGTCTACAGCGAATTTCTGATGGATGCTGCCGATGCGGGCCATGAGGCCGGCATTCGCAGCATTGTGGTGTCGAACGGCTACATGCAGGAGGATGCGTTGAAGACGGCGTACGGAAAGATGGACGCCGTCAAGATCGATCTGAAGTCCTTCTCCGAGTCTTACTATCGCCAGATCGTCACGGGCCAATTGAAGCCGGTGCTGAATTCGCTGGTAACTCTGCGCAAGCTGGGCAAGTGGACGGAGATTGTCTACCTGGTGTTACCCACGCTCAATGATAGCGATGAGGAGTTTCGCGGACTGGCGAGTTGGATCAAAGCGAACCTGGGCACAGATGTGCCTTTGCATTTTACGCAGTATCATCCCGAATATCTGCTGAAGAACCTGCCCATCACGCCGGTACCGACACTGGAACGCGCTAAAGCGATTGCCGACGCAGAGGGGCTGCACTTCGTCTATATTGGCAATGTACCGGGACATCCGGCGCAAAACACATATTGTCCCAAATGCAAGCGAATGTTAGTTGAGCGCGTGGGATTTACGGCAAGCCAGATGCTGATCCGCGAGAATAAGTGCCCGTTTTGCCAAGAGCTGATTCCCGGCATCTGGCACGCGTGAGGAAGCAATGGAGGTTCCGCAGATGAATATCGCGATTGCGTCAGGCGCTTATTGGCTGGCGGCGCCACTCGTTGCTCTGCTAGCGTTAACGCCGCTCAAGCATGTTAGCTCCGGAGATCCGCAAAAGGTGCGGCAAGCGGCTGTTGCTGGCGGTTTCTATCCGGCCGACCCGAAGGTTCTTTCCGCGATGATCGATGACCTGTTGGCCCATGTTTCCGGACCGCCGGTCACCGAGCCGATTCTTGCCGTGGTTGCGCCGCATGCCGGTTATCAGTACTCCGGCCCCGTGGCCGCGTACACCTACGCCGCATTGAAAGGGCGCAAGTATGCGCGTGTGGTCGTCATTGCTCCATCGCACTTTGAGTCCTTCGATTACACCTCTGTGTATGAAGGCGATGCCTACGCAACACCGCTGGGAAATGTGCCGGTGGACAAGGTCTTTGCGCGGGAGCTTGTGAAGATGAGCTCGACTATGAAGCTTTCCAGCCAAGGCCACGATCCAACAGCGGCCGGTGCCGAGCATGCGATCGAGGTGCAGTTGCCGTGGCTGCAAAAAGTGCTAGGGGATTTTGAAGTTGTGCCCATCGTAATGGGAGACCAGAGTTACGAAAACAGCCGCGCACTGGGAGTGGCGCTGACAAAATTGATCAAAAATGAGGGCGGCGAAACGTTGGTGCTGGCCAGTTCCGATCTCTCACACTACCACACTTACGACGACGCGGAGAAGATCGATCACAAGACGCTGAATGCGCTTCAGACGTGGGATTACTTCAGCATGTCGCGCAACTTCCAGTCGCGAACCTGGGAGGCCTGCGGCGGTGCGCCGATCGTAGCCGCGATGATTTATGCCGAGCGCATGGGAGCGAATCAGGCACGAGTGCTGAAGTATGCGAATTCAGGCGATATAACAGGCGACCATGCGCGCGTAGTCGGATACAGCGCTGACGTTTTTGTGAAGGCATCGGGCGGAAAGGAAGTGGAGACGCCCTTCTCGCTGAGTGATCTGGAAAAGAACGAGTTGCTCGTACTGGCGCGCAAGTCCGTGGAGCACGCGGTTCAGACGGGTGATGCGTATGAGCCGCCCGCGAGTGCGAGCGCATCGTTGAACCAGGAGCGCGGCGCCTTCGTGACTCTAAGGCAATCCGGCGTGTTGCGCGGATGCATCGGATACACCTCCGCGATGAAGCCGCTCTACATCACCGTGCGGGACACGGCCACACTGGCTGCGATGCGCGATCCGCGCTTCCAGCCCGTGTCGGCTGCGGAGTTACCTGGCCTCGCATATGAGATCTCCGTGCTGTCGCCTCTGCGGCGCGTGATGGACGTTGAACAGATCAGGGTTGGCGAGCACGGACTATTGATGAAGAACGGCGATTCCGAGGGCCTGCTGCTTCCGCAGGTTCCGGTGGAACAGAAATGGGACCGGCAGACCTTCCTTGAGCAAACCTGCGCCAAGGCGCGGATGGGCTCCGACTGCTGGAAGGATGAGGCTACGGATATCTTCAGTTTCACCGCGCTTGTTTTCGGCGAACACAAGCAGTGAGTGGTCGTGGACGGCGCTTCATTGGTTGCGATCCCGGGAGCCAGGCAGACACAGATATGTACTGAACAGCCAGCCATCTTTGAATGACGATGATATTAAATATCCTATCGGAAGACGGTTTCTTTCCCTCGTTTTTGTGCCTTTTGCAGGTGGTAGCACTTATAGAAACTAAGTTATATTCGCAGTTAACGCTCTTATACATTAGACAAGGGAAACTTTAGATTCGGAATGCATAGAAAATTCAGGGTATTCCAGCCCTATCTAACGAGAGCAGGGTGATGCGCGTCACAGCCGGGCAACTTTGCGAAGACGAGAATGGTTTGGGTTTTGTGGAGAAATATCCGCAAAGACTGGCGAAGCGGTTTTGTGGATGGGTATACAAAGCCAGGGGAAGGCAGTCTGAGATGAACTGGCGCGAAGAGTATGCGAACAAGTGCACGGATGCCGCGCAGGCGCTCCAGGCTGTTAACTCCGGCGACCGCTTATGGGTACAGTCCGGGTGCGGTACGCCGTCGACGTTGCTGGATGCGCTGGTGGCCAGAGCTTCGTCGCTGCGCAGTGTCGAGATCGTTCACATGAAGACTCTGGGCGAGGCGGAGTACATCAAGCCGGAGTATGAGGGAATTTTTCGTCATCGCGGAATGTTTGTAGGGGACAATGTGCGTGATGCCGTGATCGCGGGACGCGCCGATTATGCGCCCATTTTCCTGAGCGAGATTGAAGACTTGTTTGCAAACGGCGCCCTGCCATTGGATGTCGTACTGATGCAAGTCTCACCGCCAGACGAACATGGATTCGTGACCTTGGGAACGACCGTAGAATGCACCTTGAGCGCAGCTCACCGCGCCCGTACGGTGATTGCGGAAGTGAATGAGCGGATGCCGCGTACACATGGAGAGACGGCCATTCATGTGAGCCGCATCTCGGCCATGATTGAGACGTCGCGGCCGTTGTTGGAATTGCATCCAGAGCCATTCACCGCGATACATCGCCGAATTGCGGAGAATGTGGCCACGCTGATCCCCGACGGAGCAACGCTCCAGACCGGGATCGGCGGGATTCCCGACGCGGTGCTGTCGTGCCTGAACGACAAGCGCGACCTGGGCATTCACACCGAGCTGGTTTCCGATGGAGTAATCGATCTGATGGAATCGGGCGTGTTGACGGGAGAGCGCAAATCGTTGCACCGCGGCAAGGCAGTGCTTTCGTTCGTGCTCGGATCGCAGCGACTGATCGATTTCATCCACGAGAATTCAGCTTTCGAGTTTCGCCCGATCTGCTATACCAACGATCCGTTTGTGGTGGCGCAGAACGACAAGATGGTGGCCATCAACGCGGCGCTGCAAGTGGATTTGACGGGACAGGTGTGCGCAGATTCGCTGGGAACAAAGCCTTACAGCGGATTTGGCGGACAAGTGGATTTCATTCGCGGGGCTGCACGCTCCAAGGGCGGAGTGCCGATTATCGCGCTGCCTTCGACGGCGCGGAACTGCACGGTTTCGCGGATTGTGCCGGTGTTGGAGCCGGGCGCGGGCGTGGTGACCTCACGCGGCGATGTGCATTACGTGGTGACTGAGCACGGCATCGCGTACCTGCATGGCAAGACGCTGCGTGAGCGGGCAGAGGCGCTGATCGCCATTGCCGAACCGCGTTTTCGCGGTGAACTGGAAGACTTCGCGGTGCGCTCGCATTACATGGAGCGCAAAACTGCGGCTATCGAAGCCTGAGGCCATGCGGCGCGCCGGAAAGGAGCGGGAATGAACGATGCGGAGAAGCAGGACCGTGGCAAGCTACGGTTGGATGTGGACGAGTGCAAGGGCTGCGGGCTGTGCGTAGAAGCATGTCCGCCGAAGGTGATCGCCCTGAGAGAGCGGTTGAATCACTACGGCTACCGCACGGCGACGTATGCGGGCGCGGGCTGCACGGGGTGCGGAATCTGCTTTATGGTTTGTCCCGAGCCGGGGGCGATTACGGTCTTGCGAATTGTGAAGAAAGAACACGGCGTGGATGCAGCCATTCTGGGAGCAAGCGAATGCGCAAGCAACTAATGAAGGGCAACGAAACGATTGTAAGGAGCGCGATTCTCGCTGGATGCCGTGCGTTCTATGGATACCCCATCACACCTGCCAGCGAGATTGCAGAGGCGGCAGCGCTCTATGTGCCGCGGGCGGGCGGAGTGTTTTTGCAAGCGGAGAGCGAGGTTGCGGCCATCAATATGTTGTATGGTGCAGCGTCAGCAGGTGTGCGTGCGATGACGGCATCGAGCGGACCGGGGATCAGTCTGATGCAGGAAGGTGTGAGTTACATGGCGGGCGCGGAGTTGCCTTGCGTGATTGCAGACATTACTCGTGGCGGTCCTGGATTGGGAAACATTGCTGCCGAGCAGGGCGACTACCATCAGGTGGTGAAAGGCGGCGGCCACGGCAATTACCGGACAATCGTGCTGGCGCCCAATTCTGTGCAGGAGATGGCGGATCTGACCGCACTGGCCTTCGAGTTGGCGGAGCGCTATCGCAATCCGGTGGTAGTACTCGCCGATGGATTCATCGGGCAGATGATGGAGCCGGTCGAGTTTCCTCAGACGGCCATCGAGGCGCGGTCGCCCGATTGGGCGGTGATGGGCACCGAGGAGACGCGGGGCAATCTTGTTACCTCGCTTCATCTGGATATCAATGAGTCAGAGGCTCACAATCGCCATCTCGAGGCAAAGTATCTTTGCGCGGAAGAGCGCGAGGTGCGCGCTGAAGAATGGCAGACTGAAGACGCGGAGATTATTCTAACCGGCTACGGAATCATTGGCCGGATTCTGAAAGCCGTGGCGGCAGAGGCGCGGTCGAGCGGACTCAAAGTAGGCGTATTGCGGCCAATCACGCTCTATCCATTTCCGAAATTGCATTTCAAGCGGCTGGCTGAACGTGCGCGGGTCTTCGTGGTGGTGGAGATGAGCAACGGGCAGATGCTGGAGGATGTGCGGTTGTCGCTCGATGGTGAGCGTCCGGTGGAGTTTTTCAGCCGCGTGGGCGGGAATGTGCCGACGCACGAAGAGGTTTTGCAGTTCGTGCAGGAACAGGCGCGACGTCACTTGCCGGCGTTGACGCCGGAAGATGCGCGGAGGTCATATGTCTAGCGAGACGACTTCAGAATACGCGGTGTCGCACGGCAAAGCGAAGTCGTTCTACGAACGCTATGAGCGAAAGGAAGAGCTGCAGCATCAGACTCACTTTTGTCCAGGGTGCGGGCATGGCCAAGTTCATAAGATGCTGGCAAAGGCGATTGATGAACTGGGCATCCAGAACAGGACGATCCTGATTGGACCGGTGGGGTGCGGAGTTTTTACTTATAACTACTTCGACGTGGGCGGTATATCGGCAGCGCATGGTCGCGCGCCGGCGGTGGCCACGGCAGTGAAGCGAAGCAGGCCGGAGAGCATTGTTGTCAGCTACCAGGGCGATGGAGATTTGGCGGCTATTGGAACTGCGGAGATACTTCATGCGGCGAATCGCGGAGAAAACATCACAGTGATCTTCGTGAACAACGCGATCTATAGTATGACTGGCGGCCAGGTGGCGCCGACAACCCTGTTAGGACAGAAGAGCGCGACGACGCCGGAAGGCCGAAGTGCAGTTAGCGAAGGCTATCCGCTGCATATCAGCGAACTGCTGGCCACGCTGGAGGCTCCGGTCTATATTGAGCGCGTGGGCCTGGGAGACAGCAAGCAGATCATGCAGGCATCGCGCGCGATAAAACGAGCCCTCGAAAATCAGGTGCGCGGGTTGGGCTTTTCGCTGGTCGAGGTGCTGTCGCCGTGTCCGACGATCTTCAAGATGTCTCCCGTCGATGCGCAGCACTGGGTGCGCGATGTGCTGGCGAAGACATTTCCAATCAAGGTAGTTCTGGATCGCACCAAAGAGGCTCAGCCGCGGCAGTTACCCGAGGCTGCGCCGGCGCTCGATCTGATTCCGCAAATTCTCGGAGTCGACAACGAGAGCCTGCCGGAAGGCAATCCCGCAGTGCAGGATGAGGCCGCAGCGGACGTGGACATTCGCGTGCGTGTAGCGGGCTTTGGCGGACAGGGAGTCTTGCTACTGGGCGAAATGCTGGCCGAGGCAGGGCTGGATGCGGGTTTGGAGGTTTCGTGGCTGCCGTCGTATGGACCGGAGATGCGCTCGGGCACCTCGAACTGCCATGTGCGTCTGGCGAAGCAGGTCATCGATTCGCCCATGGTAATGAACCCCAATGTGCTGGTGGCGATGAATGAGCCGTCGCTCAGAAAATTCGTGAAGAGCGTGCCTCACGGGGGATGGGTTCTCTACAACGGCGAGACGTATCCGGATGATTGCGAGCAGGAGGGCGTGCATGTGTTGGCGAGGCCCTTTACGCAAATAGCCGATGAGTTGGGCGATGCGCGCGCGTGCAATATGGTGATGCTGGGCGCGCTGCTGGAGATCGCAGCGGTGCTGAGGGATGCTAATGTTGACGCGGCGCTCAAGCGGCTGGTAAAGAGTCCGCGCTGGATGGAGTTGAACGGACGCGCGCTCAAGCGGGGCCGAGAACTTTTCAGAGATTCTCGTCAGACTAATGTTTGAAAGTATGTTGTACTTTCTGCGTAGGCTGCACTTCGATGCGGCGAGCAGCCGGCAGTAATTACTTCTGTTGTTGCTGGGCTGCTTTTGCGGCTTGGTCGGCCGCGCGTGCCTGAGCATCTAGGCCGTGCGTGGGGTCCTTGTGGAGGAACTTGCGCGAGACATCCGGCCAGAACTCGTTGAAGACGGAACCTATTCCGCCCTCGGCAGTCACGATTAACCCATTCGAAAAGGTGAGGCCGAGACCGGATCTGCTGGCCTGGGGGTAGTAAAGATTGGAAAGGCCGCCGGCGGCGATGTTACCCAACACGTTCGAGTAGTTGGGCTCCCACTTGTGCGTGTTGTCGTGCTTGCAAATGACATTAGTGGCCAGGGCATAGAGGAGCCGGTGCGTGGCGGTCCCATAGCCCAAGCGGAAGTAACGCGGATCCTGGTGCAGGATGGAGGGCAGAATGCCGTTGCCGATCATCGTACCGTCGAAGGCATCGAGGTAGGCCACTCCCGACCTCTCGCCATAGCCTTTGATTCCCCATGGAAATCCTGGATCGTCGTCCAGTGCCTCGTGATAACCAGCAACGAGAAATGCCGCGCCGAAGGCCACCGGATCGGTTGTGGAGCGAAATGCGAGCTTCATCTTTTGTCCGGGGGTCATGGAGACGGCGTCACTGCGATAGGAAATGTTGAATTGGGGCACAATTCCCACCACGCGCTGCTTCTCCTGTTCCTTGATCTGCTCCTCGGCCTTTTCATGCTGGCTTTTCTCGGCGTCCGATTGTTGCGAGGAAACTTGGGAACTGGAGCTGCCTTGAGGAGCGCCGGTCTGGGCTGAAGTAGCCGGGGACGGCTGCGGAGTGGTCTGGTTTTGCTCGGCGGGAGTTTGCTGCGCCGACGGCTCGGCCTCCGTCGACGCGATGTGCGGCCGTGGAGCTTCGGGGAGCTCCGCAATTGCGGTCAGACGTGGACCCGATTCCTGAGCAAAAGCTGTGAAAGGCAACGCCAAAAATCCAAGGCCAGCCGAGAGCATTGCATAGAGAAGAAAAGAGCCTGAGCGCATCCGTTCACCAGTTTGAGGGTTGGCGCCCGTCTGCGCGGCTTACCTGAAAAAGGCAAGTCCGTGCCGAGGGGCTACCTTGAGGATAAATCACCCCTCTTTACGCCTGCTGTAACTGGCGTCTTCCAGGGCAACGTTTCATAGTGCGTACACAGTTCCTGTGTGTTAGACGCAGTTTCCCTCTCGGCGGACGCATGGGCGTGCACACGATGGCCTCTATTGCACCGCGTGGCGGCTCTTGATCTCCTTCAGCAGCACCTCTATCTTGTCTTCGCTCTCCAAGGCTTGAAAGCGGTCTTCGAGCGATTCGGGGACCAGCACCTCGCTGGCTGCGGCGTTCTGCGCTGCCTTGAGATGAACGCGTGTCTTCATCCGGCCCAGCGCGTGCTCCTGGCCGTTGCCGATGGCTTGACGTGCTTCCGTGGCCCGGCCCACCACCTTGGCGCGGCGATGCTCTGCGACCAGCATTTCGCAGTGGGCACGCGTCTCGTTTAACTTCTGTTCGAGTTTGCGCAGCGCCTGGCGCAGGCTGTCGGCCTCGTGCTTCTGATCCTCGGCCTGGGTGGTGAAGCCGGCCACCAACTGGTCATGGCTCAGCGCCCGTTCGAGAGCAGCGCGGGCCAGGTCGTCGTGGCCCTTTTCGACGGCCAGCTCCGCTTTGCGCCGCCACTCCGCGGCCTGTTCGATTTGCTCGGCACGTTTCTTTCCCAGCAGATGTTCGTCGGCAATGGCGATGGCCACTTGCGTCTTGACCTGCATCAATTGATTCTCCATGTCCAGCACGATCTGTTTCAAAAGCCGCTCCGGATCCTCGGCCTTCTCGATCAACTCGTTCAGATTGGCGCGGAGCAATGTGCTCACTCTCTCCAACAGTGCCATGACTTCCTCCTTGTTTCGGCTTCCAGCTCATAACTCTTTCTGTTAGCAACCGGGCCATGCTTCCTGATAACTCGTACCCAGTTGTTCCGGCCTCCAGCTCCCACTCGACTAGCCAGGAGCTAGAGGTAAGGAGCTAGCAGTTACTTCTTCTCTTCCGGCTTCGTCTTAATGGCCTGTACGTTGGACATCAGTTGCTTGATGTCCATGCCGCTCAATGCTTCAAACAAAGCCGGCACCTGCGCCGCGATGCGGGTCATGTCGCCGGTGATCTTATGCGCTCCGGCGGCGTCATCATTGCCAGTTGACACGATGGTGATCTTGTCCACCTTCGAGAGCGGCTCAGCCATGGCTCTCACCACGTCTGCCATGTTAGTCAGCAGCTTATCCACGACCGCGGCTTGGTTCCACTCCTGATAAGCCTCGGCCTTCACGCTCATAGCTTTGGCTTCGGCTTCGCCCTTTTGGAAGATGATGCTGGCCTCTGCCTCGCCCTGAGCGCGGATCGCCGAAGCGCGGCCTTCGGCTTCGGTGGTCAGGCGCGCCTTCTCCGCCTCCGCCAAATTTTGGATGCGCTGCCGTTCGATCTCGGCGCCTTTGAGCACGGTAGCGATCAGTTCTTTTTCGTGGCGCAGAATTTCAGCTTCCTGCACTTTGATCTGGCCCTCTTTCTCCACCTGCTGCACCTTCACCTGCTCAGCCGTCACCTGCTGCAGCATCACATTGGTCTGCAACTCGTAGGCCTTGTCGGCCGAAGCCTGCTGGCGACGGCTCTGCTCGGCGTACTCCGCTTTCTTGATGTCAAGGTCGCGCTGCGCCTCAGCCTGCCGGGTCGCTGAGGCAGTCTCGGCGATCACTCGTTCCTGGTCGGCCTTGGCCTTGTTCACAGAGGAATCGCGCAGCGCGTTGGCACGCAAGATTGCCGTATCGCGCTCCGCCTCGGCTGTCGCCACATCCGCGTCGCGCTTAATCCGCGCCACATCCGGCCGGCCCATGTTCGCGATGTACTCATTCTTGTCACGAACTTCCTTGATGGTGAAAGAGATTACTTCCAGGCCCATCTTGCTCATGTCACCGGCGCAGGTGCCGCGCATCCGCTCACCCACCATCTCCGGTTCTTTTACAATCTGCTCCACCGTTAACTGGCCAATGATGCCGCGCAGGTGGCCCTCCATCACCAACCGGATCAGCCCTTCGCGCTCCTCCGGGCCCTTCGTGAGGAATTGCTCGGCCGCGGTCAGAATCGACGCCTGATCGCTGCGCACCTTGATCTGCGCCACCGCCTCGACCGTCACAGCGACGCCTTGCTTGGTGTAAAGATCCTGCTTCGGAGCCACATCAAAGCTCATCAGTTCCAGGCTCAACTGGCGCGCGCTCTCCACCATGGGAAAGATCACCGTACCGTGGCCCTTAACGACCCGCGGGCCACGAAAACCATAGACAATCAAAGCCTCGTTGGGTCCGGCTTTGCGATAAAGCGAGGTCAGCAGGCCCAGTAAGAAGATCAGCGCCAGTACGCAGAGTCCGACAATCAGGACGATTGATCCGTTCATTCCATTCAGTAGATCGTTCATTGAAGTCCCGGCCCTTTCATCCGGGAGGCGAGTGGTTGATGGTGTTACATCTCTCAGTTATCAGCGATCAGTTGTCAGTTATCAGGCCGAAGTCGGCTACTGATAGCTGACAAGTGACTAATGTTTCGAGCCGGCGTTGCGGCGGCCCTTGGGAAAGAGCTTGGCCAAGAAACCGAGCAGAAAGATTCCCACCAGGATGGCCATATCCGTTATCAGCACGGTCGTATTCGTCATTGCAAATCTCCAGTTTTCATTTGTCAGTTGTTTGAGGCCCGTGGGCACTGTCGATTTCTGCTCCATGCAACGGATTACTGTCAGCGAGCAAATCTTCCCAGCGCCGGACATAGGCAATTCCCTTTTCGTAGCGGACGACGAAGACCTCTTCCTGTTTTTGAATCGGATCGCCGTCCTCGGCTCGCGCCGATGCAGCGTGGCGTGCGCCCAGTTGTTCGTAGATAATCTCTCCGGTGCCGCCGGCGCGGATAGGCGCTGAAACCCGGCCCACCACGCCGACCACCTCGGTTTCGTCGGCGGTAAGGTCGTGCTCGTGAGGCAGCATCACTTTGGCAAGAAAGAGGAACACTATTGCTCCTCCGGGCACGCCGCAAATTCCAGCCAAGCCCACAACCACCCCGGCCACAAGACCGCCGTAGCGCGTCAGCAAGTACCCCGCCGCGCCAAACCAGCAGAGGAAAATCATGATCGAAAATGCATTCCACCAGGGGACGTTTGCGGTTGCCGATCCCGATCCAGACGCTGTCTGTGAACCGGCGTTTCCATGCGGCACGGAGCCAGCGTGGGGCAGGTGCGCGAGGTGTCCAACGGAAGGAATGTGCGGCAGATGCGGTATACGCGGCACGGGAATGTGCCCGCCGATATGGCCCATGCCGCCCAAAAGCGACAGCGCGCTCAACAACAATCCCACGAGAAAACAGATCAGATAGAAGGATTCCCAGGTCATTTGTGCGCTCCACGTTCTTGCGCTATGGGGATTCGCGCTTTCGGTTCCTGCGTTTTCGGTTCAAGTTTGGGGCGTAGCACCTCGGTCAATCGAGGCATCAGTCCCGGCGTCTCCAGGATGGCTTCGAGCAGCAGCAAGCTTTCCCGCGAGCGCTCCTGGCGGGCCAAGGTCAATAGGGCCTGCTTCAGTTCCGGGTCGCGGTGAAAGCGTTCCGCGCCAGAGACGAGCCATAGGTCCAGCTTGTCCTCCACGTGGCGAAGTTCGCTCTGCAGCTCAGGCGAGTAGCCCTCCGGGTCGTCCACCAGGTAGCCGGGATGGACCTTGAAGAAGGTAGCCAAAATTTGCCGAGTGGTATTGGTCAGGTGCGGCCGCGCACCGCTCTCGATCTGCGAAAGGTAGCTCTGGCTCAACTTCGAGCCGGTCTCAGCCTCGATGGCCCGGACCAGCTCCTGCTGGCTCATCGCACGGTCCTGGCCGCGCAAACTGCCCTCGACCTCGCGCAGATAACGGATTTTCTCGCCCAGCTTCATAAGAACGGCTCACAGCAGCCAGTTACCGGCTCCGCTGAGGTCTTGGCCCTGATTGCGCTGGAATGACACCTGAGGTGGCGTTTCCATCGCAATCTGTAATAATAATATCGCAATCTGTAATAATCCGCAAGTGGGCTGAGAAAATTATTTTCTGCTGGCTTTTTATTGGATTCGGCCGGGCAAGTCCGTTTAAAGTTGCCTTGATATTCACTTACGAGGAGATCGCGTACATGCCTCATGCCCATCCGGTTGTCCATTCCGAAATTCTTGGCAAAGACAAGAAGCTATTGGAAGAGTTCTATAAAGGCGTTTTCTACTGGGAGATCAACCCACTTATGGATAGTTATTCGCTGGTCAAACCCGGCTCCGGCATCAATGGCGGTATCGGGGCGATGGGAGATGACCGGCAGCATGTTACGTTTTATGTCGCCGTGGCGGACGTGAACGCCGCACTGGCCCTGATCGAAAGCAAAGGCGGCAAGAAGGCATTTGGGCCGCATCCCATCCCCGATGGCGGCATTATCGCCGGCTTCACCGATCCCGAGGGGCATTTGATTGGACTGGTGCAGGGGCCAAAGTAGAGGGCCGATTATTTTTCCCAATCAACTTGCCGACGCTCATGCGCGATGAATCGCCGCCGCAGGGCACTCCTGCCGCGAATGGGGCTAGGCTGTCAAGTGTGTGCGCGTTAGCGAAAGTTGCCACATCAATTCTGGGCAGGATGGTCCCCGGTTGGCGCTGACGACTTCGCTAGTCCTTCGATTTCTTTATCCATCTCGTCGATGAGGGCTTTGGTGCGCTCCTGGGTTCGCGCCATCACCATGGGCATATACTCTTTCATGATGGCCGGCTGGGCATCGAGTAGGTGCTGACCGGCGGGCGATTCATAGAAGGCAATCAATGCATCCACGTCCAAGCGGCTCAGGTGTTGTTGGTAAAGCATCGCCATGTCGTCAAGCATCTCGCCGATGGGATAGATATTCAACGCCTTCTCCATATACTTATTCATCATTTTGTCGAACGCAGCATCTTCGTCGAGAGTAGATGCTTTTCCGCTCGGCAGTTTGGAGGTCATTTCCTGCATCTGCGTCTTGAGCTGTTTCTGCACCATAACCGGCAGCGTCTTCACCACGCTTTCCAATTGCTGACGCAGACGCATGACCTCAAGCAACTTGGCCAATTGCTCCTTAGTAGGTTGCTGATCAGACGGAATGGTTTCCGGTGCTGCCGTTGCCTGTGCGGGCTCTGCTGCTGGTTGTCCTTCCGGCGCTTGCGCAAACACGGCTAAAGGTGTCAGCGCCAAACCCATTCCAAGCACTACTGCAATACAATCTGCTCTCTTCATGCTCTCCTCACTTCATGTTTGGTGCGCGTCACACAGTCGAGCAGTGGTACGGCGTTGCGTGTTAAACGGCATTCCCTCACACCGCAAAATCAATAAACCCACGCTGCGGATCGGTGGAGACTAACTTCACAGTTACTTTGTCACCTACGTCCAGACCCTTGCCGCCGCTTACAACCATTCCATCCACATGCGGATCGAGGGTGCGGACGAAGGTGCCGTAGTTGTTGACGCCGGTGACGATGGCGGGGAAGCTTTGGCCGATGCGCGGATGCAGCACGACGGCGGCGATGCGCTTTTGCATCTCGCGTTCCACTTTGCGGGCGCCGTCTTCCATCAGAGTACACCGGACGGCGATGGCGTTGAGATCGCCCTCGGAATAGGGCTGCGGAGACTTGGCCAGCCATGCCTTCATGAGGCGCTGCGTCACCACGTCGGGGAAGCGGCGGTTGGGCGCGGTCGAGTGAGTGTAGTCTTGCACGGCCAGGCCGAAGTGGCCGGGCGAAACTTCGTTGGGCTTGACCAGCACATATTCGCCGGGGCCCATCAGCTTGATCACAGCCAGCGAGAGGTCAGGGAAGTGATCGGGATCCTTTTGCTTCTGCGCCAGGAGAAAATCGTTGAGAGCCTTCGAGTCGGGCGCGGCGGGTAGCGTTGTGCCCAGGCCTTCGGCCAGCTCGACAATGCGGTCCCAGCGCTTGGGCGTGCGTACGATGCGGCGAATGGAGGCCACGCTCGCGTCTTCAAAGGTGCGAGCGATGACGCCGTTGGCCGCGACCATGAACTCCTCGATGAGCGAGGTGGCGCGGTTCTTGGCTTGGCGAACAATCTCGACTGCCTGATCGGCCAGCATCACGGGGCGAGTTTCGATGGTCTCGAGATCCAAGGCGCCGTGCTGGTAGCGGCCATCGACCATGCGCTTTGCAGCCGTGTCTTGGAGTTTGAGTTGCGCAGCCAGATCGGCGCTGGCGGCAACCTTGGCCGGCGCAGGTCCTGTGCCTTCGAGCCATGCGCCTACGGCGTTGTAAGCCAGTTGCGCGCGGTTGCGAACCAGCGCGCGATAAGCTTTGCCGTCCGCGGCGGTGCCTGCTGCATCGACAGTGAACTCAATCACCAATGCGACGCGGTCTTCGTTTTCATTCAACGAGGTGATGCCTTCGGAGAGTTCGGAAGGCAGCATGGGAAAAACCTTGACGCCGGTATAGACCGAAGTCGTCTCGCTCTTGGCGTGGCTGTCGATGATCGTGCCTGCAACCACGCGCGCGTCAACGTCGGCTACGCCGATTAGTACGCGGATGCGGCCATCTGGCAATTGTTCCGCCCACTCGATTTGGTCTAAATCTTTGGAGGTGTCGTTGTCGATCGAGGACCAGAGGAGGCTGCGCAGGTCCTGTGCGCCTTGAGCGGCAGGCGGATCGGGACGGGCCTGGATCGCGCCCAGTTCAGTGTCGGTTCCGGCTGGAAAATCGGGCTGAAAACCGTGTTCGATCATAGCGGCATGAGCCGCGGCAACAAGATTGAAGTGGATCGGCTGACAGGAATGCATGAGTATTATGGCTCCTTGAACTGAAGAGCCAGCCTAACACGCCGGGGTCTGTCTCGTGTAAAAGGGCGGAAGATGTTGCAGTTCGTGGCTTCCCATCCCTTCGCAAAAAAGAAAGCGAAAGGATGGGGGCTCGGCAGTTACATGGAACGGAAGATGGTCCACTTCTACTGGATGCCAAGATCGGAAAGGACTTTGGGCTTGGCCTCATCCACGACCAGCAGGTTGTGGCAGGCCGAGCAGTCCTGAGTAATGCTTGTGCCATCCTTGGCTGCATGGTCGCCATCGTGGCAGCGGAAGCAGCCCGGATAGCTCATGTGCCCAATGTGGTTGGGGTGCGTCCCCCAGGTCACCTTCATAAAGGGAAAAACGTTCTGGCTGTAAAGGGTCACCAGTTGGTCGCCCGCGGCCTTGACCAGCGCGGCCTTCGTAGCTAACACCTCGGGATGCTCGGTGCTATAAAAGGCTTCAAGCTCCTGAGGAATCTTAACGCGCGCCACGGCCTCGCTGGCGTAGTTGTACTTGAGCAGCTCCAGTCCTTTTTTGTGAACCCAAGGCAGTTCGGGACTCACCGCGCCCTCGGCCATGGCCCGGTTGAGGGCATCCTCGGCAGTGACGAAGGTATGCGCGGCGCGGTTATGGCAATCGATGCAGTCCATCACACGCCGTTCGCCTTGAGGCGCGCCTTTGCCAGCGATGGTGCTTGCGTACTGGGTCACCGAGCCATCGTCGTTTTGCTTCTCGACCCAGGGAATCGCGGTACGGGTTGGATCGGTGGCGACGTATTCGATGTGGCCTAAGTGAACGCCATGAATTCCGGTGAGATGAGAGAGCGAATCCCGCCCGCCCAGGTGCAGCACGACCACCGTCTGAGTCTCAGTATTCTTTTCGTCGTCGGCAAAGCTCGACTTCACCAGCAGCTTTTCACCGATGAACCGGGCCGGCGTGTGACAGCCCTCGCAGATTACTCGCGCCGGGCGCAGATTCTCGACTGGCGAGGGAATCGGCGTGGGGTAGCGATTGAAGGCGACCTCAAGAAGCTGCTTGGTACCATTCACTTTGGCGGAAAAGTACGCAGCTGCGCCCGAGCCGATATGGCAGTCCGCACAAGCGACGTGGGAGTGCGCAGAGATTTGGTAGGCAGTGTATTCCGGATGCATCACGTGGCAGGATTGGCCGCAGAATTGTGGTGAGTCCATGTAGGCCGCGCCGCGATAACTTGCCATAGCCACCACCAGCAGGTTGACGATGGTAGCCACCAGTACGATGTCTACGCCGTGACGAAACATCCGGTCGTTGAAATCGATCTTGGGAAACTGGGCCGGAACCAAGCCTTCTCTTTGCAGATCTCTGCGACGCAACCACACGCCCAGCGGGATGAGCGCCAAGCCAAATATAAACAACGCTGGCAGCAGCAGAAAGAAGATGATGCCAAGATAGGGGTTGTCGTTGAATCGGCCGAATAACTCCACCAGCCAATAGCCGATCATGGTCACGCCGGAGGCGCTGGTGATTGCTCCGCCGGCAAGGCTGATGGGATTATTGCCAAAGAACAACGCAGGCCGCACCCAGTTTTCACGGAATCTTAGAAACGCTGACAACTTACCTTCCCCCTAACACTCAAAGAACGGCCCGCCGATGATCACATAACCACGATTGCTTATCCCTGAAAAGCATTGTACAAGGTGTTGATTTCTTGAAGAGATCAACACCGAGAGATGCGGCCTTGGGTACGCAAATCGCGGTTGAGCTCCAGGGGCGGGCCCGTCACCGCTACTGCCGGACGCAGCCCTTACGGACCGGGCGGCAGCCGTTGCAGGTTTAGCCGTGCAAGCCGCGGTAGTAGGCCACCGCGTCCTTGATCTGCTGATCGCTGATTCCGGCGATGGGCTTCATCTTGCCCTTGCCGTTCTTGACCGCTGCAATCATCTGGTCCGCGGTGAGTTTCTTGATATCCGGATCGTTGACCGGCTTCACGCCCATCATCTTGGCCATTCCAGGACTTGGGGTTCCGGCGGCGCCATGGCAGCTTTGACACTTGGCTTTGTAAGTCGCTTCGCCTGAGGATTGAGCGAAGCCCACGGCGCTGGCCAGAGACACTGCCACAGCAAACGCCACATGAAATTGAATCTTCTTGGTCATTACAACTCTCCTTTGGTTCTTACACTCGCCAGCGCGCAAAGCAAGGCGTCTGGATTGTTCTTTACACCCCGACGCCGAACCTGCCGCCAATACTGCAACCGGAATGACAACAGGATGTCATCTCAAACAAACCGGCGCAATCCCCCTTGATTTCGGAGACTGCGCCGGTTGTTCAGGATGAACATTCCTTGTCCTCTGGCAATTCTGCCCCTCCTTATAGTAGAAGGGGTGGACTGGTATGTCTCGAATCCGGTCCACCACAGCAAACTCCAGAGGAACGGCTGTCTTGTTCAGAACTCGTAATGCAGTCCCAGAGTTACGTTATTCGCATGAAAGTTCCGCGGTGCTGTCTCGCCGGCGGGTGATATGGTCATGCCCGTCTGGTAAGGCAGAGTAGAACAGGCCACCGGCGTTACAGGAGCCGCGGGAGTGGGGTTCGTGGTGCTGCAAAGTGACGCACCGGAAGGACCACCCTCGCCATAGCCGTAGAAGTTGTACTCAGCTTTCCACGTCAATCCGGGACGCGAGGTCCATGCGAAATTCACGAAGGGAGACTGATACGTGGACACCAGTGAGCCTGCGACATCGCGAGGATCGTTATAGAAACGGGTGCCGTTCACCGAATTGATGTTGTAGCCGATTTGGGATTTGACGGTTTTGACCGGCGACAGGGTCAAGGCCGCCGACCCGGATTGCGTGGGAGCATGCATGAAGTCCTTGACCGGTCCGAAATCGTAATAGGTCGTTCCTCTGTCGGGTCCGGAAGCACAAGCTGTTCCGCTGGGCGACGCAGCACCGGGCAAAGTGACGCTGGCAGCAGCGTCATAGCAGATGTTGTCCGCCATATACACGTCGCTGTAGGCGTAGTTGAAGTCGATGCCATAGTGATCGTTCGGGAACAGCTGCGCGCCCAAGCCCACGACGCGACTGTAGTCCACGTGGTCGAGTGGGCCCGCATACACATTCGTATTGCCCGCGAGGCCCTGTTGATTGTTAGTGTTGTTGTGGTGTTCCATGTCATTGAAGGCGCCCGAGATCACCGCCCACGATTTAGGCCTGTACTTCGTATGTACCCGGTACTGCCTGGTCTGTCGCGGGGTCATCGGGGTGAATGCGTTGTCGTTGTAGAGCATCTCGACGCTGCCATTGATGTTCCAGTTGGTGGCCGGACGGAGGGCAACGTTGAAGACTCCGCCGTTCTCGTGAATGGTCACTTCGCCTGAGGTCGCATCGCAACTACCGGTAACGGGAATCGGAACGTTGTGAGCGCAGGCTCCCTGGCCCTCGGAGATCAGATGATCCTGATAGCGGTACGTCAGCGAGAGCGTGACGCGCGAGGTCGCGTCCCAGGTTCCAGTCAGGTCGTTGGTCAGGTAGCGTTGGCCGAAGTAAGCCGGTTGCGGGGTGCCCACCGCAGGATTGCCCGGAACTCCGCCGGCCGTGACCGCGGTTAAGGGGCCGGTGTAGGTAATGGTTTCACTCGTCGCAACTGCCGGCGTTACCAAGGCTGTCGCAGTCGACATAGAGGCCGTCCCCGGCTGATGAACGTTCGAGAAGCTGATCTGATCGTCAAAGCTGAAGGTCTTCATCGCCTGCCAGACAACGCCGTAGTCAGCCGCCATCACTTCCCGTTTGGCGGTGGCGTTGCCCGCGTAGGTCAGTGCGCGCATCGAGCCCGTCTTGCCAGGAAGCGTCAGCCCCTGAAAGTTCTCGTAGTAATTTGCCAGGTTCATGTTCGCGCTGGTATAGCGAACGTCGCCATTCATCGAGATGTTCTTGATGCTCGTGCTTTGGAGCCGGAAGATCTCGGTCGGATACAGGATGCGCGTCGGCTGAGTGCGGGAATAGCTGGTCATAACCGCGCAGGCAGGATTCACGATCGGCAAGCCGCCATTGGAGTTTGCCGACAGGTACGGGAGACCGCCCGTGGCGCCTGCGTTGCAGAGGCTGGCGGCGGTGGGAGCGATCCAGGTGTCGTAGCTGGCAAGAAGCGCCGCCTTGGTTCCATCCGCTTCCTGGACATTGTAGGCGTTGGGAGCCATGGTGAAGTAGGAATCGCCCTTGTAGTGATCCACCTGCTCTTCAAAGGTCAACTTGGTCCCGCGCACAGGCTTCCAATCGATCCCGCCCGTGAAATCGTCGGTGCTGTTGCGCTGGTACTGGGAAAGTAAAGTGTCGTAAATGAAGCTGACCGGCGCAGAGATCTCCCAGAATCCGCTCGGGCTCAGGCTCGGGCCCTGAAAGATGTTCTGAGAGTACCCGGCGCGGAAAGTGATCTTCGAGAGCGGCAGAATCGTGATGCTGGTGTCGGTCATGCGCCGCACGGTGTTGAACAGGAACGGAGACTGCCGGACCTGCGACCACGGGACCGATACATTTGTGGTCGGGTCGGTGATCAACTGCCCCGAAGGAATATTCGGGTTGCCCAGCAGGTCGTAGTCGAAGTACTGGCGGTCGCGCCGGAACAATCCCGCAAAATCGTAGAGCTTGCCCTTCGAGGCGCTCATCCGAACAAAGTTATTGGGATCGCCGCCGAATCCGCTACCGAAAGCCGAAATCGAGTCGACCAGCGTATTCTTTCTGCCCGGCAGGGTACGCATCTCAAAGGTCTCGCCAAGCACGCGTGGTCCGGACTGCATATTGACCATCGTGTCGTACATGGCTCCGCTGCCCGCAGTGTTGGTCATACGCCCGCCCAGATCCATGCTCTGATGGATCGTATACCCATCCGGGACAGACATCTGTTCACCCGGCGCCGGAAATGGTGCGACAGGCGTCGGACTCTGGGCGCTAGTGATGCCCGTCATCATTAGTAAAATCGCGATTCCAATGCCCCCAGCGATGCGTTGGATTGTTCCTTTTGAGGGCTGCTGATTGAACCGCCGAGAAAAACATCCTATGTTCTTCATCTAAAGCCTCACTTAAAAAGACATGTTGCTGACACGAAACCTTGAACTCGTGTGCCAAGTTGGTCCGGGATCCGGGCCGCGTCGTCCGATGAGCCGGACAGGCGCGGCCGGACGCCAGGACTCCTACCTGAGGAACGCCGCATTCATGTTCGACCCATGAATATAGGTGTGGCAGCTGGTGCATGGCGCCAACTCGTCCGATCCAGCGCCCATCCCGTGAACCGTGGCGTTCGCCACCCGGCTGTGGCACTGATTGCAGAGCGTGTTGATGCTCGGCATGTTCAGCAGCCGGGCGTTCTGCGATCCGTGCGGCGTGTGGCATCCCAGGCACCCCTCCGCCTTGACCGCGGCGTGCTCGTACACGTATGGCCCACGCGTCTCGGTGTGGCACTTGGTGCAGATCGCATTCTGATCGACCGTGGACCTCAGGTTGTTGTTCCCGAAGGAGCCGTGGACGTCATGACAGTCGGCGCATTTGATCAAACCTTCGTTTACTTTGTGGTGGAAGGGCATATCGAAGGCCGGTTTGGTGTCGGAGTGGCACTGGAAGCAGAGTGTGGGCTGCGGAGCCTTGAGCAACGTTTCCTCTTTGCTGGCGTGGACGCTGTGGCAACTCGTGCAGCCGACGTCGGCCTTGGCATGAGGAGAACGTTCGAAGTCGGGATGCGCTGCCGCATGGCAACCCAGGCACGTCTTGTCCACTTCCTTCATCGAAGCCTTGGCGGGATCGAATATCTTGCTCTTGTCGCCGCCGCCTTCAACGTGCGCCCTGCCGGCTCCATGGCAGCTCTCGCATGTGGCTCCACTCTTCCCGTGTTCCAGGGCCAGCTTGCTGTGAGGATTGTCGGCGAACTTCTTAACCACCTCTTCGTGGCAGGTTGCGCAGGTTTCCGAGCCGACAAAGTCTCCCGGCGCGGTGTCCTTGACCGCCGCGGTAGCCGGCTTTTCGCCGGGCGCCGGAGCCGCCAGCATGGGGACGCACAACATGCCTGCGCCCAGCAACAACATCAAACAGGCTCGCAGCCCCGGTCTCTTGCCCGGAGCCGCATCAATCGGAAATTGCGTTACAGGCCCATCTCTATGCATTAAAAACCGCCTTGGATGCTCTTTTTGCCGCTTCGGCAACATCAGTGCCAATCCCCGCTTAAAACGACAGATTCCCCCTCGGGAACGCCGGTCTACGGACAGGAGTGTCGGTCACGTTGTTACCGAAGGTGCTCTTTGTGCGGAGCATCACTTCATTCGGGCATCTTACTTTCCCGTTTGTAACCCGAACGGTGATGTTCATCACATACGTTGAAGTGGTTCATTTCCTGTTCAGATTTCCTCTCTCAAAGTGACGCAGGTTCCCTATGCGATTGAGTTTTCAAGCACAATTAAGAAAATCCAATCGCTCTGGCAGGAAAACTGCTCCCCCCCTGAAGGCTTAAACACCGGAAATGATGGGATGCTCTTGTTGGCAGGACAACAGGATTTTAAGATTGCGGCTGATCAAAACGGTACGCTTTCCTCTTCACGAATGAAGTTTGAGGGAGCCGGAACAATATTCTGGCTCTCAACCATCGCATTTTCTATTGCCGGCCCGATAGAAACCGTGGGTCTAGATTGGAGTGCCCAGAATGGGATTTCAGGTCACTTAAGTCTACATAGACGTGAGGCTCATCACATCCACAACCGCAGAATCTCCGGCAAACTCTCTTCAGGCAAGAGTCTCTTTCCGGGAGGCCAAGACCATTCTCACCTCCTCACATCGGACCTGCCCTTGCGGCAGTGTGCAGGGTTCAAGTCAACGGCCGAGGGAGAGACATTGAACCAGCGGCGGGCGGTCGACGACCATGACGCACACAGAGAACTCGGCGGCAGTGCAAACGCGGCAGAAGCAGATTGCCCGGCAGACTCCGGTGGGATGCGCGGCCTGCTCCAATCGCCGCCCCGGCTGGTTTTGCTCATTGGGCAGTTCCGTACTTGCCGATCTTGAATTAGCCACCAGCAACATCTCACTACCTGCTCAGGCTTCGCTTTTCACCCAGGGCGAGGACGCTCGCTGCCTTTATCTGATCTGCGGCGGCTATCTTAAGCTCACCGCCGGACGTCATCAGGATCGTCAGATGATCGTCCGAGTGGCCGGACCTGGCTCCATGCTGGGCCTCTACGCGGTTCTCTCCCACGGCCTCTACGAGGTTTCAGCCGAGTCGCTGACCCCCGCCCAGCTCCGTCCTGTCGAGCGCGACCGTTTCTTGAGTTTCCTGCGCAGCCATAAGGAAGCCCAGATGCGCGCCGTGCAGTGTATCTGCCAGGAATACCGCTTCGCCCTGCAGGATGCTTGCCGCATCGCCCTGGCCGAGACTGTGGCTGCCCGCCTGGGACGCCTGCTGGTCGAGTTGGCCCACCAGATAGGCGAGCAGATGGACGGGGGCGGTTTCCGGTTTCCGCTGCTGCTGACCCACGAAGAGATGGCCTCGATGACCTGCACCACTCGCGAAACCGTTACCCGTACTCTGGGTCAGTTCCGCAAGGAGGGTTGGATCAGCATTGAAGATTCGGTGGTCACCGTCCACGAGCCAGACCACTTGCAAACACTAACATAAGGCCGTTGTACCCTTTTTGCGCTCTCCTCAGCCTCACTGCCGAGTCCAAGAGCTATCATCTAAGTACAGGGATCAGCGGTCAGGGGTCAGCACTCCCCCAGAATGCGCTCGGAACCGCGGCAACTGACCCTCGACCCCGGACAACTGTTCAGGCTGGAGTTCAATGGTGCATATGTTCCGACTAGTTGCTGGCTTTTCTGCTTTTCTGCTCCCATGCTGCTTTGCCGCGGCACAAAATCCGGTTCCCGCGCCGGCTGCGGTCCCGTCAGCCGCCACATCGGCCGAAAGCCCGGAGATTCGCGAGTTTCAAAAGATTGAAGATTCCTGGTCTAACTCCATTAACCAGCGCGACCAATATGGCCTGGAGTTGGTGCTATCTCCTTTGTTTGTAGATGTTTCCGCCAGCGGCGACATCACCACCCGCAACCAGCAACTGGCTCAATTGATTACCCTTGAGGATAAGACCCTCCATTTAGACCAACGGGTGATCACCGTGCGCATGCTGGGCGATATCGCAGTAGCCAACGGCACCTACCTAATGCACCACAAAGCTGGACCGAACCAGGTGGACGAAAAGGGAGTCTTTACGCACGTCTTCGAGCGCGCACGCGGGGGCTGGATGTGCATCAACTCGCAGCGAACCAAGCTTATCGAGGACTCGAACGCCAGACCCAGAAAGCAGTCCAATGCCGAGATGCCCTTCCATATCCCGATTCCGATCTTCGGCAAGAGCGACAAGAGCAACCAATAAGTCTGCGTGCTTTCGCAAGGCATCATCCTTATGTTGACCTAAAGCGCTGCTCCCCGGTTGCCGATAGACCTCTTATGCGTGTGCGGCATCCAGCCGTCCGGCGGAATTGTGTCCGGCCACGCGAGAGGTTCTGTATCCATGAAAAACACTTCGCTTGGGGCGCGTCTGGTGATCTCGACCCTGCTTGTGGTTGCCGTTGCCTGCATGCTCTGCGGTGCCGTTGCCTGGCGCATCGCCTCTATATGGATTTATCGCGAAGCTGCCGCGGAGGCTGCCCACCAGTCGGACGAGGTGATCCGCCAGTTGGCGACCATCGACCAGCTCTCCCGCACCCAAGTCGAGAGCGCCATGCGGGCTCTTGAGGATCAAGGCCGCCTCAAGGGAGCGCCTTCACTGGCGGGCGAGTCCACCGTAGCGGGCAAGACGGTTCCCGATCTTCATCTGGGAGTCGAATCGCAGGTCATGAACTTCGCCATGGTGGATCACGTGAAGCAATTGGCCGGCGGCACAGCCACTCTCTTTGCGTGGAACGGAACCGACTTTATCCGGGTGACCACCAACGTGATGAAGCCGGATGGCTCGCGGGCAGTGGGCACGGTGCTCGATCCAAAGGGCAAGGCTTTTGCCGCGCTGAGCCAAGGGCAACCCTTCACTGGCGTGGTCGAGATTCTGGGCGTCCCTTACACCACCAGCTACGTACCCATGCTGACCGCTGAAGGCAAGCTGGCCGGCGCTTACTATGCCGGTTACCGGCTTGACTCGATCAACGCGCTGGGCAAGAGCATCGAGGATGCCGGCATTCTGGACCACGGCTTTGTTGCATTGCTCAAGCCGTCCGGGGCCGCTGTCTTCCACGGCAACCGAATTTCGAGCGAAGACCTGGACAAACTGCGCCAGCATCCGGAGGGCTGGGTGACGCATGAGGAGAATTATCCGGCGTGGGGATACAAGGTGCTGACGGCCTATCCCGCATCCGACGTCATGAAACGCGAGCTGATAATCCTGAGCTTGCCGGCCGCGGGAACCGTGATGATGGTCAGCCTGATCATTTTGCTCCAGCTCGTTCTTCTGAAACGGCTGGTGCTGCGCCCCGTAGGCGATCTGACCAAGCATCTAGCCAACGCCAATTTGAATACGCTGTTAGCCGCCGATCGTGACGACGAGATCGGCGCGTTGGCCTTGAATTTCAACCAGTATGTGATGCGGCTGCGCCAGACGCTGTTGCAGGTGCGCGATGGTTCGGCGGCCACGAGCGGTAAATCGGATGAAATTCGCAGCATCTCGAACAACGCGGTGACATCGATGGCCCAACAGTGCCAGTCAGCTGAGGAAGCAGCTGACGCTGTCGCGGGGCTCTCCCGTGAAATCGCTACGATTTCCGGCCATACACTGGACGCCTCAAAACAGGCGCGAGCGGCGGCGGATGCGGCTCGCCAAGGTGGCGATCTGGTCAATGCGGCAGTGAACCATATCAAAGAACTCGCCCAGGATACGCAACAGAGCGCAAGCCGCATCGCCACGCTGAGCGAGCACGCCAAACAGGTTGGCTCGATCGTAGATGTAATCAACGAAATTGCAGCCGGCACAAACCTGTTGGCCCTCAACGCCTCGATTGAGGCAGCGCGCGCCGGAGAACACGGACGCGGCTTCGCCGTCGTGGCAGGCGAGGTTCGCCGCCTGGCCGAACGCACCGCCCAGGCTACCAAGCAGGTGGCCACGCTGGTCAGCGGCATTGCCAGCGAAACCGAACAAACGGCAAGCGGTATCGACTCCGCCTGCCGGCACGCAACAGAGGGCGCGGAGACTGTCGCCAGCCTCAACAGCACCTTCGAGCGCATTGTCGAAATGGTGATAGAAGTGGACGGGCGCGTGGAGAAGATTGCCCAGGCAGCCAATCACGAGGCCGCCGCGGCCACCGCGGTGAGCGATACCATGCACCGGGTCGCGACGAACGCAAAAGAAAGCGCCAGAGGTGCTGAGCAGGTGGTCGCAGCCGCGGGCGAGTTGCTAGGCACGGCCAGAACTCTCGAAGGAATGGTCGAACAGTTTCATCTGACCGATCTGCCGCAGGATTACGCGGCGTAAGGCAAGGGGCACCTCATATTTGCATTGCGCTCTGCGTCGGAAGGGTGTAGAAGGGATAGCCTACTACGAAACAGCCAGCCGCTTTGCGCCTTGCAGCCGAATCGACACATGTACCAGGCTGAGCGCGGCCGGCGTCACTCCAGGAAGGCGGCTGGCCTGGCCGATGGTCAGCGGTCGGACCCGCTCTAGAGTCTCGCGCATCTCCCGCGAAAGCCCGCTGATAGCTCCGTACTCCATCCACTCTGGAATCGCGACGGCCTCGGCGGCTTTAAGCTTCTCGATCGATTTTTTCTGCTGCTCAAGATAGCCTGCGAATTTGATTCCGGTTTCGACGGCGCGGGCCTCATTGCGCAAACTGCTGCGCAGAATGGCGGACTCCGCTCCCTCGCTCTGCTTCAATCCCGCGTCTATCTCCCGCAACAGCGGGTTCTCGGAATGGGCAAGGCTTTCGCGGAGCGCGCCTAGCACAGCCTCAATGCCAACCTCGGGCCGCTTGAGCAATTGCGCCCAGGTCAATCCTGCCGTCGCCGTCAATGCACCGAAGCCAGCCGTTGAAAGCCGTTCGCCGTCGACTTTTTCGGTGACTAGCAGCTGCTCGAGCGCGTTCATGCGCGCCTGCTTGCGCTCATACTCCGTCCAGGCCTCGTCGCCGATCAGTCCGAGCCTGCGCCCGTGCGGGGTTAGCCGCCGGTCGGCATTGTCGATGCGCAGGTGCAACCGGAACTCGGCGCGCGAGGTGAACATTCGGTAAGGCTCGTTTGTTCCTTTCGAGATCAGGTCGTCGATCAGAATGCCGGTGTAGCCCTCGCTCCTATCCATGGTGAAAGCCGGCTCGCCCTTGAGCCAGAGCGCCGCGTTGATGCCGGCCATGATGCCCTGGCAGGCAGCCTCTTCATAGCCGCTGGTCCCGTTGATCTGGCCGGCTAGATAAAGCCCCTCCATGCTCTTCACTCGTAAGGTGCGGTCAAGCTCGGTTGCATCAATGCTGTCGTACTCGATGGCATAGCCTGGCCGCAGCATCTCTGCTGCTTCGAGCCCAGGAATCGAGCGCACAATCTCCCACTGCACCTCCATGGGCAAGGAGGTGGACATGCCGTTGATGTAGACCTCGTGCGTGTTCAGGCCTTCGGGCTCGAGGAAGAACTGGTGCTGCGTCTTGTCAGGAAACTTGACGATCTTGTCCTCAATGGAGGGGCAATAGCGCGGCCCAATGCCCTCGATTTGGCCGGAATACATGGCCGAGCGATGGACATTTTCGCGGATGATGCGCAGGGTTTCCGGGGTGGTAAAGGCGATGTGGCAACTGATCTGCGGCTGCACGATCTTCTTTGTCCGGAAGCTGAAGGGCGTTGGCTCCAGATCGCCGGCTTGTTCGTCGAAGGCTTCCCAGCGGATGGTGCGGCCGTCGAGCCTGGGAGGTGTTCCGGTCTTGAGCCGGCAAGTTCTGAGTCCCAGCGCGCGCAACGCCTCGCCCAAGAGAACGCTGGCCGGCTCGCCGCTTCGACCGGCCGGATAGCGCTCCTCACCGCAGTGAATTAGTCCGTTCAAAAACGTGCCGGTAGTAATAATGGTGGCTCCGGCCAGCAACCGGCGACCGTCGCGCAGTTTCAGCCCCAAAACCTTTCGGAATTTGTCGCCCAGGCGTTCCTCGGCTCTGGCTTCTTCCGTGCCCTTCTCGATTACCAGCCCCACCACCTCGGCCTGCCGGATGTGCAGTCCTGGCTGGCCTTCCAGCACCTCGCGCATCTTCACGCGGTAGAGCTGTTTATCGCACTGAGCCCGCGGACTCCACACCGCCGGACCGCGCGAGGAGTTCAGCAGCCGAAACTGAATACCTACCGCGTCGGCCACCTCGCCCATGATGCCGCCAAGGGCGTCTACCTCCCGCACCAGGTGCCCCTTGGCCACGCCACCCACCGCCGGATTGCAGCTCATTTGCGCTATCAGGTCTAGATTCATGGTGATGAGCGCCGTCTTCAGCCCCATGCGCGCCGCCGCCATCGCTGCCTCGCAGCCGGCGTGGCCCGCGCCCACCACCACCACATCGTATTGTTCGGTAAATGCCATCTGAGGCTATTCTACGGATTTGGAGGTGGTTTCAATGAGATTTTCACGATGAAAGGCCGTTTTGGATATCACATCGAGCAGGGCACCTTGGTAGAATGGTCGCAAGTTATTCCCCTTGAAGACGATCGAGTTGAGCGCAGTTGCCTGCGATGGCTTGCCTTGATCCGCGCACCGGGAATCCAGGAGGAGTACGATGCGTAACCACTGGACCAAAATCGCTGTTCTCTTGCTTCTGTTTGCCGGTATTGCGTCAGCAACCGACTCACAGATGCAGCCTCTCATCTCCACCGAGGGGCGCTTCAGTGTTCTCATGCCGGGAACCGTGCAGAGAGAGCAAAAGTTACACCAGTTCAAAGATGGCACGACAGCTACCGACTATAGATTTTGGGTCACACAAGATAACGGTTACGTTACCTATATGGTGATATATAACGATATTCCGGCGGGCGCTCCTGGGGACAAAGCACCGCAAGTGTTGGAGAAGATGCGCGATGCGCTCGTCGCGGGAAAGACGGTGCTGGCAGACTCGCCGATTGAACTCAACGGCGTCCATGGCCGCGCAATCAAGTTCAAGCGCCCAGACGGAATAATTGTCGAGATACACGAGTTCATTGCTGGGGCCCGCCAATACCAACTGCTCGTTTCCTCAAGAGATGGGCATCCTGCAACTCAGACCGACCAATTCATGAATTCATTCAAAATTCTCTGATCTTGGAAGAAAATGCCATGGCTTGTTCGCGGATTACTATTAGCGTCCGCAGAAGTAATGCTCCACCGCGATAAGAACTGCTCTATAATTGTTCGGTCCCCCAAACAAGGGAAAGTGAGGGCTAGGGCGAAATGAATACTTGCTCGTATTGCGGCACCTTGGTTGATGAGAAGTATAAGCATTGTTCCCGATGCGAGGCCCTGCAAGTTCTTGAACTTGCAGTAGATGCGACTGAGAACGATATCAGAAGCGCTCGTCGCATGCTGGTCAAAGTTTGGGAGCCAGGCCGTTTTGAGGACGACCCAAAGCTGAAGGAATCCGCGGAAACAAAGCTGAAGGACATCAATTCCGCATTCGAATTTCTCACTTCGACCTCCATGGAACGAAGCCCGGATCAACGCCCAAAATATGCGAATTCCTACAAGGCGTCCCAGGGCGCGTCGGCGAATCCGCAAACAACTGCAACGGTGGAACCAGCAAAGAGATCAGCCTTTGGCAAAATCGCACATGCAATTCTGAGTTGGCTTTGGCCGACGATTAAAATCTCCTTTGCAGTTGCAACTTTTGCGTTCGTGGTACTCCTGGGAAGATATCTTTGGATCGCCTTCGATGCGCCGGAGCCCACAAGCGCGGCGGTGACGACGGGGTACGGCGACAGTCAAAACGGCGGTGTGAAATGGCTCGAGGCGCCGAAGATAAGATTCCTCGAAGCGGTGCAGGAAGATTTGCGGAGATTGGGTTTGCAAAACCCCGCGCCGATCCAGAAAACGGAACCCACCGCGCAGAAAGCCAACAACCAGCATCCGGATAAGGCTCACGGCGCACCCCGTAAAGTCTTGCCCTATATCACGATCGGTTCAACCAAGGAAGATGTGGTGGCGCAGCAAGGTTCGCCGACCGAATCCTCGGAAGACAAGCTCGTCTACGGCAAGTCGGAGTTGTATCTCAAAGACGGCTCAGTCATCGGCTGGCGAATCGATGCCGCTGCGTCCCCGATTCGAGTCAAACTCTGGCCGGGCGCTGCCGTCGACCCAACTCTGACCTCATTTACGGTTGGCTCATCGAAGGACGTTGTGCTGGTGGTTCAAGGAACTCCGACGGCGTTTACCGACGACAGCTTCGAATACGGTGGATCCGAAGTGAGTTTTCACAATAACAAGGTGATCAGTTGGAAAAACGATCCCGCCTCGGTCCCATTGCGGGCGCAATAGCCAGTCACCCCGATCGGTTGCATGACTCTGCGGGACGCTTCGATTTTGGACGCCACCCAGCAGCTCAGTCCTTGCGTCTAATCTTATAGACGAGCGGGAGATTCGCGGGATTCGGGGCGCGCGACGCCAAGTGTGCCGAATCCTTCGCGGAAGCAGCGAGGGAACAAAATGCGCAATCGATGGATTTTGGCGTTGCTGCTGGCGGTATCGGGACTGGCCTTGGCCGCCGCGGCGCAGAATAACAAGGACAGCTTTACGCCCATGTCGCTAGACTCGGGCTTCGGGCATATGGACATCTCCGCACCGGCGGTGCCGCCCGAGCAGATCATCCACCAATTTGCAGCCAAGGAGAGCGAGTTTCAGCAGGCGCTGAACCACTACACCTATCGCCGCGTCGCCCGCGTGCAGACCATCGACGACGATAACAAGGTGGATGGCGAGTGGTACCAGGTGGACGACGTGATCTTCGACCCAACGGGCAAGCGCACCGAAAAGGTGGTCTACGCGCCGGAAAGCACCTTGCAGCGGGTCATGATGTCGCCCTCAGATCTGCAGGACATTCAGCGCGGCTATCCCTTCGTGCTAACCGCCGAGGAGATTGGCGCTTACGACGTGAAGTACGTGGGCCGGCAGCAAGTGGATGAAGTGGATTGCTACGTCTTCGATGTATCGCCGAAGACCATCGAAAAGGGGAAGCGCTACCTTCTGGGCCGCATCTGGGTGGACGCAACCGATCTGCAGATCGTCGTGACCAACGGCCGCATGGTTCCTGACGACACGCGCAAGGGAAGCGAGGACCTCCATCCGCCCTTCATGACTTGGCGGCAGCAGGTGGACGGCCATTACTGGTTTCCGGTCTACACCAAGGGCGAAGGCGTTCTGCACTTCAGCGGAGGCCATGGCTACATGGCACAGGACGTGCACATCCGCGACACCATCAAATACACCGACTATAAGCGGTTTGGCGCCACGACCACGATTATCTATGAAGGAAAGGACATTACTCCGGACAAGCAGCCGGATGGACAGTCGAAAAAGTAAGGATTTAGGCTCTAGTGACTTAAATCAACCCCGCGATGGCTCTGTGGAGTCGGCGGTCTCTTCATCATCAGCGAGAATCGGGCCGTAGACTTCGCCAAGCCTGTCTTCAGCCAGACTCTCTAACAAACTCGCATTGATACTCACAGAAGAATACGCACCAAATTCCCTTTTCGAATTCGGCTGCGCATTTGTCCAAGAATTACTGTCAAGCCAAGTCGTATGCTCCCGAATTTTTTCAACCAAGCGATCGTGCTCGATGAGATACCAAGACTTTTTGTGCGGAAATGCCATCCAGAGGCCTTTACCGCAATACTTCTGGTCGATTGTTACTCTGGATTTTAACTGCACCCTCAATGTGGTCGTATGATCAATGTGGTATGCAAGGAAGTCAGCACCTTGCCAATCGTCGGCTAACTTAATGCAATTAAAACCATAGTCGGCAAGTGTAGCCGCAATCTTCTGGAAGTTAAATAATTCTTTTTGCTTGGCTGTAAGGCTACTGTACTTGACACCTTTGAAGTGTGTACAACTTTTAGTCTCAATCATATCTTTTCCTTGTTGCATCCAAGCCGGTACCGCCGATTCTGTATGGATTCAGATGACTTCCGACTCAATAAAAAAGATACTTCCGCCAGCGATCGTCGGCGCGGCCTAACATGCGCATAATTTGACGGCTAGTGTGCAGCGAAAAAGGTCGCGGCTCGCGCAACAGGATCATGTCGTCGATTTCATGTAGCATGCGATTGCCCTTGCGGCGATTACAAGCGTGACAGCAGGCCACCAGATTCTCCCATGTCGAGTTACCGCCGCGAGAACGTGGAATCACGTGGTCTAGTGTCAGATCGCCAGGAGGCAGCGCCTCTCCGCAGTATTGGCAAGTGTTGCGATCGCGCAGCAGGATATTCTTACGCGACAGAGCGCGCGTTTGGTAAGGAATGCGGCGATACTCCAGCAGCCGGATCACCGAAGGCATGACGATGCGGCTGCGCTGCGCGTGAAGGATCAGCCCATGCTCCTCCTCGGTGCGTGCAATGCCCTTGAGCACCAGCACCAACGCACGCCGAGCGCCACAAATATTGATCGGCTCATAGGAGGCGTTCAGCACCAGCACCGGCATCTGCAGAATATGAGCGGACTGCAAGGCCGCGTGCTCCCCCGCGAAAGCCGCGGCCCTGGCGATGGACTTCTGTTTGCGCGCGTGAATCATAGCTTTTCCCAGCGACATCCTTTTCCCCTCGTCAAAAAGATGATTGGTCTTGCGATGAAAGTTCGAATGCCCCTTGCAGATTTGCGGCCGGCGCATTGCCGGTCAAAGCTGAATTCTCCTCCACGTCGTCGAAGCGCGAAGAAACAATGCGGCGGCTGTCGTGTATACGGCCTGCTCTGGCCAGCGTGGCTACCCATACGGAAGCTGCGCCGGCATCTATCAATGCTTTGCCGGTGGCGCGGGCCGTCGAGCCGGTGGTAAAAATGTCGTCGATGACCAGAATGTGTTTAAGAACGACTTCGGCCGGGTCGGAGACGGTGAACGCGCCGCGCACATTCAGGCGGCGCTGGCGCGAGGTCAGCCCAGCCTGGCTCTCAGTGGCGCGCAGCCGCATCAGCGTTGTCGAAGCCAGCTTGAGCCGCCACTTTGGATGCGTTTTGCGCAACGCCGCAATAGCATGAACGGCCAGTAAGCGGGCCTGGTTGAATCCACGTTCGGAATATTTTGACCGGTGCAGCGGCACGGGAACCACCAGCATCTCGGCAGGCGCTTCGTCCGCCAGTTGAGCGATCGCCTGGGCCAGCATTCGGCTTAGCCCACGGGCCACCGGTTCTAGCTGGTCGTACTTGAGCGCGTGGATGGCCGCCCGCATGACGTCCCGGTACGGCCCGTATGCCACGGCTCGCTCAAACGGCGGCGGCGCCATCCGGCAGACCCGGCACAATCCGGAGCTCGATGGGCCAGCCAGTACGGGAGCGTCGAGCGTGTCGCCGCAGCGTGCACACAAGGGGCCGCTATGAACGGGAAACTCCGTCCAGCAAACTCGGCAGATGGGCACGGAGGAGAGATGCGGCAGAGGGGAGCCGCAGAGAACACAAGAAGCAGGAACGAGCGTACAACCCAACGCATCCATGGGACTTCGGAGCACGCGGGCTACGGCGCGCCAACGGGAAGTCTCCGATGGCGGAACGTCGAACGTCAGTGAACCGGAGTCCCTGCGGAAGACGCACCTCACTTGGGGCTGGCTATGTGCAGCATTCGCCGCCTTGCCGACAGTATACTCGGACCCGGCTCGAGATTCCATGCCATTCGCGCCAGTCATAAGATGAAAGGCCCGGCTTTTATCTCATTGTTCATGAGAACCGCGCGCGGTTCGCCCTTGGCGCTCGGTCCAGTTCGTTTTTATCTTTTCGTAGGTAGCCTGCATTGCGTCCAGTTCCATATCGCTCAGCCGTTCGATATCGATCATCTGATTTCGCGCCTTGTCCATGGCCCGAATCAACTCATTGAGCTTCAAATTGATGGCACGTGCGTCGCGATTCTGCGTGTTCTGGATCAGGAAGACCATCAGAAATGTCGCGATGGAGGTTCCTGTGCTGATCACCATTGCCCAGTGGTCTGAGAAATGAAAGATAGGGCCGGTGGCAGCCCACACGGCCACCACAAGTCCTGCGCCCGCAAACGCCCAGGTTGACCCTAACCACCCCGAAACCATAGAGGCGAAGCGGCCGAAATGAGCGTGTACGGTACGGTCCTGCGCCTCGATTACTTGTTTGGTCATCCGCCGCGCCTCCGGAATCTGACTGACTGTTGACAGTACGCCAACAGAGCGGGGACGGGCTGTCACATAAGGGCCACGCGACGGCGCATCCGTCGGGGTTGAGCCGGTCCCAGATTCGAGATAGGATGCGGGATTTGCAGGCGGGGGGCGGATGGATCATCCCCCGCCCACGCAATTGCTAGAACACGCCCGCTAGAAAGACCTCGGACGCAAAGACCCTTTCTTTCTTGGCGCCGCAAGCCGCCAGCACTACCGGCGACAGAGTCATCACCGGACAGTGCGAGTGAGCCAGCGTTCTGTAGACCACGCCGTGACGAGCGACGGCTGCAAAGGCCGATGCGCCCTGAGCGCCCAGCACGATCAGATCGGCCTCTTGCGCCCTGCCCTGATAAAGCAGTTCCTCGGTCGGATCGCCCGGCACCACGATCGGCTGCACGGCGATTCTATCCTGAAGGTCTTCCGGAATCAGCGAGACCAGTTCGTCTTCAATCTCACCGATAGACCGGCTGGCGAGAACTTCGAAACGCTCCTGCGGGCGGATGACATGCTGCAGGATCAGGCATGCGTTGTGCTCGGCGGACAGCTCCGCCGCAAAGCCAACCACCATGGAACTGGCGTCGTGGAGGCTTACGGCGCACAGGATGGTGCGGGTGGCAAAATTGCGGTAGGTGCCATCCACCACATCGGGGCCCACGACGCAGACCGGCACCTTGGCAGTGCGCAGCACGGCCTCGGCCACCGAGCCAACCAGTAGTTTGCCGATGGGACCGGGAGAGTGGGTGCCCATCACGATGCGGTCGACCGTCCGCTCGCGCAGGAAGGTGAGAATCTGATCGGCGGCCAACCCGGGCCGCACCACGGTTTCGCATTCAACGCCTAAATCCCGCGCGCGCTGAGCCAGAGGCTCAAGATGCTTGATTTCTGCGGCGGCAGCAGCGGCATAGTCGTAGTAGCAGATACCGGAGGCCTCTGATGCGGCTACCACTAGCGTGTCATACGCGTGAAAGAGGATGAGTTCCGCGCCAAACTCCGCAGCTTGCGCAAGAGCAAAGGAAAACGCCTTTTCATTGGCGGGAATCTCGGCGGCAAAGAGGATGGTGGAGGGCTTGCTCCAACGCGGATTGAGAAGAACAGTCATAGGAAATCTCCTGGAGGCGCGGCAGTCTAACTTGCAGCTTGCCGTCGGCTTACAGCACTCGACGGCATAACGCGGCGTGACATCAATCACGACGGAGACATACTAACTATAGCTTCCGGCGTGCCGAAAACTACTCGTTAGTTCAATCAGGCGCAGATTCCAGGACGAGTGCCAAATAAAATGGGAATTGTGCGCCCTTTTCGGGAATTTGTCCAGCGCCGGAAAACCGAGACTTCCACTCGAGTCAGATGACGTGATCCAAATCACAGCCTACCCTGCGCCGCAACTGCTCTTCTGGAGCCGAATCGTAGCGCTCCAGAGTGGTTTCCGATTAAGGGGCCTTGCCGTGAACTCTCAAGATGGTCTCCTTCGAGGAAAATCATCTTATCGGCAGAATCTTAGTTTCCTTTAATCTTTGGAGAGTTCACTCGATCCCCGGCCGAGGACTCGTTTCCTTGTTCTCTTCCCGCCCCGATTCATAGGAGGCCTCATGCAACCGATGCACACAATTCCGGCCCGTGGCGGGTTGAACTTTGACGAAACCCCCTTTCTCGCCATTTGGGAAGTCACTCAATCCTGTGACCTGGCCTGCAAGCACTGCCGCGCAGCCGCCCAGCCCATCGCTCATCCCGACGAGTTGACCAACGCCGAGGGCAAGGCGCTGATCGACCAGATCGCCCAAATGGGTGTGCCCATCTTTGTCTTTACCGGCGGCGATCCATTGAAACGAAAGGACGTATTCGAGCTAATTCGTTACGCCGCGAATAAAGGGGTCCAAGTTGCGCTCACTCCCAGCGCCACACCTTTACTGACGCGGGAGGCCATCTTCCAGCTCAAGGAGGCTGGCTTGGTGCGTCTTGGAATCTCGCTGGATGGCTCGACGCCGGAGATTCACGACGCATTCCGTGGCCTTCCCGGCGCGTGGGCACGCACCATTCAGGCCATCGAGTGGGCCAACGAGGCGGGCATTCCCATTCAAGTGCATACGACCATCAGCCGCCACAACGCGCACGATCTGGACAGCCTCTGCACCCTCTTCGAAAAACTGGCCATCGTCATGTGGAATGTTTTCTTTCTGGTCCCGGTGGGTCGCGGCCAACTTGGCGACCTGCTCAGCGGCGATGAGTTCGAGCAGGTCTTCGGCAAGATTTACGAACTGTCGCACCGGGTAAACTTCCAGATCAAGACCACCGAGGCCATGCATTACCGGCGCTACCTGCTCGAACACAATCTGGAAGAGCGCCGCCTCAGCCATGGAGGCGGACACGGCCATCCCCACACCGCCGCACAAAAATACGAACCCGGCGCACCCACCAGCGACGCGCAAACCCGCACCGCAAGCTGGGCCACACGCCGCGTAAACGATGGAAAGGGATTCCTGTTCATCTCTCATGTGGGCAATGTCTACCCCAGCGGGTTTTTGCCCATCCACGCCGGCAACATCCGCGAGACGCCGCTTAGCGAGATCTACCGCAACGCGCCTATCTTTAAATCTCTGCGCGATACGAGTAAGCTCGAAGGTAAATGCGGTGCCTGCGAGTACAAAGAAATATGCGGCGGCTCACGCGCCCGCGCCTACGCCCTCACCGGCGACCCGCTGGCTCAGGAACCTTGCTGCATCTACCAGCCCAAGCACTGGGACTCGCAGTTGGAGAACGAGGCGGCGGCTTTTGCAGCCGGCACGAAAGAGCGTTGATGCAACCCTTGACGATTGAAAACTAGATATACCTCCCCATTCTTGCAGTCATTCTGAGCGTAGCGTTGGCGAAAGCCTGTCCTGAGCTTGCCGAAGGGAACCTGTTTCTTGGTTCTTCTTGCGGCAAGGGTGGGATTCGTCGTCGTGCGCAACATTTTGTTTGACCTGATATTCGGAATCGCAGGGCATCTCCCTAATCGGCGAATACCTGTCGCGCATGCAAGCTGACTTTCGGCTCGCGCGCCAGCTTGCCACCGAGTTTGTTTGAATAACTCGGGGAGTACTAGAGTTAGTGAGGCGAAAAACGCCAATGGGAGACCACGGTGAGATGGAAAATGATGTTCCTAGCTCCGATGTTAGGAAGCATGTTATCTGCTCAGATTCTTGCCCAAACTCAGGTCACAACTGCTGTAATTACGGCAACTCCGCTTGTTACACGTGCAATCAATGAAACAAAGCTGGTAACCATGAAGGGTAGCGTGCATCCACTGACGCAGACAGGCATCGATCGGGGTATAGTTTCAGATTCCTTTTTTGCGGGCCAGATGATCCTGCTATTAAAGCGGCCGCCAGAGCGTGCGGCGGCGCTTCAGCAATTCCTGCAAGCCGCCCACACCCACGGCTTGGCAAGCTATCACCAGTGGCTAACGCCGGAGCAATTCGGCTCGCGCTTCGGTCCCGCCGATGCCGACATTCAAACTGCCACCGATTGGTTGAACTCGCACGGCTTTATCGTCACGAAGGCTTCGAAGAGCGGGCAATTCATTGAGTTTTCAGGGACCGCAGGCCACTTGCGCGAAGCCTTCCACACCGAGATTCATCAGTACGAAATCCACGGCGAAACCCGGTATGCGAATGCAAGCGAAATCGAGATTCCTGAGGCACTCGCGCCGCTGGTGGGGGGCGTCTCGCCGCTCAATAGCTTCCGCGCAAAATCGGATCTTAGGATTGTTGGTCCCGCGAGATATTCCCGAAGTACCGGAAAAACTGTTCCGCAGTGGACGCTCCCCAATGGCGGGAATTATTTCTATGCCGTCGCACCGGAAGATTTTGCTACGCAGTATGACTTAGGGCCGCTGTATAAGGCCGGAGTAAATGGGGCGGGGCAAACCATCGGCATCATCAACGAATCGAATGTCGATCTTAGCCTTGTACTTGCCTATCAGAAGCTCTTCGGCCTCAGCAGTCTTCCGCCTGAAGTCATCGAAGATGGAGCTGATCCGGGCACGGTCTCGGGAGTTGATATCGAGGCTTACCTAGATATCGAGGAGGCTGGAGCCGTGGCACCGGGCGCTATCGTCGATCTCTACATCAGCGACGCTGGCAGTCTCACTGACCCGCTCTACACGGCCGCATTGCGAGCTGTCGAAGACAATCACGCCGGGGTGCTGAGCGTGAGTTTTCAAAACTGCGAGGGATTCATGTCGCAGGCCGGCAATGCGCTCTGGTCTGGTCTGTGGGAACAGGCCGCGGCTCAAGGGCAGACCGTGCTGGTTGCAAGCGGCGACAGCGGCTCAGCGGGCTGCGACGACGCGAACGATCAATGGATAACTTCTTATGGGCTGGCAGTGAATGGGCTGGCTTCCACGCCTTGGGACGTTGCCGTCGGCGGCACGGATTTTTATTACAGCGACTACGCCAGCGGCGGCGCGAGCGCTGCCAAGCTCTGGAACCAGACCAACGACGCCTACAACAGCTCACTGAAGGCTCCTTTGCCGGAGCAGGTCTGGGACACAGTCTACGGCCTCAACGCGACCGGTCCATACGTTCAACTTAATACCGTTGCTATTCCAGCCGGCGGAGGTGGAGCTAGCGGTTGTGTCAACTCCGCTGCATCCGCGCAGGGAAGCGCGCAGCCTTTCGTCTGCAGTTCCGTCTCGGGGAGCCTTTTCGGCTATGCAAAGCCAGGCTGGCAAAGTGCTCCGGGAGTTCCCGCCGATGGAGTGCGCGACATTCCCGACGTCTCGCTCTTCGCGGCTAACGGGGAGAACTTCAGCGCCTATCCGATTTGCGCGGAGTCCGGCGACTGTGTGTCCGACGCGAGCGGCGACGAAGCTATCACAATCGTTGGCGGAACATCGGCCTCGACGCCCGCGATGGCCGGGATCATGGCGCTGGTCAATCAGAAATATGGCCGGCAGGGGCAGGCCAACTTTACACTTTATCCGCTGGCTCGCCAGTTTCCAGAGGCATTTCACGATGTAACTTTGGGCAGCAACAATATGACATGTCTCCAAGGCACGTCTGACTGTTCGCTCGATAAGACAGCAGACGCATTTTATTCGTTGCAGAAGTATTCCGCCGGAACAGGATACGACCTCGCCAGCGGACTGGGATCAGTGGACGCCAATGTGCTAGTGAATGACTGGAACTCGATCACCTTCAAGCCAACTGTGACTAATCTGCAGATATCTCCCACCTCCGCGCAGCACGGGCAGCTGATTAGCTTCACCGTAAATGTGAACCCTGCCTCAGGCGGCGGAACTCCGCAAGGCACTGTGACGATTCTCAACAATTCACCCGCGCCGTTGAGCGCAGGACAGAACGTACAGACGATTGCGAGCAATGGCGCGGCCAGCGGTTCGCTTAGCAATCTTCCCGGCGGAAGTTATCAAGTTTGGGCACAGTATTCAGGCGATGGGAGTTATGAAAGCAGTTACTCCGATCCGCAGATGGTGACTATTACTCCGGCCAGTGGCAGCCTAACCCTGGGTGGATTTGGTATAGGTTCCAGTGATGGGTTCATAAATCCCGCCGATGCCTGCCAGGCTGTATTGTTCCCCGACGAGGCATTGTTGTTTCTAGGAACGCTTGGCGGATCCTTCGGCCCCTATCCTAACGGATATATCTTCGATGCGAACGAGCCGGTCGCAGCCGCGGCGGTCGCCAATGGCGGCTTTACAAACTTGGTTGATGGTTTCTCTCTTCCGCACGGGAGTGGCACAGGGACAGTCACCTTCTCACTGGATGGCAGGCCGATCAGTACGACATCACTCAACACCGCCAGCTATGCCACCTGGGCTGCTCCATCTATGTTCGGCGCAGGCAGCCACTCGATCAGTGCGACTTACTCGGGAGATGCAAGCTACGGTGCAGCCATGGCTGCACCTTTTACTTTCTCGGTTGCCCAAGCCAGGACGTTTCTCTCTGTGTCCTCTGGCGGAAATTGTGCAAGCCCGACGGGTTCACCTGTTGTTTGTGCCGTTACCGCAGGTTATAGTCTGCCCGTTATGGTGCAGTTAGAGGCCGATAGCTGCCAGTATCCGACCGGAACCGTTACCATAAGCCTAGGTTCGCTAACCCAGAATGTAACTCTCTCTCCGGGCGGGATGGGCCGTGGCGAGCAAGCTATTTTGAAAGGCGAAGCTATCTTTGAAAACTTGCCGGCGGGGAGTTATGCTCTATCGGCAACTTATGCGGGAGATGTGAATTCGGTTGCCGCCACTGTATCGGGCGGCACGGTGGTTGCGACGGTGCCGGCGGGCCTATTGCTTCCTGCAACCGTCACTGTGTCGGCCAATCCGTCCTCTCTTAACTACGCTACGGGCGGCGCCACATACTTTACAGCCACAGTTACCGGCGGCAGCGGTTCGACTGTGCCGCCGACAGGCAGCGTCATGATCTTCAATGATGGTGCTGCGTTCACGGGGCTTGGCCTTACGGCGTCCGGGCCCAACGGCGCCACGGGAATAACTATCGGCCCAGCGTATGCTGAATATTTTGACTACGGCCAGAATCAAGTGATCGGTATCTACTCCGGCGACGGCGTGTATCAGTCTTCTGTCAGCGCCCCGATAACCTTTGACTATGTTGTTCCGGGTATGCCGGATTTCATGCTTGCGCCTCAACTGACGCAGGTCACGGTGCCGTCCGGAAGTTCGGCGACGGTGGGCTTCAACCTGAATTCGCTCTATAGCTTCAACGCTTCCGTGGCGTTGAGTTGCTCTTCGTCTACCACCCAGGTCACGTGCAGCCTCAATCCATCGACAGTGACGGTGAACGGGCAAGCGACGACTACGCTGACCATCAACGCCGCAGCGACAACCGCGCAGGCCGCGTCCAAGCAGCAAGTCCCGACCCGCTGGCCGATCATGGCAGGGATGCTCAGCTTTGGCTTGCTTTTCCTCGGCAGGCGTGCACGCTGCAAGCTTCAACGGACTTTGTTGCTCGGCCTCGGCTTGTTCGCGGCATTGACGGCGACCGGTTGCAACTCGATCTACGAAAACGCTCAAGGATCGACTTCGCCGCTCACACCTCCTCCGACGCTGGTCACTTACAACGTGGTTGTGACCGGAGTTACGAACGGCATCGTCCACAACGCGAAGATCACCGTGGTCATTCCTTGACGCCTCCGGTTTCCGAGTCGCAATCAAGGGCATAGCTGAATATGGGATGATGTTAACGATGCGGACGGCGATCGTTGGTGGCGGAATAGCGGGCATGGCGGCTGCTTATGAACTGGAGCAGGCGCGCAGGGCTGGAGTGAAGGTCGACTATACGCTCTTTGAGGCGCGCGGGCGGCTTGGCGGCTCGTTGGCCACGGAGATCGTGGACGGTGCGGTGCTCGAGCGGGGCCCGGATTCGTTTCTTACCGAGAAACCGGCGGCGATCGAGTTGTGCCGCGAACTGGGGTTAGAGGCCGCACTGACCCCTTCGAATGATGCCGACCGCAAGACTTACATTGTCGTGCGCAACCGGCTCGTGCCCCTGCCCGACGGGCTAATGTTCCTGGTGCCCACCAAGCTGATTCCCACCGCGCTGACTCGGCTTTTCAGCCTATCCACCAAGTTGCGTATGGGGTTAGAACTGCTGATTCCGCCGCGCCCCAGTGGCCAGCCCGACGAGTCGGTGGCCGCGCTGGTTGAACGCCACTTCGGCCGCGAAGCCGTTGACCGGCTGGCCGATCCGCTGCTCAGCGGCATCTTCGGCGGCGAAGCTACGCAACTGAGCGCCCGCACGGTGTTGCCGCGGCTCGTCGAGATGGAGAGCAAATACGGCTCATTGACCCGTGGCATGTTGGCCGCGCACCGCGCGATGCGCGCCCGAGCCAAAACAGCCACTGGAAATGGAAAGAGCGCAAGCACTTCCGCTCCACGGTCGATCTTTACCACGCTGCGCGGCGGCCTGCAGCAACTCATCGACACACTGACGGCACGACTTGATCCTGGGAGCGTTCGCCTATCTACGCCGGTCACGAGTCTGGAGAAGGTAACCGGTGGTTGGATGGTTGAGGCTGGCGGCTCAAAGGAACTGTACGACGCGGTGATTTTGGCCTCACCTGCCTGGGCCGCGGGTGCACTGCTTGGACAGGTTGACGCGGTGCTGGCCGAGGAACTGAGTGGCATCCCCTACTCATCTTCGATCACAGTCAATCTGATCTACGACGAAGCCCGTCTGGGCCGCCTGCCAGAGGGATTCGGCTTCCTGGTTCCGGTCGTGGAAGGCCGCTCGATGCTAGCCTGCACCTTTGTGCATAGAAAGTTTCCGGGGCGCACACCGCAGGGCAAAGCGGTGCTGCGCGCTTTTTTGGGCGGCATGAAGAACGAGGCCCTGCTCGCCGCGCCTGACGCCGATTTGGTGGCCACCGTGCGCCGTGAACTCAATGAGATTCTTGGCGAAAAAATTGTACCCAGTAAAACCGAGCCGGAGCACACCCAGGTTTCGCGCTGGCCCAGGGCCATGGCCCAGTACGCTGTCGGCCATCAGGAGCGCAAGCAGCGCATCGCCGTGCGTGTCGCCGCTCTCGAAGGCCTGCGCCTTGCCGGCAACGCCTACGACGGCATCGGCATCCCCGATTGCATCCGGCTGGGGCGGCAGGCGGCGCAGGAGTTACTAGCGTCCAAGGAATTTTCACCGCTCCCGTAATGCGGGGATCGTGGCATCTCACCCTAGCCAAAAATATAAAGACGCGGCGCGCGTGGGACACCGAAGGCGCATGGCAACTGTGGAAATATTTTAGCAAATAGTCGCCATCCTTCAGCTATCTTGGCACGACCGGTAAAATCAATGCGCTTGGATGCACGCTGTCGTGAAAGACGATGTTTGTCGCCTTCACAAATACCGAGCTCGTGCTCGCCGGCTTGCCCGTATTTAAATTGCGGTCGAAGCGCGGGAAGTTGCTGCTGCTCACTTCCAAGCGAATCCGATGCCCCTTCAAAAAGACATTACTTGTTGACCACAGATCGATCTGGTATTCATAAACCTTACCGGGCACGAGAGGCTTTGGAGCAGCGGTCGTCGATTCGCGGTAACTGGCGCGCAAAATTCCTTCAGTAAGATTCTGCGCAAAGCCATTCGGCCACACATCGACTAACTTGGCGGTAAAGTCTGTGTCGACGGCGGAAGAACTGGCGTATAAGTCAAGAGTTACAGGTCCAGTAACTTCAGTGTCACCTTCCAGAGGCGGCGTTGAATAGACCAACACATCCGGTCGGGCCTCAACTTCTTTCTGATTGCGCGGGCCTGGAGCCAGATGCGCTGCGTCACAGCAGAGCGGTCCGCCGATGGTGGGCACGGGGTTGGCGGGATCATAGATGAATTTGTCCGCACCTTCGGCAGTGGGCGCGAAGGTGGAGAGCGCACCGTCACCAGAAACGCCGTTGGCCTTGCCGGATGAGTGAAGGAAGTAACTCGTTTCCTCGGCCCGTTCCAGCGGCCAGCTATCCTCATCGCGCCACTTGTTCTCACCCATCAAGAAGATGCGAACTGGCTTACCGTTGGCGAATTGATTCTGCTTGCCCAGGAACAGATAGTCGTACCAATCCAACACGTAATCACTTTCATCGAAGGCCGCGTCGGAGCCGAAATCGACTGCGCCGACATTGCGGCTCCAGCCGGAATGGCCGCCGACGGCGACTATGAGGTGTTGCCCGTTGCGGGCCGCTTCAGTGCCGGCGTGTGCCTTTAATCCAAGGTAATTGCGCAACGAACCGCCCTGGAAGATGTCGTACCAGGCGGCGATCGTCAGCGCCGGAACTTGAATCTTGCCGAAGTTCTCCTCAATCGACCACTGCTTCCAGTAACTGTCATAAGTGGGGTGGTCGAGCCAATCGAGAAAGTAAGGGGCCAGAGAGCGAGTCAAAGCCGCTCCGTCTTGAGGGGCTTTGATGTTGAAGACAGGAAAATTCTTGAGCGGCAGAACGGTGTCTCCAACCAGCGCATTGGCTTGTTTGCTGATCGACCGGCCGTAAGTGTCCTGCGCCAGACCTGCGGTCCATGACTCGTTGAACCACTGCTCGAAAGCTCCGCCCTGATAGGTCCAGTTTTCGTGGTAGTTCGAGGCGGTCACGATGGGACAGATTCCGGCCAAATGCGGTGGATGGCTGATCGCCGCCAGCATCTGCGTAGCCCCAACATAAGAGCCGCTGAACATACCGACCTTGCCGTTGGAGTGAGGCAGTGCCGCCACCCACTCGACGGTGTCGTAGCCGTCTTCGATCTCGTGCTTGAAGGGGTACCATTCGCCATCGGAGGCGTAACGCCCACGCACATCCTGCACCACAACCATGAATCCGTGCGCCACGGCGCGATGTCCAAAGACCGCGAAACCGTCCTTGTTATACGGAGTGCGCGCGAGCAAAACCGGGTAGTTGCCGTCGCCGTCCGGCCGGTAGATGTCAGCGCGCAGCGTCACGCCATCGCGAGTCTTCATGGCAACGTTGCGCTCGAAGACGACAGTGGCAGCGTTCTGACTGGCGACAGGAATGGACGGCAGCAGAATTACAACAACGGTGAGCAAACCAAGAGTCTTTTTCAGCAAGGAGTTCTCCGGGGGTAAAGACCGAGTCCATTCTACCCGCTTCGCCCCCGGAAAAAGGCATAGATTCTGAAGTGCGATTATACCCCACCCTTGCCGAGCAGAATGCCAATGCCGTAAGTGACCGCACCTTCCACAGCGCCGACTACGGTCATCTCCAGGCCCGATGACCACCAGGAGCGGACGGTGATCAGCGACTTGGCTGCGCCGACGGCAAAGTGTGCGGCCAAGGAGACAGCGGCGGCGGCGATGACCGCTGTCATTCCGTTCAAGAAGAAGAAGGGAATGATGGGGATGAACGCGCCAACGGCGGTCGAGAGAGCTCCCGAGCCGGCGGAAACAAGAGGATTCGCGAGTGCCTCCTCGCTGGTGCCGAGTCGCTCGCTGGCGAGAGCGCGCAGCATCTGCTCGGGGTCGCTGGCGATGTGGTTCACCATGTGGTCGGCGTCGGCTTCGGGCAAGCCTTTGACCTGGTAGTAGAGCGAGAGCAGTTCGCGGGCCTCTGGACCGTTCATCTGAATGGCCTCGCGCTCACGAGCGATTTCGGCCATGTAGATTTCGCGTTCGCTCTTGGCGGCCAGATATGCGCCAGAACCCATCGAGAGCGCAGAGGCTATGATGCCCGAGAGGCCCGCCAGCAGCACATAAGTATGTTGGTTGACGGGGTTAGCTGCCGTGGCGCCGGCCACGCCCGAGACGATGCCGAAGATGGCGCCTAGACCGTCGTTGACGCCATAGATGGCGTCGCCGATCCAGGCACCGGGTTGCTTGCGCCCCTGGCTGCGTTTGGCCAGCAACTCTTCAAGAACTGCCTTGGGGTCAATCTTGGGCGAGCCGGCCGGGGCCTGGTAGTGGCCGCGCAACAACGAACCAAGCTCGCGATGGTGGTCCTTTTCATCTTCGATAACGTGTTCGAGAATAGCGATCGAGTCTTCGTCGCCCAGGTCTTTCAACTGCCTACCGTAGTTGGCGATGTGGCGGCTCTCCTCGATCTCCAGGCGACGCAGTGCCATGCGCACGCCACCGGCACGGTTGGCCAGCGAGTTGGCCTCGCCGCCGGGGCTGCCGTGATAGACAGGCTCTTCTCCGCCTAACTCCAGAATGCGGCCGTGCCACAGCGCGGCATGCTCCCACTCGGCGCCGGCCAGGTGGCGCAGCACCTGGGCACGCATCGGGTCCGCATCACGGTCGGCCAGGGTCAGATAGGTGTGGTAGCCTTCCATCTCGGCCTGCCAGTTGCCTTCCAACGAGGCCAGAACCTTTTTTAGTTTGGCGCTGCTCAACGTTCCAGTAGCCATCGGTTTCTCCTTGCTTTTAGATGAGGATACGGCATTCTCGCTTCCCTCTGCAGCATAGGGTGCGGTGCGGACCGATCTTATCTGATTGAAGGTTGAGGGTTTGTGCCCCTGACCCTCGTTGGCCACTGAGGTCGAGAAGAGTCTGTCATGGCCGTTGTTGCCCTCACTTCCCCACGACAGGGCTTTCCGTGTAGTGTTAGTGCAGCAAAAATCCGGGATTCCCGGACACAGGTAAATCAGGCGGCCATCGTTCCGCACTTCTTCTGTGCCGGGGTTGCGCGGAAAAGCCCCAACTGGGCGAATTTTTAGAGGAAGCGGGGAACAGCGTTTTATGGCAACAAACTCCAAGCAAGTGGCGGCTCCAAGCACGCCCAGTTACGTCGGCCCGTTCATTACGGTCGCCATCCTATTTTTCATCTTCGGGTTCATCACCAACCTGAACATGGCGCTCGTTCCCCATCTGCGGTCGATCTTCGATCTTCCCTATAAATGGGCCATGCTGGCCGAGTCAGCCTTCTTCCTGGCTTATTTTGTTTTCTCCTCGCCCACCTCGAAGCTGATTGAAATGATTGGCTACAAGCGGACGATGGTGGTCTCGCTCTTCATCCAGGTCATCGGCTGTCTGATGTTCGTTCCCGCCGCCAAACTGGTCAACTTTCCCCTTTTTCTCGCGGCGGTTTTTGTCGTGGGAGCAGGCGTCACCGCCTTGCAGACCGCTGCCAACCCCTACGTCGCCATCCTCGGTCCCGAGCACAGCGCGCCCGTCCGTCTAACGCTGGCGCAAGCCCTCAACTCGCTCGGTGGAACCATCGCTCCGTTGATCGCCGGCCACTACATTCTCACCGATCCAGCCAAGCTTGCCACCAAGGCCGCCGTTGCCGACACGGTTCGAATGCCGTACATACTTATAGCCGCAGGATTGCTCATCCTGGGCCTGATCGTGATTTTCTTGAGCCTGCCGCACATCGAGCAGGCCGAGGCCAAGCCAGTCAAAAAGGGCGATCCGGTGGCGAGCACTAGCATCTGGACCTACAAACACACCGTGCTCGGCGCTGTCGGAATCTTTCTCTATGTCGGCGTGGAGGTAGGCCTGGCCTCGATCGCGGTCAACTACTTTTTATCCCAGGGAGTGGACAGTGCGAGGGTTACTTCATTCTTTGATTCGCTCGGCGGCTTCGGAACCTTCGTCACCGGCTGGCTTGGTCCCTGGACCAATGTGGAAATTGCCGCCATTCTCGTTTCACTATATTGGTTCGGCGCGCTGATTGGCCGTCTGCTCGGTTCCTGGATTCTGACCGTGATCAAATCCGGCAAGCTACTGGGGATCTTTGGCTTTGCGGCCGCGGTATCCATTGCCCTCTCTATGGTCACTAATGGCCAAATCGCCATCTGGACATTGGTTCTCTGCGGCTTCTTCAATTCCATTATGTTCCCGAACATATTCGCTCTCGGCATCGCTGGGCTGGGCAAGATGGCCAGCAAGGGATCGGGACTCATCATGACGGCGGTCGTTGGCGGAGCGGTCGTTCCATGGCTCATTGGCGCCGTGGCCGACAAGATCGGAAAGCATTACGCGATTGTCCACAACCTTCAATATGTCCCTGGAGGATTGGCCGACAAGGTTGGCATCCAAAGTTCTTTCGCTATTCCAATCCTCTGTTACCTCTTCATTGCCTACTACGGGCTGTGGGGCTCCAAACCTACGCGGACTGTAGCGGCGTAGGCTGGGGGTAGTTGATTGAAGGCCCTTTGGCTTACGCCAAAGGGCCTTCGCATCTGCGCCAAAGTAGGCACCCTTTTGCCGCGGGATTGCAAAACCCGACAAAAGGTGAACCATAGCCCCAAACTAGCGTCGGCGATTAACAATTTAAAACTTATAAGTGTTTTATTGATAACAACTTACTTTCTTATCCGCATCTGGTGACCCCTTTTCCAGAGCCCCAGTCGGCCTACACTCAAAGCCATGGCGACCATGTCCAACTTGGTAGACAACGGCCTTCCAGCCAACGTCGATGCCGAGAAAACCATCCTCGGCGCCATTCTCCTCGACAACGCTGCCCACGCCGAGGCCGCCGAGAAGCTCGACTCCGAAGACTTCTCCCTCGACTCGCATCGCCGCATCTTCTTGCGCATGACCGAGTTGATGAATGCTCAACGCGCCGTCGATATCGTCACCTTGTCCAACGAGCTGGCCCGCTATAAGGAGGTCGAGTCCATCGGCGGCGTAGCCTACCTGGCTTCGCTCACCGAGGGTTTGCCGCGCCGTCCGGTCATCGAGGATTACATCCGCATCGTCAAGGACAAGAGCCTGCTGCGCAAGCTCATGCTCATCTGTTCGGCCGCCATCGCGCGCGCAGCCGATCAGGGCGAATCGGCTCTCGACGTTCTGGGCGCAGCCGAATCGCAGCTCATGGAGGTGAGCGAAAAAGGGCTCACCGGCGGCTTTCAGTCCCTCGATCAGATCGTCCAGCATTCCTTCGGGACGATCGATAATTTGTACAAGCAGAGCCGTGAGGTCACCGGTCTCGCCACGGATTTCACCGAATTCGACCGCATGACCAGCGGCCTGCAGAAGGGCGAACTAATCATCATCGCCGCGCGGCCATCGATGGGCAAAACAGCGCTCGCTATCAACATCGCCCAGAACGCGGCCATCAACCACGCCGCCACAGTGGCCGTCTTCAGCCTCGAAATGAGCAAGGAATCGCTGTTGCGCCGCATGCTGGCCTCACAGGCTTGGGTCGACCAGCAAAAGTTGCAGAAAGGTTTCCTGGGCCGCGAGGACCACGACAAGCTCACTAATGCACTTGGCCAACTCGTCGAGTCGCGCCTCTTCATTGACGACACGGCTGGCATCTCGCTGGCCGAGATGCGCGCCAAGGCCCGCCGCCTAAGGCAGAATGCTGGTGGCCTCGATCTGGTGGTCGTCGACTATCTGCAACTGATGACAGCCACGCTGCCCTCGAACGGCAAGAAGGGCTACGAGAATCGCACCCAGGAGGTCTCGGCCATCTCCCGCGGCCTCAAAGCTCTGGCCAAAGAGATGAACGTGCCGGTCGTGGCTCTCTCGCAACTCTCTCGTGCCGGCGTGCAGCGCAAGGACGACCATCGACCCATGCTCAGCGACCTACGCGAGTCCGGCTCTATCGAGCAGGACGCCGACGTGGTGGCCTTCATCCATCGCGAGTCCTACTACACCCGCGACGAGGAGATGAGCGAAGCCGACAAAGCGAAGTCGGAGATTATTCTCTCCAAGCAGCGCAACGGCCCCACCGGTACCATTCACCTCAACTTCATCTCCCGCTTCACCCGCTTCGACAATCCGGAATCGGGCCCCGGAGACTGACATGAAACGACGTCTTCTCGGCGCTGCCGAATTCGAACTAATGCCCGTCGATGGCGAATGGAAGTCCGCTTTCGATCAGATGCCGAAGAACGATACATAATCAGACACGGAGAGCAATGTTATCGAATGCCACAGGTCAGTTTCATAGCATAGGCATGGTGCGGCTCTTTGCCCGCCACGGTGATCCCTCGCGAAAATGCCTCAAGCAGCGGACGGGCACGATCAATTGCTTTGTCGGTGCCCGCAGCTATTATCCTTAGCCGACCGTCCTTGGCATCGCTTGCACTGCCAAGCACCGGCGCTGCCACAAAATCGATGCCTCGATTCGCGTGTTCCACGGCAAGCCGCTCGCCGAGGGCCATGCTGATGGTGCCGCACGAGATGTGAAGCACACCAGGGGAGAGCACATCAATCAACCTGTGGACGCCAAAAAGCACCTCTTCATATGCCGCATCATCCAGAAGCATCGTGATTACAGCGTCGGATCCCAGTTCGGCTTCAGCGGGAGTCGCTGCGGCTATCGCACCTTCGTGGATGAGCGGCTTAGTACGCTCTTCGCTCCGGTTCCATACCGACAATTCGTGTCCAGCTGCGAGCAGGCGCAGCGCCATCGGTGTCCCCATGTTGCCTAGTCCTATGAACCCGACCTTCATCGCAATTCCTTTACTAAGGGCTGTCGTTAACTTCCTCGCGATCGGCACGACTATTCCAGGAGCGACAATACGGACGCTACTATTCCATCTAAAACGCGACGGGTGCCTCTTGCTCACTAGAGATTATTCCAAGGGCCGTGGCTACATACCCACTCGGGCCAAAAAGTGCGACAGGTGAAAGCTTGCCACTTTTAGATCGATTAATTGACCGCGTTCAAAAAAAGACTTGACTTTCACTACAGCTTATCCCATTATTTGACCGTGGTCAAAAATGAACCGAACACGAGTAAGGGCGAAGAGACACGAGAGCACATCTTTCAAAGTGCGCTTAACTTGTTTCGTGAAAGGGGCTTTGATGCGACTTCAATGCAGGATGTTGCAAGTCAAGCCGACGTTGTCAAAAGCGCAGCCTACTATTACTTTCCGAGCAAAGAAGCAATCATCCAGGCATATTACGAAGCGGCGCAGGCCGAGCAGGAGCAGATATGCACTGAGGTCTTCGCGCATACGCGAAAGTTGAAGGATCGACTACGTTCGGCAATGCATACAAAGTTCGACTTGGCTAAGGATGATCGCAATCTGCTGGGTGTGGTCTTCCGCTACACTGGCGAACCCGGCCATCCGCTGTCGTGCCTGGGCAAGGGAACGGCAGAGATTCGCCGCCGCAGTATAGACGTCTTTCGCCAAGCCATTGCCAAAGAGAAACTGCCCGAGGACCTCGACCTATTGCTTCCAGTTGCTCTGTGGGCCCTTCAAATGGGACTGCTGGTGATGTTCCTATATGACGGTTCGCCCGAACAACGCAGAACGCGACGGTTGGCAGACGGTGCGCTCGATTTGACGCTAAAGTTGTTGGGGCTTGCCAAGCTCTCTGTCCTGAAACCGGTCCGGAGAAAGATTCTTGCGCTCCTGCGAGAGTCCGAACTTCTACCTGTAGCCTGATTTCGTGCGAGCACGAGAAAGGAGTTCCAATGTTCTCTGAGACTATCGAAAAGATCAAAGGAAGCGGAGTCGCGCAGCGGAGATTAATAGTGGTCGCTGCTGTGGTCGCGGTTTGGGCGATTCTGATCCTTGAGCAGATGTCGAGCCCCCTTTGGTCTATGGAAACATTCGTCCAACGAGTTCAAATGTTGTCTATTGCAGCATTATTTAGTGGAATTCCTGGGTTAATTGCGATTCTCATCATGTTTACGCCGAACGCAAGAACTGAGACGGGTTCAATCTAGAAAAGCATCGCTGTCGCGGCGTTGATTGTAGCCCCGCTTATGGGCGTAACTCTCATATTGATCATATTTGCCTTGCCACTCTTCTATGCCGTCGGAATAATTATCGTTGACCTTGTCGAGCGTTCGAAGAAAAAAATGAGAAGCGGAAGCGTGCGAAGCTGACGAGGTGAAGGAGAAGATCACTTCCGCACAATGGACGCTGGTTGCGCTCATAGTCGCATTCACGATTGGAGCTGTGCTCTATCGTGTTTTGATGCACCACGCCCTAGGGCGCAGTGCTGCTATGTTCCTCGGTATTCCCACGGTATTAGCAATCCTGCTTGCGCTCACACCGAAAGCGAAAACAGTGACGGGGGGCATACTGAAGGGGATTACCCTGGCGCTGCTCATCGTTGCCCCACTGCTCGGCGAAGGATATTTGTGCATCCTCGTTGCCTCGCCGTTGTTTTATCTCGTAGGAATCATCATCGGCGCCGTCGTGGACAGAACGCGCCATGACCGGAGTGTAACTCTGAGCTGCGTGGCTTTCGTCCTACTGCCGTTGTCATTCGAGGGAGTAATTCCAGCACTGTCCTTCAACCGTTCTCAATCGGTAGAGGTTAGCAGAATCGTGGACGCTTCAGCGGATGCGGTAGAGCACCAGCTTGCGCTCAGTCCGGATATTAAGACAGGATTGCCGCGAACACTGCGTGTTGGTTTTTTGCGGCCACTGAAAGCATCCGGTGAAGGCCTCGAGATAGGCGCTATGCGGATGATTCATTTTGCCGGAGCGGAAGGCGACCCCCCCCGGCGACTTGACAATGCGTGTCGCCGAAAACCGCCCAGGCTATGTGCGTTTCGAAACCGTGAGCGACACAAGCAAGCTCACACAGTGGATTGCGTGGACCAGTTCTGAAGTTCAGTGGAAGCAGATCGACGCAGCGCACTCGCTGGTAAACTGGCGCGTGCATTTCGAGAGGCAACTCGACCCAGCTTGGTACTTTGGTCCACTGGAACGCGTTGCTGTTCATGAGGCCGCCAAGTATTTGATAGAGGCCAATGCAATGCCTCACACGAATGCGACACCAATGCGGAGCAACTGAATGAGCGCGGCCTGGATCAATGACGTCTGGATGAGCGTCGCAGATTGGCAACGTGCCGCGGCTGTATATCTTCCGCTCACGGCCGCGTTGACCGCACGTATGGTGCATGGCCGGCAGCCTCGACAGATTGCAGTCAGTCTACTCGGTGTTCTTTGGGTGATTCCGACGTTGTTGGCGGTGCAATCCATCAATGCCTGGGCAGGTTGGTGGAGCTTCGCTGACGGCGGCTCACAATTTCGCGGCATGCCCCTTGAATGCTTTATTGGATGGGTGATTTTGTGGGGTCTGCTACCGCAACTTGCGTTTCCGCGTATCGCGATTCACTGGCTCGTTGCCATTATGGTGGCAGCCGATCTCGCTATTATGCCGCTGTGCAAGCCTCTGGTGCAGTTGGGCCCGCACTGGCTGCTGGGCGAAACCTTCGCGGTTGCTGGGGTTCTTGCTCCCGCCCTTTGTGTCGCGCGATGGACAAGTAACAGAACGCATTTGCGAGCGCGGGTCGCACTTCAGGTTGCAACGTCGGGACTACTCTTCCTCTATCTGGTGCCGGAGATTGTCTTTGCCTTGAGACCTGGGACGGGCTGGCGACCTCTTCTGCATGAAGTCAGTTGGCTCAGGCAAATCGAAATTCAATTGCTATTGCTGATTGCTGTTCCTGGTGTCTCTGCCGCGATGGAGTTTGCGGAGCGCGGTCACGGGACGCCGATCCCGTACGATCCGCCGCAGCGGCTAGTCACTAGCGGCATGTACCGCTACTGCGCCAATCCCATGCAAATGTCCTGCGTCGCGGTCATGCTTTTGTGGGCTGGCATTCTGCGGAACGGCTGGCTGATCCTCGCAGCTGCTATGTCTGCGATTTACAGCGCCGGCATCGCGCACTGGGATGAGAGAGAAGATTTAGTCCGCCGCTTTGGTAATGAATGGCGAACCTACCGGGCCCAAGTGCAGAATTGGCGGTTCCGATGGAGTCCGTACCATTCTGGCTCGTCCGCCCGCATCTATATCGCCGCCAGTTGCGGACCGTGCAGCGAGTTGCGGTCATGGCTTGAAGCAAGAAGTCTGGTTGGATTGCATATTATCGACACCGAAGAACTTTTGCCGGGATCGATTCGCAGAGTGCGTTATTACCCTGCTGACGGCAGCTCCCCAGTTGAAGGCGTAAGAGCGATGGGAAGAGCGCTGGAGCATCTGAATTGTGGTTGGGCAATGGCGGGAGCCTTGTTGCGAATACCAGGCATTTGGCAAGGCGTGCAGCTCTTGATGGATGCCAGCGGCTTGGGTCCTCGCACCTTGATCACGACTTCTCGCAGCTAACACACGCATAGTCCCCGGTTCTTGCCATCAATCAGAACGTCTCGATAGCTTTCGCCATAATTTCTCTGATAACGAGAATCACAAGGCGACTGAATAGAGTCTTGGCCCCTTGGATGCCGGCCACTTTGCGCAGTCGGGGCCACATTCTTTAATCAAACGATTGACATCATACAAAAAATTAGAAAAATGTTGACATGCCTGTCTTTATTTGTATACCGTATTGGTGTTTTTGATAACGTTATCAGATTTCACCTGAAAATTTCAAGATAACGTTGATCGCGCATGCTCCACATGAACGACTGATTGTGCTCTACGACGATGGATTGCAATGTTTGCAACGAATCGCACGTTACACGACAAGATCACGCCTCAGGAGAAAACTGCGATGATTCAAATCAGAAATGCCAGTAACGTAAATGACCACTTCGAGAACATTCTTTGTGGCCGCGGAACAACAAACTGCAGATGGATGGCTTGGCTTCTCCGGAAACGGCTCAGCAGTAGTTACCACCTGTTAAAGGCAGGCCTGATCCCGCCCCTTGCCATGTTGGTCATGGCGATCGCGTTCCTGCCGGGCACGAAACTTCGCGCACAGACCGGCACCATCAATGGTACGGTAATCGATCCAACGGGTGCCGTGATATCCGGAGCCAAAGTCCGGGTCGTCAATGAGGCTACTGGCGGCGTGGCTCGCGACGTCGTGTCCGACGACACCGGAACATTCCGGGCGACGAATCTGACGCCCTCGACTTACACGCTCAAAGTGAGCGCCCCTGGGATGGAGCAACTGGTGCGCACCGGAGTGGTGTTGGATCCAGACCAGAACCTCGGCCTGGGGCAGCTGAAGTTAAGTCTCGGTCAAACTTCCCAGACCTTGACCGTGAGTACTGAAACACCCACTATCGATACTACAAGTTCCAACAATGCGGCTGTTATTGACGAGCGGCAAGTTGTCGAGCAGCCTTTGAACGGACGCGACTTCGAGTCGCTTCTGACCACCACTCCAGGCGTGGTCACAAACAACCAGTCGCAATTCCGTTTGGTCTTCAATCAGACCGACGACTTCTATGTGAACGGAATGCGCGGCACCGACAACAACTTCTTTCTCGATGGCGTGATCAATACTGACATCGGCGCTAACGATGGCGAATACACCGACCTGAGTCTCGATGCGGTGGGCGAATTCAAGACCCTCACGGGCAATTACAACGCGGAATATGGCCGCAGCCCCGGTGTCATGATTCTCGTCAACACCAAAAGTGGAGGCAAGACGTTCCATGGCACGGTGTATGAATTCAATCGCAACACGGATTACGATGCCAACGACTGGTTCAGCAACCACGACGGATTGGCAAGAGCAATCTTGAGATTCAATCAGTTCGGCGGCAACGCAGGTGGGTATATTCCCATCCCGAAGATCTCGCCAAGGAGCAACAAGAAAGCTTTCTTCTTTTTCAACTATGAAGGCACGCGCGCCAGCCGCCCCAACGGCGGCACGTTTTATACCGTGCCCCAACCGTCGATGCTCGGCCTCGACTCTTCGGGAAATCCGGGACAAAATGCCGACCTTTCGCCTATGTACCGCCCAGGTTCGAAAACTAACCCAGGCATGTGCGATTACAATGGGACTTCGACCTGTACGCCGATCATCATTCCCGGATTTCAGAGTCAACCGGAACCAAATGCACCGCAGTTGCCGCCCGGTCAAGTACAAGACGGACAGGTTTTCCAACCCGGCACAGTCACGTACAACGCGGAGGGCGAGATCAATGGTGGCACGCCGGTTCCCGGCAATATCATCCCAGCCAGCCAAATTACGGCATCTAACTCGCAATATGCTGCGATGATTGCGGACTTTAAACCTGCCTACAAAGGGAACTTCAATCGTCCTACCTATAACAATGGTTATGACGACGAGCAGCAGGTCAACTTCCAGGATACCTATGTGTTCTATAAAAACCAGTACGCCGCTCGCGTCGATTATAACTTCGGGCCAAAGGCGAATGCCTTCTTCCGTTATGTAGATGACCGGCAGGAGGAGCACGAAGGCTTCGGCATCTTCTCCGGACCCAGTTTCCCGGTTTTGCCTCTCTACAGAAAAAAACCGGGCAAGAGCTGGGCTTGGAGCTTAGTGAACGTGATCTCCCCGACCCTGACCAATGAAGCGACCGTTGGTTGGCTTCACTTGACGCAGGTGGTCGACATCGTTCCCGGCACAAACCCGGACACATACGACAAGACCAAACTGGGCTTCACCTTCAGCGACCTATATCCGGCCACCAACACTCATAACCTCGCCCCGGCTCTCGCCGACGGCACTTACCTCAATACGGGAGTCTTTCCAGCGGGTTGGACGTCGACAGGTAATACGCTTGTCGCGAATGACGACGTCACCAAAATCTGGAAAGATCACGTCTTCAAATTTGGCATCATGGGCGATCTGAACGAGAATGGGCAGGAAGGGACGTGGCAAGAGAATGTCTCTCTCAGCTTCGCAGCCAGCAATCAAAATCCTCTCAACAGCAATGGGGGCCTAGCCAACATGCTCCTTGGGAATGCGACAACCACCACTCAGTCGAACGTCTATGCGTTCGGCGCGTTCCACATGTTCCAGTATGAGGGCTACTTCCAGGATACCTGGAAGGCCTTGCCAAGACTCACACTCGATCTTGGCGTGCGTTACCAGTTTCTCGGCCCCACATACACGGCGGGCAAGTACCACCAGTACTACTTTGAGCCGAACTTCTACTCGACTTCGCAGGCGGTGACTATCAATACCGCACCTAACATACCCGGATCGGCTCCTACCCAGGGTTCTATCTGCGGGAATACCACCAGTTATGGCTGCACTGGAATTACCGTCGTCGGCAACCCATACAACGGCATGGTTCGGGAAGGTACCGACGGTTTGCCCAAGGGCGGATTGGATTTTCGCTATAACAACGTCGGTCCACGCTTGGGCTTTGCCTGGGATGTGTTCGGAAACGGCAAGACCGCTGTTCGCGGCGGTTATGGACTCTTCTACGAGCGCTACCAACAAAACACCTTCAATTTTGGCGGCATCAGCAACCCCCCGAATGTTTATACGCCAACAATTTATGGCGGCAATATAGGGAGTATCTCCACATCGGAGGTCAATGGAACGCCTCTCACGCCGTCCGGCGGTGTGCTAACGGTGAATCAAAAGGGTATGATTCCGACCACCACTGGGTTCAACCTCGGCGTGGAGCAAGTGTTGCCTTTCAAGATGGCCCTCGATGCCTCGTACATCGGCAACCAATCCCGGCATCAGATTTATCTTGACGAACTGGAACAGTTGCCGCTGGGGTATACCACCAACATCAATCCAGGCGCCCTGGGCTCGGTAAATAACGTTTCGGCAGCATTGCTGCCGTACAAGGGCTACAGCTCGATCAGAAGTACCACCATGGGAGCCAGCTCCGGCTACAACGGTCTGCAGTTCAAGCTCATCCGCAGATTCAGCAACTCGCTAACCTTTAACGCCGACTACACCTATGCCAAGGCGGTGGATTTGGATGACGTTGACAGTGATGGCGACGTCTTTCCGGACTACACACAACTAAAACAGTTCTACGCTCCTGCGGGTTACGATCGCAGGAATGTGGCCAACTTCCAGTACGTCTACAACCTTCCGGACTTTAAAAGATCCAACAAGCTCATGCAACTCACCGCGGGCGGTTGGGAGGTTTCAGGGACCACGCAGTTTTGGAGTGGAACTCCGTGCCTTGCAAACAACAGTCCTACCAGCGATTCCTGCGACCTCAGTTCGAGTGGCAACTTAGGCGATGGTGGTTTCGGTCATATCCGTCCCGACTACGTCGGAGGTCAGATTTCGACTTCTCACAGTCATAGTCAACCGACAGGACAATTCCCAATGTGGTATAACCCAGCAGTCTTTGCCGTTCCTGCCAATGGCACCTTTGGCAACTTCCGCCGCAATTCAATTTATGGGCCGGGAGTCGACAGCTGGAATTTCTCGATGTACAAGAACTTCGAGTTCACTGAAAACTCCCACTTGCAGTTGCGGTTCGAGGGCTATAATGTCTTCAACCATACACAGTGGGGAACAGTGAACAATACCTTATCCGCTTCCGGGCCGGCGGGAACGACTTATAGCGGCCTCAACGCGGGCTCCTCCGGCCAGATCACCACCGCGCGTGATCCTCGTCAGCTGCAGCTTGCAGGCAAGATATATTTCTAACTTCACGTTGCCCCTAACTTGGGCCGGGCCTAATTTTGAGTCCGGCCCGTTCTTTTGGTGTGATAGTCTGATGCCGAAGAAACAAGCAATGTTTGCCCGTGTCATCGACATCATCAGAAGAATGTGGTTCCTTATGAAAATTCTCGCTGTGGCTGGCGCATTCATCTTACTCTTCTCAACAAATTCCGGATTCTGCGCAAGCACGGATAAGGCAAAGCAGGCCTTCGAGTCGGCGACGCAGGCATTGAATTCAAAGGATTATTCGCGTGCTGAAACTGGCTTTCGCAAAGTCCTCGAACTCGATCCGCGCAACGTCAGCGCACTTGCGAACCTCGGTGTTGTGTATGCCGCGACTCATCGTTATACCGAGGCAATTGAGGTATACGAGAAGGTTCTCCGCATTGTCCCTCAGCAGCCGGAAACACAGCTTAATCTTGGCTTGGCTTATCTAAAACAGGAGGACTATATCAACGCTTTACCCGTTTTCAAACAGTTGCACTATCGCGATTCATCGAACCAGCGAGTAACTATGCTGCTAGCTACTTGCCTCACGTTCAGCGGGCATCCCGAAGATGGTATTGACTTACTGAAACCATTGACAGAGGCTGAGCAAGCAGACCCTGCAGCTCTCTATCTGCTCGGTATTGGCTATTCGCGAGCAGGGCAAGCAGAACAGGCCAAGGATGTCTTCGCCAAGCTATTTGCAAGCAGCGCAACTACTGCGCAAGCTAATTTTCTATTAGGTATGGCATACGCCGAGGCAACGGACTTCGAGAAGGCAGAGCAGGCTTTTCAGACGGTACTGCAAACGGAACCGGACTTTCCCGGCGCCCATCGCGAGCTTGGGAAGGCATACCTCGGACAGAACCGAAATCCTGATGCCGAGGAGGAACTGATCCGAGCGGTTCATGACGATCCGAAGGATGGGGACGCCTACTATTATCTGGGTGCTATGCTGGTCCAGAACGGCCGCTTTCAAAGCGGTCTTCCCTATCTAGAAAAAGCGAGTAGTCTGATCCCGGATTCATGGGCGACATACTTCTATATGGGGAAAGCCGAGTTTCTATTAAACCATCCCGCTGCAGCCGTGCCGCTGTTGCGTCGGGCTACCGACATGAATCCCGATGATTCGGGTGCCTTCTATCTTCTTGCCAGGGCATATAAGTCGGAAGGGCGCACGCAAGATGCGGATGCGGCGATGCACCGCGTCATGGCTCTGCATACCACGGCTCTTGATGTTGAAAGGCGCGCATTGAAAGACGCGGGCATCGTGAAAGACGCGGGTGTCACAAACAGTAATCACTGAAAGCGCGGGAATCGAAATACAACCCTATAACTCTCGCTTTCCCAACCACGGCATTCGTTCGTGCAGCATAACTTCTACTTAGCGGAAGCTTTAGAAGCGCACAGTATACACAGTTCGTCCGTGATGCCTTTTCCCTGCGTGATAGTGTAAATGCGATCGACTGCAGGCAACTTCACTGTCTCTCTCACACCTCCGGGCCAGTGGATATCTACGCTATCGACGACTTTAGCATCGCCCAAGCCAAAATGGACTCGAAAGTCATTGGAGGAAAGATAGCTGCCGCCGCTGAGCACATCTCCGCGCTGGCGGGTGCCCCCGGCTGTCAAGTAGACCGTGGATCCTACAGCGTCGCGCGGGCCTTTTGGCCCTCCGACTAACTTCAGTTCTACCCAGTGGTGGTGGTCAGGATTCACATTTCGAAGTAGCAAGGGAACACCATCCATGTTATTGATCACGACATCAATCTTGCCGTCATTGAAGAGATCCCCAAAAGCGGCCCCGCGGCCAACGCTGACTTTAGCAAGCCCCGTTCCCTCGACTGCAGGTACTAGCGCGAATTTTCCGTTCTTCAGGTTATGGAACAGCAGCGGACGCTCAGCGTAAGTGGTGCCCCACTCCGGATGTTCGTCCACGTTCGGGTAGACATGACCATTCGCAATCAGAAGATCCTTCCATCCGTCATTGTCGTAGTCGAGGAATCCATCGCCAAAGCCTACGAAAGGAATGGTGGGTTCCGCGATGCCAGCCTCATAGCTTACATCAGTAAAGGCGCCCTTTCCGTCGTTGTTGAAAACTACATCGTAGTCGTCGGAGAACGTAGTGTTCACGAGATCCATATGTCCGTTGTTTTCGTAGTCGCCGGCTGCGATTCCCATGTTGGCCACGTCGCGTCCGTCGGCGTTCAATGCATAACCGCTCTGATAGCTCTGGTCATCAAACGTGCCGTTTCCTTTGTTGATGTAAAGATAGTTCGGCGAGGAGTCATTCGCGACTGCCAGATCGAGTTTGCCATCGTTGTTTACATCGACAAACAATGCGCCAAGTGCATAATATCCGTTCGGATTGCTCACTCCCAGTTTTTCACTCACGTCAGTAAACGTGCCATCTCCGTTGTTGTGAAAGAGATGGTCGCGTTCTCCTGGAAGACCGCGGGGCCCGCACATCACTGTCGTGCCGCGGAATTGGCAGAGGCTCTTAGAGTCCGGAACTGGCGGCTGTTTCACGTCATAACGGAGATAGCCGCCCACGAAGAGGTCCAGGCGTCCATCGCCGTCGTAGTCGCCGAAAGTTGCGCCAGTAGACCACATGCCCAACGCTACTCCAGCCTTCTCCGCGATGTCGGTGAAAGTCCCATCGTGATTATTGTGATACAAGCGATTCTTTCCATAGTTTGTAACATAGATGTCAGGCCATCCATCATTGTCGTAGTCTCCCACTACAACGCCGTAGCCCCACCTATCATTGGTTACGCCCGCCTTAGTCGCCACGTTTGTGAACGTTCCGTCATGGTTGTTATGAAAGAGAGCCGCCTCTGGGGGCGCTTCCTTGCCGTCAAGCGCTTGATAGGTCGAACCATTCACGAGATATATGTCTAGCCAGCCATCGTTGTCGTAATCCAGTAACGCAACACCCGGCCCTTTGGCATCCAGAATGAATCGCTTTTCAGGAGTACCTGCCTTGTGATGCCAGTTGGTGAGGCCGGCCTGCTGAGCGATATCCATGAAAACGACAGGGCCTGTCTTTACCTGACCACCCGCGGTAATGGGCCGATGGTCCGAGTCGTAGACAGCCTGATGGGCACCGCCAGTGGACATTCCGCCTGACCCGCTCTGTTGCAACTGAGCACTCTGTGCCCATCCGCAAGGTCCCGTGAAGGAAAGTTGATGAATCAAGATGCTCAAAAGCAGTGCGCGACCGAACAAGGATGTCTCCTCCTAGTTAGATATGAATCGCAAAGTCTCGATGCCGTCATCCTGCCAATAAGTGGGAGGCGCTGAGGTCACTTTTGTAGATCAGCTGCCGGGGGGAACAACCAATCTTCACTGCGAGGGCGACATATTATCCGATGAACTATAAGCAGTATATTGCCCATAATGGACTTCGCATTCACTGTTTCCTCCAAAAAAATGCTGCACGCTTTGCATTTGTAGCGGGCGCACATTTCCAGGTTCACGGCAACGCAAAGCGCGATGGTGGCGATTTTGAGTGAGAGCAGGGTTCGGTTCAATTATGCTCAGTCGCGCCAGATCGGGCTTTATTTTTTCATGAAACGCGGACCTGCCAAGCCATGCTACCTTGCAGAGGTACTGCTTCTGCATCGAAAAATGTGCTTTTGATGATCATTTTGAAGGACAGCCGGTTCATCTTTTCCGCGAAATCGAACCCAGAATTTCGCACAGGGAGGAGCAAAATGCTCTACGATGGAGGGCAACGGAGGCTAGAGGAAAGATGGTACGTATACTGTTTGGAATCCTGCTCGGAATCGTGCTCGTGGCGCTTTCGCTCTTGGGATGGTTGCAGTTTGGCAAGGTACCGGTAGCGGTAGCCGACCCACCGTTGCCCCATGAGCAGTTGGTCACTGAAATCCCGCTCCATGCACGGATCGAGCGCGAGTTAGTAAAGGCTCCAGTTATTCAGCCCGATGAGGAGAGCCTGGTGGCGGGTGCCACAATCTACCGCGACCAGTGCGCCGCCTGCCATGGGCTTCATGGCAAGCCGTCGACCTTTGGCCCGCACATGTTCCCCGCGGCACCGCCGTTGTGGGAGAAGCATCACCACGGCGATGAGGCCGCAGCAGCCGGCGTAATTGGGGTAAGCGACGACCCGCCGGGCGAGACGTACTGGAAGGTGGCCAACGGCATCCGGCTGACGGGCATGCCGTCCTTTAAGGGTGTGTTAACCGATGCCGAGATGTGGCAGGTGAGCCTGCTCGTGGCCAATGCCGACAAGCCGCTTCCTCCCGCGGCGGTGACGATTCTGCGCGGTGAGCCGCTAGCCCCGATACCGGTGGTGGTTGGCACCGTGATGAAGAAGCAATAGCGCGGACAGGATTTATTTGCCACTGTTGTCCACACGGAAGAGACGCGAAGGAACGGGAAGGGAGTTTCAACGATGAGCATGCTCGACTCGTTGCGCAAGGGGTTCAGTTTTTTCCTCCTGAGTTTCGGCGTCTCCACCCCGGCGGAAAAGCCACGGCCCACGCCTAAACCCGCTGTCAAGCCCAGCGACGGCAAACCATGAGTTGTTAGAATCTAAGCTATGCTAGGGACCACGCCATTGACGCGCCAACAGGCTCTCGATTATTTCCACTCCCCCGACCTGATCGGCTTGGGCTTTGATGCCGACGCCATGCGCCGACACCTGCACCCGGAGGGTGTGGTTACTTACATCATCGATCGCAACATCAACTACACCAACTTCTGCACCGAATACTGCACCTTTTGCGCTTTCTACCGGCCACTCAATGGCGCGCGTTCCGAAGAGGGTTACATCCTCGACTTCGAGACGATCTGCGAAAAGATCGCCGAGACCATCGAGATGGGCGGCACGGGCGTTCTGATGCAGGGCGGCATTCATCCCGAGCTTAAGATCGATTGGTTCGAGCGGCTGTTCACGGGCATCAAGCGACGCTTCCCGCAAATCTGGCTGCATTGCCTGACAGCTTCAGAAGTGCTGGCTATCGCCAAGTATTCGGAACTGCCATTGCGCGATACCATAGCCCGGCTGCGCGACGCGGGCCTCGACTCGATTCCCGGCGGCGGCGCGGAGATTCTGGACGACGATGTGCGCCGGCGCATCGCGCGTCTCAAGTGCAACACCGAGGAGTGGGTCAGCGTTCATCGCACAGCGCACCAGTTAGGCATGCGCACAACAGCAACCATGATGTTCGGCGTCGGCGAGACCTTCGAGCAGCGCGTTAACCACTTCGAGGTTGTGCGCCGTTTGCAGGAGGAGACAGGCGGATTCACGGCCTTCATCCCCTGGAGCTTCCAACCCAGGAACACGGCGCTGGGCGGGCATGGTTGGGAAGAAGCCACGAGCGTCGAATATCTTAAGGTGCTGGCTATCTCGAGACTCTATCTCGATAACATCGAGAACGTACAAGCAAGCTGGGTGACGCAGGGATTGAAAGTCTTAGAATTAGGCCTCCACTTCGGCGGCAACGATGTGGGTTCCGTAATGCTCGAAGAAAATGTAGTCAGAGCCGCGGGCACAAGTAACTGCACCACAGAGGAAGAACTAAGAAGAATCATCCGCGACGCCGGCTTCAAACCCGTCCAACGCGACACCCTCTACCGGACGATGTTCTTGAACTGATGTATTTCCACGCATCATCATCAGAAATGTTCGTGACAGGAACGGACAGATGATATATCTAATCGGTTGCGATCATTGCAAAACGCAAACTTCCCCAGGATTTGCTTGGGACGATAACCATAAAGAATTCGCCGCGTTAGTTTTAAATGTGATACAGAAATACAATATTATTTTGATCGCTGAAGAAGAAAATCAATATTATTTGGACTTGTTTGGTCGAAGATCTGTCGCGCTTGATGTGTTGAACAATCTCCGTAATATTGAGATGGATAGAGATGTAAAACATCGTTTTTGCGATCCATGCCCGTCCCAAAGAAAACTTCTTGGCATTGATGAAGACCTTCCTCACATAAACCCTGTATGTTTTAATTCTAAATTAATAAATTTAATGCCAACTCGATTCGATTCTTATTTGCATGAGATTGGACATCGTTGGCCTATTCGGGAGAAGTTTTGGATTGAAAGACTAGGCGATGACATAGATTGGAATGTTCTGTTCATTTGCGGTGTGTTTCACATCTGCACGTTTGGAAGCCAACTGCGATCAAGAAGTATCGATGCCAAAGTACTCCATAGATTCTTCGGGCATAAAAAAGGACAAGTTAAAGCGCTATCTTGCTCAGAAGAATTCGCAGCATACAAGGAGGTGGCCCGAAACGGGTTCCCGCTAGGCGTTGGATGTCCTTGCGTCAAACCTTGAGATCAGGCTGAGGCCAATCCGTTGTAGCTTTTATGCTACAATCATCCAGTGATCGAGCTCGTCTACTATCGCGATGAGGAGGAACGTTCTCCTTTCATTGAGTGGATGATGGCGCTGAGTGGATGATGGCGCTTCGAGACAAAATAGCAAAATCCAGGATTGCAGCGAGGTTGAGACAGATCGAATCCGGCAACTTCGGCGATGCAAAGCCGGTCGGTGAAGGTGTGGCGGAATTGCGGATTCACGTTGGAGCCGGATACAGGGTTTACTGCGGGCTGCACGGTCGACATTGGGTCGTTTTACTTTGCGGGGGCGACAAGGATAGTCAGCCAAAGGATATTGCCCGAGCCAAGACACTCTGGGAACAGTGGAAAAGGAGACAGCCATGAGCAAACTTGTTGGGGTCGGTTCTTATCACGAATGGGAAGTTCAGGAGCTGCGAAAGGACCGGGAGTTTGCTGTCGAGTATCTGAAAGTTGCCATGGAAGCCCTCGACAATCCCGAAGAGCGCGCCGGAGGGCTGATTGCCTTGCGTGCCGTCGCTGAGGCTTACGGCGGCCTGGGCGCGGTCGCGGCCCAGGCGGGCATCAGTCGCGAGTCTCTCTACCGCGCCCTTTCGCCCAAGGGCAATCCCACACTTAAGACGCTCGTCGCCGTTCTCAAGACAGTCGGCCTGCGCCTCTCAGTCGCACAGGCACCGAAGGTGCGCATGCGCAAGTCCAAAGCAAAGGACGACTACGCCGCCGCCTAATCGCGATCTCAACTTTACAACCCTTCGTTTATGCAAATGAATGAGGCTTCAAGGATGCGACTGCCCACCCCCGGCAACCTCGATGCCATGCGCCAGCAGGGGCAGAATCGAGATCAGGCTCTCTTCCGCTCCGCGCTGACTGCCGGGCAGGTTGACGATCAGCGTACTGCCTCTGAGTCCTGCCACGCCTCGCGAGAGCCACGCGGAGGGATTGCTTTGAGCGCCGAGGGAGCGCATAGCCTCGGCCACTCCGGGGGCCTCGCGGTCAATCACCCGGCGGGTCGCCTCGGGGGTGCGATCCCGTGGGCCTAGGCCGGTACCGCCCACGGTGAGGATCAGGGCCGCCCCCTCAACGCTAAGTTTTTCGAGCGTGGCTGCGATGGTGTCCTCATCGTCGGCAACGAGGCCCGTCCAGATTTCGGCTTGCGGCCATTGCCGGCGAGCTAGCGCCACGACGGCCGGGCCAGCGGTGTCGGCCATCAAGCCTTGCGAGCAACGATCGGAGACGGTGAGAACGGCAAGCAACATGAGAGAGATTGGATCCGCCTATTGCGCTGGCAAAATCTTGATGGTGCGCAGCCAGATTTCCACGCTCTTCGGCCAAGTGGTGACCGGGAGCTCCGTGCGGCGCAACCCATAGCCGTGCCCGCCTTGCGCATAGATATGCAACTCCGACGGAACCTTGGCATTCTTGAGGGCCATGAAATAACCAACCGCATTCTCGACATGCACCGGGTCGTCCTCGGCCTGCACGATGAACGTGGGCGGGGTCTTTTCTGTCGGGTTAATGTCCGGGGAGGGTGCGAAGTTCTTGTCGGCGAGAGCCAGATAGCCAGGATAGACGATGACGGCAAAATCGGGGCGACAACTGAACTTATCGGCGTCGTCGATTGGGCTATAAAGTCGCTCGTCGAAGTGGGTGCTGATGGCTGCGGCCAAGTGCGCTCCCGCCGAGAAACCCAGCACGCCCACGCGGTTAGGATCGATGCCCCATTCCTTCGCGTGCAGCCGCACCAGGCCGAGGGCACGCTGCGCATCCTGCAAGGCATCCGGTGACTTGGGATAAGGGCCGGTGCCAGGGACGCGATATTTGAGCAGCACACATGTTATACCAATCTTGCTGAGCCAATCGCAGACTTCGGTGCCTTCGAGGTCGATGGCCAGGATGTTGTAACCGCCGCCGGGAAAGACCACGACAGCCGCGCCGCTATTGTAGCCCGTGGGCGAGTAGAGGGTCAGGGTCGGCGTTGACACGTTACCTAGGCGAACAACAGGGCGACCAGCGATGAACTTGTCTTTTGCCGTCGTCATGTCGGACTCGACGGGCGAATTGGCGGGTGAGCCGGGCGCGATCCCGCGCCAGACCGGCAGCGTCAGATGGCCGGACGCGGGTGGCCAGCCTGAGGGCTGCGCCGCAAGGGTCAACGAAGATGCCGCGACCGCGGCGAAGAAAAGCAAACCGCATTTATTCATGCCTGGACTCTCCCCCAAAAAGGCCCGCAGAAATAATCGCAGCCGAGGGGCCATCGAGGCAAATTGAAGCTGGCTTTAAAGCATGTGGGGCACTGGTAGCATCCCAAGGCCGTATTGGTGCATCCCATCTTCTTGACTAACGCGTCAAGAAGGCGCGGCTGGAATCAAAGCGGAATTACTGCTGTGTTCGATTGACCATACTCTTAGCTCTTCCTATGAAAGACTCGCATTTGTCGCAGTTATCGAAGACAGTTTGGACGAAACATAAGTAATAAATGGAGGAAAGTATGCTGGGATTGATCTTGCTCGTAATATTGGTTCTGTTTCTGATTGGCGCCCTGCCAACCTGGCCTCATAGCAGAAGCTGGGGGTATTACCCGAGCGGAGGAATCGGGCTTGTTCTGGTGATCGTTCTCATCCTGCTCCTTCTCGGCCGCATTTGAGCCACGAGTTCCGTTCGATGAAGATGAGCACGAATTGGCATCTGCGAGTTATTCGGGCAGCAACAATCCTTCTCGTGGTACTACTCTCAGAACGGAGTACCCTTGCCTACTCCGTTCTGACTCACGAAGAAATCATAGATTTAGGATGGATATCAGAGATTCGCCCCCTCATGGTCGAACGTTTTCCAGGTATAACTGAAGATCAGATCAAGCAAGCTCATGCCTATGCTTATGGTGGCTCAGTTATCCAGGACCTGGGATACTACCCGCTCGGCAATAAGGAATTCAGCAATCTGGCGCATTACGTTCGCAGCGGGGATTTTGTTCTAGAGTTACTGGCTGAAAGCCAGAATCCTGACGAGTATGCCTTTGCGCTGGGCGCCCTTTCGCACTATGTGGCGGACATTGACGGCCACCCGGCAGTCAACGCGGCGGTTGCAATCGAATATCCAAAGCTACGGGCGAAATTCGGCAGTTCCGTTCGCTATGCCCAGGACAAAACGGCGCACCTGAAGACGGAGTTTGGTTTCGATACTCTACAAGTGGCGAAGAATCGGTATGCGCCGCAACAGTACCATGATTTCATAGGATTTCAAGTCTCGGAACAGCTGCTGGAGCGGGTCTTTCCAGTTGTCTATGGGCTGGAGCTGAAAGACGTGCAAGCGCACGAAGACCTAGCGGTTGGTTCCTATCGTTTCTTCATCAGCCGACTGATTCCGCATATGACTCGAGTGGCGCTTCAGATCCATAAGAAGGACTTGATGCGCGAGACACCGAACTTTGCCAGAAAAAAATTCCTCTATCGTCTGTCCCGCTCAGACTACGAGCGAGAGTGGGGGAAGACTTATACAAAGCCAGGTCTTGGCACGAGAATCTTATCCACGCTTCTGCGCTTTGCGCCAAAAATTGGCCCATTGAAAGGCCTCGGTTTTAATAACCCGACCCCTCAAACCGAAGACCTCTATATCAAGAGCATCAATACCACGACGGATCATTACCGCACTCTGCTGCAAGACTTACGCGCGGGGAAACTCACGTTGCCCAACTGCAATCTTGATGACGGCAACTCGACCAGCAAAGGAGAGTATTCGCTTGCGGATGAAAGTTACGGCAACCTCCTGGCTCGGCTGTCCGCGGGTAACTTCGATCGGACATCGATCCAGTTGCGCAACAATATTCTTGATTTCTATTCCGGTACGTCCATACCTATCGATGCCGGAAAATATCCGGCTCGCCAGCAAGCGGTTCTGGCCGAGCTGGACCAGTTGAAGGCGGCGGTGCTTTCACCGGTTAAGACCGAAACTTCTTCAGCCCCGAAGCCGTAATTGTTTGACCACGAACTTCTCGTGGCAACGCCAAAACCTGGCTCACGGCTTTACACCACGCGGAATCAACAGAGAGACGGCCTGGGGCACGATCTCGATTCGGACCGGCAAATCACCCAGCAATTCTCCATCGGCCTCGGCAAAGACGCGCTGCGAGGAGCCATTGCGCAAACGGCACTCCACCGACACAGCATCGAGCAATTCAATCTCTTGGGAAAAGGTCTGGCGGCCGAACACTACGGCGATCAAAAAGCGGAAGTAGCGCATGCGGCTGCGGGTCTTGAAGGCCACTAGGCGCAAGCCATCGTTGTGCAACGTGGCGCCGGGAACCATGTGGTTAAGCACCCCGCCGAAGTCACGAATGCGCACCGCTAAAAGCTCGGAAATCTCTTCCACGCGCGGTTGGATTCCATCGCGATCCATAAACGTCGCTTCAAAAAGAGGAAAGGAATGCGTGGCCCACACGCGAAAGGCCTCGACTATATAGAGGAGATAGCCGAACCGCCTCTTGAGGCCGGGGTCGAGCCGGGAGAGAAACAGTGCGTCGGCGCCTACGCCGGCGGCCACTGTAAAGTAGCGCGAGCGCGTTGAGCCAGTCGCATCCTGATAAGAAATTCGGCCCACTGAAACGCGCACCGGCGTGGCAGTCAGCAGCTTGCGGACCGCCTTGGCCGGAGAGGTTTGCAGGCCCAGATTCGCGGCCAGCGCGTTGGCTGTGCCCAACGGCACCACACCCAAAACCGCGCTGCTGCCAACCAGGCTCTGTAGAACTTCATGGACCGTGCCATCGCCACCACAGGCAAGAATCGTGTCGCAGCCCCGGCGCACCGCATCTTCGGCTTGCGCTCCCGCACTGCCGGGCGCGAAAGTTTCCAGCGCTTCGGCTTCAACGCCCGCTTCGCGCAGAACAGCTAGAACCTTGTCGATGGCCATGCGATGTTTGGTCGAGTTTTGGCCGGATGCCGGATTATGGATGAGCGCAACGCGATGCATCGCCAGCTTTTCCTGAGAGCCCGCATCTAACGCGGGAAGACAAGCAGTAGTCATCTTCTTATCTTCGCACGATATTGCCTTCTGAGGGGTTAGCGAGCCAGATTCTTGTGAAGAGCGCAGAAGGCGTTCCGTTCTGGCACGGCGCTACTTGAAGGGGAGGGCCATAATCGCACCACCATGCTCGTGTAGATTGTTTTCGCCGCGCGACAGCTTCAAGGCCGAGCCGCTGCCGAGATCGCGATCATAAATCTCGCCGTAGTTACCCGTCGCTTCAATCACGCGGACTGCCCAATCGTTATCCAGCCCGAGCGCAGGTCCAATCTCATATGATGCGCCAAGCAGAAAGCGCAGCACGGGATCGCCATCGGCACGCGTGCGCATCGTCTTTACGTTGGCCCGCGTTACTCCGCTCTCCTCGGCCTGAATCAGCACCTCCATTACCCATTTCACAATCGCAGCCCACTGCGGATCGTCTGCGCGAACCGCCGCCGCCAGCGGGTCTTGAGAGATGGTCTCAGGCAGTAAGCGCGCATGCTTCCCATGCCGCGTCAGAGCTGCACGAGTTTGCGCCAGGCGCGTCCGGTTGCCGGCCAGCGCGCCGCAGTTACCTGTGGCGAAGGCCGCTTGCATCTCGCCTTCTTCTTGAAACGGAAAAGGCACAAAGTCCAGACTTTCGTGGGTAAACCAACCACGGACGCTTTCTTCCGTTGTAGTTTCGGATAGAAAACAGATTTTTCTGCCGCTCAATTGCCGTGCCCGCACGACCGCGCTTCCTGCTGGCGCGAGGAATCCGACCCCATCCCATAGCACCACCCGCGTGAACGCGAGATGCGTCCCCACGGCATGAGTAAAGTCGTCAGAGAGCGTGGCCACCATCTCCACCTCGCCCACGCTGAGAGCCTGCATGGCGGCGTGGTCATCGGGATAATGCATGGCCTTCACTTGCGCATCTTCTCCGAGCACAGCCACCGCGACCGCGCGGCAGAGATCGTCATCAAAGGCTTCGCGATTGCCATGTTCGTCGGAGGTCGAATATTCGGCTTCTTCCACGTCAATGCCGCAGCGGAGCACGCCAGCCGCGCGCACGCGGTTCAATGTCGGTGAAAGATCAGCTGCTCGCGCAGCGACGCAGGCGACGAGCAGCAACACCAAAACCCCGCAAGCTCGCATTACGGCTTCCATCCGCCGGCCGTCGGAATGCCCGGCGTGGTATCGGGTCGCGGATTGAAGTCCGCCGGAACTGGATTGGGAAGCCCGCTATCGGTCGGCACAATCTCGAGTTGCTTGCAACCGGCTCCACTCGCGTGAGGGAATGTGGCTATCTCCGCCGGTGGAATCTTCGCGTACTCCGCGCTCAGCGGTGCGCGCTTGCCTTCGAGCCGCAGCGTATCGAAGGCCGAGCTCATGTCGCCCACGCCAGCAACGTTGTCATCCGCCGGACCGAGATTTGGCTGGCCGAATTTCTCCGCGCCAATCTGCCGCGCACGCTCTTCATCGGGTAAGTCGGCGAGCGGCACCAGGCCGAATAACTCGTCCACAAACTTGATAATCGAGCTATGCTCCGAAGGCACATGCGAGACACCGTGTGCCGCCGAGTAAGGCGAGATCACGATGGCCGGAATGCGCGGCCCCTGTTCCATAGGCAACCCCGCAGCATCATGAGAGCGTATCCGCGGCTGCACATGGTCATACAAACCGTCTGATTCGTCATAAGTGATGATGATTGCGCTCTGGCTCCAGTAGGGACTGGCAGCAATGGCATTGATCTCCTCGGCCAAGAGAGCCTCGCTGATCTGCGTATCTGAGTAGCCTGGATGATCGTCGTTGCCGTTGAAGACCCCGGCCAGCTTGGGGTTTGGGTCCTGTGGCTTCCATCCATTGATGTTGCCGTAACCGCCACGCACATAAAACACTCCCGAGGCCGGCAGTCGCTTGGCCGCCACATCGTCGAAGAACCGGCTCAGCCCATGCAGGTGCGCTGAGGCCACCGGATTGTTGGCCACATAACCGAAATACTGCGGCCCGTTGTGATGCGCCACATAACCTGCGTGCGAAGCCTTTCCCTGGGGGTCGTTGATCTCGTGTCCATAACCCTGCTGATACCAGCCCCAGTTCACCGCGCTCACGCCGTGCCCCGCAATTTTTTCAATGTCCTCGCGCACATCGGGCAGATCGAAAGCCGGATCGTAGTCCGCAGCTGTCGTTTTTTTAATATCGGCGCCCATGAAAGAAAGTGGAAGGCTGGCAAATGTGAGGTTCTTCGCAATTGGTCCAGACGAATTTTCGGCCTGAGGCTGGTGCAGACGGTTGGCCGTGTCCAGAGGCGAGCCCCAATAGGGCGCAGGATCAGCGATCATGGGCACAACCGCTCCCGCGCCTTTGCCGCCCGTCGCCGTGGCTTCCGGATGCAGCATCCACTGCGTCTCGCCGCCCTGCCCCGAGATCATGGCAATCGCATTGGGCGTCGATGGCCCCACGATAGTGTCCATAAAGTGATCGAAGAGCGTGAAGCGATCCGCATAGCGCCAAAGAAACGGCGCCGTGTCGCAATCCACATGAGCCATCACAAGCTCCCCAAATTGCTTGCGTTCGAGCGTTGGTACCTTGGACGGTTTGCCATCCTTCAGCGTCACGCCCTCTTCGGTCAGCGCGTACTCCGAGTTATGCGCCACGCCGTTTGCGTCCAGTGCAATCTTGCGCGCAATGGCAACGTGTGTGTGATTCACCGACGCGACATCGGCGGGATAAAGCGGCACCGTTTTGCCCTTCGCATCAATCACCGTCACCGGAATCCGGAACGGCGTAACCGCCCCCAAACTTCCATCTGTGTTGACTATCATCTGCGTGAACCCTGTCACCTGGTCCGCAGTGTAACGTCCGGACGGTCCCGCGTAGAGTCCATCCGCTCCGGGATAAGTGCCAAAGTAAAAGTCGAAGGAGCGGTTCTCCTGAAAGAGCACGAAGACATACTTGATCCGATTGCGAATCAACCGCAGCTTTTCTTTTTGTGAGATCGCTGGCTCCTTCACCGGGTCGATCACCTGCGCACTCACTATAGCGCCTGATCGAGGTGCCAGAGTTACTTCCGGCAACCCAGCCTTTTGTTGCGCCACGCAAATTTCCATCGCACAAAGCGCGATCAGTATCGTGAAGGATAGCTTGCCACCTATCGTCCGCATATCAATAAAATATAGGGTTTCGCGCCGCATTGACAACAAAGTTGTTCCTCTCAGCAAGGGGCTATACTTGCCGACGGTATGACCAAACCGAAAAGAGGGCCGCGATGAAGGTGCTGATTTTTGGAGCAACAGACATGGTGGGACAAGGGGTTCTGCGGGAGTGCCTGCGTGCTCCAGATGTTGAGTCGGTGACGACTATCGGCCGCAGGGTGACCGGCGCTCATGATTCGAAACTGCGCGAGATTGCACATGCAGATATGCTCAATCTTCAAGCGATTGAACCCAAACTGACAGGTTTCGACGCTTGCTTCTTTACACTGGGCGTCTCGTCTAGCGGCATGAAGGAAGCAGACTACGAGCGTATTACCTATGGGATCACGATGGCCGCAGCCCAGACTCTCAGCCGGCTAAATTCGGGGATGACCTTCATCTATGTCTTGGGTGCGGGAGCCGATAGCTCGGAGCGGGGGCGCGTGATGTGGGCGCGCGTTAAAGGTCGGACGGAAAATGCCTTGCTGCGGCTGCCGCTGAAGGCGTTTATGTTTCGTCCGGGAATCATCGAGCCCCTGGATGGAATTCAATCGAAGACGCCCGCTTATCGCATCTCTTACAAGATCGCCAAGCCTCTTTTTCCGCTCTTGCGTTGGGTAATGCCGAGTCGTCTTTTATCGACGCGCGACATCGGCCAGGCCATGCTGGCGGTGGCGCGACGAGGATACGAGAAGCCAATTCTGGAGACCCGAGACATTCGGGCCGCAGCGCGAGGCTGACGATTGACCGCAAATCTAAATGGCTCACTCGCGTCATACCTGCCCTGTGCGCGGTATTATGACCGGTATGGAACTTGAAGCGATTCAGGCAGCCATCCGCGACGCCGGCATTGACGGCTGGCTGTTCTATGACCATCATCACCGCGATCCCATCGCGGCGCACATTCTTGGCCTGGACGAAAAGATCCTCGTCTCGCGGCGCTGGTACTACTTTGTACCCGCCGAGGGCGACCCGCGCAAGCTGGTGCATCGCATCGAGCAGGGGCGGCTGGACACCCTGCCCGGCGCCAAGGGGCTATATTCGAGCAGGCAAGAACTGGCCTCCGGACTGGAGGCAATGCTGGCCGACGCGAGCACACTGGCCATGCAGTACTCCCCGAACAACGCCATCATGTACGTCTCTATGGTGGATGCGGGGACCATCGAGTTTTTGCGCGGGCTGGGCAAGCGGATCATCAGCTCCGCCGACCTTGTGAGCCAGTTTGAAGCTGTGCTCAACGAGGAACAGATGATCAGCCACTGCCAGGCGCAGAAGGCCATCGACGCGATTCTTGCCGAGGGCTGGAAGAAGATCGGTCGCAGTCTTCGTCCGGGCACAGGAACGGCCGGCACTCTAACTGAGTTCGAGATGGCGCAATGGCTGATCTCGGCCATGCGCAACGAAGGGCTGATATGGGACGACGGACCCAACGTCAGCGTCAACGCCAACAGCTCCGATTCGCATTATGAGCCCACGGCGGAGCGTTCCGCGCCCATCCGCGAAGGCGATTTTGTGCTCATCGATATCTGGGCGCGGCTAGGGAAACCGGGCAGCGTCTTCTACGACATCACCTGGACCGGGGTGGTAGGGCGCGAGCCGAAAGAACACGAGCAAAAGGTCTTCCAGACAGTGTTGAAGGCCCGTGATGCGGCCATCAATGCCGTTGAAAGCGCCTTTGCCGAGGGCCGGCCAATCCACGGTTATGAGGCCGACGACGCGGCGCGCGGGGTAATCAAAGCGGCCGGCTTCGGCAAATTCTTCACCCACCGCACCGGCCACAACATTGGCCACGAAATCCACGGCGCGGGTGCTCACCTGGACAACCTCGAAACCCACGACGAGCGGCGTCTGCTGCCGAACACCTGCTTCTCGGTCGAACCGGGCATCTATCTGCCGGAGTTCGGCGTGCGCAGCGAAGTGGACATGCTGACCGCTCCTGGCAGAGCCTGGGTCACTGGCCGGATTCAGCGCGAGCTGGTGCGCATTTAGATGCCAGGTGGATTTTGCCCAGGGCCAGCTTCGGCGCTATCCTGTGCGCAGGAGGACACCATGGCAGAGGCAACAACTTTCCCCTATGAAACCCGCCTTAACATTCTGCAAGGACCGCTAGAGGTCATCGACATCCAGACGCTCGCCGATGCCTCCGAATACAAATGGTTCAATCAGACGCTCTGCAAAGTTAACGAGTCGGTCGTCCGCATGGGAGTTATCGAGGGCGAGTATCACTGGCATAAGCACAACGAGGACGACGAGTTCTTCTACGTCGTCGAAGGCAAGCTGTTGATCGATCTTGAGGACCGAACCGTGGAGCTTGAGCCGGGCCAGGGCTTTGTGGTTCCCAAGAGTGTGATGCATCGGACCCGCGCTCCCCGGCGAACCGTGATCCTTATGGTCGAAAACGCTGGAATCATTCCCACGGGCAACTGACCCGGCGGCAGGATCGGCTCCTGACCTCTGGCTCCGGGCTCTGGATTTCTGGCCCCGGTGCGGTATAGTCAAAAGGAAATGGCAAATGGAGAAAACAAGAACGCCGTGGCAGGGCAGGAAGCCTCATCTGGTTCGCAAGCCAGTCCTCAACAAGGTTTTGTTTACCTTCCTCTGATCGCCGGCTGGCTGGTGCCGGGAGCGGGACATTTTTTGCTGCGCAAATGGGGCCGTGGGGCGCTGCTGACAGTGTCGATTCTCGCCATGTTTGTGCTGGGCCTCGCCATGCAGGGCAAGCTCTATGGCAATCCACACGACATTCTCGAGTCTCTCTGCATGGCTGGCGATCTGGGCAACGGGCTTCTCTACATCGTCAGCAGGATACTGGGCCTGGGCGCAGACCAGGTGCAGGTGACGACCGCTGACTGGGGTGCGCGCTTCATCGTGGTGGCCGGGCTACTCAATGTGATTGCAGCCGTAGACGCGCACAATCTTCGCACCGGGAGGAAGTCGTGACTCACTTTACGGCGGTTCTGCTCTTCGCCTTCTTCGCCTCCATCGTTTTCGGCATCACCCAGCGCGAAACGCCCCGGCGCATGGTCCACTACGGGATTTATTGCTTTGTGCTGTTTGTCGGGTCGGCGATTGCGCTGAGTTGGATCATGTTCCTGATCGCCCGATAGCGTTTTTCGTTTCTCACGCCCCGCATTGATGCGGTGTTACAGTATCTTAGGAACTACCGGAAGCATCCGGCGATAATCGAGTATTCCCTCCCAAACGCTTCTCCAGAGCGAAATCTGAAGCCGAAGAAGAGGCCGCACGAAACGGATTGCCGAAAATATGACCATTGCCAAGTAAGGCGCCGGCGAGTGAAGCCGCAATATGCGGAGGCCCGATGCGGTAAAGTATCGTTCAAGTACCAGCTTGTTGCCGCCCGTGCTTGCGTTGACTTTGTGCAGCACACGGGACGCTGGAGCGGCAGCCAGCCGCCATCCATTTTTGCGTAAGCGCAGGCAGAAGTCGGTTTCCTCCCAGTAAAGAAAGAACCCTTCGTCCAGAAGACCTACGTCTTCGATTGCCTCGCTCGCGATCAGCATGCTGGCCCCATAGAGGGCGTGAAACCAGCTATCTTCATGGGGTTCAGTGCAATTGCGGCCGTAACCTATCCACAGATTTACGCGTCCGCCTGCCCATGCTTGTACGGTTGTAGGTGCATGGGCAAAATAGCAAACGGAAGCAACCGCACCGAGTCCGTGATCGCTCCTGGCCTTTGCTACAAGTTCAGAGAGAGTGTCTGGAGCTGGCTTTGCGTCGTTATTCAGCAGCCAGAGATATTCGGCGCCGCCAGCAAGGGCATAGCGAATTCCGATGTTATTGCCACCCGCAAAGCCGATATTCTTCCCGCTTTCAAACAGCAAAATTCCTGAATGAGAGGCGCGAATTCTACTGACCGAGTCATCTGTCGAGCCATTGTCGACCACAATGACGGTCAAGTTTGGATAGGTACATTCTTTTAGCGAGTTGAGACACTCAATCGTGTCCCGCCAGCCATTCCAATTCAAAAGGATGCAAACTACTTTCGGATTTGAGTCCGTTCTTATCGGCAGTTGTTCCATAGCTCTTGCGGATGATTCAAGCAATCTTGTTGCGCTGCCAGACGGCGGCGTCGAAGCTGTGAGCGCATTCGTAGCCCTCGGCCCGGTAAAGGTCAATGGCCTCGGTATTGGCTTCAGTGACGGTGAGTGAGATTTCCGTCACGCCTTGGCGCAGGAAGAATGAGGCGGCAAGGGTAAGCAGCATCCGGGCCATTCCTTGGCGGCGATATTCGGGATGGACGCAGATCTGGGTAATGTGGCCGCTCTGCGGGCTGACCCGCGAACCCAGCACCAACGCCACCAACTCGCGGGTATTGCGATCCACCACCACGTGCGACACCTGGGGAGAGAAGACGCCGCAGCCGGAGTAGCGGACGATGTTATTAAGAAAGCGCAGCGAACCGTGCACCGAGCGGTACTGGTCGTTGATGGCGCTGTCGGGATGGCCGCTGTAAGCTGCGGCAATGAGCCGCCCGGCAAGGTTCAGATCCTCATCGCGCCAAGGGCGCAGCTCCAGTCCAGGGCGCAGATTTGTGCGGGGTGCTCCCCAAAATCCTTCGAGCTGCCGCACCATGAAAAGCCGCCGATAAATCTGAAAACCCCACTGACGGAAGATTTCGGCGTGGGAGCCCGACGGGTGCAGCAGCAGTTGCGATTCCACGCGGTCAACATGGGGCGAGTTCAGCAGCAGTTCGAACAGATGGCGGAGCAGCGTCTCCTCGATCTCGTGCGCGGAGGTTGCGCGGGCTGGTCCATCGTTAGGCCGCGAAATGGGCAGTGCGAAGACGTCGCCGATCACAGCCTTGGTCTCCTCGTAAACGCAGAAGATATAGCCCGTGACCTGACCCGCTTCCAGGGCAGCATAGCCGGGCAGCATGTGGCTGTCGAGGTACTGCATCAGCAGCTTGGCGGAGATGTGATAATCCCAGTGCAGGCGCTGCTTCCACAGTTCACCCTCAGTCTCCAGCACATGGCGCAACACCGGCGCTGCAAAGTGCCGCAGGTCGAGGATATCGATGGAAACGCCCGACGCCATGCTTCTCCCCCGGCGACAGTTGACGGCTTTCAGTCAACAGCAAACTATAGATGGCCAACAGTCACGAACTGCTCACTCTCAACTTTTAGCTGTCTGCTGTCAAGTGTCAACTGACAAGTCTACAGCGTTTTCGATTCTGCTCTTTACAGAGTCCGTACTACCGAGTGGCTTTCCCTTCCGGGTCCCCGGCGACAGGTCTTCGTCGCTGGGGTGGAAGTAAAAGCCACCTTCTATGATGTCCCAATGTCAAGATGTGAGGCGAAAATGCTCTACCGGCTGCCAACCATGTAGACCACCAGACCCTGCTCCGGCCAACTGAAAAGCTGCTCATAGTGCCGTCCCTCGAGATACTCCTCCAGCGCTGCCTGGGTATGCAAGTCCACTCCGCCGCGGCCCGTTATCCGCGCCACCAGCAAGTGTTCTTCATCAGGAACGCCGCTTTCCTGGTAGTTCACGACCTCACGATTGCGGTAAAACGAAAGGCCATATTCGGTCTGGGGGCGGACGAGAAAAACTGCAACCGTTTCCTGTGGGGAAGCCGAAGCTGCTAGCCGCTCGGCCAGCGGGCGCGCCGAGTAGGAGCGGTCCAGCAGATGGATCACCCGTTTGGTCTGCTCGATGGCCGGGAGGCCGAAAAACGGGCCTATGCCGTAAAGGAACAGCACCAGCACCATCAGAACCCCCGACGTGACCACCCGCAACCGGGCCACGCCGAAGCCCCTCACCACCACCAGGATCAGCAGCGCCGCGCCGCAAGAGGCCAGTACGGCAGCGGTCAGCGCGGGCCACGGCGGCATCACCCGCAGACCCTCCTGCACATACGCGTGGACAAAGGCCAGAATCTGGCCGATCCGCAGCGTGGGCAGGGGCGGCATCTGCGGACTGTGAATCACAAACCAGGGCAGCAGCAGCGCGAACATGGTCATCACGCCTGAGAGTACGGCATGGCCCAGCAGCAGCCAGCGGTTAAGCCCGCGCTGCCGGCACCGGAAAAGATAGTCTCCCGTCAGAATGGTGATGGGCGGAATGGAGGGCAGAATGTAGCCGGGTAGCTTGGATTGCGAGAAGGAGAAGAAGAGGATGGGAATCAGCGCCCACAAGATCAGAAATTCCGGAAAAGCGTCTCCAGGCCGGCTGACGCAAGGCTTGCAACGGCTGGAGTGGCGCGCCCACCACTCGCAAAACGAGGTCTGGATGCCGTCGACCAGCGCCCGCACCGCGATCACCGTCCATGGCATCACCGCCAGTACGACCACCACTAGGTAGTACCAAAAGGGTTGCTGGTGCTCATAGCGATTGGTGGCGAAGCGCTGCAAATTATGTTCCAGGAAGAACTCGCGGAAGAAGGTAGGATTCTGGTGCTGCACCGCAATGAACCAGGGCAGCACGATAGCCAGGTAAAGCAGCATCCCCGGCCACCAGAACGATCGCCTGAGGACGGACCACTCGCGGCGCAGTGCGGCGAAGGCGATGACAATCGTGATCGCCAGAAAGGGCGCAACCGGCCCTTTGGCCAACGTAGCCACGCCGGTGAAAAAGTAGATGTCAAAGAGCCAGAACTTGGAGTCAGTCTCGTACCAGGCATACCAACCCAGCAGACCAATGGCCAGCGGTGCCGCCATCTGCATGTCGGTCGAAGCGCCACGGGCAAAGCCGATGATGCCGGCGCAAGCGACCGTGATCAAAGCGGCGTCCAGATGACCGCCAGGGCGGAATCGCCGCATGTGCAGGTAGATGAGCGCCGCCATGATGAAGGCGAAAGAGGCCGAAGGCAAGCGCGCGCTCCAGTCGTGTACGCCCAGGTCCCTGAACAGGAACATCGCCCGCCAGTAATAAAGCGCCGGCTTCTCTAGCCAAGGGCGGCCGTAGAGATAAGGAGTAACGCAGGCGCTGAGCCGGTCCTTTACGGTGTGCGCCGACTCGAAGCGGTCCAGCATTTCGTGCGCGATCTGCGCATAGCGGGGTTCATCGGCTCCCACCAGGCCCAGGCCGTCCCCACCCACCAGCGGGGTCTGTCCGTAGAGAAGAAAAAAAAGAGAAAAACCCAGAAACACGGCCGCCTCGCACACCGTGGCCCAGCGCGGCAGTCGTGCGCGCCAACCTTGACGCGAGTCCGAGGCAGATGGTTCTTGAATAGTTTCCACTTCCAGCGTTTCTCCAATGAGCGAGGCTTAGCGTGCCTCACTCTGGCAAACGACAACAACTTCGGTCAGCACGTTTGGGGGGAACTGACCGGCCTCTTTCTCTGTCCGCGCTTTCTTCAAACCCCGAAGACCTGATGCGCTTCGACAGGCACAAGGCTAACAGATTCAAGCGGCATCTCAATGGGTTTAGAACTGCTCCCCAGTTTACCCGGCAGCTCCTAAGGCGTGGAAGCCGGAGTTTTAATTAAAGAAGAATCTATTCTGCGATCATGTTTTCCGCCTACAAGCAGTTGGGAAGCCGTCTATCAATTCCCTTCCCCGACCATGGAAACTACGCCGAGGCGCAATTGCGCCAGAATCTTATCGATCGCGCCCGCCAGCGGCCCCGGCAACGTGCAACCCGCGGCGCTCTCATGGCCTCCGCCGCCCAGCCGTGAGGCAATCGCGGCAACATTGACCCGTCCCTTGCTGCGCAGGCTTATGCGAATGCGTCCTTCCGGCAGCTCGCGCAGAAACACAGCGGCTTCCACCCCTGCGACGCACAACGCAAAATTCACAACGCCCTCGCAGTCCTCCTCGGCGGCGCAGGCGCGCACCTGGTCCTGATGGGTCACCCACAGCCAGGCCACCCGCCCCTCGCATTTGAGGTTGCCAAGCGCCGTGCCCAGCAGCAGCATCCTCGATACGGGTGTAGAAAAATACACGTTCTGGGCGATGCGAATCGGGTCGGCCCCGGCCTCGACCAGCTCCCGCGCCAGTTCAAAAGTTGAAGCTCGCGTCGAGCCGTAGCAAAAGCCCCCGGTGTCGGTCAGCACCGTGGTGTAAAGGCAGGTGGCCATCTGGGGCGTAATCCTGGCCCCGGCCGCCTTCACCAGTCTGTACACCAGCTCGCCCACGCTGGCCGCCTCGCGGTCAATCCAGTTCAGGTTGCCGAACTCCCGCCCGCTGGCATGATGATCGATGTTGACCAGGAAAAATTGCTCCAGGCCGAGCAGCATCACGCGCTGCAGCCCGTCGCACTCCAGCACAATCACGGCGTCGTAAGGGCCGTGCACGCGCTCGGCAGCACGAATGCCTTCAGCTCCCGGCAACCCGCGATGGATATTCGGAATCAGTTCCGCCGTAACCAGGTCGGCGTGCTTGCCCAACTGCTCCAGCAACATTCCCATGGCCAGCATGGACCCCACCGCGTCACCATCTGGCAGGGCATGCGAACAAACCAGAAAGCGCTCGCCCCGGCGCAAGACCTCAAGGATCTCCCCCATCCGATCTGTCGACGCAAGCCCCAGCGTGTCCTTCGCCACCGGGCGCGCTCCACCGCTTTCTGAATCGGAATAAGGACTTCTGCCGATGGCATCCATGCGCGGCTACTCCACCGGGGCCTTAGCCTCTGCCGGGATCTTTTCCAGCGGAGGCTTTTGTCTCTTACGATGCCTGTCCATCAGCTCGTCGATGCGCGCCTGGAAGCGCCCCGAGCGGTCGGCAAGAAAGCTGAGCTCAGGCACGTGGCGCACGCCCATCCGCTCCTTCAGTTCATAGCGGATGTAGCCCTTCGCGGCTTCCAGGCCCGCAACGGTGTTCTCCTCGGCCTTGGCTATGTCCTTGACGGCGCTGTCGATGGCCACGTAAACCCTTGCGGACTTCCCGCCCGGATTCAACACCACCTCGGTCACGTAGCACAGATCAATACGCGGATCGACCAGCTCGCCCTCGATCATCGCGCCGATCTCCTCGCGCAGCGTCTCCGCCACACGGTCCTGATGGTGCTTTCGCGCCCTATGCTCCGGCATGACCCCTCCTGGTCCAAGCAGACCATTCAGCATAACAGAGGGAGGCTAAAGACTCTCGGCGGTTCGTGACGGTATTGGGCCAATATTAATCCAACACGGCTGAGCCATCTTGAGTTTTTCCCAATTTTGCCTCCTTTTGTTGGCCGAGAAATTGCCTCCGCTCAGGCTGACGTACATTTTTCCCAAAAGGTTGGCGGTGGGCGCTTTCAGCAAGCCGCTTTACCCCAAAGGGTCGAGGTCGAGCCTGTGAACCGTACTTCTTCTTTACTCGCCAAGCCGTCGGCAAGAAACCCGAGAAACGAAAAAGCTGAGAAGATTCACATCCTTTTTACGCTTGCCTTGCGCGAGTATAACGCCGGCCGGATGGCCGAGGTCGAGCGCGCTTGCCTGCAAATTCTGTCGATCGACGTTCGCCACGCGGATGGTCTCTACCTGCTCGGGATGGCCGGCTTCAGGACCGAACGCTTCGAGTTGGCAGAGCGGATGATTCGCCGGGCGATCGCGGTGAACCCGAAGCAGCCCTTTTATCATTCCAACCTGGGCAACGCGCTCCGGGCTCAGAACAAGTTGGATGAGGCCCGAGGCAGCTTCGAGCGGGCTATCGAGATCGACCCCAATAATCACGAGTCCTGCTACAACCTCGGCAATATCCTGCTAACCCAGAAAAAGCATGACGAGGCCGCAGCCTCCTATAAGCGCGCACTGGCTATCAAGCCGGGTTACGTGGACGCTTTGTGCAACCTCGGCGCTGTCTACCGGCAGCAGAACAAGCTCGACGAGGCGATAGACTGCTTTGAACGTGCATTGGCCCTCAAGTCAGACCACCCCGACCTCTGCTGCAACCTGGGCGACGCTCTCCATGGCCAGGGGAAGGTCGAGCAAGCCGTGGTGTGGTACAAACGCACACTGGTCCTCGACTCCAACCACTACAAGGCCTGCAACTGCCTCTGTAACGCCAACTTCGACCTGGGCAATCTGGACGAGTCTGTCGCCTGGTGCAACCGGACGCTGGCCATCAAGCCCGACTACGGCGACGCACTGATGAACCAGTGTTTGCTGCAACTGCTTCAGGGAGACTACGCCGCCGGCTGGCGCAACTACGAGGTGCGCTGGAAGGTTTATACGCCCCGGCTTTTCGCTCAGCCCTTGTGGTTGGGCGCAGAACTCAAGGGAGCCAGAATCCTGCTCTATGCCGAGCAGGGATTAGGCGACTCGCTTCAGTTTTTGCGTTATGTGCCCATGGTGCAGGCAGCCGGAGGCAGGGTGATGTTGGATCTTCCGGCCAATCTGCGGCGCATCGCTGCCGAACTTCCCGGTCTTGCCGCTTTGATGAGCACCGGGGAGCCGCTGCCGCCTTTCGACTGCCGTTGCCCGTTGATGAGCCTGCCGCTGGCCTTTGGCACCACTCTTGAGACGATTCCCGCCAGGACGCCCTATCTCGCGGCCCCTCCAAAGGCTTTGGCGACCGCGGCCAACCTTTCATGGCCGGCTTCAGGGCTGCGTGTCGGAATTGCATGGACGGGAAACCCGAGTCATCCCAAGAACCGCGCCCGCAGCATCCCTCTTGAGTTGCTTGAACCGCTCTTCGGTCTTGAAGGCATACACTTTTTCTCGTTGCAAATGGGGCCCGCAGCCGCCGAATTGGCTGCCCGCAAGACCAGCGTTATCGACCTCGCGCCGGTCACCGGCGATATGGCTGACACCGCAGCGCAGATGGCCAATTTGGACGTGGTGATCAGCATCGACACCTCAATGGCCCATCTGGCCGGAGCCTTGGCCAGGCCGCTCTGGGTTCTTCTCAGTCATACGCCGGACTGGCGCTGGCTGCTCGACCGTGAAGACTGCCCGTGGTACCCGACCGCGCGTCTCTTCCGTCAGCAGAAGCAAGGCGACTGGACTTCAGTAATCGAAAAAGTACGGGTCGCTCTCCTGGAGCAAGCCGCTCAGAAGCAATCTGCGCAACTCGCAAAGTAGGCCCGGAAGGCGTCGGACAGAGTACGGCAGGCCACAAGAAAAAACGCCATCAGCAGGGGCTGGATGCAGCAAGGACGGAGGGAGCGGGGGTTTTAACCCCATGAAAGAGTGCAAATTCACGAGGCCTTCAGAAGGCCCGGGCCTTTGCCCCTATTCACGAAATCAAGCGAAATACAGCTGTAGTACTGGGCTACACGCAAAAAACGTTACTGGTCAGGATTCCGCCGCGCGTTCGAGTTCGGCGATGTCAAGTTTCTTCATCTGAAGCATGGCTTGCATCGCCTTGGGATGTTTGATCAGCTCCGCCATGCGGGCGGGTACAATCTGCCAGCAGAGGCCAAACTTGTCCTTGAGCCAGCCGCATTGAATCTCGTTGCCGCCGTCGGTCAGCTTCCCCCAGTAGTCGTCAACTTCCTGTTGCGAATCGCAACGCACCACAAATGAGATGGCCTCGGTGAATTTATACATTGGCCCGCCGTTAAGCGCCGTGAATCTCTGGCCGTCGAGTTCGAAGGCGATGGTGAGGACGGTGCCTTTCAGCCCGCTGGGGGTATCGATGTTGCTTCGCACCGTGTCCAGTCGGCGCGAGTTCTTGAACACGGTTAAGTAAAAGTCGACAGCCTCTTCGGCGTTTGCATCGAACCACAGAAAAGGCGTAATGCGGGGAAAGTTTTCGAAAGCGCTCATGGAAACCTCCTGTTTTTTCTTGATCTGACGAATCCCAGTCGCGGACAATTTGGTAGCTATGGGCGTCAGTTCTGACATAAAACCGCCCCAAAAAGATGAGGCCTTTACAGGTTGCGGAAAAACTCGCCCGCGCGGTAGGTCAGGGCTTCAGCCCTGACATAAAACCATCCAAAAAGCTGGGGCCTTCAGGCCCTAAGGTATGCGTTTTTTTGACGATCGCCCCGCAAATTGGATTCACCAAAAACTGCTTCAGCCCCGGAAGGACGCTTTCGGGCTATCGCTCGATTTCATACCTTTTCCGCAGTCTGCTCAGCAACCAACGCCCTGCGTCACATTCTAAACAATAAATACTTGCAAATTGCAAGTAAAAAAATATATCGTGCTTTTGTGACCAGGAAAGACATCTCGAAACCTCGCTCCGGATGCCCAGTCAGCATCTCTTTGGAAGTCTTGGGCGACCGCTGGTCGCTGCTCATCATTCGCGACATTATGGTGCGCGGTTACCGGACCTTTCACCAGTTCGAGCAAGCCGGCGAGGGCATCGCCACCAACATCCTCTCCGACCGTCTTCATAAGCTCGAAGTCGCCGGCATTGTTATTGCCGAACAGGCGCCAGAGGACGGCCGCAGCACCCATTACCGCCTCACGCCGAAAGGCATAGCCCTGGCTCCCGTATTGCTTGAGATTCTCATCTGGGGCGCGCATCACCAGGAGTCGGATGCACCCCCCGCCTTCATCGCTCAGATGGAGCAGAACCGCGAAGCTGTGCTCGCGGAGACCTATCGCCGCTGGGAACAGCGCGATTCAACACCACTGATTCCACCCTTCGCTTCACCAATTCATTCCCCGAAAGGAAAATCGAAACGATGAAATTGACCACCTACCTCAACTATGGCGGCAACTGCGCCGAAGCTCTCCACTTCTACGAAAAGCATCTGGGCGGAAAGATCCTCGCGATGATGAACCACGACCAGATGCCCGATCACCAAAACACTCCACCTGAGCGAATGAAGGACATTATCCACGCTCGCATCGACATCGCCGGCGTCACGATCATGGCCAGCGATGCCCCTCCAGACCGTTTTCAGCCCATGCGCAGCGTCTATCTCTGCCTTGGCGTGGACAGCAATGAGGAAGCCGAGCGCCTCTACGCCCTGCTAAAAGATGGCGGCGAGATCTTCATGGCGATGGAAGAGACCTTCTTCGCGCATCGCTTCGCCATGCTCAGGGACAAGTTCGGCACATCCTGGATGATCATTCACGAGCGTCCCATGCCGCGCCCTGCTTGAACCAAGCTTTGCAGAAAATTACCCGCTGCGGGCGCACAATTGCAATATAGCGGTTCTCCAAGTTGCAGTAGAGGTGACCATTGCAGTTGAGTGGCTTTTTCCTTCCTCCGACCCCGGCGACAGGTCTTCGTCGCTGGGGCGTAAGGTGACGATGAAGATCACTACGATTGCGGCGCCCGTGTTCCCGCCGCCAGCCAGCCTACCGCTTACCCCTCAGATCTACTGTGGAACTGTGAAACAGTGACGCGACGGGGCCCACCCCCCTCCCCCCCTTTTTATATTTTCAAAAACTTGCAGATAATTTTTGAGTTACTTCCTAGAAATCGATAAATCACTATCTAACCACAACAAAATCCACAGTTAGATCCGTCCAGTAACTCACCGTCAGTTCTCAATGTAATCCCAGAAGGTGTCTGCCAGCTCCGCGCCCAGCTCGTTGGTCATGCGGCGGGCAGCGCGCTCGACCTCTTCGATGAGGCCGTGGAGGTACTGCCGCGAGTGTGAAATAGCCACCACGCCGATGGTCGCCGACTGCCAAGTCACCGCCTCGTCCATCTCGGCGACGGAGATATTGAAGCCCTGCTTCAGTTGGTCCTTCAGCGAGCGGACGACCTGGCGCCGGTCCTTGAGCGACTGGGCGTGCTCAATGCGAAGTTCGAGAGTCAGTTGAGCGACGGGCATGGCGGCACTGAATTTACACCGACAGTGTAAGTCCAATTTCTACTGCACGGAAGCATTTTTTCTTTGAATGCAGCCCAAAAGCCACTGTCGCCAACTTAGCCGTCAAAACTGCCGACTGCTCTAATCCGAGAACTGCGCCAACTGCTTCGGTGCCGGTTTAGGGGTGAAGAGACTGACCACAATCATCGCCGCGACCGCCACGAACAATGCCGGGAAGATAGCGTCGCGGTCGGCGAGAATGTGCGGAAAACGGTCCCTCACGTTCTGGATGTCCCAGACCAAAGTGACAACTGTTCCACTGGCAATAGCAGCCACAGCGCCCCAAGCCGTAACTCGTTTCGAATAGAAGGCGGCCAGCACCACCGGCGTCAGCGCCGCAGAATAGATCGTATAGGCCCATAGCATCTTCTGTAGGATGCTCTCGGCATAGACCGCCTGGTAGAGTGCCCAGCAACCTAGCAGCACCACAGCCAGCCGCGAGACGATCAGGACTCGTTTGTTCGACGCTCCCGGCGAAATGTAGCGCACGAAGACGTCTTCGACCAGGTTGGTGGCAGGCGAGAACAGGTAGTTGGAAGCAGTTGAAATCACCTTGGCAAAGACCGCGCCTAGCAGCACTGCGCCCATCACCGCGGGCAACCCGTGCCGCGCCGTGTATGGGATAATCTCGCGCGGATGCAGAGCCACTTCGCCGGTGGGATAAAGCGCACGGCCAAAGACGGCGATGGCCACGATCAGCGTCTCAAGCAGCACTGTGCCAAGAACCCAACCTATAACCGAAACGCGCGCGTCTTTTTCGCTCCGCGCGGAGAAAAACTTCTGGTACATCACCTGGTTGCCGAGCATGAGCAGCATGGTGGGTACCAGGAATTCGAGCCCGCGGACGACACCCATGCCCGCCGATTGGCGAACATGCTCGGGACTCAGCCGGTAGTTGCCCAGCACCTCAAAATACTGATGTGGCAGCGCAGCGTGCAGTCCGACCCACCCGCCGGCCTGCAAAAACAAATATGGCGCGGCAATAATGCAGATAACTGTGACCAGCGTGCCGATGGCCACGTCCATATACGCCACCGACGACATGCCGGCCAGCGCAGTAGTTAGGATGACAAAGGCGGCGATGATGTAAGTACCCAGCTCGGGCGTCACGGTGTCGGGAAAGATAAGGTGCAGCACGTCGCCGCCGCCCTTGAATTGGTAACTGGTAATGCCGATATAGGCGAAGAGAATGGCAAAAGTGCCCAGTACGCGGGCCACCTGGTTGTAACGGACCTCAAGCAGATCGGGCAGCGTGAATTGCGCGAATTTGCGCGCGCGGGGCGCGATAAAGTAGATAAGCAACAGGCCGAACCAGCCGCCGGCCGGCTGCCATAGCGCGGCGAAACCGTTCTTATAGGCGTTTTCCGCTCCGGCAAAGAGAGATCCGGCGCCGATCCAGGAGGTCAGCAGCGTAAGCACCAGCACGGCAGCTGGCAGCGAGCGGCCAGCCACAAGATAGTCAGCCTTGGTCTTTACCTGGTAGGTGCGATAGAGCGCAACCGCCAGCAACACGACGACAATGACAGCCAGAACAGCAACATAAAGATAAGACATCCGCGGGACTCCTCGCTCAAGTCAGGATTCCCGTCAGTGTACCGGATGCGGGCCTGCAACGTGTCAGCAGCATTTGACCCCCGTAAGGCCAGTTGATAAACTGAGATTGCGGGGTGGAGCAGCCCGGTAGCTCGTTGGGCTCATAACCCAAAGGTCGCTGGTTCAAATCCAGCCCCCGCAACCAAAATAATCAATAAGTTACGGTTGAACAGCTTTTTCCTGCAAGACCCCGTTTGACCCCATTCGGAAACGGCCCCAAAACTCCCCAAAACTTACTGGATAACGGCAGACCCTTCGACGGTCTGCGTTGGCACTCCAAAAACCAGACTCACGACCTGGCTGTTGGCGCGACGTTTGCTGTCTGTCATGGCCTGTCCATACACATTCATCGTGGTCTGGATGGAGGCATGACGCATCAGTTCCTGCTGCACCTTCATCGGCGCTCCGGTCTCGTCCAGCCACGAACGATACGTGTGGCGGAACGTGTGCCAGCCGATCTCATCGCCGATCCCGGCGGCAGTTCCAGCCGGTTTCAGGATGCGCTGTTGAAGGCCGTCCTGGTGATACGGTCTCGCCGTGGCGGGATTGGCGAAGAGCCAATCCTCGTCTCTCGGAAAGATCGTCTGCGCGCGCCAAGCCAGCACTGACTCCGCGAGGCGAGCGTCAAGCGGAACGTGGTCCTTCGAATATTCCGTTTTGACCTCATCCACGCGGCCCTGTACAACGCTGCGCTGAATCAGGACTGTGCGTTTTTTGAAATCGAAGTCTCCCCACTGGAGACCCATAATCTCGCTTACGCGAAGTCCGAGACATTGCGCGATCAGCACCATCGTGCGGTACGGCTCCACAAACTGGGCGAGGAGCTGACAAAACTCCTCGACCGTAAGAACTCGCGGACGCCGCTGGCGTTTCGAGCTGTTCTTCACCCGCACCAGCGCGATGGGATTCTTGCCCATTTCGATCAGGCACCAACGCTCAGCGCATTTGAAGATCAGGTGCATCAGGCTCCGGATATGGGCCTTTGTCTTCGGCGCAAACTCCAGTTCTCGAAACCATTGTTCGATCACCATCGGTCTGAACCGGTCCAAAGGGTATTCGCCCCAGCGCGGTCTGAGATGCACCCGGATGATGGACTTGTAGGCCATCCGGGTTGAATACCGATCCGGCAGTTCATGCTCGACAAAACGGTCGAGCAGAACGCCGAAGGTGGGAATTCGCATCTCCGCGCGCGGAGACTCTGCGTTGACTCTGAGAAGGAGTGTTTGCACTGCCCTGCGAGCTTCCGTGATCGTCGGGTATTGTTCCGTGTCCCCGACAATGACGGCGTGCCGTTTTCGTCCTCCACTTGGTTCCGTGTCGTAGTACCGGATCTCCCAAATGGCAGGACCGCGCAGCCTCTCCCTCAACCGCAAACTTCCAAATTGATACCGTGTCCCAACCATCAACTCATTCCTCTCTTGGTTGAGGGCACGAGTGGTTAAGAACAGGGTACCTCTGTTCGGCTTCAGAGTCGATTTCGCCCAGCTCCGCGCCCAACGTCTGGCCATTCAGATCGGAAGCACGAAAGCGCCAGAGTTTGCCCACTCGCAATCCAGCGACAAGGCCGTTGCGAGCGTACCGCTGAAGGGTTTTGGGATGGACCTTCACGAGGGCCGCAGCCTGCTCGCTGTTCAATAAAGGTTCGAATGCATAGGGGGAATCGAACATAGTTCGCACGCTCCTTGAATCCACGATGCGACGAATTCTATTTCTTGTCTAGCCCCT
>JBEKRS010000013.1:0-103162 GCA_049518535.1 Occallatibacter sp. | reverse complement strand
TCTGACCATGACATTGACTGACACGGTGACCAATGCCGCGGTAACAGAGGTCTTCCCGGTGAATATTCCGAGCTTGGTGGGAGGTAATACGGCCTATGTAGGATTCACAGGCGGCACAGGGGCTATGGCAGCGACACAGAATGTAATGAGTTGGACGTACACGTCGCCATAGTTGGATCATCGATCGATTTCAATGTTTACTTAACTTTTACGGTTGGTTCTCGGTTCAGCAGAGCGAAGCTGATTCGCAAAAATGTCCTTGTGAAACGAAATTAGGCGGAGGCGCACAAACCGTTCAGATTAGTCTGAGTACCGGGACATATCTGCATGTAGAGTTATTTCATGAACTACCGGGACAGGAGACTAAATGCATGGTCAATGCTGCACTTTTTGCTATAGGACGGGATCTTTATGTCAACGTACTCGCAGCCTCTTCGCTTGTTGACTCTCGATTCCGCATTCTTCTCTACAAGAGTTATGGACTCACTGTTGGCAAACACACCATCATTATGCCGCGCTGCTTTATCGGTGGTTGCCACATTACTATCGGCGACCGTTGCTTTCTGAACTACGGCTGCTTCTTAGATAATTTGGGTCCGATTTCGATTGGAGATGACTGCTCCATTGGAATGGAGGCGATGCTCTGCACCTCCACGCACAAACTTGGGCCTAGCTCTCGCCGCGCCGGCGCTCCCATTGGAAAACCGATCGTCCTTGGCAGCGGCTGCTGGATAGGAGCCCGCGCTATTATCCTTCCAGGAGTTACAGTCGGCTCTGGCTCTATTATTGGCGCTGGGGCTGTCGTCACGAAGGACTGTGAACCGAACGGCCTCTACTGTGGAAGTCCGGCTCGGCTCGTACGAAGGTTGATTTCTGATTCGGAAGAATCCGAAGGCGCGAACCCTTGAATTGCGACTGACAGCCATTTACGAGAACGGCACATAGGAGTTGGAATTTAGCGGTAGCGTCCGAAGGGTCTTTCGTTTTAACTGCATGTGACTGTTGGAGCGGCGGAAGACGCCAACAGCACGCTTTCAAATGCATTGCATGCAGCATCCCACGTGAATTTTTGGATATTTTGGTGACCGTTCCGTGCGATCCTGAGGCGTAACTCAGGATCGTGAATGAGCTTTTCGGCTGCGTCTGCGAAGGCATCGGGGGAGTTAGCGGGCACAAGTAGCGCGGTATCGCCGTCCGTGCAGAACTCGCGGTGCCCGCCAATATCGGTTGCGATCACAGCAGCGCCACACATCATAGCCTCACACGGCGGCAGACCCCATCCTTCGCTGAGACTGGGGGCAAGAAAGATCGAGGCGCGATTATAGATGCGCCGGAGTTCTGCCTGTTCGGGTTGCTTATGATAAATAATCCAGGATGGCAGATCTTGTGGACGCTCATTGATGCCGAAGAACTCTGCTTTCAGATTAGGAAACTTATCTTTCAGAGCTATAAGAGCAGAGAGCCCATCGAAGGAGCCTTTCCAAGGCAAACTGTGGCTGAATAGCATCGCCAGCCGCATCGGATCTCTGGATTCCGGAGGAAGGTCGCAGCCAAACTTTGTGAAGTCGAGTCCGTTTGGTATGTAGTGACATGACTCGCCCATCTCATGGGCTACGTCTTCGAGCCACCGTGCGATAACAACCTTTTCCAGGGGCGCCTTCCAGGTAGCCATGACTTCATCTTCAGAGCCGAGCCAGGTTTCCAAATGTTGAATCAGGTAAAGCTTCTTTCCGGACAGATCCTCCAGAGTTGCCAGTTGTTCGGCCGTCGTCCACCATGTGGCGACATACGCGTCTGCTCGGGGAAGAAATACCCGTAACATAGCCGGTATCCACGATAGCTTCACTTTGCTATCCAGGTTGAACCATCGATCCGGCTTCCAATTGCCTTTGAGGGCGAATGGTAAATATCGGAATGCGCGCATTCTGTCTCTAAGGCTCAGGTGGGCATTGCGGGGAAATATATGCGCAATATGCACGACTCGGACTTTATGATTGCGTCTGGCTAGCCTATTGGCGTATTCGTATACGATCTTGAATCCGCCTGCGGGTCGCGATCCTTCGTGTGGGAGCAAGAAAACTATTTCCATTCAGATTCTCTCGTAAAGGAGCGGATGCATCGGTAAGCCTGACATATCCGGCAAACTGCAGTTGTGCTGAGTCGCCGCGTTAAAGAAAGCTGAAAAACCGGCAGGTAAGGCGCATTGCCGCCGGGAAGGTCAATCGTTCCGCAGTCACGGACGATAGCATGTACCAAGGTACCGCTGCCGGCGAAATCTATATCCATTATAACCGTGTGTTTACTTGGTTTGGAATGGCGCCTACTGCGTTTTGAGAATAGCTATCGCACAGACTGCGGGAATCGGCTAATCTGATTGCATGAGTGCGATCTTCCTTCTGCCAGGCCTGCTCTCGCTCTATCTCGTGATCCGTGGGCGAATCGAGACTGCGTTCCTATCCGTCTATTTGCCCGCTCTCTTGTTGCTTCCCGACGGATACGCGCTTCGTCTGCCTCACATGCCTCCAATCTCTGCGGCCCAATCGGCATTGATTCCGATCGGAGCAGTGGCATTGTATCGCCTGGCGCTAAAGGGACTTCCATCGCTAATGGATATTCTGGTGGGCTCGTTCGTGATCAGCATTGCCGTCAGCGAGGTTCTTCGCGAGCATGTTATGAACGACGGGATCTTTACCGCCCTGACCGCCTTTATCTCCATCTTTCTCGCATATGTGACAGGACGCATGCTTATCGAGCCTGGTCTTCGCCTTGTTACTGTGCGGCGCTTTGTCGTCCTGATTTTGCTACTTGGTCCTCTCGGTTTGTACGAGTGGCGGTTCGGACAAAATATCTATGGAATGATAGGACAGAGAGTATTCCACGTGGCCAGCGTGCACGCAGAAGTGCAACTAAGGTCCGGACACGGAAGAGTAGCTGCATCCTTCAATGATAGCGAGTTGGCGGGAATCGTCTTCGGGATAACTTTCGCGTTGAATGCGTGGCTGTTTTATCTGCGTAAATGGCGTTCCGCCGCGAATCTCGGAAAGCGGCTTGATTGGCTTGAGAAGTTCCATATTCCCGGTCTGCTGCTGTTGATCTACGTCTTCCTTACGCAGTCCAGAGGGCCGATGCTGGCCGTAGGAGTTGCCCTCGTTATTCTTTTAATTCCCAGATTTAAAAACAGAAAAGCTGCAATCGTCATGGCGACCATTCTGATCACCGTGGCAGCCGTGGGCGCATACCGGTACTTTTCTCAATATACGAACATCTCCGATCCCGGCGCCATTGTGAATGAGCAGCAGGGAAGCGCCCTTTACAGACGGCAGATGAACGAACTCTACCGGCCGATTGTGGAACAGGGCGGCTGGTTGGGATGGGGATTATCAAGCCACCCAGTCCTTCCCGGCATGTTCTCCATCGACAATGAGTTTCTGCTCATTCATCTCGCCTACGGAAGCTCCGGTTATATTCTCTTTCTGCTTGTCGCTGCGGAATCTTTCCGGCGCCTGTTTGTGCGCTCGTGGAAATTTGAGGCGCGGGAGGATCAGGCCTTTGCCATTGCTCTTCTGGGAGCTATGGCAGTGTTCTGGATATCTATCACCACGGTGTATATGGGAGAGCAGCTGCCGCAGCTCATCTTCCTTTTAATTGGCTGGAGTCAATCCATCCTGCCCATATCCATGGAAGCGGCTCCGGCGCAAGCCGTGCGTCCGCGGTTTGCCTTTAAGCGAGTATTCAGCTAGACATGAATCTCAGGCGGTCTCGCGCCCATAACTTCGATCGCTCGAATCCGGCAGCCCGATATATCTTCGAATGCCGACCTGGCGGGACAAAGAATGCGCGGGCGCAAGCAAGCGGCCGGCATGGACGCGCATGCCAGTTATCTGCGGAAGATCAAAGTGACTCTACTGGACTTGTGAAAGGACCGGCACGGGCGCTTCTCGCATTTTGGCAGCTCCGTTGCCGGGACCTGCCAGTTTCTCTTTGAGCGACAAAAACGCACGCTCGAAGGTGTAGAAGGAAATGCTAGCGATCAACAATGTGCCGCACGTGCCCACCGCCGCCAACAGGATCCCAGCCTCGAGCGGACTCGCATGGGGTGCCATCAAGCCGGTCAGTCTTTGAAAGACTCCATAGAGCAGGAGATGGTAGACATAAACGCCATAACTGATCTTGCCCAACCACCGGAGTGCGGCATTCTCAAAGACGGCGCGGATGACGCCAGGCTGCAAGCACATAGCGATTAGGGCGCTGAAGAAGATACTGAACACTGCGACACCGAGTGTTGACCATCGCGGGTCCATGAGAGACAACTCGGGAGTTATAACAACCAAGGCGATCAAAAGAGCTAGAGAGACGAAGAAAGTCCATCGCGAGAGCCGCAGAACACGCGAGATGATTTGCGGAGAATCACGTAATGCCAGGGCGAGAAAGCTTCCGGCGCAGAGTTCGCCCGCGCGAGAGAGAAGAAAGTGGTGGGGCCATAGCCAGGACCAACCGGCTGCTACAGCAACCAGCCTGAACGCAAGCGAACCGATCCAAATTGCAGCACAGACCTCCATCGCGCCCTTCCGATTTTTTGCAAACGCCAGAAGCAGAAATGGCCAGATGAGATAGAACTGCTCTTCGACGGCAAGGCTCCAGAAGTGGACCAATGACGATTGCAGTGGAAAGCCGAACATCTCTCTCCATAGCCACGGAATATCCGAAAGGTAGAGAAAGTCGATACTGATTTTTGCTGTGGCCTTCCATGTCGAGCCCATTGCCACCGCGATCACGGTGACTGCGGCCAGAACCAGGTAATATAGCGGAAAAATTCGCAGGGAGCGGCGGATATAAAAATTGCGCCACCAATGCTGGCGTCCGAGACTATCCCAGAGAATTCCGGTAATCAAAAATCCGGAAAGCGCGAAAAACAGCGATACGCCCGCCCAGCCCAGAAGCGCGGCTCTATCTATCATCCGAAGGACCGATGGGCCTAACTGTTCGTCGGGGTGATAGTGAAGCGCGAAGACCGCCGCAACTGCTAGGCCGCGCAGACCGTCGAGGGCCGGGATGTGACTCTTCGGACCGGCATAGGTTCCACTCTGTGATGAACTTTCGCTCAAGAAGTTGCTCCGTATGTTTTCAAGTGTTGAGGTGGGACGCCGTTTGATTCTCGTAGGATCGGGTTACGAAAATCGTTAGGAAAAAACGGTGTGAGGAAAAGCTATTACAGGACTTCAATCGTTGAAAGCCGGCGGGGAGTTTTGAACGGGCCCGACTGGCGTGCTGGAGATGATAAATTTCCCCATTGCCGTTGCAAAAGAGGGAAAGGTATCCTATTGGCAATTGCAGATTTTATAAGCAAAATTGATCTTCCCTTTGCGCGCTAGACCACCCTTGGACGACATCGAGCCTTAAATTGACAAACCTGTGTGTCTTGCGGGCTCGAACAAGTGTGCGTTTCCGGACCCTTGCGGTGAGCTTATAGTCCTTCTGATGTGCCCTATCCTGCCTTGTCTCGATGACGTTTTCACAATGTGCGCAGATCAATGGCGACTCAGTCGAGTGGCTTCTCTACTCATGGATGCTTAGCAGTCTTGAGCGTACGTGTGGAGGGGTGTGCAACCTGCGCGCTCATAGCAACGATTTCGCAACCAACTGAATCATTTTGACTTGCAGGCCGCCAATGCGCTTTTCTTGGCAATAACTGAAAGCGAGGTTTAGTGGAAAAATCACCTGTGACTCGCATCACAGCTCTAAAACGGTATGTGCACAATGATACATCCAGAATTAGTAAAAACTTAACCGCACGACTTGAAGAAGGTAGCGACACTTTGGCGATGCCAGCGTTGTTACCCAATCAGGTAATGGAGAAACTGCGCCAGTCGGAGTGTCTGGCGCATAGAAGCCAGAAGATTGGCCTCGCTCCATGATTCCCCTGAGGTGTGTTTGCTCATTGGTGATCTTTAAGCTCGCTTCTGTGGCATGTAAGACAAGATAGACATGCTGCGTAGGTATTAGGTTGATGGAGGTTTGATGTTTGGCTGTGCCCAAACGCTGATTCTCCTGTGGGTTTGCCCCTTATGCGATTGCCATGGCAGGCGGTAGGACTTGTTTGCTAGAGAGCCAGTCCAGAAACACCGTCGACCGGTCAACAAACAGTTGCCGAGGAGCTCATTCATGAAAGTAGTATCGTCGTTTTCACTGTTTGGAATGCCTTGCGTCATTCGCGCGTGCACTACGAGTTCAGCCCTCAATTTCAGCCGCCTTATTTCTGATCAGATAGATTCAATGAATGCTAAATCTGACGACAACTCAAAGTCATCCGAAGATCTTAGTGACGATTCACCTTCTGTGATCTTCACTGCCGCTACCAGGATCGGCTTTGTCGTGCCCACCCCAAGCACCCGATTGACACATGCGGCAAATTCCAGTGTCCTGCTCTTTACCGTGCGCGCAGGCTCCGTCTCACATGGGGCCGACGGCTAGCTCGGATCATACCCGTCTGTGCGTGGCCAAGCAATGTCTGCACGGCCTCCAACGTCACTTAGCGCGCTTCAAGCAGGATGCATCCTCGCGCCCGCATCCGCAGCCCGCATTTCCGCGGCCATTTATTCAGGAGTTTCAGCAATGAAGAGCTTTTCGGTTCGTGCTATTTTAATTTTTGCTGTAGCTGTTATAGCTTTATTTTCTGTCTCTGCACCGGCACAGACATTGTCACTCAACGATGGTTCCATTCTTCAGAGCAACACAAACCGCGTTGGAGTGAATATTGGGGCCATCGACTACTGGGATAACGGGCAGATTCTCAAGAACCTGATCGGGTCCAGCAATCCAGGATTGGAGCCTTTGCAGGCCAAGCAAATTTGGGCTATTGGGACAGCCGGGACCACAACTACGTTCGCTATCCAGGATATATACGATGGAGTTCCGCCAAACTACTGGGCGGGCGGCACCTTTACAGTTGTCGAGTCGCAATCGGGCGGCGCCGAGCTTGGCTGCACGGGCACCATTGCATCGAACACCGGCCCGAATTATCCGCTTGTCGGCCAAGCTAATTATTACTCACCGGTGATTACGACTGCTACGCCGTGCGCCGCCCCGTTCAGCGTGGGCGATATCGTTGTCATAAGCGTGTCTGCGTATCCCACACCCGAATCGTGGTGGGAAACCGGGGGACGCGGAGGAATCTCCGGAACGGTTTCCGGCGGTGCTCAGTTACTTTCCGATACCACCGATCTCTGCGCGACTTGCGGTACCCAATCCCTCAACATGAATGCCACGGCAGGTGGATCGACTGCGACCGCTGCCTGGTTCTTTGACACCTGTACCACCAGCGATATTTTTGTCTTGATGAATGGCACATATCAGCTCTCATTCTGGGCCAAATTGGCCTCCGGTACTCCGGTATTGACTGCTTCTGCCGCTCGTGGCTCCCAAGGGGGATTCAACTGCGGAACCTATACGCCGAAATTGACTTCGACATGGGCGCAATACACCTGGAATTGCACGGCTTCGGAATCGGCTGGCGCCACGCAGCCGGGCAATGCCGAGGTAACAATACAGGTTACGGGAGGATCAGTTTATCTCGACAACGTCAGCTTCGAGAAGACCTCCGGCAATTCCAGCAACACTACAGTTTTGCGCGATGAAGTCATTCAAACGTTACAGAACTTTTATGGCCCTTCGATCGGCAACAATCCCGGTATGTTTCGCTATTGGGTGAACCAGAACGCTGAAACCATGAGCAACTGGACAGAGCCTGACTATGCACACGCGCCAACCAGCGGAGGCACGGGTTATTTTGTAGGACCCGGCGGAGCAGGTGCGGAGAGTCTTTCGCTCGAGGATTATCTGGTTATCTGCCAACTGCTCAACGCTCAACCTTACTTCGAAGTTCCGGTGACCTTCTCCACGGCCGATGCGGCGAATCTTATTGAATTTCTGGCTAGTCCGGCGACCACAACCTACGGCGCTCGGCGTGCCGCTTTGGGGCAGACAAATCCTTGGACCAGTGTCTTCAGTACGATTCATCTTTCCTTCTGCAATGAGTGCTGGAACGGGCAATCCTTTGCCGGTGCGTCGCTTGCCATGCGGAGTAGCGCACCCAACAACGAGTATTATTACGACTACAGCGTGCGTGCCAGGGACATCTATGCCGCGATGCGCGCGGACAGTTATTATTCCGCATCTTCGTTCGATCTAGTGATGAATGCTCAGACAGCTATCAGCTACACGATGGACGAAGCGATCGCAAGAGCGCATCCCGATTCGATCGAGATCGAGGACTATACGTATGGGAATGTGAACAGTTTTGCGACGGATGCGGATCTCTGGCAGCCGGCGATGATCGATCCCTGGGAGAAGGTGACCAACCCCACCGATATCAGGAACTTTTATCAATCTGTTCACGACTATCAGTCTCAGACCACCTGCGGCGCATCAGGGACGACAAACTGCAATGTCAATATCTACGAGTGGGGCCAAGGCACAATCAGTGGCAGCCTCGACCAGACACATCTGGACTACATCAATGCCGGAGCCGGCGAGGGGGTGGTCATGGCCCTTCAGCCGCTGCTTAATCTGCAATACTATGGCATCCGTCCGCAATCGTTCTTCGCGTTGAGTGAATACATTAACGGCGCATCGGGTGGAATGACAGCGAAACTTTGGGGAAACGTCGTCGACATGGGCGGCGCAACGAACAATGTGCGTCCGACGTTCCTAGGTGTACAACTGGTGAACCAGTCGATCATCGGTCCCATGTACTCCTGCCCGATCGCCAACAACTTGACGTATGACTTCGCGGGCTCTCCAAACGGCATTGAAGCTATGCCGGCAATGACCAACGTTCCTTATCTTTACGCGTTCTGCTTTGAAAATGGAACCAAGCGATCCCTGGTGTTGATCAATACGGATCTCTCCAGCAACCATACCGTCAGTTTTTCGGGAACGAATCCCCCCGCTGGAACAGTGACTCAAAGACAGTACGCGCCAGGCGCGCTGGATGATATGAACGAAGCGCCGACTGGGACCGCGACGAACCTGACGGCAGCTACCGTTTCGATCGAGACAACTACTCTATCTAGCCCAAGTTCGATTTCCTTGCCGCCCTTTTCTGTTACTGCTCTGGATTACACTTCGACAGGCGTGACAGCCGCGGCAGCGCCGACATTCACCCCTGCAGCCGGGACCTATACCGCATCGCAGGCGGTGACTATCAGCGACACGACGGCAGGCACGACTATCTATTACACCATCAACGGAACTACGCCGACTACTTCGTCCAGTGTGTACGGTGGCGCAATCACTGTAAGCGCTACGGAGACGCTGGAAGCTATTGCAGTGGAAACGGGTTATACCAACAGTCCGGTAGCTACAGCGGCTTACACTATCTCTTCGGTACTTCCGTCACCGACGTTCTCGCCTGCAGCCGGCACTTATACCGCATCGCAGGCGGTGACTATCAGCGATGCGACGGCAGGAACGATTATCTACTACACCACTAACGGAACTACGCCGACTACTTCGTCCAGCGTGTACGGTGGCGCAATCACTGTAAGTGCGACGGAGACGCTGGAAGCTATCGCAGTGGAAACGGGTTATACCAACAGTCCGGCAGCTACAGCGGCTTACACTATCTCTTCGGTACTTCCCGCGCCAACATTTTCGTTAGCGGCCGGTACTTATACAACATCGCAGACGGTGACTATTAGCGACGCGACTGCAGGAACGACCATCTATTACACCACCAACGGCACCACGCCGACTACTTCATCCAGCGTGTATAGCGGTGCGATTACAGTAAGCACGACGGAGACGCTGGAAGCAATCGCTGTGGAGACGGGCTATACCAACAGCTCGGTAGCTACAGCGGCTTACACTATCTCTTCGGTACTTCCCGCGCCAACATTTTCGCTAGCGGCCGGTACTTATACAACATCGCAGACGGTGACTATTAGCGACGCCACGGCCGGTGTTACCATCTACTACACTACCAACGGAACTACGCCGACCACTTCGTCCAGCGTGTATAGCGGTGCGATTACAGTAAGCGTGACGGAGATGCTGGAAGCAATCGCAGTAGAGGCGGGCTATACGAACAGTCCCGCTGCGACGGCGGCTTACACTATTAATAGCTCGGTACTGCCGGCACCCGTGTTTTCACCTGTGGCTGGCACTTATACTTCACCCCAATCGGTGACTATCAGCGACACCGCGCCGGGCACTGTTATTTACTACACCACCAACGGCACCACGCCTAGCACGTCGTCGACCATCTACATGAGTCCAATCTGGCAAAGTTCAACGCAGACGTTGCGGGCGATCGCGGTGGAGACAGGTTATACGAACAGTCTTGTAACGACGGCGGCATATACCATCGCTCCGGTGCTGCAGACACCGTCGTTCAGCTTGGCTGGAGGCCCCGTTGCTTATCCCTCACCCCAGTCGGTGACCATCAACGATTCATCGACAGGCGCCAGCATCTACTACACCACTAACGGCACTGCGCCGACAGCCTCGTCGACGTTATATACCGGCCCAATCACGGTGAGTGTGACAGAGACCGTAGAGGCCATGGCAATAGAGGCGGGCTATACCAACAGTGCCGTGGCTTCGGTTTTGTACACCATCGCTCCAGCAGTGTCGGCACCTACGTTCTCACTCGCAACCGGTACTTACACCACGCCGCAAACGGTGAACATCAGTGACGTGACGGCAGGCGCGACCATCTACTACACCACCAATGGAACTACGCCGACGACTTCGGCGACGAAGTATAGCGGTGCGATTACGGTAAGCACGACGGAAACCTTGGAAGCTATCGCGGTTGAGGCGGGCTATACCAACAGCCCTGTGGCGACGGCGGCTTATGCGATTAACCCTGTGCTGCCAATACCTACGTTAAGCCCGGTGGCCGGCACTTACACAACATCGCAATCTGTAACTATCAGCGATGCGACGGCAGGCACGACGATTTACTACACCATTAACGGAACTACACCGACTACATCGTCGTCCAAATACACTGGCGCGATCACGGTAAGCACGACGGAGACATTGGAAGCAATCGCCGTTGAGACGGGCTATACCAACAGTCCAGCAGCGACCGCGGCTTATACCATCACTTCGACGCTGCCTGCTCCGACATTCTCACCGGCGGGTGGTACTTACACAACATCGCAGTCTGTAACTATCAGCGACGCAACGGCAGGCACGACCATCTACTACACCACCAACGGAACTACGCCGACTACGATGTCGTCCAAATACAATGGTGCGATCACGGTAAGCGCAACGGAGACATTGGAAGCGATCGCCGTTGAGACGGGCTATACCAACAGTCCAGCGGCGACGGCGGCTTACACCATCTCTTCGGCCCTGCCTGCGCCGACGTTCTCGCTTGCGCCCGGGACCTACTACGGAGCGCAAGGAGTGGCCATTAGTGACTCGGCGACTAACGCGCTCATCTACTACACTACCGACGGGACCACACCCACTGCGTCGTCTACCATGTATATGGGTCCGATCTGGGTGAGCTCCAACGAGACGTTTAAGGCCATTGCCATCGAGGCGGGCTATACCAGCAGCCCGATAGTCACGGCGGCTTACATCATTGCACCAGTGCTACAGACACCCTCGTTCAGCCCAACGCCTGGGACCTACTCTGGATCGCAGATGGTAACGATCAGCGACTCGAACGCCGGTACCACCATTTACTACACCACAAACGGCACCACGCCTACGACCTCGTCGATGATATACAGCGGCGCGATCACAGTCAGCGCATCCGAAACGTTGGAAGCCATGGCGGTCGAGACGAATTATACCAACAGCGCGGTTGCCAGCGGGGCCTACACCATCAATGGCAGTGCGCTCACTGGGGGCATCGAAAATTTCAGTATCACCCCCTCAGACACTTCGGCGACGGTAACACCAGGGGGGGCGGCGACCTACGCTCTCTCGGTAGTTCCGTTGTCTCCGGCAACCACATTCCCGGCCCAGGTCAAGCTGTCGGCAAACGGGTTACCGGCGGGAGCGACGTTCAGCTTCTCGCCGGCCACAGTGGCACAAGGAGCGGGCACCACGGCAGTAACCTTGACGGTCCAGTTGCCGCAGGCCACGTCGGCCATGCAACGGTCAGATGGTATTGACGGCAAGCTAGCTTCCCGGATGGCCCCACTTGCGCTGGGGCTGCTACTGCTGCCCTTTGCGGGCAGGATGCGCCGGGCCGGCAAGCAGTTGTGTCGCACGATTCCGACGCTGTTGCTGCTCGCTACAGCCATCGCTGCCGTGACCGGGCTAGGCGGTTGCGGATCAAGCGATTTCTTAGGGCAATCACAGCAATCCTATGCGGTGACTGTGACCGGAGTGTTGGGCACGGTATCGCAATCCACCACGGTCATGCTGATAGTCAAGCAGGAATGAAGTCCCGCAATGGGATCGAGATGCGAGGTTGAGAAATAGGGAGAATGGAGAGGCGTAGTTCGGTGGCACGCCATCAGAATGTAATCTGATGGCGTGCCACCGAACTATATCGGCAACATATGTGAGTTCCAGCGGGATTCCGCTCGGTGGTCGGCGGCAGAAAGCACTCCGGCGAAATCCGCTTCATGGCGGCGAATCTCGAAGATCCTCTGTAGATTCTAGTTGCGCAGAGGCTGCGACTTATCTGCCCGTACCACCTAGCCGCACCCGGAAGCCTACCCGCGCGACGCGGGGCATGGAGAGAGTGGTCGTGGGAGTTTTAGCAACTTCGATTTGGCGGTCAAACAGGTTTTCGCCGGCCGTGAACATCTCGAAGCGTTCACCGAAGTTGTGCGAAGCGTAGGCGTCCAGACGGAAATACCCATGGAGTAGCGCGGCATTGGCTGCATCATCAAACTGCCGGCCACTCAGCCGGCTTTGCAGATTGATAGTGCCAATTCGCGGTTGGTAAGCGTGCATGTTCAGCGTGGCCATGTTGCGGGCGACCTCGGGAATCCAGTTGCCCACGAGCGAGGCTTCGAGATTGTCTTGCGTCACTGTCCCATGAGCATATTGATATCCGCCATCAATGGCCATCCAGCGTCGAGGTGCGAGCGTAAAGTCCAAGGCCACGCCGCGGCTCTCGATCTGACCAAGATTTTCGCGCTGCAAAAGGATTGGAGAAGACTTCGCGTTAATAATCACCGCAGTAATGGGTCGATTAACCTGGGTGAGAAAGTAGCTGGAGCGAATGGTGCCCCAGCGCCACTCGGTGGCTAGTCCAGCCTCCCAGCCGGTGGCGCGCTCGCTGAGCAATGTACCGTTGGGAAGAGTGAGCTGGTTGCCCACTTGGGTGGAGCGGTAGAGTTCGTTGGGAGTGGGCGAGCGGAAGGCGCGGAAGCCAGAACTGGAGATTGCCCAGTGATTCCAGAGCTTGCGCGCAAGACCAAGACGGGGATCGAAAACCCGCTGGTCGAACTGCGGGGGTTGGGTGGCAGATGGCGTCCAACTTGACCCGCTCCACGATAGCTGTTGGCCGTCATAGTTCTGGAACCAGTCCATGCGGCTGGAGGCGGTCATCGTCCAAGCGTGCCTGACCCACATCAACTCGGCATAAGCCGCGGAGTCTCGTTGATGATCATGCAGATTGGTCAGGGGTGGGGAGCTTACAAAGCTCTGCTCCCGATCCCACACGCGGACATCGTGCGTGTCGGCCCCTGCCACAATGAGCAATCCCGCGCCTAGCGGCTGGCTCCAATGGGCTGTGGCGCCTAACTCGTTGTCAGGAGTTAGGGAGAACTTGGTGAGCGTCTCGCTATTGCGCAAAGTGGTTGGATTCGCGATGTTCGAAAAGGTCTGGCGGTAATGCTCCGTCGAGCCGTAGAGTCGCATGGTTAAGGAACCGTTGTGCGGACCCTGCCAATCGCCGCCTGTTGCGTATCGCCAGAGACGAGTTCCGTTGGTCTGGAGCGGAGTTCCGTTGTTGCGCGCCTCGTTAAAGCCGCTTCCTCGCACAAAGAGCCGAAGCCGGCTGGCAGTGTCGTGCTCAGCGAGAATTACACCGTTCTGGCTGTGCATATTGGAGGCAATGTCCACCGGGCCGCGTTGCCACGGAGCCTCCTGGATGTAACCATCGGTGCCAAGAACGCCACCGTCGAACATTAGACCCCAGACTCCGCGTTTGGCCTGGAGGCTCATGCTGTCGTCGAAGGTGCCCTCCGCGCCGTAGCTGCTCCTCAACTCGGCTAAATCGGATGTGGGCCGCGATGGCGCGAGGCTGATGATGCCGCCGATGGCACTTGATCCATACAGGTCGCTAGCGCCGCCGCGCACCAGCTCAATGCTTTTGACCGAGAGTTCCGGCTGCTCTTCCCAGTGAATCCACCCGCCGAAAGGGTCGTTGAGCGGAACATCGTCCTCGGTCACCAGTGTGCGGCTGGCCGACGTAGAACCCAAGCCACGCAGGCTGACACCTTGCGAAGATGGATTTGCCACCAGTGAACTGGAGCGGCGAAACAATTCGACGCCGGGCAATTGGCGCATCTCGCCATCCAGCGTTATTGCCGGAGTTGTGTCAAGCGCAGTTTGCGAAAGCAGCCGCGAAGTAGTTGGGCTCTCCAGCGCGCCCAGCGGCGCGCGATAGGCGGTCACTGTAACTTCTTCGTTGGTTGAGGCAGGTTTCAACCGAATCGCCGTATCGGCGCTAAGTTGTAAATGCTTCTCGAAAAATCCCGCAGCGGCTACGCGTAAATTGCAGGAAGCGGCACATGGGACAGCCAACCTGCCTTCATTGTTAGTGCGACCGAGTTGGCGGCCTGCCTCATCCACGACCGTCGCGCCCGCCAGCGCGGCGCCGGAGCTATCCTCCACCGTCAGAGTCAAAGCCGTCTGTGCGCTAAGGTGCAATGGAGCTGCCGCGGCCGCGGCCAGCGCCAGACCGCCAATCAACAGTCTTTGTGCGCACTGCTGCATGGCTGCCGCTCTCCGATAGAGTGATTTTTTCGCATATCTTGTTTTGTAACTTGATCAAAAGATCCCTGACCAGGTTATCAGTCTTGTAAGTTGTCCGAGCTAACTCAGCACGGAATTTCTTAGTTGTCGCAACCCCGCAATGGCGTGACGAACACCCGGCGTGCGGTCAAACCAGCGAAGGTCGTAAATGTCTGATCGAGAGCTTCTTTGATATCCAAGCTGCGGAGTGGCAAGCAGTGTGAGTCTATGTGGAAATGCTGCTCGGAACCAACTGTATGCGCCGTCGACGTGCATCGGTCCACCTTGCAGATCCCCACCTGGCCGCGTGAGCAGTTTTTCAAGAAAACAAACTGCTTCGCCGATTGCTTGTCCCCGAAAACCGACAAAATGCGCAGTCTGAATCGGGAGCGAAGGATCTGCATGGATCAGTGCTTCGCGGCTCTCTGGCTCCAAGGAAGAAGGAAGAACATAACCTCCGTAGAACACGCTCCAATCCTTGCGCTCCAGTTCCTCCACCACCGTTCCAATTTTCGTGGGAAAGTCAGGAACGAAGTTAAGATCGTCCTCAAAAATCAATATTCGTTGCAGATTTTGAGTGCGTGCCTCTTTCAAAATTCCCAAATGACTAAGAAAGGCTCCGCGCGCCCCTATGCTGGGGAAGTCGCCCGGTGCTTCCGGCCGAACGGCTTCAAACAGCCGGACAGAAGAGCTGCGAAAGCCAACTCCAATTTTCGACAATTCGCGTGCCATTTCCCGGCGCCGATCCCCCCTTTGGGGAAGATTGATGACATAGAGTCGCTCAAAGTATTCTGTAAGTCTCATAGGATTCCTATCGCAATTGCTTGAAGACCGCATTGAAGGTTGAAATGGCTTGTGGCGCGCGCCGCATCTCCTCGATTTCAATCGGCGGGCCTCTCCTTGTACTCGATCAGTTTCTGCGCCTTTCTCCGTCTCTTGCTCAGTTCATATTGTAGTTGTCCCATGAGAATTGGAATTTGCTGCAAGTGAGAATGAATTCCATAGAGCACCAGAATTCCTGGCGTGGCCCGCTTCCATCGAGCCTTCCACGCCGATCGCAACGACAACAACAACAGCAGCGCGAGCCAGAGTGCAACGGGAAAAACTCCAAAGTGCACGCTGGCGACGATAGCGGCGGTCAGCGAAACCAGCCAGCAGCTCCCGCGAATTAAATTTCGTTTTCGGTCTGAGGTCCAGAACGGATCTGTGCTGTTCCTGAATCGCTCCGACACTTCGGCATAAGCATGGCCAGCCCTTGTAGCGCGTTTCCAATACTGGCTCCATCGAGTGATCTCTAAATCGTGCCCAGTCATGGCGTGGTCAATGTGCAGGATGCTGAATCCCCGCGCTCTTATGCGCCGGCAGAGCTCGGGCTCCTCGCCGGCGATCAGCCTCTCGTCAAAGCCTCCCGTTTCTACGAGCACCTCGCGGCGCATCAACACGTCGCCGCCGCAGAAATCCGTAAGTCCCGGAGGGTACACCCAGTCGAGGTCGAGTACGCGATTGTATATAGATGCTTCGGGATGGATTTCGCGGCGGTGCCCCCACACAGCCGCAATCGAAGGCTCTCGCCGCAAGGCATCGCACGCCGCCTGGGCAAACTCAGGGTCGAGCACTGTATCGCCGTCTAGGAAGAGGATCAGATCGGATGCTGCACGCCTCCAGCCGGCGTTGCGCCCGATCGCAGCTGTTGGCCGCTCCGGGTGAACCACGATCACGGTTGCGCCATGCTCGGAGGCTACTTCAGGGCTTCCATCGGTCGAGGCGGAATCTACATAGATCACCTCAACGACAGCGACGCCCTGCACCAGCTTAATGGACTCAAGGCATCTGGCCAGCCGCTGTCCCTCATTGCGCCCGATGATGACGATCGAAAGCGAAGGCAACACAGCGTCTGCGCAATGGGGTGAAATGCTCTCAGAGATTTCTTGCATACAACTCCCGTTCTTCGGTCGTCTCGGCATCCACCATTTCCTCGCTCGTTGCTGGAGACGCTGTCTTTCGCCGAAGCACTCGCGCCGGAACTCCGACCGCAATGGAGTTGGACGGCACATCAGTGAGGACTACTGCGTTGGCTCCTATCAGCACATCGTCCCCAATTCGGATCGCACCCAGGATCTTGGCCCCGGCGCCTATATCTATGCGGTTTCCGAGAATGGGCGCGCCACGCTGACCGGCATGCTTCAGTCCCACGGTGACTCCATTGCGAATCACGCAGTCATCTCCAAAGACGGCGTCGCCGCTGATGACAATTCCTCCGAAATGGTCGATGCGAAATCGCCTTCCCAATGTAACTTCACAGGGAAGCTCGATTCCTGTCAGTATCTCGGAGACAGGCTTGAGCACTTTATAGAGAAAAGAAAAGGGCGCCCGCAACCAACGCCAGCGAATGGTGTAACGCCACCGTCCATAGCGGTACACAGCCATGGCCCACAGGCCCTGACGGGAGAGTTGACGGTCGTACGTGCGCCAGTCCTCACGGATGTTCTGGAACAAACCTAACCTCAATCTTGCGGGGTGTCCGCAGTTTTGAAATTCAGATTCAGCTGCGCGAAACAGCGGCAGCATCGACCGCTCGCGCCGGCACTCCCACCACAGTTACACCCGGCGGCACATCGTGTGTGACCACGGCATTTGCCCCCACTGTCGCGCCGTCCCCAATAGTGACACCGCTCAGTACGGTTACGCCGCGCCCGATCCACACCTCGCAGCCGATCACGATGGGGCGCGCTATGTGTCCAGATTCGCGAATTGTCAAACCCGGAATCCGTACATGATTTGAATCGCGAATACCCGAATATTCGCCAATCATCGTTCCGTCACCTATCGTGATCTCAGCTCGCGAGACAATGTGAACTCCGCGTGAAAGCACGACGCCGTCGCCGATCTCAATCGATCCGTTTTCCTCAGTCTCCAAATATAGCCCGGGATACAATAGCGCTTCCCGTCCAAAGTGAATCATGCCCGTGCCATGCACTTCCGCCGGGCCCAGTACCACGACCGAGGTATCGAGCGGCTCAACCAGCTTGGACGAAAGCAGGGCGTGGTTGCGGATGTGCGCTATGTTTCGCCGCAGACTGGCCGTTGCCCGGTAAGCCGCAGACAAGAACGACGTAAGCGACGACTTAAGCTTGCGGCGCATGGAATCTTCAGTCAAATTGATCTTCCCACTTTCGTCGAGTATCCTTCGCCAAAGGCTCTTCACCATGGCTGCTCCGGAGAAAAGCGTCCACCTTTTGTTTCGCGCCATGCCGTGTTCATGATCGAGATCATTGATTGATCGACGCGAGCGCTGGCACGGCGATCGGGATTCTTGCTCCAGCGTCTGCGCTGCGACCGTAGCCAATACCAGACCGCCTCGACCGCCATAGCGCACCATGCGGATGATCCATGATGCTTCCGATAGTAGAGCAGCATGCTTCGCATGCGCCAGAGAGTAAGCTGCGCTCCGGTTCTCGAGAGTTGAAGCGACCTAACCTGACGCGAGGATTCTCCACCGATATGCACGACGACAATATCCGGCCAATACCAGATTGAATACCCCTCGTTCTTGATGCGTTTACAAAAGTCAACTTCTTCGTAGTAAAGGAAAAAACGCTGGTCGAAGGGGCCAACTGCCGCCAGTGCCTCGGCGCGGATGATCGAATACGCACCGGGAACCCAGTCGACCTCTGCAGCTTCCATGGGGCTAGCCCAAGTACGGTCGGTGTGCCCAAAGAAACGTGAGTGCGGAAAACGCGCTGCAAGTCCGGAAAGCACAATCAGATCGCTGACGACCGTGGGAAACATGCGCGCCGATGGCTGCCACGAGCCATCGCGCCCGATCAGTCGCCCGCCACCAAGTCCTGCGTTGGGGGTCGCGTCCATGTGTGCCACGGAGCGCTCTAGCGATCCTTCGCTCAGAAACGCGTCGGAATTGAGGAGCACAATGTAACGTCCGGCCGCCAACTTGAAACCCAGGTTGTTTGCGGGACCAAAGCCCAGGTTGATTTCACTCCGCACCAACAGCACATTCGAAAACTCCTGCTCAACCATTGCGGGAGATCCGTCCGTCGAAGCGTTATCGACCACAATGATCTGGACGCGCAGCGAGCCTGCTTCGCGATAGGCCGAGTGCAGGCATTCCCGCAGCACATTGCGGGTGTTGAAAGACACGATGACAATAGAAACGTCGAATTGGAATGAGGACAGATTTTCAGTATGCATAGTTTTTCAAAGACTATTAGGCGCGCGTTCTCGAAACACACGAGCTAGCGAGCCTACATTGAGCGGCAGGTTGTAGAGATCGAGCACCCGCTTCGAACCAGCAACTCCAAGGCTGCGCCGCAGTAGCGGATCTTCAATGAGCCGTTCCAGCGCCGAGGCCAGAGCCTCAGTCGAAGAGGCAGGAACCAGCAGCCCATCGAGCCCATCGCGAATCAGCTCCGGAATTCCGGCGATGCGGGTGCTCACGCAGGGAATCTCCATCGCCATTGCCTCCATCAACGCCACGGGCACGCCCTCTGCGAAACTGGCCAAAGCGAAGATATCCGCGCTCTCAAGCAACTGCCGCGTCTCGTCGTGGCTCTTTGCTCCCTCGAAGATCACCGCAATATTCTTCTGCTCGGCGAAGGCCTCCAAATGTTCACGGTCCGGCCCCGCGCCTACTAGACGTACCCGGAGAGAATGGCCTTGGGAGAGCAGGATTCCGCAGGCCCGCAACAGAATAAGCTGGCCCTTCGACGGAACCAGCCGCCCCACGCAGAGTACTTCCAGCGTGCGCTCCGTCTTAGGCTGTTCACGCATCGGACAGAAGACATTCGGATCGATCCCCAACCGCACCACATGCATTTTGTCCCAGTGTTCAGGGGCTGAAATGCGCATTAGCTGGCTGCGGCAATAGTCACTGATACAAAGAATGAAACTCGCGTGCTCGACTTTCTGCCGGAGGTAGAACTTCTCAACATCATAGAATTCGTCGGGACCATGAACGGTCAGTGAGTAGGAGAATCCCCAAGCCATGGAAGCCAACATGCCCACCGTCGCAACTGGTCCGCAGAAGTGAATGTGCAGATGACGATGACCGCGCGAACGCATCCAGTCGCCCAGGATAAGCGCCTCCGCGAAATAGAAAAACGCGAAGAGAGTTGCGCTGAGATCCCATCGCCCCAAGCGCATAGCAGCCACCAATCCGCGGATAAATACTCCAGGTCTCAACAGAAGCGTCTTCGCCGCAACCACCGCTGCCCATGCGGCGCCCGTAGACTTGATATAGAACGTCTTCTCTGCTTCTTCAACCTCAGCCGCGGGCATTGCCGAGCGTACGCGGTCAGGCTGGTTGATTGAGGCGACCTCGACCGTGAAGCCCTGCTTTCTCAGTTCGCGTATTTCATTCAGAAAAAATGTGTGTGAAACAGCAGGGTAGCGGCTCAGGAGATAGACGAGCCGCTTTGTTGCCGCCGCACTAGGGGCTTTAGCCGTCGTGACCTCAGTGGTGGGCGCGGAGTCTGTGCGCAGTTCTCCATCCAGAGCCATTGCCGAACTCCCGGCGTACAGTTTCGTGTTTTGGAAATTCGCGTCCATACGTGACCGGAACCACCTTCAGTTGAGTTCGGAAACTGTGGCAGAAGAAGTACGATTTTCTTCAAACTCTTTGGGAACTTCCGAGTTTTCAGCAAGCGCACGATAAATGCTGATTACCTGGTCGACCTTTCGCTGCCAATCAAAATCGCGAACAGCGCGTTCGCGTCCAGCGGCGCCCATAGATTTCCGCAGTGCAGGAAAGTCGATCATCTTCTGCATGGCTTCAGCAAAGCCAGCCACCAGGATCGAGTGGTTCTGCGGCTCCACAAGAATTCCGCATGAAGCGTCCAGATAGTCCGCCGGACCGCCCCAGTTGGTGGCGATCACTGGCTTGCCCATAGCCATGGCTTCCAACACCACAGCGCCTCCGCATTCATAAAGACTCGGCAGTACCAGCGCAACAGAGGCTCGTAGACGGGCCGCACATTCCTCCTGCGTTAGCCAACCGGTGAAATGAACGCGGTCCTTTACCCCCAACTCGCTGGCCAATGATCGCCAGGTTTCCAACATAGGTCCAGCGCCGATGATTTCCAGTTCGGCGGATGGAACCTTACCCAGCGCCCAAATCACAACATCCACCGCTTTCCAATCGACCAGGCGTCCGAGGAAGACAAAGCGGGGACTCACGCTCTCTTGGTCGCCGACAGCTCCCTGCCAAAGGCCAACGTCGATTCCGTTCTCCACCAGTTCGATTACCCTGCCACGAATACCCGAAGGCAGAGCCCGACGGGTACGTTCATTGGCCACCAGCACGACACTAGCATATTTCTTTCCTGGCAGCAGCGTGTTGACGGCGTCCGTAAACAGCCGGACAAAAGCAAGCAATGCACGGCTCATCCACGACTCGGAGCCGCGAAATGCGGGCGGGTATTCCATCCCGCCGTTCAGCGGTCCGATCACCACCGGTGCACCGAGACCAAACAGAGCAGAAGGAAAGCGTGGGGCGACCGGAATTGGCTGGTGTATTACATTGATCTGCTGGTCACGGACCAGTTGGCGTACGACCCTGCGTTGACAGAATTGCGTAATGAGCTGGTTGAAAAGTCCCAACGTCGATTCAGACAACCGTCTGGGCAGATAACCACTGAGAGAGAAGAGCAGCTTTTGAATCCATAGGTCAGGAATGAACAGAATCCGGTCAAGGTCATTCGGAAATAGCTCCGCAACTTCGCCCTGCGTGCGCGAGTGGACGCAGAGCCAGCTCTCGATGCCGCGCGACCGCAACAGGCGAAAGTAGTGCACGGGAAGGATGGCCTCGCCGCCGAAGCGTGTCGAGGCGTGTTCGGCGACAACACAGATTCGCATAAAACTCACGCGGTACGGAAGATTTGGTAGTAGCCCACTGCCTGGAGCATGCGCTTGAAAACTAGTTCACGCGCATAATGTGCTGGTGTCAGTTCCACAAATGGAAGGGTGCGACCCGGTTGGGTGTGCGTGGCCCGGCCATCCAGCAGCCCAGTTTCCCGAGCAGCATGAAGCCACCACTTTGCCTCGCCGCCTGCGTGAAAGCATTTCAGGCTAGGCCAAGGTTCAGACTTGAGAATGTGCAGGCCGCTTACGCCCAGTTTCGTCACCACTCGTTTTGCCGGCGAACGGCGCCAGCACTTCCAATAGAGAGGATCGAGGTGGCCTCCGCCGACGCGCATGGCTAGAGCTGCCCACACAATCGCTTCAACATGCATAATGCGCGGCAGCTTACCGCCACCCAGCTTGCCTACCAACCAGTCCATCCAATCCAGATCCGCTGACGCGCGCCAATGCGCGACCCCAATATCCACGTGGTGCGCAAGCCTTATACCGCCGTTGATGGCCGTGCTGACCACCTCAGGCGGAAAGAGGCAATTCGGCCGCTGCCACATCAGCAGCAATCCATTCTCAGGTGTCGGCTCAAACTGAAAGCGGTTTGGGAAGTAAAGGTCGGGGTCGAGCAGGACCAGCTCTTCACCAGGATCACTCACCAGCAGCGGGTCCGTAATCTTGCGCCAACAGGGGTGCCCGCGACGGAAAGCGCGCAGATTGTTGTGGCCCGCGAAGAGCGCTTCCTCACGTGCGGCTAGATCTTGCTCAGAGTACACCGTCCAATGATGCGCCTTGGCATCCAGTACCGCCAAGGTCTCCGATAACTCATCCTTGTCCTGCGTCGAGTCGGTGATGAGACGCAGGTGAAGCGGCTCAACTGAGTTACAAAACAAGCTCTCCAGCGCATCTCTGGCATAACTCAGAGAGCGAGGTGAGAGCACCATATACACGTGACGAATGATTGGCATCGAGCGATTTCCTGGTCACTTTCCAGTTACTTTGCTATGATGGCGGGCTCCTGAATACGAACCTCGGCCGCATCAGATCGTTTCAGAGTGGACTGTTCCAGGCGGGCTCGAATCTGTGTCGCCAAAACCTGAATATTCGGTTCCCGGAATATCAAATCGTGATCGCCGGGCAGTTCATATACCTCAACACCGCCCTTCGCCAACGGCGTCCATCCCAGGTCCATCGGCAGACGCGGGTCGGGCTGGATGGCGGTGCGGAAGAGCGATACCGGTCCAAGCCAAGGCCGCGCTTCGTAGTTCATCGCCGCAACCCACGAAATATCATCTGTGCTCTTCATGAACGAAGGTACGGAACGAAAACCGAGAGCGAAGGCTGCCTTGTAGATCCAGCGCAGGATTCGTGTAACTAGCTTTTCATTTAGATAAGCAACCTTCTGACGCACTGAAAGAGAACCAAAATTCCCCAAGAAGCGCGCGATGCGGCGGTCAAGCCGCGTACGCATCGAATCCTGCCGTTGCGCCACAAACATGCAATCGCGCTGCCGGCTATCGAGCAAGCCCAATAGCTCTACTTTCTCTCCCAGTGCGTGCAACCGATGCGCGATTTCCAGGGCAATTGTGCCGCCAAAGGAGTATCCAAGAAAGTAATATGGTCCCTTTGGCTGGATTTCCCGAATCTCGGCCAGATAATACGCGGCCTGATCTTCCAGGCGAAGCAGCGCGGGTTGGCCAGCCAGCAGGGACTGCGCCTGTATGCCATAGACCGGTCGGTCGGTCCCTACAAGCATTGCTAGCTGATAGAAGCGGATAATATTTCCTCCGGCGCCGTGAATGATAAACAGAGGGGCTTCAGATCCATTCGGCTGCATGGGTACGATTGAGGAACCCACGTTAGCCGCAAGGCGATTGCGAACCAGTTCCGCCATCCGCTCAACCGTGTGGCCAGTGAACAGAGTGGCTAAGCCAAAATCGAGCGAATAGGTCTTATTGATTCGGGAAACGATTCGCATCGCGGCCAAAGACCGCCCTCCGAGATCGAAGAAGCTATCCCGAATGCTGAGGTTCTTGATCCCCATCGCCGTCTCCCAGATTGCTGCAAGCTGCGACTCCAACAGATCGCGTGGCGCCAAATGCTCTTCGCGCTGCTTGCCGGAGGCCAACACTTCCTGATTCAGGCCGAAGCTCCGATGCCCATTCCGATTGCCGGGCTCTGCGTTACCACTTGACACCGCCATCGGCTGTAGCCCGTTATCGCCCTGCTTCGAAACTTCACCTACGGGGCTTTCCGCATTCGACAACAAGGTTTCAAGGGTGCGCACATACAGCTTCAGAATGCGTTGGATGGTCGAAACACGAAAGAATCCTGGGTCGTATTCCAACTGCAGACGCGGACCTTCGTTGCGCTCCACGATGCTCAACATCAGATCAAACATTGTTCCCGGACTGACGGAACGCAAGGGGACAATCTCCAGAGACGGCGTATGCTGGGCCTGCATGAACGCCTTTTGATAGATAAAATACACTTGGAGAGAAAGCTGGTTCTGCGCACGCGAGAAAAACTCGTCTTCGTTCAGATCCTCGAAGGGAAGGCTCTGATGAGCTACCGCGCCTAGCGACCAGATGCGAGTGCGGTCCAGAATCTTCCCGAGACTGTCTTCTTTCTCCATTCGCATCCGGATAACTTGAGGATTGGAGAAGGGCCCGATCAAGTCTTCCGTTTCCGGACGCCGGTTGGCGCAAGGCGTGCCGATAAGAATGTCTCCCTGGCCGGTCAGCCGGAAAAGCGTTGCAGCGTAGACCGAGAGCAGCAGCATGTAAAGCGTCACTCCGCGGGCCGCGCAGAAATCCCGCGCCTGATGCGCTAGTTCCGGAGCCAGCAGAAGAGTCTCAATGTCGCCCCGTTCTTCGCGTCCGCTCTCGGGAAAGTCTCGCTGGATGCGAAGAGGCGTAAAATCCCCGCCCAAAGTATCGCGCCAATACTCCAGAGATTCCGTCGACTCTCTTCCTTTTCTCCATTGGTCCAGCCAGACCGCGAAATCGCCGAACTGAATTGGCAGCTCTGGCAGCGCTGCGGGAATATTGCGCGCCAGACCGTCGTAGATGGCGGCAAAATCCCGAAGCACGACCCCGTTCGACCATCCGTCGCACACGCTGTGATGGATGGTAAGCAGAAGAATATGCTCGCCGGCTCCCATTCGAATCAACCGGGCGAAGAACAGCGGTCCGGCTTCCATATCCATCTGAATACGGGCTTGCCGCTGGATGATCGCGCCGGCTTGCTCTTGACGCGCATCATTCGGCAGATGCTGTAAGTCGTCTACTGGCAAAGGTACTGCGAAAGGCGGACGAATCACCTGAGACAACTGGTCATCCACTACCTCGAACGTGGTTCGCAGCGACTCGTGGCGAATTATCAGCTGAGTTAGCGCGGCGGCCGCCAGATTGGGATCAAGCTCTCCCCGGCATGTCCATGCGATCGGCATGTTCAGCGCGTGATTGCCGGGGCGCATCTGGTGCAGCAACCAGAAGCGCATCTGGCACGGTGTCGCTGGCATCACAAAAACTTCCGGTCTCGCTCCTGTCGTGCTATGCTCGTCCTCCGAAGAGGGATTGATTTTGTCCATTGTGCTTTCCATCAGGCCTTCATTCTCCGAAATTTCTCTCTGGAAACAGCGGGAATTGCAGGGCCGGTGGGGAGATGCTCGGAACCTTCGGTCCTGGTTTCTCCAAGAACACTAGACAGATTGGCGATCGTGCGGTGTTGGAAAATTTGCGCGGGCTGGATTGGCAGACCCTCCCGTCCAGCACGCGCAGAGATACGGAAGATCAACAGAGAATCGGCACCTAGTTCGAAGATGCTGTCGGTGATGCTGACTCGATCGAGTTTCAGAACATCGGCCCAAATCGCCGCCAGCTTCTCTTGCTGTGGTGTTGACGCAGGGGTGAATGTCCGCTCCTGTGTCTTGCCGGCAAAAGCAGGCTTCGGAAGAGACTTGCGGTCGATCTTGCCGTTGGCGGTCCGGGGCAGTGCTGGCAGCACCGTAATTACGGCCGGGTGCATATACTCAGGCAGCTTCGCGGACAACAGGGAGTGCAGTTGCGCGTCCAAGTCCACGGGCGGCTCGGCCAATGTTGAGTCTACCCAGGCGGCCAGCCGCTTGTCTCCAGGCCCGACTTCGACGGCCGTTACCACCGCATCGCGTACCGCGGGATGGCTGGCCAGTGCGGCTTCGATTTCGCCCAGTTCAATCCGGAAGCCCCGCACTTTCACCTGGAAATCGGTCCGGCCCAGCAACTCGACGTGACCGTCCCTGAGCCAGCGCGCCTCATCGCCGGTGCGATAGATCCGCCCAGCGCCAAAAGGATTGGACAGAAACTTTTCCGCAGTCAGTTCAGGCCTGTGCCAATAGCCGCGCGCGAGTCCCGCGCCACCAATGAACAGCTCACCCGTCACGCCTACCGGCACCGGTTGCATGCGCTCGTCGAGCACGTAGAACTGGGTATTGGCAATGGGCGGTCCAATCGGAATTGGACCTGTCTTTTTTCCCAGTCGGGTGGCCGAAGACCAGATAGTCGTCTCCGTTGGCCCGTAGACATTCCATACTTCATCGCTCGATGCCATTAGCGAATCGGCCAGATCGCGTGGCAAGGCCTCGCCACCGCACAACACTTTCAGCCGCGGTTGGCCGTTCCATCCCGCTTCCAGCATGATCCGCCAACCGGCCGGAGTTGCCTGCATCACGGTCGCTTGCGAATCCTCCACCACCTTCAGCAGTTGGTAACCGTTGAGAACCTGCTCTTTGGTGGCGATCACCAGCCGCGCGCCTGCCATCAGAGGAAGGAAGAGTTCCAGCGCCGCAATATCGAAGGACAGCGTCGTAACTGAGACGAGCGTGTCGCTGCCGGTCAGGCCTGGTTCTCGCTCCATGCTGCGCAGCAAATTGCTCAGAGCGCCGTGCTCGATGGCCACGCCCTTGGGCCGTCCCGTAGATCCCGAGGTGTAAATCACATAGGCCAGGGAATCTGCAGCGTTGGTCGCCTCCAAGTCAGCATCATGTTCCCTCGCCCACAAGGTCTGTTCGCTGTCCAGGCAAATCACCCGCGCGTCGGTGTGCAGCTTCGCGGCCAGATGTTCCTGGGTGAGTAGCAGCGATGCTTGCGCGTCCGCCAGTACCAATTCCAGATGGCTCACTGGATGGCTGGGGTCGAGGGGGAGATATGCCGCGCCCGCCTTGAGCACGCCGAGCAGTGCGCCTAGCATCTGGTTGGAACGCTCCAGGCATACGCCAACCAGCGAGCCCTCTCGGATGCCCTTGCGGCGCAGATGCCGCGCCATCCGGTTGCCGTACGCGTTGAGCTCCCTGTACGTCCACTCCACTCCGTCGCAAATCACTGCAACCCGATGGGGTGTCTGGGCCGCTTGCCGCTCGATGGTACGGTAGACCGGTTCAAATGGGCCGAAGTCGACTGCAGTTCGGTTCCATTCGTCGAGCACCAGTCTGCGCTCGCCCGCGTCCAGTATCTCCAACTCCTCTACTTCGCGATTTGCATCCGCGGCCATCCCGCGCAGAAGCGTCGCGTATGAGGTCAGCCACCGTTCGAGAGTGCTCCGGTCGATCAGGTCCGTGTTGTAGTCGCAATTCAAGAGAAGATCGTCGCCCGTTTCGGCAACATTCAGGAAGAGGTCGGTGTTCACAAATCCTTTGGGATTTGGCTGCACCTCGGTCTGCAGTCCACCGAAGTGAAGATTGGTCCCGAGTTTTTCCAGATTGAATTGAACTTCGATCAACGGCAGGCGGCTCGAATCGCGCTGAATCGGTAGCTTACGCAACAGCGTGCCGTAGGTGAATTCCTGATGATCGTAGGCATCAAGAAGCTGCCGGCGTGTGGATGCCAGATGTTCCTTGACTGGGCAGGTTTTTGGCAGCGAGCTCAGCATCGGAAGGAAATGCACGCAATGTCCGATCAGGCTTGCGTCGTCGAGCAGGGCCTGCCCAGCGGCGGAAATCCCGACCACAACCTCGGACTGCCGCGTGAGCCTGTGCAGCAGAATCTGAAACGCCGAGAGCAGTGTGACATAGAGGGTGCAGCCTAGCCGCGAACTCGCTTTCCTCAATTCCGCGGTCAGCTCCGTGCCCAGGGTCGTGTGCAGCGTGGCACCATTGTAAGTCTTCATCGCCGGGCGCGGTCGATCCGTTGGTAGTTCAAGCACCGGCGCACGTCCCGCGAAAACCTCTACCCAATAGCGTTCGTTCTCGGCATAGGCGCCCGCCTGCGTATCCTCCTGCTCCTTTAGCGCATAGCTACTGAAGGGCATCAGCGGCGCTAAAGCCGGCTTAGACTTTGCCTTTGCCGCGTTGTAGATCTTTCCCATTTCTTCCAAAAGCTGATTCGACGACCATCCATCCAGCACGATGTGATGGCCGGTCAGCAAGAGCGCCAACTCGTCAGGGGCAGTGCGGAACAGCGTTGCGCGTACTAGTGGACCATTGGACAGATCGAAGGGCATGCGGCCCTCTTCCGCAATTCTTGTCTCGATCAGGGCCGCGGATTCCTCTGCGGAAAGCGCGCTCAGATCGACGAACGGAATCTGGCTCGTGAAGGCTGGCGCGATCTGCATACATTCTTCATTCGGGTCGACTGTCGAACGAAGAGCGTCGTGTCTGGCGATCGCCGCTTCAAGCGCGTATCGTACTTCTTCTTCGTTCGCTGTTCCGTGCAGGCGAAGCGTCAGCGATTCATTGAAAGCGCAATTGGCATCGTCTCCGCGCGTAGCCGCAAGCCATATCTCTCGCTGCGACTCGGTCAAAGGCGCTTTGGCTGGCACCTCGAGGCGCGCGGACGGATGCATTTGGGGCGATGCTTTTGTGTCCTGCGCGAAAGCTTCCCGTGCTGCCGGGGCAGGAAGCATGCCGCCCTGGCGCATCTCCTGGATCGATTGACGAAAGCCTTCGACCACGCGCGCAAAATCTTCGTCGGAGTGCGCGGTGGTAAAGAAGCAGGGATAGCTTTCGAGAATATGAATACCCTTCTCGCGCATGTGGTAATAAAGTAGACTGCCGAAACGAGCTTCCGCGGGCAGGCTGAATGAAAACCATGCGCCGCACGGATGCACGCCTGTATCGAGTCCAGCGTCCCGGAAACTGTCTTGCACGGAGCGCGCTGCGTTAGCAACTTTCCGGCTGAGGGTTTCCTGGAGCACCGGTCCAGCTTCCTTGAGGTGGCGCAAAACGGCCTTCGCCGCTGCCAGTGCGAGCGGATGGCGCACAAACGTTCCTGCAAAGAACGTCATACCAACCTCCGGCGCCGAATCGTCTCCGTACTGCCACGCGCCGCCATCAAGCGTGTCCAGATACTCTGCCTTGCCCGCGACTACGCCGATTGGATAGCCGCCGCCTATCACTTTGCCATAAGTGACCAAATCGGCGCGAATCCCATAGTACTCCTGTGCTCCGCCTTGCGCCACGCGGAAGCCGGTTACCACTTCGTCGAAGATAAGGGCGGTTCCAGCCTGTGCCGTGATGTTGCGCAACTCGTGCAAAAAAGCTCGCGGCTGTAATTCAGGATGGCGGCTCTGCATAGGTTCCACCAGCACCGCAGCAATCTCATCGCCGTGCGTGCGGATGAACTCCAAAGACGCTTCCGCTCCATACTCCAATATCACCGCGTTGCTCGGATTTCCTGCCAGGATTCCTGGGGCGATGGGAGCAGCGCCGTGAGGCGTGGCGCGCAGTAGAACCTCATCGAAGGTGCCGTGGTAGTCGCCTGTGAAATAAACGATCTTATCCCGCGCGGTTACCGTGCGAGCCACACGCAGCGCTGCCATCACCGCTTCGGAACCGGTGTTGCAAAAAGCGGCGCGCTCCATGCCTGTCATTTCGCAGATCAGATCCGCGACCTCTCCAGCCAACCAATTCTGCGGACCGATCTCTACGCCAAGGTCGATTTGTTTGCGGACAGCTTCGGTAACAAATTCCGGACCGTGCCCGAACATGATCGCGCCGAATCCGTTGACGATGTCGATGTATTCGTTGCCATCGAGATCCCAGATGCGGGAGCCTTTGGAATGGTTCGTCACCAACGGATAGACCATCTCTTTCCATAGTGAGCGAAAACCGGCGACGGCACGAGGATCGGCAAGATGCGGACGGTGTGCTTGCGTGTATTCCTTCGATTTTCCGGTGCGGCGCGTGTATCGGGCGACCAGTGATTGGATGTACTCGCTTTGTGCCTCCGTCAGGCCGTCTTTTGTGCCGGCCTGCACTGGCTTGAAAGGCCCGTGCATTTTGAACCCACCGGCAGGTAGCGCTTCGCTTGAAAATACTGCCTTCGCAGCGACGGGAGCGGGACTCACGGGCTGAACAGAAGTCGCTCCTGGCTGCACAGCAGGCGCTGTTCCACGCACCGCCGCCAGTTGTTGCTCGAAAAGCTGAGACATGGCCTGCATTTGCGCTTTAAGCAAAGCTTCAATGGGAGAACCTGCTTCAGCGGACGGAGCAAGAGCGGATGGCGCGGCCACAAACTGCTGCTGCGGAGTCTGCGGCTGCGTCCGAGCTTGCTCTGTAGGAAAGGCGTCTGCGGGAAGAATCGCATCCAGGCGGTCTGCGAGGGCGCGAATGTTTGAACATTGTTCAACCATTTGCCGGAATGTCACCTTCACACCGAAGCGGCGTTGCACAGCCTGTGTCGCCTGGGTCAAGAACAGGGAGTCGAATCCCAATTCCATAAAGGGAGTATCGATGGAGTCAGGGCCTGTTGCGATCCCGCTGAGCTCTTCAAGGAGGCTTGCCACAATGGGCTGGAGCCTGACCCGGCGTTCAGAAGCGATTCCATTTGCGTCGATGGGCATTTCGGCCTCCTTCTCAATCTGCGTTGCAGCCTCTTGCAGTGCAGTCGTGGCTTCTAGAAGAGCCTTTGTCTGCGCCGCGTGCACTGGCGGCTCTACCCAGTGCTTCTTGCGCTCAAATGGATAGGTGGGTAGCGGCACGCGCAGTCTGTGTTCCTGACTCCAGAATCGCTTCCACTCCGGTTGGATGCCGGTCGCCCACAGCCGTCCCAATGCTTCCAACATATTTCCTGAACCAGCCGCGCGCTCTGGCATTGACGCCACAATCGGCGTAATGCGCTTGCCGCGCTGCTGATGTGCAAGCGTCGTCAGAGATTGCCCCGGACCCACTTCAAGCAACACAGCTTCGGGCAGATCAAGCAACACCGCAACCGCGTCCGCGAAGCGAACCGGCATCCGGCAATGGTCTCTCCAATAGCGCGGAGCTACCGCATCTTCGGACTTAATCCACGTGCCACTTACTCCCGAGACATAGGGAATCGAAGGTGCGTGAAGGGTTACTCGCCGGACCTCCTCCTCGAAGGCATCGAGCATCGGATCGATCATGGCGGAGTGGAAAGCGTGGGAGGTCCGCAGACGTTTACATTCGACCGACTCTCGCTCCAGCCGCTTTTCCAACTCCTCGATAGCTTCGAACGGCCCGGATACCACACTTAGCAGCGGGCTATTCAGCGCTGCGATCGAGATCCGCTCATTCAGGAAAGCCGCAACCCGTTCCTCGCCGAGCCGCACCGAGAGCATCGCGCCGCGTTCCATCTGCTGCATCAGCCGTCCGCGCGCAGCCACCAACTTGAGCCCATCTTCGCGGCTCATTACATCGGCCAAAACCGCCGCAACAAATTCCCCAAGGCTGTGGCCAACCATGGCCTTGGGTTCGATGCCCCACTCCATCCATTGCCTGGCCATTGCCAATTCTGTAATGAATAGTGTCGGCTGAGCCAGTCGCGTTTCGTTGAGCACCTCGGCATGTGCTTCAGCGACTGTATCTGCCGGGAAAAGCACTGTGCGCAGATCGAGATCCAGTATGGGCCGAAGAATCTCCGCGCATTCATCAATCTGCTGTCGATAGACGGGTTCTGTTTGGTAGAGTAGCCGGCCCATCCCCGGAAACTGCGCGCCCTGCCCAGTGAAGAGAAAGACCGGCTGGGGCCGAGCAAGAATGCCAGCGGACCTGTGAATCCGCCTGTTCCCACGCTCCGCGAGCATTCGGGCTGCTTCGTCAGGGCTGGAGCAAACAACCGAGGCGCGATGATCGAAGCCGTGCCGTCCAGTATGGAGCGTGTAAGAGACGTCCGCGAGATCTACTTCGGGATGTTCCTGTAGATGTTGGCCAAGATTGCCGAGAGCCTGATCAAGCGCGGCTTCCGAACGCGCCGAAACACAAAGCAACTGGCTCGGCCGCATCGATGGTTCCGGCGCGCTCTCCGGTGCCTCTTCGAGCACCACATGCGCATTCACGCCCCCTACGCCGAACGCACTCACGCCGGCCATGCGCGGACCGTCAGGCTGCCAGGCCGAGGCTTCCTTGTTGACATAGAAAGGTGTGCTCGCGAAATCGATGCGCGGATTCGATTCGCAGAAATTGGCCACCGGCGGAATCGTCTTGTGGCGCATGGCAAGCACTGTCTTGATCAGCCCGCTAACTCCCGCCGCCGCGTCCAGATGGCCAATGTTCGCCTTGGTGCTGCCCAAAGCGCAAAAACCGTTTCGTTGCGTGCTCCCACGGAAGGCGCGGGTCAGTGCGGCAACTTCGACAGGATCGCCGAGCGGCGTTGCGGTACCGTGCGCTTCCACATATGTAATCGCATCGGCGCGAATTCCTGCCATAGCCTGTGCGGCACCAATTGCCATTGCTTGGCCGTCCACTCCGGGGGCCATGTAGCCGACCTTCGCCGCGCCGTCGTTGTTTACCGCAAAGCCGCGGATCACCGCGTCAATCCGGTCGCCGTCGGCGAGCGCGTCTTCGAGCCGCTTCAGCAGCACCACCCCCACGCCATGGCCGAAAACGGTGCCTGTTGCATCGGCGTCAAATGGCCGGCAACGCCCGTCGCGCGACCCCATGCTGCCTTCCTGATAGACATAGCCGCGATGCTGCGGAAATGTGATCGAGACGCCGCCGGCGAGTGCCATATCGCACTGGTACGTCAGCAGACTTTGGCTCGCCTGACAGATTGCAACCAGCGAAGTCGCACACGCGGCCTGCACTGTGACGCACGGCCCACGCAAGTTCAACTTGTATGCCACTCGCGTGCAGAGAAAGTCCTTGTCGTTGCCGAGTAAGGTCTGAAACTCGCCGACCTGATAGCTACCGGTAAGTTCGTCGATGAATTCACGACTTGCGCTCAGGTTTGCCAAAAGATAAGTATTCAGGCTGCACCCGCCAAAAACGCCGATCTGCCCCGCAAACCGCGCCGGATCGTATCCACTGTCTTCGAGAGCATTCCAGCACGTCTCCAGAAACAGCCGGTGCTGCGGGTCAAGAAAATCTGCCTCGCGCGGCTGGATCGCGAAAAAGCTGGCGTCGAACAATTCGGCACCATCCAGAACGCCATGAGCGGCGACGTAGTCGGGGCCAAACTCCAGAGATGCGCGATCTCTCGCTTCCAACTCTGTGCGCGAGAAGTGGGTGATCGTGTCCCTGCCTGCCGCGACGTTTGCCCAGAAAGTTCCGAGGTCCGGCGCGCCAGGGAACTTGCCCGACATCCCGACGATCGCCACGCCTTCCGTGCGATTCTCGTATTCGGAATTGCTCATAGCGCCGCCTTTCTTGCTGCACGCGCGCGCGCAAACGCAGCCCGCTGTTTCTGTGCCTGATCTTGCGCCGCATCCCATGATCCGGAGTCAGGAGCCGAACCTGCCAGTCTTTCCGAAAGTGCGCGCACGGTCGTGCATGCAAAGAGGTCGGCAACAGGGATTTTTTTGTTGAATAGAGTCTGCAGCTTTGTGTGCACCGCCACGAGCAGAAGCGAAGTTCCGCCAATGTCGAAAAAATTATCGTCGAGGCCAACGTAATCCGCGCCCAATACCGTCCGCCACACTCCCGCCACTTCGTGCTGCAAATCCGTGCCTCTGGTTTCCGCGCCAGTCCTGGCCGATCCCAGCGTCGGTGCAGGCAACGCCGCGTAATCCACTTTGCCGTGGGGAGTCAGAGGAAATGCATCTATCGGCAGATATACCGAGGGCATCATCCACGGTGGCAGCTTTGTACTCAGATACTCGCTCAGCTCGCGTGCAGAAAGCTCCGCGTTCTCTCGTGCGATGTAATACGCCACCAACCGCTTCGTCCCAGCTTCATCTGTATGGGCAACTACGCGCGTTTCTTGTATCCGCTCGTACCCCGCGATGGCGGCTTCGATCTCGCCTAACTCAATACGAAAGCCCTGAATCTTTACCTGAGCGTCGCCGCGTCCCAGATACTCCACTTCACCGTCCGGGAGAAGGCGGGCTAAGTCACCGGATTTATAAAGTCGCGCACCAGGAATAGGGGAAAAAGGATCAGAAACAAAACGCTCGGCGTTCAATTCTGGCCGGTTCAGATATCCTCGCGCCACGCCAGCTCCACCGACCCATATCTCGCCCTCTGCTCCGGCTGACACGGGTTGCCTGTCGTTACCGAGTAAGTAGAGCTGGAGGTCTGGGATCGGGACGCCAATTAAACTGCGCGCGCCATCCGCGGCGTCAGCGGCGCTTACCTCCCGATAGGTCACGTGCACGGTTGTCTCTGTTATGCCATACATGTTGATCAATAGTGGCTGCCGGTCGCCATGCGTTTCAAACCATGGACGCAAAGTCTTGAAATTTAGAGCCTCGCCGCCGAAGATAACTATTCTCAGAGCCAATTCAGGTGACCGCCGTGCCTGATCGACCGTCATAAGCTGATAGAACGCCGACGGTGTCTGATTCAGAACGGTAACCTGCTCTCTTGCCAATAACTCATAAAAATCCTCTGGCGAGCGCGATACGGCAAAAGGAACGATGACGAGTCTTCCGCCATGAAGCAGGCAGCCCCATATTTCCCAGACCGAGAAGTCGAAGGCCAAGGAATGGAAGAGCGTCCAAACATCGTTTTCATTAAAGTGAAACCATTCCGCTGTCGCACTCAATAGGCGCGAAACATTGGCGTGCGTCACCATGACGCCTTTGGGTTTTCCCGTCGATCCCGAGGTATAGATCACGTACGCCAGGTTTTCCTCGCCCGACCTTGACTCGATTCCATCACTCTCCGAATAGGAATCAGCTGTGGGCTCCTGATCTAGACAAACAATGTGCGCGCTGTGTTTGGGCAGCTTGGCGAGAAGATGCTTCTCGGTCAACAACACCGTTGGCCGGGCATCGTCGAGAATGGTGGCGACCCGCTCGCCTGGATAAGCTGGATCGAGCGGCAGATAGGCTCCTCCGGCTTTAAGAATAGCTACGAGCGCGACGATCGCTTGTGTCGAGCGCTCCAGATACACGCCCACCATCGACTCCGGACCAACGCCCAAGCCGCGCAGACGGCGTGCGAGTTGGCTGGCCTGTGCCTGAAGCTCTTCGTAAGTAAGCTGCTGGTTGCCGCAAGTCACCGCCGTTCGCTCGGTATGCTGCGCTGCAACTTCATCGAAGATTTGCCACAAAGGTTTCAGCGAAGAGAAAACTTCGCCTCCGTCTGATCGCTCTGTTACCGTCGGGGCAATCTCCGAAATGCTTTGCGCTGAATATGTAGTCGTCATAGATACCTATCTAACTCGAAAGTCGCCCCGATGACGCTGAGGTCCAATGTGGATGCGACAGTGTGCTCAAAGGCCAAGCTGGCCAGTGATGGAGACGCGCAGTGCTAATCCCAGTCCCAGAAGAGCCAGAAAAATTCCAGTTGCCTTGAGGTCCTGTCTCCACGTCGAGACTCCTTCGCGACTGGCTCCCGTGACTGTCACGAAATACAGCGGCAAATCTCCCGCGGCCACGGCCACTACCGCACCGAACATTCCGAAGAAGTGAAAAGCTAGAGGAATGGCCAATACAACCGCAGCGCAGTAGGTGGCGTTGCCAATCGCCGCATATTGCGACTTACCGAGAGAGAACAGCGCCGGCATGGTCGTCGCATACATCAGTGTGTGCCACAGTCCGAGAGCCAGAATTGGCACCATCCACGACGCAGCGTGATACCGGCGATCGTACATTTTCGTTACCAGAAAGCCGCCCAGATGCACTACCAGGCAGAGCAACAAAGAGCCTACAGCCAGAGCGTAAAAACGATACCGCAAAAACACCTTCCGGAATTCAGCAACCGGCAAATGAGCCATCTTGGCGATGAAGGGATAGCCGACCCTTTGCGCGAACGCATTGATGACCGATCGGGGAATCTCCGAGACCGAAAACGCGATGCCGTACACGCCCAACAGGCTGAAGCTGATAAGTTTTCCTAGGATGAGTCGGTCGGCCTGTGACGCAAAGAAATAGAGAGCTGTAGCCAGCAGGATCCATTTGCCGAAGTGAACCAGGCTATGTACGCTCTCCCGGTCCCAGCAAAAGGAGTTTCGGATGCCTGGAATCAGTTGTCGGTAAAAGCTGAGTGCGAGTTTGTACATCGTGCTGAAAATCGCGCCCAGGACCAGCGCCCATACCGACCTATACACCAATGCGCAGCCCGCAGTGATCAGCAGCGAAACGATCTGGGTCGTAATGTCGAGCACGAAGACTCTGCGTACGCCCATGTGACGCGACATCGAAAGCAAATTGGTACTGTTGAAGGAACTAATAACAATATTTAATCCTAGTGCTGGCAGCAGCAGCATCAGGCGCGGTTCACGGTAGACAAGAGACATCGGCCAAGCAAGCAGCAAAGATACGACGAAGATGCCCAGGCCGCGAAGCACTTGCAACGTCCAGGCTGTGTTCAGGAGGATGGGATCATCTCCTCGGGGATTCTGAATCACGCTTGGGCCAAGTCCAATATCCGAGATCAGACTAATTCCCACAACAAGCGTCGAGACCAGCGTCATCAGTCCGAAAGCTTCCGGCATCAGCAGGCGGGTAAGAACCATACTGTTGACGACACGCAGCGCCATTGAACAACCGTAGTCTGTCACCGTCCAGAACGTCGCATGCACCGCTTTCGATTCCAACGCTCTGCGTGTGTGGCGCTCGGCTCGGGCGCAGTCTTCTTCTGCTGAGTCCAACTCAGGCAAAGTGAGTGTCGATGATGTCGTGTCAGTTGTCAAATTATTCTCACAGTTTGGTTATCATTTGGTGGTTTGAATCGAGGTCGCCGGATGCAGAAGTCGAGATGCGCATGGATGTTCAGTGTCGATTTGGCGAGGTGAGATGATGCTTCGATGGCCAGACTGCACCAGTTTCTACAGCTATTCCAATGCTTTGAGAGGATGCGTCGACATGACCGGTAGGTTGTCCATCGCTGGGCTGTCCGTAGAAATACTCGACCCGGCGTTGAACAAGTTCTTTTTCCATCTCCATGTCGAGAGCCAAGCCGCGCATCCGGATCAGATCGCTCCAGGGCAGGGAATTCGTCTTCGCCTGTAACCTGGCAACAAGGTCTTCAACCTTTCCTATCGGTTTCGCCGGCACTCCCCCCACGATGTCTCCGGGAGCTACATCGCGGTTGACCACTGCGCCGGCCGCAACTATCGCATTAGGTCCGATCGTTACATCGGGGAGAATTATTGCTCCGTAGCCGATAAACACATTGTCGCGAATGTCGATCTTGCCTACAGACTCCAGCCTTGCGTCATAGGCGCGATTCAGCATTGCCACAGCGCCATCATGACCGACCAAGGTGCAATTTGAGAAATGTACATTATTCCCCAGCTTCACATATGCCGGATCGGTAAAGTTCGTAGTCGGAAGAATGTTGCAATGTTCCCCGATCGAATGGAAACCGCCATGCAGCTTCAGAAACCGCGTGTATTCTTCCGCACCGGGTTTGCAAACGCGCAGATAAAGGCCCTTGCATCGACCCCATCGAAAAGCGATGTTGCGCACGATTGTGCCGATCAGGTTTCGCAATCTCTCGCTCCCAAATATCTCTGATGAATCTCCGAGCGGTTGATCGGAGGATATTCACTCTAGCTACGGACTGAGTCTTCTATTCGCGGCGCGTCTTCGATTTTCGTCGAGGATGGAAAACATGAACTTTCTTATCTGTTCTGCATTCAACCGCTTCCCGAAACGAATTAAATCCCGAAGCGCGCCCGGAGCGCGCTTCGCGCCGCGTGTGCTCCTTCGTACAGCTTGCCGAAGATCAAATTTTTTAACCGGTCAAGGACCGGCGACTGCCCTGGTTCGGTAGGATGCAAGCCGATCTTTCGTGCGTAGTAATTGGCGCGGTACGCCCCAATGCTGTCGTTTCGTACCCTCTTGAAATTGATGCTGACGGAAACAGAAACATTATCCGTGTTCTTTACCCAGTGAGGAAAAGTTGCTGGATTGAAGACGCCCAGACCGGGGGATACGTCGTAACGCCACTGCCCATTTGACAACTCGTCGTGCCATCTTGGTGCTAGAAGATTTCCTGTCCAGTATCGTTCAGTTTCTTCGACGGTCAGGATGTACGGATCGCGCGCGTTATACAAAAATACGGATTTCTTGCCTCGCACCTGTGCCAGAAAATTGGCTTCGCCATCCAGGTGGTAGGGTGTGATGCGGTTAGGCGAAGTGATAAAGATGGTCAGAATTGGATCGTGATATCGGCGCCGTAGGTCCGTCGCCGTAAGTTCTGATAACTCCGAAATAAACGTTTCCAAAGCTGCGCGGTACTCAGGCTCTTCGTGAATGCGTTTGAGAATAATCCAATTCTTGCTTTCCCCAATCCGCTCTAGCGCTTGAACCAAAGTCATATCCGCAGGCTTGTTGCCGAAGTAACCGTTCACGGCAGGCTCACCGGTTTCGTAGTGGCTTTTGTGCTCGCGTTTCTGCATGCAGCGTTCAGCCAACTTCAGCAGCGCTGGCATTTGAAAGATCTCCATGGTATCGAGAGCATGGCTGAACTGAAACGGGTGGTGGTCGAAGTTCGCTGTAAAGAGTTTGCCGGTCTCGGCATCGCGGGGGAAAACGGTCGACTCTTCGACTGCATGGAATGCTGTTGCCATGGAACTCCTCCGTCCGGGCTATCATCGAGCACCGGTTGGGATTGTTGGAAACCGATACAGAAGTACGACAGCCTACTTCTGTAGCCCTAACTGATAATGCGGATCGCTTGCCTGAGAGCGCATCAGAGATCGAAAGATGGCCGGCGAATTCTAAGGTCCAATCACATTGGTCTCGACGAGGACGACCCTACTATTCGGGAAGTAGCAAACGGTCGCACGCTGACTCGGTCATTTCCCTGATGGATGTGATCGTGCGCGGGCTTCGCCCATGTTACTCCCGCTACTCAGTGCAGGATTGGCAGTGTCGCTACACCATTGGATGTAATAAAGAGGCAGTTGTTGCAAAAGATTGTCATTTCTTCTGCCTTTCTCTGATTCGTTTTTTGCTGAATGGTTACTTCTGTGCCGAATATCTCTAAAGTCACACATCAATAGTGAGGCTCGCGTTATGAACGTTTCGCAGAATCCAGCCTAATTCTATAAGTCAAATGGGCCGCACCAGTCGCATGCGGCCCGTAAAAGACAAAGTAACGAGCGGAGTCGCACTATGGATTTTCCCGTATCGTCTCAAGCACCAGGGAAAGTGCTTCCTCCCAATAAGGCATCCGCACACCAAACGTCTCTTCCAGACGCTGGCATGATAGTCGTGAGTTAGCCGGGCGCTGGGCAGGGCGTGGAAACTCACTGGTCGTAATCGGAATTAGGTTGGGAACCACGAATCCGAGGCGCTCTGCCGAACTAGTCAATAAATTCTTCGCAAATCCATACCATGAGGTTTCTCCGCCGCTGGTCAGATTATAGATACCGCAGCGCCCATTGATGCGTGAGCTGGATGGCGTAAGCAACTGTGCCAAAATATTCGCGGTCGCCTGCGCAATGCATTCGCTGGATGTGGGCGCGCCTATCTGATCATCTACTATCCGTAACTCCGTGCGCTCTTTGGCAAGATGTAACATCGTCAACAGAAAGTTGCTTCCTCGCGCCCCATAGACCCAACTGGTGCGCAAAATCAGATAGTCGCCGCCGACCGCCTGAATCGCTTGATCGCCTGCCAGTTTGGTTTTGCCGTAAACACTTATGGGATTGGGCGTATCGGTTTCGACATACGCGCTCTGCTTTGAACCATCGAAGACATAGTCGGTTGAATAGTGCACTAGGAGATTGCCTCTTCTTTTGGCTTCCTCCGCCAGTATGCCTGGGGCGGTGCCGTTGATCGCGGCCGCCAATTCAGGGTCACTTTCTGCCTTATCGACCGCCGTGTAAGCAGCGGCATTCACCATCACCGTGGGATCTGCCGTTTCGATAGCCTTGCGAATCGAAGCTGGTTTGGAAAAATCCACCTCCGGATATTCGATTGCTATCACCTGTCCTTGGCACGCCAGTTTGCGACGTAACTCCCACCCGACTTGCCCAACTCGGCCAAAGACTAGAATTCTATGGTTCGACATACACTTCCTTTGGGATTGGATCGGTCTCGAAAACTTCCGCGTCTCGAAAGGCCTTGCCCGCGGCATCCTTGGCGGAAAGGATCGGTTGAGTTACCGGCCATTCGATACCCAGTTTTGAGTCGTTCCATACAACGGTGCGCTCAAAATTCGGCGCATAGTATTCGGTTGCCTTGTAAAGAAAATCGGCAGAATTAGAAAGTACAACAAAACCGTGAGCGAGACCAGGAGGTATCCACAACAACCGCTTGTTCTCTTCCGATAACTCCGCCCCAACCCACTTACCGAATGTGGGAGAATCTCTCCGAAGGTCAACCGCGACATCGAAGACCCGACCGCTCACTACCCGGACAAGTTTACCCTGGGGCTGATGCAACTGATAGTGCAAGCCGCGAAGCACGTTGCGTTGGGAACGGGAATGATTGTCTTGCACAAAATGGGCTTCAATGCCGATTCCTCGCATTTCTTTCTCATTGAAGCTTTCTAAAAAAAATCCTCGGTCGTCGCCGAACACTTGCGGTTCGACGATCAGCACGCCCGGAATCTGCGTCGTTTGAGCCTTCATTTATAACTCCGGAGTCTTCAGAATCTCGCGTAGATACTCGCCATATCCGTTTTTGAGCATCCCAGCTAATGCTTTCATCCGCCCCGCATCGATGAAGCCAGCCCGGTACGCTATTTCCTCCGGGCATGCAACCTTCAGTCCCTGCCGCTTCTCGATAGTCTGAACGAATGAACTAGCTTCCAGCAGCGAGTCGTGCGTGCCTGTATCCAGCCAAGCTATGCCGCGGCTCAGAGTCTCAACCGTCAGCTCTCCGGCCTGCAGATACCAGCGATTTACGTCCGTGATCTCCAACTCGCCGCGCGCCGACGGTCGCAAGTCAGCGGCAATATCCAGAACCCGATTGTCATAAAAGTAGAGCCCAGTGACTGCATATCGAGACTTCGGTTTGACGGGTTTCTCCTCCAGATCGACAGCCCTTCCGGAAGCGTCTAGCTCAACCACCCCATACCGCTCAGGGTCTTTGACCGGATAGGCAAAGATCGTCGCTCCAGAAGGGCGGGACGCGGACGACTTTAACATGGTCACCAGTTGATGACCGAAGAAGATATTATCGCCCAGCACCAATGCGCATGCGTCCCCACCGACGAACTCACGGCCAAGAACAAAGGCTTGGGCCAGACCCTCGGGCCTCGGTTGGATGACATACTGGAATGTCATTCCCCACTGAGACCCATCCCCTAACAGTTGCTCGAAACGCGGAGTATCCTGCGGAGTAGAGATCACCAGTACTTCGCGAATGCCTGCAAGCATCAATACGCTCAATGGGTAGTAAATCATCGGCTTGTCGTAAACGGGAAGCAGTTGTTTCGAAACCGCATTGGTGATCGGATACAAGCGAGTCCCCGATCCCCCCGCCAGAATGATGCCCTTGCGTGCAATCATAGGCTCACCGCACCCGTTGAGCCGGCCGAGGCATACTGTAAGTCGATCCACTCACGGTGTGAGCCGCTGGTCGCGTGCTCTACCCACTCAGCGTTGTCCAAATACCATTGAACTGTCTTTCGTAACCCGCTTGTAAAGGTCTGTTGAGGCCGCCAACCTAACTCTCGCTCTATCTTTGAACAGTCGATGGCATAGCGGCGATCATGCCCTGGGCGATCCTTGATGAACGCAATCAAGTCCGCATAAGGGGTCTGCGCCGGCCTTAGCTCGTCCAGAATAGCGCAAAGCTGCCGGACCAGCTCAAGATTCGACATCTCCTGCCGGCCCCCGATGTTATAAGTCTCGCCTGGCTTGCCTGCTGCCAACACCGTGCGAAGGCCTTCGCAGTGGTCATCCACGTAGAGCCAGTCGCGAATATTCAACCCATCGCCATATACCGGCAGGGAAATGCCTTGGAGAGCCCGCTGCACCATAAGTGGAATTAGTTTTTCGGGTAACTGGCGAGGACCATAATTGTTGGAGCAATTGGTAGTCAGCACTGGCAGACCATAGGTGTGGAAATAAGCCCGCGCCAGATGATCTGAGGCCGCCTTGGAGGCTGAATAGGGGCTATTTGGCGCATAGGGCGTCTCTTCAGTGAAGGGTGGCGCTGTCGGCGAGAGGGAACCATATACCTCATCGGTGGAAACATGAAGAAAGCGGAAATCACTCTGCTGGCTCGACGGTAACCCACTCCAGTACTCGCGAGCCGCTTCTAGCAACTGAAAAGTTCCCTCAATGTTAGTGCGAACGAACTCCGCAGGACCGAGGATTGACCGGTCTACATGACTTTCCGCTGCCAAATGCACGATCGCTCGCGGCCGCTGCTCCATGAGGACGCGACGAACCAGTGCGCTGTCCACGATGTCCCCGTGCACGAATAGATACCGCTTATCGGTCTCCGCTTCGCGCAGATTTTCCAGGCTTCCGGCATAGGTTAGTTTGTCTAAAACCGTTGCCGTCATCTGTTGACCGGCTAACCATTGCAATACGAAATTGGAACCGATGAAGCCAGCTCCGCCCGTCACCAAAATCGACGAATTAGAGGACATTTTTTCACCTTTGCCTGGTAAATTCTACTCTTTCCAGGCTGTGGAATACCAACGTTGCAGATGGATTCCTTATCAATGGCATTGTAGCCGTATGCATTGCTGCGGGGCCACACGGCAAAGGCACTGACCCAAGAAACCGAAAGGAGAGTTGCCCTAGGAACCCGTTCCAGCAAGGACAACGCCGATGGTGCGCAGAATGATCTTGAGATCCAGCCAGAGGCTCCAGTTTTCGATATAAGCAACATCCAGGGAGATATAGCTGTCAAAGGATGGGTCCTGACGAGCCTGCACCTGCCACAGGCCGGTGATGCCGGGAGTTACATCGAGGCGGCGCAAGTGACTGAGCTGATACTCGCGCACCTCGCTGGCAATGGGCGGACGCGGGCCGACGATGCTCATGTCGCCGTGCAGCACATTGAAGAACTGAGGCAGCTCATCCAGCGAATATTTTCGTAGGAAACGGCCCACGTTGGTGATGCGGGGATCGTTAGTGACCTTGAAGAGCACGCCGTCGCGCTCGTTCATGTGCATCACGCCCGCGCGGCGCTTCTCCGCATCCCGCACCATGGTGCGGAATTTTATGCAGCGGAAAACACGAGCCTTCTTACCAATACGTTCTGAGAGATAGAAGACCGGGCCGGGAGAATCCAGTTTGACGGCGATGGCGATAGCCAACAACACCGGCGAAATGAAAATCAATATGAGGCTGGAGAGCAGCATGTCGAGCAACCGCTTCAGCACTAGGGCGATCTCGGGAACGTGACCGCGATGCAACGGAATGGTCGGGAACTGGCCAATGTACTCGACGGGGCTGTTCCAGGCTAAGCCATCATACATATCGGGAACCACGCGCAGGTCCACCCCATGCGCGCGCGCCTGCTCCAGTACATCCTTCACGACGCCGCGCTGTTCGCAGGGCGTGGTAAAGAATACCTCATCCACAAAATGTTTGCGGGCATTCTGGAAGAGAGTGTCGAGCGAACCTACTACATCGCCGGAGGTTCCGGGAAAGCGAGGGCAGGCGCCGGGAAAGTCGATAAAGCCCTTGAAGTTATAGCCAAGATGGCGGATGCTCTCCAAGTGATGGCGAAGCGCATGTGCTTCAGGTCCTGTGCCGACGATGAGCACGTTGCGAGCGCCTATGCCGCGATCGAAGCGGCGGTAGAGCAGTAACCGATAACAGAGACGGCGCAGATTAACTCCGATGGTGACCAAGCCGATGGTGATCAACACGATGCCGCGGGGAATATCGGCGGCGTGAAGCAGGTAGAGGGCGCCCGTCAGCAGCAGGCCAGAGGTGAAACAGGCCTGCGCACTCAATCGCTGCTCATGCAAAAAACTACTTAGGCGCATGGGTGTATACAGATGCAACCGGCGGCTGGTGAGCAACAGCGAGACGGTAAATCCGCAAAGCACGGCCAGCAGGATTCCCATCGAGCGTCCGTAAAAAAGTGTGCCATGCCAGAATCCCTTGACACCGGCTACCGGTCCTGTATGCCGCTCGTAGAGTGTGACTAGGATTGCGGAGATCAGAACTGTAATCCCATCCAGAACCATCCACAACGCGGTCATGCCTCGCGAACTGCGCGAAGTGTTCGTTACGGGTCCTTCCGCCCATTCCTGGGAAGAAGAGGGAGATGCAGAAAGTCTGTTCCAAGATTCGGATGTCGCCATATTTGTTCCGCTGACCTCACAGGTTCAAAACAGAGAGACAATGTGAACACCGACTTTCAAGAAAAGTGTCCTATAGACAGAACTTAGAAATGCGGGTAAGAGTGAACTGGACGTTCGTATGATTTGATGCAGCTTTCACTAACCGGGTAGAATCAAATGCGGAGAAAAACCGTTTTGAGTAGAAGTGCACTTTGGCTTCAGTGCCGTCCGGCGGGTGGGCATCCGAGCATGCGCCTGTTCTGCCTACCTCACGCGGGCGGAGGCGCCACAGCATTTCATTCCTGGAACGCCGCTCTGCCTGCCTTCGTGCAGATATGTTCAGTTCAGTTGCCGGGCCGGGAGACGCGGCTCTCTGAGCCTCTTTACACCCAGATGGATCCACTGGTGGAAGTCATAACTCAACAGTTACAACCTTGGTTGGACATCCCTTACGCGGTCTTCGGGCATAGCATGGGTGCAATGCTGGCCTTTGAGTGGGTGCGCAGGCTGCAACGTGAACAACATTCCATGCCTGTTTGGCTCTTTCTTTCTGGGCGCCGCGCTCCGGATGTGGAGGGCGATAACAACCTTCTGCACCTGCTGCCTGACCGTGAATTTGTGAGTGAGCTGACTCGAATCTACGACGGGATCTCACAGGAGTTTCTGGAGGATGCAGAACTTATGGAGGTCTTTCTGCCGATCCTGCGGGCTGATGTCTCGGTAGTTGAGAGTTATTGCTTTCAGGAGGGCCTACCGCTGGACTGTCCGATCACAGTCTTTGCGGGAACGAAGGATGCAAGCGTCAGTTGGGATGAGTTGCTTGCCTGGAAACGTCAGACCCGTCGCCGCTTCGCAATGCAGATCCTTCCCGGGGGGCACTTTTATCCTCAGTCCCCTCTTTTGCAAACAATCTCCGCAACCCTGACCGAGTTGCATCGCTCAATCTTGCGCTGAAGCCACAGTCGCCTTCAGATTTGTCCGGCCAACTCAGCAATTCTCCTGTTTTGTTCTCGTGCTTCAGACGGGATAAGAGGGCGTCCTTTTACCGCTTGCTTCGCCCTTTGCATGACAGTAAACGCCACGCTCTTGACGCGATCGGTTGCGGGATGGGTGCCGGGTGGATGCGGCGTGATGCCTGCGCGGCGAAGATAGTAATTCGCCCTGTATAGGTTTGCCCAGTGCTGATCGTGAAACTGAAAGTTGACATTCAGTGTTACAGAAATATTGTTCTTATTTCGCAACCAATGCGGGCAATTGATGGGAATATGCACGCCGGTTCCGGGATGCATTTGATAAACGATGGCCCTGGATTCAAATTCCGGTTTATAGCGTGCTGCCCGATTGTCGGCGGTCCAATACATCTCGAGTTCTTCGTCGGGGACAATATCCTTGTCGGCACGGTCGAAAAGGTGAATCTCCTTGTCGCCCTGGATCTGAAGAATCCAGGAAACCTCGCGGTCCAGATGATATTCCGTTACGCGATTCGGAGAAGTGATGAAGAGTATCGCCTCGAACCATTTGATCTTGCGAAGTAGCTCGCGTGCCGAAAGTTCAAGGATGTCGCGAATGCAATTCTCAAGGACATCGCGATATCCCGACTCGCGCTCCACGTGCTTTAGAATAATCCAGGCTTGCGCGGAATCGATCTGGCGAATCAGATCGACGGCCGCCGTTCGCGGCATATCCGGGCGTAACGGCTTCTCGCCCGCCTCGATCAGCCCGTTGTTGAAATACACATCTCCTCCGGCCAGATGGGGGCTTTGGCGTGTTGCTACTTTTTCGGCCAAATCCACAAGCCGGGAAAGCTCGAAGAGCGGGTTTCCCGCGAGACTGTGATTGAATTCGTAAGGCAGCCGGTTCAGGTTCTTTGTAAAGACGTCAGAAGCACACTGGATGATGTGATTGGAGGATGTGGCCATAAGGCTCTCCCATACCCAAGAAGATCTGGAGAATCGGTTGGAAGTTTAAGACGTGCGGCTTTCATTCCGAGCTGTGGTTTCATCGCCAGGGAAGAAGCTTGCGCGTCCACTTATTTTCACAAAGCCCACAGCGGGACGTTTTCTGTGGGCCGCGGAAAGCGTTGCGAAGCTCATCGGCCTTCGTATCGAATCGATGACACGATTTCGCTTTTGCTTGCCGGCCACGTGTCAAGCGAAACTTCGGCATATGGGCTGGGGTGCGTGCGAAGAACTTCGGGATCTTCGTCGCGAAGAGTTTTGTCAAAGAATGCGACCACATAGGTTCGTACAATGCCTTGAATTCGCTGGGCAGGAAGCTCACCACGATGCGACAACTTTTGCAACGGCGAGACGAGAGGCTGATCCGTGAAGTCCTCATGGGAAGCTCCCTTCACTGACAGCAGATAGCCGCCGAACCTGTGCAACGAAGCTTCCATGTCAACGAAGTCTGTCGAGTCGAGAGCGGCTTCCACTTTTCCCTCTGAATCGGAGATTTTGCCTACCTGGCCAGTGTAGGCGTCTATGACAAGCAACGGCTGATTTGGACCTCGAACGCGAATTGCGTTGAAGAACCACCCGTCCATATTTACCGATGCGTGAACCCGCGCATCTTCTGCGCACAGAGCCGTGGCGGCTGCTCCGCCAAACGAGTGTCCGATGGCCCCTGACCTATCGGTATCCAAGCGTCCAAACCACGGTGTGGCTGCGGTTCGGTTCATTGCTTCAAGGCGATCAAGAATGAATCGCTGATCAGCTACCCACTTCGTCAGTTCCATGTTCCAAATTGCTTTCACGCGCTCAGCAGTACTGATTTCAGGAATGTCGATATCGTTTGCGGCGATTCCATGTACGACACGACCGTCCGGGAAGGCAACCAAGCGCGCGTTGTAAGTATGGTCGATGCTCGCGACGATATAACCGTGACTTGCCAATTCCTCGGTCAGAAAGGTGTCATTGGTTCGTCTGCCGCCCCAGGCATGGTTGAATAAGATAACAGGAAACGGGGCTCCCTCGATCGCCACCGGAGCATCCAGATGCGAATTCGTCGGAATCACGCTCTGGTAGGAACTGAGAGTGTCAGTCTCGCGTAGCTCGCGGTAACTCGCGAGAGGGTTATGTGAAAGTTGGGCCGGATACCAAAGCTGAACCATCAGCTCTCGTGTAGCTCCTTCGGCAGATGCTGCATCTTCGATGCGTGTCGAGTCCTTGAAGTAAAGAATCGATGTACCGACCGGATAGTTTCCCGTTGGTGCGGGAAGGCGAAATATCGGCAGCAGGAACGAAAACAAGACGCTCATAGTAACCAGTAGAAGGGCCGATAGAGCGGTGAATGTCCGAAGCCGCTTCCTACATATGCCTGGTTTCCAAGCTACAAAACAGAGAGTACCGGTGGCTATGCATGCGGGAAGCATCTGCCAATATGCGCCCTCAAAAATTTCGTGTGCAACCGCGGCTACCAGAGCGGTGCATGTTAACAAGCGCTCAGTTCGCTGCCAGCGACCGATCCACAAGCATGCGCCTGCGCTGGCGGTCAGGGCCGCAAGGAAAATCTCAAGTGGGCACATAAACTGACAGCGGGCTCGTTACCGCTGGAATTATCTATTTCCGAAACAACTCGCGTAAAACGGAGTTCTTTGCGTTTCTCCGATCAGGCGCTCACCTTGTCCCGTCGCGCTGTGCTCTTTGCAGCGGAACGGCGCTGCCGAAATGATTGTTCGTACGTCCGAAGCTCTCTCTTCAATGCTCGGTCCGCGCGCTCCATGCAAATCTTGTTCAGAACCACTGCTACTCCGGCGACCTCCAAACGTTCCAGAAGCCGCGCAGCGCGATCCAATTCCTGCTTGGTCGTCGTACTCGACCTCGCCACAAGTACAGTTGCATCGGACACTCGTGCAAGATATTCGGTATGCGCGGAGATCGGAAGTGGGCTTGCATCGATCAGAATCACATCGTACTGTTCGCCCGCGCGTTGCAGCGTCCGCATCACTGCATTGGGGACGGGAGCTTCTTGTCCCGCTCGGCGTCCATTGTTGTCGTATGCTGCGGCGATCGGCGCCAGTGCTGCGGGCTGTGTCTCCGCGGCCTTGTTCAGCCGTTGCAGAAGAAGCATTTCGGATCCCCAGGAAATATCACTGGGAGAAATTCCCGGTCCTTCGAATGCAGATGCCATGATCGTTCGTGTCCTCAAATCGAGACTGCGGAGTTTATCGCTCAACTCCCTCACCACGGTGCTTGTTCCGCTGCCATGCGCCGGAGAAGTGAACAGAAAGATTCGCGCTCCCGAGTTCCGGACAGCATGATCGATGCCTGCGGCCAGGCGTAAATAATACTCACTGGCAATCTCCCTGCGGAACTCGCGATCGTCGAGCAGCACACCGAGCGGATGGAAGCCAACCACACGCTCGACATCATGAGAGGTATAGATTCTGTTGTCCAGCAGATCAAGCCCAACCGGAGCGGCGAAGGCGCACGTCAGACTTATCAGAATCAAAGCGAGCAGATAGAGTCGCAGTTTGCTCTGCTCTGGCCCAAGTGGTGTCAGCGCCCTCGAGGATACATGGATTGATCCAGGCGAGCTGCTTTCCAGTTCCAGGTCGCGGATGCGGTCGTTGATTGCGTCATACGCCTTTTGCAGACTGTCGATCTCAGGCCCCAACTCGGTAGCTCTTTGAAATTTGGGTGCGGCAGAGGTAGCAGAATGTGTATTCTCTCCCAGCTCCTGCGTTAGTTGGAGCTCGACCATGCGTGTCCGTGCTACTTCCTGGCGCAGCTTGTCCTCGAGGTTTTGGCCGGCTTTGTTCTTGAGGTCGTTCATCATCCCGTCGATCGACGCCAATTCTTCTTTGTCTTTCTGGTAAACCGGATGATCCGGACGTAGGCCATTCATCTCTTCCATCAGCGCGGTTCGGCGGCTGTTCAGTGTACTCCTCGTTCCGGCTAACCCGGAGTCGGACGCGATCGCCTCTTCTGCGGAGGCATCCATCACAGTCGAACCTCCAGAACCGTTTTGTTTCACCACCGCCGCCAGTTGCGCTTCGGCCGCTTGACGCTGCATGCGCGCGGTAGACAGCTGCCCACGCACCGTCTGCGAAGTCGCATCATAGGGGTTAATCGCACCCTCTGCGGACGAGATTGTGGCCACGCCCAATTGCTCCATAAGCTTCGCCTGTTCCCCAAGGCGGTCGTCCATCTCCTTTTGCAGCCGCACTTTTTCCTGACGAAGCGTACTTAGCCGAGAGTCAAGACCATAAAACTCCTCGCTCCTCGTTCTATCCACATAGGTGTCGGTGATCGTATTCACAGTCTCAGCCAAGCCGTCCGACGAACGACCAGACAGTCCAATAGACATCTCGTAAGTAGAGCCGAGTCTTTTCACCTCAACGGCCTGTTGCAGCACTAGAATCTCGTAGGGCAGCGCTGGGCCGCTGCGGTGTCGCACCGAATATGGAAGCTTGGAAATGGCATCCCCAATAATGTCATGCCTTGTAACCGTCTGAATTTGGTCTTGAACATAAGAGTCGTAGGGTAGCTCGACCTCACTGTCGCCGACCAGCATCTTAGGGAACTTTGGCGAAAGATAGACTACACTGTGGGACTCATATAAAGGTTTGGCCTTCTTCCAGATAACAAATCCGCCACAACCAAGAATTCCGAGAAACACAATCGCGGCAACATACCAGCGGCGGCGGAGACTGCTGGCTATATTGATAGCTGGACGCGGTCCGTCAGATGAATTTCCGTCCCGGCGCAGCGGGAACGACGCCACGGTTTTGGAGTTGCCGGAGACCGCACTGTCAGGTGTTGAGTTGAGCATGTCAAACCTTTCAAAGTTAGTGAATGGCTAGAGCCGCGAAGCTACCCATCGTCAAGAATGGCGCCAGTTGTTGCATTGTAAATCCCACTTTGGCGAGTCCACTTTTTGGTACGTAGATTATGTCGCCAGGATAAAGCGAGACTTCCATACCGCCATTCGGTTTTAGCAAGTCCTTAAAACGGACATACTGAGTCTTGTCTCCCTTGGAGCGGTGCACGATTTGAAGCTCCGGGTTACCGCCGGCGTTGTCGTTTATACCGCCCGCTTCGCCCAGAACAGACGCAACGGTAGAGTTATGCTTGAGTTCAATCTGACCTGGATGTTGCACCTGTCCCATAACGGTGATAGTTCTTGTCGACAAGGCAGGTACAAAGATCACATCGTTGCGGCGCAAGCGAAGATCCGCCAGAGGACTTCCAGACACCAGCAACTCCTGCAGATCAACCCAATACACATCGTCTCCGCGGTAGATCACGCATTGCTCGGGAACATTGCCATCAGGACGGGTTTCGATGCCGCCCCTCGAGAGCACCTCCAGCAATGTCGGCGTCTGATCGAAATTCACAATTCCAGGACTTTTCACATTCCCCAGCAGAACGACATGATTCGAGCCGTATTTGTCCACCTGCACCGTCGCTGCAAGATTGGTATAGTAAGGCGACAACGCTTCGACGATCTTCTTTGCGGCTGCTTCGCGGGTCAAGTCTGCAACCTTGATCGGTCCTGCCAGCGGCAGAGTCATGCGGCCGTCTGGACCAATCACATTCTTGCTGGTCAGCTCGGGCCGGCCGGGAAACTGGACGGAAATCTCGTCTCCTGCTCCCAGCGTGTATTCCTCATCCACGGGCGGCTCGAACTTACGCAATGCTTCGATGGGGCTCAGTTTCAGTTTTGGATCCGATGGGTTACTTGTGGAGTCGGCGGTCTGCTGCGCAGTCCGGGTCGAATCCTTGATCGCCGGCTGGTCCTCTGGCTGCATGGCCCCGGCAGTTTCCTGACAGACCATGGCGAGCGCAAGAAGGGCAAAACTGCAGAGAGTATGTGCATAGCGTCTATTGGATAGATTCAAGGAAGGCTCCTTCTCCACTTACAAGGCCTGATAACTTGAGATTTGTGCAGTATGTTTGATTGCTGGAACCACCAGTTAGGTTGTAACAACTGGTCAACGTGTCTCATGAATTGCTTGATCACTGCCCATCCGCCGGAACATCGCGCTCCGTGCGCACCCATGCGGAGTTGGCTCGAGAAGTGCGCCATATCTCTGGGAAGACCCAAAGCTTCCATAAGATATAGACGGGAGCGGTCGTCAAAACTCCCATCGTTTTCCAGAAATCAGAACCGCAGGCGGCCGCTGCGGTTACGTGGACGATCAAAACCAGAAACCCTCCCAACGCATATAGTCTGAGCCATGGAAGAGGAAGGCAGGCCGCAACCAGCAGCAGAGCCACTTCAGTGGCGATCGGCGCCGCCAATAGATCGAGGAGCGGTTCGATGAGCCTAAATCGTCCGCTCAGCAAATCGACCATCAACCTGGGAGCCCACCGCTTCATCATGCGCTGGCGTCCGCCCTCCCAGCGAGCGCGCTGTGTACGCGCTCCACGATCCGAAACCGCCATCTCTCCGCGAACCGCGGCTGTGTCGATGAACTCTACACGAATGCCCGCTCGGACCAGGGCCAGGTGATATTCCAGATCTTCAACAACGGAGTAAGCTCCGTATGGAATTCGCGTCAACACGTCCCGATGCAGAGCGAAGCCATTACCCAAAATGCCAGCGGAGAGGCCTAGACGCTCACGGCCACGCGGACGAATCACATTGAACGCTTGAAAGGCAAGCGTCATCAGCTTAGTGCGACGGTTATCGTCGGAATTGTAAACCTCATAACGGCATTGCAGCGCCTGCGCGCCCAACAGAAACCTCTGCCGCAACGCGGCTATCAGGCCGGGACTAACGACTGAATCCGCATCGACCACCATCACCGCCTGCGAAGGTCCGGCCATTGCGGTGGCAAATCCATAACTCAGCGCACATCCTTTACCTGTCTGCTCGGGATCGTCCAGCACCAGAACTCGTGCGCCCGAAGCTTCAGCTTCTGCGGCCGTTGCGTCGGTGCAGTTATGCGCGATTACCAGTAACTCCGTGCCCAAGCCGGCCGAGGTCAGCAAGCTCCGAACACAACGCCCGATCAAGGCTTCTTCATTGTGTGCCGGAACCACGACAGTTAGCACAAACCCATCCGGCCGCGCTGCGTTTTGATTTTTCTCCCCTACAGCCGGTATCAGTGCCGCTACAGTCAGAACCAGAAGCTCCACTAGCAATGGTAGTGTCGTCAACACCAGAACGAGCCCAAAAATGTTAAGCACTTGGGACAGAAGCATAAGTATTGACTCCGAATTGGCTAATGGTGGCTAACTGCTGTTTTGCGGAAACCGTCGATCGGACTCGATCCCGTTGATCGCGATTCAGCGTCGTGGATAACTGGTCTATGTGTTGTACTTTTTCGCCAGGCGTCGTCTTATGCAGCGTCGATGGGAACCAGATCCTTAATCCGTGCATCCCTCTTCCGGCCGCTTGGCGACTGGGCCGAAATCGGTTCATCTGTAGCTTTCCGTGCGAGCAATTGCTGCACCTGACGGTATACGTCGGGAACTTCCTGGACGTGAATTGGAACCAACTGGCCGCCAATACGGCAGTACGCCCAGTCATTTCCGAATAGCGAAGCCGGTATCAGTTCCGGCTGGATGCGCCGTAATGCTTCCGCAACCTTTGGAGCTGTGCGAAAGGAGAGCCTCAGCCGCGAAGCGCCGACAACTTGGGCCAGCAGCCGATCCAGGCCCGCCAGCCAGAGTTCACGCTTCCAGCTGCGAGCAACATTCATCACGTAGATGAGCGATGCTAGCGCGTCCGCTCCAATGTAAGCCGTGCGACTCATATCGAGTACCACATGAGAACCGGCAACAACCGCACTCTGAACATCGGATTCGAATCGCGGCAACAGCTCACCCGTAAAGTCGCCCTCAATGCGCAGGACCATGGCCGTCCCAACCGCCTCTTGTGTAATCTTTGCCTGTTGGCGCCGTTTCCCCTGCATCGCCATCGCCGCAAGTTGCACGGGAAGATAGCGCAGCAGACCCACCGCGTTACCGACATAGCGCTTCGCCAGCCGGGTTGGCTCCTGGATCGTCCGGTAGAGAAATTCCAGTCCGTTGCGCTGCATCCATAAGGGCGCGCGAGAGATTCTGCCGCTCAGAAAGTCAAATGTGCCGCCTACTCCGATACAGACGGGTACCTCCAGTTTGTGTCGATGCATGGCTAGCCATTTTTCCTGCTTGGGGTTCCCAAAGGCTACCAGAAGAATGTCTGGCTTAGCCGTCGCGATCCTGGACAAAATTTCCTCGTGATCCATTTCCTCCAGCGACTGAACTTTTGGGCTATAGCGTCCAGCAATGCAGACTCCGGGGAAACTCTTTTCCATCCAAGCTGCCGTGCCGGCCGAACTCTCTTCATCCGCTCCCAACAGGAAGATGCGATAGCCGCGCTTGGCAGACAACCTTGCCAGTTGTGGAACCAGATCAACTCCCGTCACGCGTTCCTTCAGTCCCGTACCCAATAGGCGCGATGCCCACACCAATGGCATCCCGTCTGGCAGAACCAGGTCGCAGCGGGAAAGCGTCTCGTAAAGTTCCTCGTCGTGGATTGACCTGATGAGAAAATCTACGTTGGCTGTTGCAATGTGATGAAAGCCTCCCTCCGCAATCTTGGCTTCCACGTCATCTATAACTTCATCCATCGTTAGGTTATCAACAGCCACACCTAGAATGGCAACTCGCAAATCCTTTGATTTAGACATGGTGATCGCTCCACAATCCTTCGTTCGGTGACGGGTTGCATCGCTCTTTCGAGCTTCAGAAAGAAGCGGTCAAGCCCGCGGTAGGGGAAGAAAAACGAGGCAATGGTAGTCTCACAATCGGTGCGAACCGAAAACACCTCGGCCTGCTGGCGTTCTCCTCAGGAAAACGCCACACTCAAAATTGCCAAGGGTTTACAGAGATTGCGAAAGTGCCGTGGTTCGCGTTAGTGGATCATTGATCCGGCCAGAAACGAGAGGGCGGAAATTCCCACCGATGTGGGCGCTCGCCTGCGGCTGCGTTAAGAACACGGTCTTTGTTTATGCGGCCAGAAGGGAGCTTTCCGCGGTCGCACTCGTGGGGATCGAATCAATATTCTTGAGTTGAATAGTTTGTTAAGGAACGATCATGGACGGTTTCCACATCGTTCAGTCCAACTTCGGCCGATATGGCCTGGGAGAAAACTGAAATCGAAATTACCAGCCGCAGACCATTCTTCATCCGCAGCAGTCGTCCTTCTACACCGGAGAGCGGGCCTCGCATGACTTTCACCAATGCACCCGGCGTCAGCGTATCGCAGCGGTCGCACGGAACGCCACTGCCTATAGCACGGCGAACAGCCTCGATTTCGATATCCGAGACTCGGCTCGGCTCATGATTGCCGCCCAGCAGTCGTACAATTCCGCTCGTCTCAAGTACTCTTACGCGATTGCGCAGGCTGGGTTCATAATGCACAAATAAATAGCCAGTGAATGCTGGCACGTTGATGATCTTGCGACGATCCTTCCATTGGCGAACTTCCCGCAGCAGCGGAAGATAAGTATTGAAACCTTTCATTGTTAGATCCTGGGCTACGCGCTGTTCGCAGCGGTAGGCGGTTTGAATCGCGTACCAGGCCGGATTGAGGTACTCGGAAAGCGGCATCCGCGCGATCCGTGTATCGAACTGAGTATTTTCGCTGAAGCAGGCTTCGCCCATGTCACTCCCATTTGAGTGCTAATCACATGAATTCGGTTGTCTGGATTATTGGCCGAGAGTGCATGAGTAGTTGGTTCAGTGCGGCAAAGCAATGCTAAAAAGGAAGTCTTTCAATCTTCGGCCAAAACTTTCTTACCGACCTCTGCGTTCTGTCCGACCGTGCTTCTGGTCGCTTCCATGGTGGTTCGTCTGAACAGCCACTCCGCATCACACCCCAATACCTTCGCGATCTCCTGTCGCATTTGCTGCCTTGGGACCCGAACTCCGTTGACGATTCTGCTCAGGTGGGCTTCGTCTATGCCTACCAGCTTCGCCAACCGGTTCTGTCTCATGCCGGTCGAATACATTCGCAGCTTCAGATTGAGGTAGATACTGTTCTCCTTGTCGTGCGGAACTGACGGTTGTGCGAGGATGAGGAAGCCGTCCAGGGAAGCTTAACGGATACCCGCACACCCAGATAGTGCAATGTTGTACTGCATCGTTACAATTTCTTTTTGTGCCTTTTCACATTCGTGACGACTATCACATCCATACAATCCTGCCCGCTGTTACGCTTGCAGTAAAACAAGGGTATGGCAAACAGCAACATTTTGCCATCAATCTTGGGTAATAACCGATAATTACTATAGTAATAGTAAATTAAAATACCCCGAGATCCATTGAGTGTATGTAATAGATTAAAAACGGCTTGTAAACCAATCCAACACGCTCGCGGCATCAAGGGGCTGTTATAAATATCTTATGAACTGCCTAAAGAGCAGTCCACCGGCAAAAATCTTTGTCAATTTATTGACGTATTTTTTACCCAATCTTGACCGCGTTCTTCTGCAATTTATCGCCGTTTTTGGGCCAATCTTTGAACCCAATTTTTCTGCAATCAGGGGGAATCTGCAACGCCCTTTCCCGCCGTCCCTTTTCAGCACATTTCTGGATTTCTCTAGGGCGCAAATATCGAGGCATTTCTCACCCGCCGGAGTATGTATGCCGCCGCCGGGATCACAACAAGCCGGCGAACTTTCCTGCGAAACCGTCGATTACGTCTTCATAGCTAACGGCGCGTTGCAGGATCGACCAATCTCCCGCTGGAGCAGCAATGGCCCCCGCAAAACCGTCAATCGATTCCAAATCCTGCACGCGCCAGCAGGGTCCCGGAATTTCGCTCCGCGCACCGATCAACCTTACTAAGTTCACAGAAAGTTGCGAGACGTCAACCTTATCCAACCCATACGGAATTCCACAGCCGGCAGCTTTCAATACAGCTTCTTTCCTTGTCCAGAGTCGAAGAAAGATTCTGACTTGTTCCTGCGGTGAAAGCGCCTCCGCAATCATGGCCGCTTCGTTCCGTGTGAAATTCGCGTTGGCGATATCGAGAGCCTCCACATCGCGTTGATATGCCTCCACGTCGATGCCAACTTCTCCGGCAGTTGTAAATGCAATCGCTCCCAGCCCGTCGGAATGCGTGACGTTGAAATGCAGCGCTGAATTTGCGTCGAGGCGTGGCTTGCCGTGGCAATTGGCCGTTAACACAATCTCCTGTGGATTTTGCTGTAGGTATCCAGCCAGCCCCAGTCGCAGCATCGCCCGGCAAAGCCTGAACCGAGAAGCGTATCTTGAAAAAATAAAGCGTTCTGCCCGGTTGCGCTCTTCGCCCGACAAAATATTGTCGAGCTTCACTTCGGAGCCCAACGGCCTGTCGAGATCGATCAGCCATACGTCGATGGTCCCTTCCATCGGAAGTTTACGAAGTGGCAGGCCATCCTTCATGAAATTCCTTTGTCTCAAGCCGAATCCGCACGCAGCTACTGTTATCATGGCTGCGTACCTTGTTCATCTTAGCTTGTCCCGTGGCTTTTTCGTCGCTCGGGTTCGCTGCATCAACGCTCGCTTGAACTCGCGAGCCCTATTTTTCGCAATCCGTCAGTACTGGCAATGTGAATAGCCACCCCTGAGGTTTTCGCGCCTGCGACGCCACGGGCATCGTCCCTTGTCGCTCACGCAAACGCACACGGCAATCGGAACTCACGACCAAATTTAGCTGAGGAGGCACTTACAGGAGCTATGCATCTGTCGCCTCAAATTACCCTTATTGCCTGGATACCTATCGGCTTGTATCTCTTTCGCCGCTATCCGGTCCGCATTGCAGTTTTGGCGAATTTCATCGGAGGTTGGGCACTCTTGCCGGGTGCATGCTATCCGCCGACAACTGATAACTTTCCTTATTGGATTCTCGGAGTTTGTCTCCCATCTAACTACCTCCTAACCAAGGCCACAGTTACGGGACTAACTGGCCTCGCGGGAATTCTGTTTTTTCATTTTGCTGATCTAAAGAAATTCCGGCCCGGCATGCGCGATCTTCCCATGACTGTTTGGTGTTATGTGCCTCTCCTCTCGGCGGCCACACATTGGAACACTTTTCACGAGGGCCTTGTAGGCACCGCGTATCAGACTATCGCCTGGGGTGTGCCATGGCTGTTGGGCCGCATCTACTTTTCCGATCATGGCTCGCTACTGCTAGCCGCCAAAGCCTTCGTAGTTGCGGGAATCTGCTATCTGCCAATTTGCCTCGTGGAGATATGCGCGGGGCCGCAACTGTATGCCTTCATCTACGGCTATCAGCCTTACCGCTGGGTGGGCGCGGAGCGTTACATAGGCTTTCGTCCCATCGGCCTGCTGGAAGATGGAAACCAACTTGGCATCTGGATGGCGGTGGCCACTCTTATTGCCGTTGCTCTCGCCGTGCATGGTGTTACTGCGCGCATTCTCGGCTTGCCCGTCAAATGGGCGGCAGCCGCGCTGGCCGCTACCACTCTGCTTTGTCAGTCGGCGGGCAGTATTCTCCTGCTTCTGTTCTTGCTGCCGCTGGCGCTGGTAACCCGCCGTTCCGTTCTGCGGGCATCCCTTGCTGTTCTGATCCTTGCCATCGCTGCCTTTGCGCTATTTCAGATGGCTGACCGTACATCTCTCCGCACATTGGCGCACCAGAATGGACCGGTACATTCCATCTCTTCCGTCCTGAATAGAATCGGGCGTCACTCCTTCGCATGGCGGTTAGCTCGTGAGGAAAGCAATATGTCTATCGCGCTCCGCAAGCCGCTTCTTGGATACGGGCAATGGAATTGGTGGCGCAACGGTGATCTCCGGCCATGGAGTCTGTGGCTGCTGGTACTTGGAATGTATGGATTGATTGGCCTCTTTGCGTTAGGGTCGGTATTGTTTTTGCCCGTCATGCGCACAGCGTGGTTGCCTGCTCAAGTCAGCGATCCGCCTCAGTCAAATCTTCGCCAGGTATTGGTTGTCGTCATTCTGATGGTTGCCTTCGATGCTCTGCTCAATGGAGCAATGATCCTGCCATATCTTCTGCTGATGGCAGGTCTGACAACCAAGGCCGCAATTCCGAAGGCATAAGGCAGAGTCCCCCGCAAGAAAGGTCCAGCCTGAATTGCGCTATTACTGCCCATCAGGGAAGTTTCCGTGGTACAGTGTCTTCATTCTTTGTATTTCTTTTTTTCGCCTTGGAGGATTAACGCTGGCTCGTTGCATCTTGAGAAGCTGCGCGGCGAACAGTGAAGGTCACATAACGCTCCACCACCGCCGGCATCAGTAGTTATGAGCAGAAGCAACTCCGGCCAACTTTCCATCGGAGCGGTAGGGAAGGTTTTCCACAGGAAATGGACGTGGTTTCTGCTCCTGTTAGCGTCTATAAGTAAGACGCGGTTATGCCCTGTATGTGAGGTTCAGGCATGAGCAAGATACCAGTCGCTGACAAACCAGGCATATTATTCGCCGAGGAATGCGACCGCGGAACTCAACGCGAAGAGAATCAAGACTCGGTCCTTCATGCCCACATCGCCCTGGGCGACCTGATGATCGTTGCGGACGGCATGGGTGGACATGCGGGAGGGGCCACAGCATCACGTATGGCGGTTGAGAGTTTTTTTTCATATTTGTCAGCCTTTCCCTCCGGCTACCCTGCCGAGAGCGCTATCCGCGGAGCGGCGCAGCAAGCCAATGCAAATATCAGAGACTCTGCCAGAGCGCCCAACTCGAAGCAGAACCACATGGGCTCCACGGTTGTCGTGGCCCTGGTGCAACGCGACGCTGCTGGAATCCATGCATGGGTTGGCCACATCGGCGACAGCCGCGCCTACCTGTTGCGTGCTGGCCGCCTGCACCGGCTCACCACCGATCACACCGTTGTTCAGGCCCTGCTCAAGCGCAACTTGATTACTCCGGAAGAAGCTCTGCACCATCCCGACGCTTTGGTGCTGAGCCGCAGCCTGGGTCATAAACCCGAGGTCGAGATAGACATCGAGCAACACCCGCTTGCCGTCGACGACACACTACTGCTCTGTTCCGATGGTCTCTGGGGATACGTTTCGGAGCAGGATATTCAGTATACGGTAGACAATCCCGATTTCAAGTTAGAAGCAGCCGCACGCGAACTGCTCAAATTGGCTCTGGCTGCCGGCGGTCACGATAACGTAGGCATCGAGATGGCGCGGCTAACTCCGCCTCTCGAGGAATCTCATCATGAGGGCTTTCGCCCCAACTGGAAGCTGATTCTGGTAGTGTTTCTGCTGGCTATCGCCGTTGTGGGCGTGCTGGCCTACTTCGCCCTGTGGAACAACTGATCGTCACCGCCGCGGCAGCAATCCCCTGCGTTCCCCGAACGGAGTCATGCAGCTATCTCCCAGCCAAGCGGAGCTATCGATATGAAGGAAGTTGCGATCGTTTCAGCGGTGCGTATCCCGGTTGGCCGGTTTCAGGGCTCGCTCCAGGGATTTTCCGCGCCGCAATTGGGTGCGCTAGTGGTGCGCGAAGCGGTGCGCCGTGCCGGCATCGATTCCTCGCAAATTGCCGGCGGCATTTCGAATAGCGCCTGCGGCATTTCAAGTATGGACGAGTGCATCATGGGCTGTGTTCTCCAGGCCGGCCTCGGCCAGAATCCCGCACGCCAAGCCGCACTTTTCGGAGGACTATCGTCCGAGGTGGGCGCGCTCACCGTGAATATGGTCTGCGGCTCGGGATTGAAAGCCGTGGCCTTGGCCGCGCAGGCAATCCTGACGGAGAATGCCGAAGTGGTCGTCGCCGGTGGCATGGAGTCGATGACCAACGCGCCTTATCTGCTGCCTCAGGCCCGAACAGGCTATCGCATGGGCCATGGCGTGCTGGTGGACGCGATGATTCACGACGGTCTCTGGGATGCATACAACAACTTCCACATGGGCGTCGGCGCGGAGAAGATCGCGGCCCGCTTTGGCATCGGCCGCGAGCAGCAAGACGCCTTCGCCGCTGAATCTCACCGACGCGCTGCCTCGGCCACGGTGGCGGGTTTCTTTCGAGATGAAATTCTGCCCGTCGAGATTCCGACAGCAAAAGAGGGCGCGACCCCGAAGCTCTTCAACGCCGACGAGCCAGTCCGCCCCGACACGACGATTGAAATTTTGGCGCGTCTCAGGCCCGCCTTTCAGGAGGGCGGCACTGTGACCGCCGGCAACTCGCCCGGCGTAAGTGACGGCGCTGCGGCCCTGGTGGTCACCAGCGTAGAGCGGGCAAAGGAACTGGGCCTCGCGCCGCTGGCCGTCATCCGCGCCCAAGCCACCAGCGGCGGTGAGCCCGAGTGGTTCGGCCTCGCGCCCATCGAAGCCGTGCGCAAGGTGGCGGCAAAGGCCGGTTGGCCGCTCGATGCCGTGGACCTCTTCGAGTTGAACGAGGCCTTCAGCGTGCAGGCGCTGGCCGTGATCCGCGACCTCGATCTCGACCCTGCGAAGGTGAACGTCCGAGGTGGCGCAGTGGCCATCGGTCATCCCATCGGCGCCAGCGGAGCGCGTGTGCTGGTGACGTTGCTCTACGCCTTGAAGAGGCTCGGCAAAACCAGGGGCATCGCCGCGTTGTGCCTGGGCGGCGGAAACGCCGTGGCGTTGGCGGTAGAATGTTCCGCAGGCTGAAGTCAATTCATTAATCTTCCACCATCGATGCGAGCTTCGAGTGCGTACATCGCCTCGTAGATTTCATCGAAGCTCTCGATGGCAAAGAGTAGCTTGTGCATTTGGTCCACCTTGACCGGAGTGTGCAAAACTTCGTTCAGATCAAAGCCTCGCACCTCGCATTCGCCCTTGAGCACATTCAAGCATTCGCCGTTGGAGCTGATCAACCCGCTGCCGTAGACCTTCACGCGGCCCTCCTGGCGAATCAATCCGAACTCGACCGTATACCAGAAGACGCGTCCCACATGCTCAAGAATTGCTTCGTCGTGAATGCGCGAGCAGAGCTGGCCGTAGTGCGCAAGAAAATCCGCGAACACCGGATGGGCGTGCATGGGCACGTGGCCAAAAACATCATGAAAGATGTCCGGCTTCGGCGTGTATTCAAGCGAGTCCTCTCCGCGCAGCGAGGTAGTGATAGGAAACCGGCGCGCCGCCAACATCTCAAAAAATGCCGGCCCCGGCATAAAGCCGCTCACCGCTGTCGCCTGCCATCCGGTGCGCGGTTCCAGCCGCTGCGAGATGGCTCTCAACTCAGGCAACTGGTCGCGCGACAGGCCAAGAAACTCGAAGCCCTCCAGATACTCCCGTGCGGCAACTTCTTCGAGCTGTTCCATGCGGCGGCGCACCAGCTCAGCCCATACCGCATGTTGTTTTTCTGTATAGGCTGCGTAATCCTGCTCGATGAGATAAGGCTCGGCTTGGGAAAGCACAAGAGGAATGGAGGTCATGGCGCAAGAACTCCTTGGCATCGATCTTGCTGTCACTAATTCAATTCCGGCTCAAGTATTCCACCCGGCAGAGCGCCCTGGCACTCTAGTTGCATGTCCTCGCCGCCGGGGTGAAGTTCAAAACCACGCGAAAGAATTTTGTCCTGGCGATCTTCCAAGACTCCGCTTCAATCGCAAACCTGCATCTCCGGCGGGAACGCTGCCAACACATCCTCATCGGGCGTCGTGTCAGAGTCCTCATCGAACGCCGCATTGCTCGCAAGCTGGATCGCAAAAAACGCGTCCACCTGGGCCAGAACCTCGGTCCCGGTCCGCGCCTGATAGATCGCTGCCCTCAGCTTGGCTCCGCCCGCCACGCCGTGCGTGAACCAGGTTGCAAACTGCTTCATCTTGCCGGCCGTCTCGCCCAGCTGCGCGGCGCGAGGCAGATCCTTGGTCGCTTCTGCTTCGTCCAATAACATCTGAAAATAAGCGCGGATCATCCGGTAACGATCTTCCACCGTGGGCCGGTCGTAGCTTCCGGTAGCCGTGTATTGCGCAATCTGCCTAAAAATCCAAGGGTTCGCCGGCGCAGCCCGCCCAATCATCACCCCATCGCAGCCGGTCTCGGCCACCATGGCCGCAGCGTCTTCCGGGCTGCGAATGTCCCCGTTGCCGATCACAGGAATCCCCACCGCATGCTTGACCTGCGCAATCCACTCCCAGCGCGCCTGGCCGCTATATCCCTGCTCCCGCGTACGAGCGTGCAGCGCCAAGCCGTTCAGCCCTTCGGCCTCTGCCATCCGCGCCAGTTCCACGCAAACGATATCGGCATCGTTCCATCCCAGCCTGAATTTCACCGTGAAAGGAATCGTCACAGCCTTGCGTACGGCCCGGAAAATCTCTCCGATACGCGGCAGATCACGCAGCAAGCCCGAACCGCCGTTCGAGCCCACCACCCGCTTTGCCGGGCAGCCCAGATTGAGGTCCACCAGATCGAAGCCCGTCTCCTCCACAATCCGCGCCGCCTCGGCCAGCGTTTCAGGGTTAGCCCCGAACAGTTGCGCCCCGATGGGATGTTCGTCGTCATAAAAAGTAAGGTAGCGCTGGCGTTTGGTCTCTCGCATCCGCGCAAGCCCATCGGCCGAAGTGAACTCCGTCATCAACAGCCCGCAGCCCGATTGTGCATTGCTTACCGCAGAGTTAATGGCCGAGTCAGCCGGATTTTCCACATTCAATGGGTGCCCCACCCTCGCGGCGTCTTTGTTTTTGCCGCTAGGGTGGGATTCAGCGTCAGCTGTCGTAAAAAGACTCGCATGCCGAATGAATCGCCGGAAGACCGTATCCGTGACCCCTGCCATCGGAGCCAGCACCGTGGCCGGAGCCACGAGCACCGGCCCAATGCGCACCTCTGCCGGCACCCGCGCCTCCGCAGGCATGGCGTGTTCCCTGGGGTTGTCCCAATTCTTCTTCACAGTAAAGCCCTTGCCTGCCATGAAAGCCTCTTGAGTTGACAGTTCACATCACAGCGAACTGTTCACCGACAGTGAGTTCGGCTGTTCGTCCTGAATAGTCAGTGCTTCAAAGTTCCTCGCGGAACTCCCAGTTGGCCGTATGCTCAGCAACGAAGCGGTCGGTAAGTCCGACGATCTCTTTCGAGGAGCGGAAACGCTCTGACTTGAGTATGACCCGAACGGAAGGATCATCTTCAGTCAAATCCACATGCAGAATCCCGATTCGGCCCACACCATCTTTGGCAAGCAATCTGCGGGTTAATTCGGCGTTGGGATAGAATCGCTCCAAGCCGGACGAAAAACCGATCAGAGCGATGTATCTGAATTGGGCCGGCAAGGTGCTTAGTAACTCGATCTCTTTATTTACGAGAATCGCCGCTTTAGTAACCAGGAACTGCCAGTCACAGTCAGGTTCACCGTCCGGTTCAACCGGTACAACATGGACGGCATGAACGTCACCGACGCCAGTGCGATCGATGGCAAGCACATCCACTCGATTGCCGTTCCAGTCGGCATCGAGATATACTTTTGGAAAGAGCAGCTTGTGAACCAGGAATTCCTGCACGGCGTTCAGGGCTCTGCCGAGTTGTTGTTGATCCTGAACTTCATTCATCTCACCACCCCTCAATCTTCAATGCTTTACCCGTTCCCTCTGCCCAGTCAGCGAAACGCATGGCGCGTTTGACAACGTCCTCGAACTCGTTTTTTCTCACTGTCTGGGCAGCATAGGAAATCTTGCTTTTAAGGGTAAGTAGCATTCTGAAGTGCTTAACGCCCTGCTGCCGATCGAACCTATTGGAGTCAAGAAGCGATTTCAAATCATCCGCCGCCCGGCTATGATCGCCCGCCGAAAGCTTCTTGCTGCCCATGCCGGCTCTCAGCGCATCCGCGTAGGAGATCGCCCCATGAATGCCCAGCAGCGCCGACGAGTATCCGAATGCGTCCAGATCCTCCTGCAAGAACTTCATTCCGTCGAGGAAGTCTTTTGCCCGGTTTCTGTAGTGTTGCACCTCGACGGAAGCCATGAGGCATTCTCGCATAATATGAAGTGAAAAGAGCCCCCGCCAAGGCGGAGGCTCTTTTCGTATTTGCCGGTCGCCGGAGCGGCGCTTACTTCTTGGCTGCCGCCGCCACTGCCTCGTCGGACTTGGCATACTTGCGACGGAAACGCTCCACGCGGCCTGCCGTGTCAACCAAACGCTGTTTGCCGGTAAAGAACGGATGGCAAACCGAGCAGATTTCCACGTGAATGTCGCCCTTGTGGGTCGAACGGGTCTCAAAGTTGCTTCCGCAGGCGCACTTCACCTGCACCGCGGCATAATTGGGATGAATCTTTTCCTTTGGCATCTACAAACCCTTCCTGCAATTCTTCTATTGTAGGGGGATTCGGGCGGTTTAGCAATTGACTATTGTCCCAGAGCCTTCTCGATCCCCGCCTCCACGAGCGGCGCCATCACCGCATAGCCGGCCGGCAGCGGATGAACCCCGTCCTTGCTCAGTGCAGCCGGCAGCCCATCGCGATCGTCCTTCATCGCCGTGTGGTAGTCCACGTAGACATGGCCCTTGTCGGCCGCGTAGCTCTTGATCCACGCATTCAGCGCCAGCACCTTGGGAGCCGGCGTCATTCCCGGCATCCAGGGAAAATCGAAGGCCGGTAACACCGAGCACAGCACCACGCGGATATTGTGGGCAGTGGCCAACTCCGCCATCGATGCCAGATTGTCCTCAATCTGTTCCACCGTCATCGGCCCCGTATTGCCGGCAATGTCGTTGATGCCCGCCAAAATCACCACCACCTTCGGCTTGAGCGCAATCACGTCCTGGCGAAACCTCACCAGCATCTGCGGTGTGGTCTGCCCGCTGATGCCGCGATTGATATACGGCTTGCCTGGGAACAAACCGGCTGGTCCATCGAAATGCCAACCCTCGGTGATCGAGTCGCCCATAAAGACCACGCGGTTTTCGCCTGCCGCAGGCGGACCAAGCGCCAAATCAGCCTCCTTGAATTTTGCCAGCCCACCAAAGTCCACCAGCAACTGCGCGTCGTGCTTTCTCCAATAGTCGTTATCAGGATGCCCGGCTGGATTGAGCGTCGGTGCAGCTTGTGTAACAACTGGCACTTTTGTCTCTGGAGCGGCAGCAGGCACCTTGGTCTCGGGAGTGACGGCGGGAGTCTGCGCCACAAGAGCTGAGGTTGACATCAACCCGGCCAAGGCCATCGACGCAAAAAAAGTGCGCAAGGTAACTCGATTCAAAACGGTTTCTGCCTCTCTATGCGAGATTGAAAGATCGACCTCCCGCACGCTCCCCATTGTAAGAATTCACCCCATGTGGAGCCAAGGCTTTTCGAGAGCACGCGCAAGGAATAAGCTTTTCCACAACCGGGGACCGGGGATGCACCGCCGCGCCGAACCGCTGTGTGCGCTAGGCTGAGAGAGATGAGCCAATGCGCAATCTGCGATGGGGTCGGGCTGGTGCGGGTGGTCAACGCTCAAGGCGAGTGGGTCTCGCGCGCCTGCGAGTGCCAGGAGATGCAGCGCGAAGAGCGTCGCCTCGCCGCCGCTCACATTCCGGAGCGTTATCGCCACTACACTCTGGACGGCTACGAAACCGCCTTTCGCGGCGCCGACCCTTCGCTGGGCCGTGCTCATCTGACCGCCCGCAAGTTTGTCGAGGCCTATCCGGTCGACACCGCCGGCAAGGGACTGCTTTTTACGGGTTCAATCGGCGTGGGCAAAACTCACCTCGCGGTGGGTGTGCTGCGCCGTCTGGTCCAGGAGCGCGGCGTCAAGGGTCTCTTCTGCGACTACCGCGAGCTGCTCAAAAACATCCAGAACAGCTACAACCCTCAGGTGCATACCACCGAGCTTGAGTTACTCCAGCCGGTCTTTGCCGCCGAGGTCCTGGTGCTCGACGACCTGGGCGCGCAAAAGCCCAACGAGTGGGTATGGGACACCGTCGCGCTGATTCTGAACACTCGCTACAACGACAAGCAGACCACCATCATCACCACCAACTGGCCTGACCTGCCGGCCGGCGCCGGTTTCAAGGTCGATGAGAAAGGGAACAAGCCCGCCAAGAGCGAAGACACCCTCGGTGATCGCATCGGCGACCGCATGAGGTCACGTCTTGCCGAGATGTGCGTCAGCATCGAGATGACCGGCCAAGACTTCCGCCAGACCGTCAAACGCGCCAGCTTCGTGTGAAGGTTCAAATTGCCTTCAAGTTCAATGTATCGTTTTGATACAGTCTCGAATTTTAGGTGGTAGTGCGATTTCCGAATCGGCGACCAACCGGGAACTGGGTTATCTCCGGTCCTTGCGCGTAGTTCTTCCTAACGCCTGACAATCATCGATGCGGGGAGTCGCAATGGGTTCGCTCGATCGCGAGAAGTATCCGCAGAGAGGCCCGCGCTACCAGTGCGGATCGGTGGCCGGTTATTGATGCAAAAATTTCGAAATTCTCTGCTCCCAGCGTTGGCGAGCGGGGTCGCCCTTTTCTGTTGTACACATACGAAGTGAATGGTGAGACTCACTATGGCTCGGCTACCGGCTTCGATATCGGGGATTCACCAACTACCGGCTTTAATATAGGGGATCTACCAACTAGGCCGAAACGCGCAGCTATGGACGCCACGACTACTTTACGCGTCCGTTATGATCCTGCGGATCCGATGTCAAGCCGGATCCTCAACCAAGACAACCCGACGCTCACGTTCGAGATCGACCATGACCCTTTCTAATCCAGGTGACGAACGAGCTGTACGGGCGGGTAGTGACCGGCACACGACGGACTTACGCTTCGATTCAAATTTATTGCCCCAACCGGCGAACTGTACCCATTCGATACAATTAAAGCAAATATGCGGTACCAAACCGAAAAACTGTATCATTTCAGAGCAAATTGTACCGTTTCGCGACAGTAGCCACCGAAAGGATTCCATGCGCAAATGGCTAGAAGCAATCTGCCTGGCCGGCATGGCCTTCATCTTCTGGATCACCTATCAGGCGCTCAACGGCCCTCAGCCCCTGCCCAGCAGGATTCCCACGCATTTTGACGCCGCCGGCAATGCCAACGGATGGGGTCCACCCTCCACGCTCTACTTTCTGCCGTTGGCGGCCGTGGCGCTCTATCTGCTCTTCACGGTCATCTCGCTCATACCCACCGGCATCAGATCCACCGCTCGGTTGACCGTCGAAAGCCGCGCGCGAATCGAGGCCATGACCCACCAGATGATGGCCTGGGTCAAAGTCGAGGTGGTAGCGCTCCTCGCCTGTATGCAGTGGTTCATCCTGTCTGCTGTTCGGCAGGGTTCCGGCAGCATCCCAACGACGTTGGTGCCCATCTTTCTCGTTGCGGTCTTTGCCAACGTCGCCTGGCACACTGTGGCTATCTTCCGCGCGCTGCGGACGGGATCAAGTTCGTAAGTGAGCGGTTTTCAGCCCTCAGAAAACCCAAAGGCTCGCCAGTACCATCACGATAGCGGCGATCGTGAAGCCTTGGTAGACCAGGTCTTCTGTGTGCAGGGACTGTGCTCGCTCGGAGGCGGGCGTTGGCATCGAGATCAATGCGGCTTGAGAGTAGGTTTGCATCGCTAGCCTGCCTTCAGTGTCTTTCGGTAAGGGTTGCCGATTTTGGACCTGGCCAGTTCTCGTGCCTGAATCTATAGACGCAAGATCTTCGGCGGAGATGCCAACAAACGATTAAGAACCGCACATATTTGTGACAGTACTTTCCCTATCGGTCAACAACCGAAAAGCATCGTGACAATCGCCAAAAAGTTTAGGCTGAATGGTGCCTTACGTAATAGCTAAGAATTTCGCCCATTAGCCTCTGCCCGACCTCGTCCCTACTCTGCTCGTGCCGCCGCCGTCCTGCCGATTGCCGCCAGGGCGATTAAATGCCTGGAGAAAGGAGAAACACGCAGTCAGCATGCGGCGTTTGCATTGTTCCTTCTTGAGCGCAATCCAATCCAAAGCGCGAACGATGAATCCCGGCGGGGGTAATGCCGCTAGCCTTGCCAATTCCGCGGCCGCCAGTTCCTCCTTTGTGAGGAATTCCATCATATGTGGGGTATGGGTCTTGCGCATGTCCTGCTGCCAATCGAGTATTTCTGTCACAATCGGGTCGCCGCCCTCGCCTCTCGCAGCCCGATCGAACTCTTCCGCCCTTTGCTTCCGTGCGGCTGACAGATCCATCAACAACTTGGCCTCATGCTGCCGGTCCTCTGCCTGTGCTGCCCTTGCGCGTTCAAGCAACTCTTTGGCCTCTTTGTGGTGGATGCGTGCAATCTCGCGGAACTCGTCGCCTGGTGCATTGCCCAGGAATGTATAGACTGGGGATTGATTTTGAGTTTTCTCGTCTGACATTCGTTCCTCCTCGCTAGCAAACCTCCGTGCTTAGATTGACCTATCGCATTGACGCCGCGACGCCTACATTATTCCTCAAAATATGGAAACGCGGAGATTTTCTTTGCTTCAGGGTGTAAAATTCCGCTCGTGAGCACACCACCTGAACTTATCCCTTCCCGTGAGCCTGCACCTGTTTCTTCCCTTGAAAAGGATGAACGCAACTGGCTGCCCTTGGGGTTAGCTCTCGCCGTCGTCCTGTTGGTTGCCGGCGGTCTGATCCTGACCCTGGAACACGGCAAGGTCCATGGCAAGGACAGCGTCACGCCCATCACCGCGCCTCTTGACTCCTATGCGGCCAATCTCTCGCTCACCCGTCTTACCATGAGCGAAGCCGGCAATCTGGCTGGAGGCAAGGTCACCTACCTCGATGGCCATATCTCTAACCAAGGCCCCCGGGTCGTCACCGGCATCACCGTGCAGGTACTCTTCCGCGACTACGCCCACGAGGTCGCGCAAAATGAAACCCAGCCCCTCAAGCTCATCCGCATGCGCGAACCTTATATTGATGTCGAGCCCGTTTCCGCAGCCCCGCTCAAGCCCGGTGGCGAGCAGGATTTTCGCCTGATCTTCGATGGAATCAAGCCCGACTGGGATGGCGCATATCCGGAGATTCGCATCCTTCACGTCGAAACAAAATAACCCCACTCGCCGTATTTACCATGTAGAAACTACCCGGACTGGAATAATTTACACGATATCTCGACACGGAAATTATCGAACCCCACAAGTCTTCTCTCCGCAAACCAAACAATCTAAAGACGATCTAAGTTTTTTGTGCCGACGGTCACGTATGGCACGAGCATTGCAATCTTAAGGGCAAGCAGATAAGACCGCTCACCCCGAGTAGTGCCGGGGAAAAGAGAGCTTAGGGGGTTTTTATTACCGATGAAAATTTATACGACAACTCGCAGCTTGTTCCCTAGCCGGCTCGCTTTAGTTTTGCTGGCATCTGCAATAGCCATTCCGGCCTTCGCCCAACAGGATCAGAATAACGGGACTCCCAGTGACAAGTCCTCGTCGCAGGGAACGACAGCGGCAGGCCCGCAGAGCAGTTCGCCTGCCGCAGCCGCGCAGCAGCCCTCCCCCAAAAATTCGCAGCAATCCTACCTCAACACTCCCAAAGAGGGATTTTGGGGCAAGGTCAATCCTTTTGCGCGCAAGAAATGGGTCAACAACCGGACGGAGCCCATCAAGGGCCAGCTCAGCGAGCTGGACGAAGTCAACGCTAAAAACGCCCACGACATTCAAGACGTTGACGGCAGGGCGCAGGCGGGCATCCGTAGGGCCCAATCCAGCGCCGACGCCGCCAACGAGATGGCCACCAACGCAGGCAATCAGGCGCAGAAGGCCAACGGCATCGCGCAAGGTGCTTCGGCTCACGTGGACCAGTTGAACTCGACCGTCGCAGGTCTGGATCAGTACCACCAGTCTAGCGAAGCTGAAATAGCATTTCGCGGCGGACAGCCGATACTTTCGACCGCAGCCCGTCAGCAACTCGATACATTTGCAGCTAACCTTACCGGACACCAAGGATACGTGCTCGAGATCGAGGGACATTCTCCCCTCGCAGGCAGCGCGGGCATCCAGAGTTCCGGTCACATGGCCGAGGCAGTCAAGCGCTACCTCGTAACCGAACATCAGATTCCCGTCTACCGTTTGCACTCCGTAGCCCTCGGCAATGCACCAGTCGCCGGCGACGAAGAAGCCAAGCATGCCAAGGTATCGAGCGTGCACATTCGGTTGATGGAAAACAGTTTGGCGGCCCAGGATTCTGCGTCCCCCCATGGCTCAGCATCCTTGACCGGCGCGGAGCGGCCGTAAGCCGCACCCTCCCCCGAGGCTCCTTTCCGCTCCGGCGGCGCCCAGCCGTCCGGCCGCCAATCAAGCTCTCGCAATACGAGAGAACCAAGGCAATCTGGCCCCCGCTCATCACGGGGGCCGTTTTTTGTCTGGACTGCGCAGTAATCACCCTATCGCCAAAGAACATTTTGCCGGCTCCTAGATCGTTATCGGACGCGCATTGAGAATTTCAACTACATCCAATGCCTTTTCGGCCCGTTAAAATCATCATTGTATGAGTCCAACCAATCCCGTCCCCGCCGAATCCATCCCCGACACCATTCTCGCCGGTAGCCGCTTCGTCCGCGCCTGTCTGCGACGCTCCGTCGACCGCACGCCCGTCTGGTTTCTCCGTCAGGCCGGCCGTTACATGCAGGAGTACCGCGACATCCGCAAGCATCACACCCTGGTCGAAATCTGCAAGCAACCGGAGATCGCCGCCGAAGTCACCATCACCGCCGCCGAGAAGCTGGGCGTGGACGCGGCCATCATCTTTGCCGACCTGCTGCTGCCCCTCGAACCCATGGGCCTCGACTTCGAGTTTCAGGCTGGCGAGGGCCCGGTCGTGCGTCATCCCGTCCGTACCGCCGATGAAGTCCGCGCACTGCGCACGGATCGCGTTGACGATCTGGCCTACGTGGCCCGCGCCATCGAAAAAGTCGCCGCGCACTTTCGCGACCGCCTGGGCATCATCGGCTTTTGCGGTGCGCCATACACCTTGGCCAGTTACATGATCGAGGGCGGCAGCTCCAAAAACTACATCCACACCAAGCAGATGATGTACTCCGACACAGCATCCTGGCGCAGCCTTTTGGACAAGATCGTGGTGGTGCTGACGGAGTATTGCCGTCTTCAGGTGGATGCCGGTGCAGACGTCATCCAAATCTTTGACAGTTGGGTCGGCTCGCTCTCCCTGGCTGACTATCGCGACTACGCCTTCGAAGCCTCGAAGCGCCTCGTTCATTCCGTCCAGCAGATGGGTGTTCCGGTCATCTACTTTGGTGTCGAGACCGCGGGCCTGCTCACGCAAATGGCTGCAACCGGCGCCGATGTCATCGGCCTCGACTGGCGTCAACCGCTCGACGAAGGCTGGCGCGCCGTCGGCCACGGCCATGCGGTGCAAGGTAACCTTGACCCGATCACGCTCTTCGCGCCGCCAGAAGTTTTAGAACTCCGCGTCAAGGAGATTCTGCGCGCCGCCAATGGCCGTCCCGGACACATCTTCAACCTCGGCCACGGCATCGTTCCCAGCACGCCGGTAGAAAATGTGCAAGCCGTCGTCCGCATGGTGCGCGAGTTTCGTCTGGAGGCAGCGCATGACTAAGCGTGCAGTTCTCCTGCTAGCCCACGGCACTCCCGAGACCGTCGAGCAGATTCCCGAATACCTCAGCAACGTGACCGGCGGTCGGCCCATTCCGCCTGAGGTCGTCGAGGAAATTCAGCACCGCTACGCGCTCATCGGCCATAGCCCGCTCACCGAAATCACCATCGAGCAAGGCCGTCTGGTCGAAGTAGAACTGTCAGCCACCGGCGCGCACGTCCCCGTCTACATCGCCATGCGCAACTGGCATCCCTACATCCCCGATGTGGTCCGCCAGATGCGCACAGACGGCGTCGAAGAAGCAGCGGTCCTCTGTCTCGCCCCGCAAAACTCGCGCACAAGTGTGGGCCTTTATCGCCGCGCTGTTGAGACAAATGCTGCCGGCCTGCGTATCGACTTCACCGAAGCCTGGGCGCAGCATCCGCTCCTGATTGAAGCCTTCGCCGAACGGCTCCGCCCCGCCTGGGAGAAGCTCACCGCAGAAACCGGCATGCCAGTCCCCATACTCTTCACCGCCCACAGCGTTCCCACGCGTACCATTCAAGCTTCCGAAGGCCAGCCCGCCGACCCCTATGCCGAGCAGGCCAAGCGCACCGCGGCGCTCGTGGCAGAGCGCGTGCCGGAGATTCCTAAGTGGTGGTTCGCCTTCCAAAGCCAGGGCGTAAGTGGTGGTCCTTGGATCGGCCCAACAGTCGAGGAAACTCTAACATCCATCGCCGCATCCGGCGTCAGCGCGCTTCTGCTTCAGCCCATCGGCTTTCTCTGTGATCACGTCGAAATCCTCTACGACGTGGATATTCTTTTCCGCGAATTTGCCGCGAAACTGAATCTCCGTCTCGAGCGGCCCGAGTCGCTGAATGCCTCAGCCACGCTCGCCAAGGCCATCGCCGACCTGGCGCGGCAAGGATTGACGCGGCTCAGCAGTCTCTGAAACTCTCACGGAATCCGTTCGTACGATTGATAGACGGGCTCCCAAACATAGCCGCGGATGCGTTGGCGCAGGGTCGCATCATCGATAGCTTCAGCTGTTCCATCGGCCATGGCCTGCTTGGCAACCGCTTCAGCAACCACCAGGCTCACCTTGCGGCAATCGGCGATCGGCGGCAGCAATGGCGCATTCTTATCTGCAAGTATTGGCGACAAGCCGGCCAGCGCCTTTGCCGAAGCCATGATCATGGCATCGGAAACTCGTGTAGACCGCGAGACGAGAATGCCCAATGCCAGACCGGGAAAGATGAACGAATTGTTGATCTGCGAGATACGCAACCGCTTCCCGTTCATCTCGACCGGATTGAAAGGGCTGCCAGTACCCACCAGGGCCCGGCCCTCAGTCCAACGCAGCAGGTCGGCAGGCATAGCCTCGGATTTCGATGTGGGATTCGAAAGCGGAAAGATGACCGGGCGCTCAGTGTGGCTGGCCATCTCGCGCACAATCTCTTCGGTAAACGAGCCGGGCTGAGCCGAGACACCCACCAGCACAGTCACCTTGGCGTTGCGCACCACGTCGAGCAATGAGATAGCGCCAGATCCCGTCAGCTTCCATCCCTCGACATCGGCCTTCGCGCGCACCAAAGGTTTCTGCCCATCGCGAATGCCCTCGCATCCCTCGACAAGCAGACCGCAGCGATTGAATGCGTAGATGCGCTTGCGAGCCTGCCCTTCGGTCAATCCTTCTTCCTTCATCCGGGCAATGAGCAGATCAATGATGCCGATGCCGGCCGAGCCGGAACCAAACATCGCGATAGTCTGTTCTTTGAGCGGACGCCCGGTAGCGCTAACAGCAGCCAGCAGCGTGCCCGTAGTCACGGCGGCGGTGCCTTGGATGTCGTCGTTGAAGGTGCAGAGCCGGTCGCGATAGCGCTTCAGAAGAATGGCCGCGTTGACGCCAGCGAAGTCCTCCCACTGTAAAAGTATGTGCGGCCAGCGGCGCTCGACGGCGCTGACAAAGGCCTCGATAAATTGATCGTACTCGGGGCCGCGCACGCGCTTATGCTGCCAGCCAATGTAAATCGGATCGTTGAGACGCTCTTCATTGTCTGTGCCCACGTCGAGCAGAATCGGCAGGCAGTGTTCAGGCGGGATGCCTCCCAGAGCTGTGTAGAGCGCCATCTTGCCGATGGGAATCCCCATGCCGCCCGCGCCCTGATCGCCCAATCCTAGAATGCGTTCGCCGTCCGAGACCACGATGCAGCGTACTTCGTCGAAGCGTTGGTCGGCAAGAATCTGCGCGATGCGGTGCTTCTGTGTATAGCTGAGAAAAAGGCCGCGTGGCCGGCGCCAAATTTCGCTGAAGCGCTGGCAGCCCTCGCCCACCGTCGGCGTGTAGACAATGGGCAGCAACTCCTCGGTGTAGTGCTCGATCAGCGAGTAGAACAGCGTCTCGCAATTATCCTGCACGTCACGCATGTTGCTGTACTTGAGGAAGCCGGTATCTCGGCCATCCAAGACGCGCTTGCGTCGTTCCCGCTGGTCTTCGAGGGTTCCGACGTGGGGCGGCAGCAGGCCATGCAGAGCGAAGGCGTCGCGTTCCTCTTCAGTAAATGCAGTGCCCTTGTTGAGCCGGGAATTCAGCAGCAGCTCGATCCCGTGAAGCCGTGTCCGCAACACGCTGCCATTTGCATGCTCTGCTTGAATTTCCTCACTCATATCATTCTTCTCCGTGATGCCGATTTCTTCACACAATCAAAGGTAGATTCCATGCTAACCCGCGGTGGCCGCGATCTCCTGTTGTGCGCATCACAGCTCCGGCCACGCAAATCTATTACTCAAAAGTCAGCAGCACAACTTCAGCGCGGGTTCCAACGCGCATCGGCGGACCCCACGTTCCCACTCCAGTTGATGTGTAAACTTGCAGCGCGCCGAACTGCTGCAAACCGTAAGTGAATTTGCCGAAGGCGCGCCGCGTGAACCATGTGAAGGGAAATATCTGTCCGCCGTGAGTGTGGCCGGAGAGCTGAAGGCTTATACCAGCCTGTTCGACGATGGGCAGCCGGTTGGGCACGTGATTCAGCAGGATGCTGGCTTGGCCCGGGATCAGCCGCAGACCCTCCAGCGTGGTGCGCAGCCAGATAGGGTAGCCGGAGTCGCCATAGGATACGCCCACAATGTCCAGGCCATCGAGAGTTACCTTCTCATTGGCCAGGACGCGGATGCCTACGCTGGTGAGCACTTCGCTGTAGTGAGCCGCGTTGCCAAACTCATCATGGTTGCCGGTCGAGAAGTACATGCCGAAGGGCGGAGCAAGCTGGCGGAATGGGGCCGCAAGCTTTTTGGCGTCGGTCTTCGAACCGTCGAAGAAGTCGCCCGGAAGCAAGATAACATCCGGGTTGAGGCTGGCGGCCAGCGCCACGATCCGCCGGCTGAATCCGAGACCGTTGATGTGGCCCAGATGCAGGTCGCTGATCACTAATGCAGTGCGGCCAATCCAGGACGCAGGCAGGCCGGCGAGCCGGACGGGAATGCGCCGAATGCGAATCCAGCGAGCATTCAGCATGCCGTAGAGGCTGACCGCAATGGCCGAACCAAAGAGCACGGCGGCGATCCGAGGCTTATCCACATTCAACTTCAGCAGTCCAAACGCGGGGCGCGTCAGCCAGCAGAGGCATGCAGCCAGAAAGAAAAAGTTCAGCAGTCCCAGCCAGACCGAAGCAAGCTTGTAGAAGAGCGAGACCAATCGGTTTGCGTAGTAGAACCCAAGCAAGGCGGCCGCGATGAAGCTGAAGGCCAGCACCAACAACGTGGTCCGCAAGGCAAGCATGGCCGAAGGGCTGAGAGGCCACCAGAATGCGATCCAGGTGTGATAGATGAACAAATGGGCAGCAAGCAAAAGGGCTTGCATGAGCGCGATGCCCACGAACGGCCAGGCCTTCAAACGGGATCTCCTTATCTTTAATTCTTGCACGAGCGGGAGCACCCGATTAAAATCCCTGCCATTATGACAAATGTCTTATCTGTTGCAGGTACAAATTCGAAATACAAGGAACCCGGAGCCCAGCCTGCCGGTTTTCTGGGCGGTTTTTGGCACGGACTCGTAGCTCCAATCTCATTTCTTGTCAGCTTGTTGGTAAGTGGCGTGAGCATCTACGAAACGAACAATAACGGTCGTTGGTATGAATTCGGATTTATGCTCGGAATCGGCGCCTACTTTGGTGGCGAGGGGATTCGCTGATCAGCTGGAGGCTCGAACGCAGGAGCCGACACCCGTGCGCATGAAACAATCGTCTTGAATGTTCAGCACACCCAGCGACGCGCTCGGCCTTTACATCTCGATCCCCTTCTGCCGGTCCAAGTGCACCTACTGCAACTTTGCTTCGGGTGTCTATCCGGCCAGCGAACATACACGCTATGTGAATCGACTAATTGAGCAACTGGCTTCGGCCCGCGCGTGGGCGGAGCAAATGTATGTCAAACTGCCGCGCCGTGTGGACACAATCTATCTGGGCGGCGGGACGCCTAGCTTGCTCGCATCTGAGCTGCTTTCGCGCCTCTTCTCTGCAATGCGCGCAGAGTTCGACATGGAGCCTGACGCCGAGATCACCGTCGAATGCGCGCCAGGTCAGCTTACCGATGAGACGCTCGATGCGTTGTTAGCCGCGGGCGTGAACCGCGTCAGCCTGGGTGTGCAATCGTTCATCGATCGCGAGGCGTCGATAAGTGGGCGTCTGCATAGTCGCGCGGTGGTAATCGACGATCTGCATCGGCTGCGTGCCGCCGGCATCGTCAACCTCAATGTAGACCTGATTGCCGGCCTCGCCGGGCAGACCTTCGCGTCGTGGGAAGAGTCGCTGGCGGTGCTGCATGACTGCGACGTCCCTCACGCCAGTGTCTACATGCTTGAGGTCGACGAAGATTCGCGCCTGGGTCGTGAGATGCTTGCGCACGGCGTCCGTTATCACGCGGACCTCGTTCCATCCGACGATGCAATTGCGCAGATGTATTCGCTGGCAATCGAAAGTCTGAATGCGACCGGTCTCGATCAATACGAGATTTCAAACTTCTGTAAGCCTGGGATGGAATCGCGTCATAATCTGCGCTACTGGCAGCGGCGGCCCTACCTCGGCTTGGGCCTCGACGCTTCATCCATGCTCATCGCAACTCCAAATCCCGATTCTCGGCCCCGCGAAAGCTTCGTCCTCCGTTCGACGACGACGGACGACTTGAAGGCCTTTCTCAACGGCGATCATCCTATAGAAACCGAGTGGCTCACGCTCGCCAAGCAGCACGAAGAAGCTTGGTTCCTGGGCCTGCGGCTCAATGCCGGTGTCGAAGTTGCCTCTCTGGGGCAGGAATTTGGCTCAGCCATGGTAACTCCCGCACTCGAAGCCGTCGCTCATCTCGCCGATGCAGGATTGGTTACATTCGACGGCAAGACAGTCCGCCTCACCGCACAAGGACGTCTGCTCTCGAACGATGTCTTTCAGGAATTTCTAGACCTTCAGCCGCAACTCAGCCTCAAGATAAGCGGCGATTAACAGCGCCCATTTTCTTGTTTCGCGTTCCGCACTTGCCCTACCAAGCCAGCAGTTCGTCGCCTGAGCTTGGCGAGAGGAAGGCCACCGGCGCGGCGATGGGTTGCGGGCATTCCCCAACGCACTGGATCGACTCAGGCCCAGTAGCCTTGGCCAATTGCAGCGCCTGCTCGGCATCGCGCAAAACCACCACCGGGGAGCGGCCCATGCTGGAGGCAATGCCGAAGCAAGCAGAGAGGCGGACAGCGTCGCCGCCCACTCGGAAGGGCGATGCAAAAACATCGATGCGAAGGCGCTCTGCCATCATGACGGCGTTGACGCTGCTACAGCCGGGCAGAGCCACAAGAAACTCATCCTTGCCAGCGCGGCCCAGCAAGTCGTAGCTACGCAACAGGCGCGATGTGCGGGTCACCACCTGGCAGAGCAATTCATCGCAAGCCTCCGAGCCCAGTCGCGAGTTCCAGTGGCCGAAGTCGTCGATGTCGAACAGGATCATGCACAGAGAACTTTTCATCCGCTGCACGCGATCGGTCTCGCGAAACATCATCGACAGCATGGTTTCGCGGTTGTAGACGCCGGTCAGCCGGTCCATCTGTGCGTTCAGCGCGGCAGCTTCGCGCAGCAGTTCCAGCTCGCGCGATCTATGGTGGTTGCGCAGCACCGATTCCAGCCGCAGCCGCAGAAAGGGAAGCTCGGTCGCGCGTGGCACCAGGTCGTCGATAACATTTTCAGCCAGCCGGTCGATCCATTCCTGAGTGACCGCGTCCGCAATCAAGACAATCGGAAAGCGCCTGCCCGCAGCCTCGACGCGCGCCGCCGCCAACAACTGCCCCATCTCCATGCCAGGCAGCTTGACGTCGATCATGGCCAGCGTCGGCGCATGAGCCGCAGTCAGCGCCGGCAGAGCCGTCTCGGCGGAGAGGAAAACCTCCACCTGAGCCCCGTCGGCGCCAAGAACCGGTTCAATAGCCGTCAGCAGCGCGGGTTCAGCCGATGCCAGTAGATACGTGGGTGTGGAGTGAGCTAGCATCCTCAATCAACCTCGATAGTGGATGCATCGGCGATAGTTAGAGATTATTTAGAGAACGAACGAAGATTCTTGGCTGCCGTCAATAACCTTTGAGCGGAAATCTGATGCCTATGGTACTGTAGTCGGCCTGCGGCTTAGACTCCTCAAACCGCAGGCACAACTCCGTCCAAACTTAATCAACAAAATCAACCTGTGGTGTGACGGTGATGATGCCGCGCTCGTAGCCCATATCGAGCAACTTGCGAATAGCCTCGCGGCCGTCGGCGCCGTAGTCCATCGTGCGGTCGTTCACGTACATGCTCACAAAGCGGTTGGCTAGCCGGGCGTCCAGGTCGCGCGCAAACTGCATAGCGTATTCCAGGGCCTGTTCGCGGTGATCCAGTGCGTGCTGGATGCTGTCGCGCAGAGCCTTGGAAACAATCTTGTGCGATTCGGCGCCCAGCGAGCGGCGGATCGCGTTGCCTCCCAGCGGCAGCACCAGGCCCGTAGTCTCGCGCCACCAGGCGCCCAGGTCAAGAATCTTCAGCAAGCCGCTTGAGGAGTAGGTCAGCTGGCCTTCGTGGATGATGAGCCCGGCGTCGCAGCTCCCGGCAAGGACGGTCGGAATAATCTGATCGAAGGCCACAGTCTCGGTCTGAACGGCGGGATTGAATATCTTCAGTGCGAGATAGGCAGTCGTCAGTGTGCCAGGCACGGCTATCCTGACGCGGCTCAGGTCTTCAATCGCCAGCGGTTTGTTCGAGACGATCATTGGGCCGTAGCCCTCGCCCACGCTGCCGCCGCAGCCCATCAGCGTGTACCTATCCTGCAGGTACGGATAGGCATGAAAGCTGATGGCCGTCACGTCGAAGAAAGCCTCATCCAGCGCGCGGCGGTTGAGGGTTTCAATGTCGCTCAGTGTATGGGAGAACTTGTACCCTGGGACGCGGACCTTGTTGGTGGCCAGCCCATAAAACATGAAGGCGTCGTCGGAGTCGGGACTGTGAGCGATTGATATTTCGGTAGTTTCAGCCGGTTTGGCGGCAATGGAAATTTGTTGACTCATGGTGCACCAAGGTCCTTTCGGCGAACAAAACTGCACTTGCAAAACAAACTGCGATTGGATGTTAAATGCTCTCTAAAGACATAGTGATACAAACGCTGGACTTCGTTTCCGAGCGGCGGTCAGATGCTCTGAAAATTTCGATGCTCTTTTGGATTCCCCGGTGGCCAGTTCCGGCATTTTCGATTCCGCTCTTTACAAAATCCATACTGTCGAGTGGCTTTTACCTCAGAAAAGGGCTACATGTGAAGCGAAAATGCTCTAGCGGCCTTCATTCTCCGTTTCCGTGTCGGTCTCCTCAGCCGGGCCAGTAGGGGAATTAAGGCCTAGCCCAATGCGTGCTGAAGGCTTTGAGCGGCTTCGCGCCCGCTGGACCCAGATGTAATGCGCCCCCCCGACAGCTGCAACCAGCAGAGCCGCGAGTGAGACGAGGAGGGCAATCACTAACCAGCGCATAGCAGCGAACTACGCCAGAATACCAGACCAACCGCTCCTCGACCCCAGCTTCGAGGGCAGGGAAGCCGTCCGTCAAGGCTGGCGCAGGCTCTCTTTGAGCCAATCGAGGTAGGGCCGGCTAGCCGCATCAACCCCAAGAACCAGGAACTCCGGCGTCTCATAAGTGTGCAATTCGTGCAGTCGAGCTTCGAGCGCCGCCAGTTGCTCGGGCCTGGTCTTCAGCAGCAACAGCGTCTCGGTCGACGACTCAACCTTGCCCTCCCAGCGATAAATGGACTGCACGGCGGGGATCAAAGTAGCGCAGGCCGCCAGCCTCTCCTCAACCAGCGCACGCCCCAGCCGCGCAGCCTCATGAGGATTGGCCGTAGTGGTCAGGACAACACGGGCTGCAGGCGTATCTTCGGGCATAAAGTGCTTCCAAGATAAGTGTACGAGCATCCCTCGCCAATGAGCCACTGGGCAGTGACCGCCATAGCATCTTGCGTGAAGCCCGAATTTTCACCGGCCACATCAGTGTACTTCAGAACTAATCCTTAGAATGCTCCCTAACCCGATTCCCATGAGCTTTGGGCGGCAGCTGACTCTCTCAGCAAGCCTGCTCAACAATATCCATGTGGTCCCAGGTCCCCTGAGAATGTTGTTTTTTATAGCGTCGATCGCAGCCGAAATCTCTTCGTGAAATGCGATGTGAGCGAGTTCTGGTTCACTTCATCCGCGCAGTGGGCTAAACGGAAGGGCAATCCAGGTGCTCTTACGAATCAATTAAACATTGGCGTTGGCAATACCTTGGTATTCGGATTCTTGCCAAAGAGTACGCGGAGCTCTTTGCGAATATGTCCAATTCATACTGTGGTATCGGTCGATACCTTCGTCCAATAGACTCGTCGTCGCACTTCTGCCAATCTCGCCTTGACCGGTCAGTCGCTCTGACATCGAAACGACTACCAAATGGATAGGACAAATGGACCGAAAGAGAGCACGCGCGCGACCGTGCCTGTCGCCTCGAACGCGCTGGGTGTGAAGGTTTTAGCGCCCCGAAAAGGCTGTCGTCGGCGAGCGGCGCAAGCCCTTCGGCGATGGGTCCGGCTTTGACTCGATTACGTCGACTTTAATCTTCGGCGAGTACGACGCGGTGCTGATAGGCGCAATGATCACGGTGGCTGAGGCCGAGGTTCTCGCAGATTGGGTAGCCCTGCACAAGCTAAGATCGCGGGAAACAGATTCAATTTCAGAGGAGAATGAAATGACAACAAAAGGAAAAATCCTGGTGCTGGTTTCGAGCGGATACGGCTTACCGCTGAAAGATGGCAAGGTTTATACCGGCGCCGGTTACTATCTCAACGAGCTGACGGTTCCGGTCCGCGCCCTCATGCAGGAAGGCTACGAGATCACTTTCTCCAACCCCAAGGGCAACACGCCGCAATTGGATCTCCATTCCGCTGTCCCAGATTTCTTCGGCGGGGATGACGCCAGGCTCCAGGACTATTTCAAATTCCGCGATAGCCTGACTGGCCTCAGAAATCCAACGCGCATCTCGGATGTCATCGCATCGGGCCTGGATCAATATGACGCTGTTTTCGTCCCCGGCGGCCATGGCCCGATGATCGATCTTCTCGATGATCCGAACGCTGGCGTCGTGATGAGACACTTTCATCAAACATCCAAGCCTACGGCGGTGCTGTGCCATGGCCCGATTTCACTTCTCTCGGCGCTTCCGAATTCGACTGAAGTGGTCGCGGCACTGGCAGCGGGCGATGCCGATGAAGCGGCGGCAAAGGCTAAAGGATGGATCTACACCGGATATAAGATGACTATCTTTTCGACTGCGGAAGAGCAGCAGCGGGAGCCGCTTGAGATTGGTGGTAAGGTTCTCTTCTACCCGGACTTCGCCTTACGAACTGCGGGCGGCGACGTAAGCGTGGTCGCTCCATGGGGGAGCTACGCCCTTCAAGATCGCGAGTTGATCTCAGGTCAGAACCCGTTCTCTGACCAAGCGCTCCTGAAACTTCTTCTACCGGCACTTGATGCGATGAAGAAGTCTTCTACCAGCACTCAACGCGAAGAACAAGTGACTCGATAAAGGAACGTTCCATGAAATATCCGACGATCTATCGGACCAAAAAGATCGATGGGCTCTCCATCTTCTATAGAGAGGCTGGTCCGAAGGACGCGCCGACATTGCTTCTGCTGCACGGACTGCCGTCATCGTCGCGCATGTTCGAGTCACTCTTCTCCCGACTGTCGGATCAGGTTCATCTGGTCGCTCCCGATTATCCTGGCTTCGGACACAGCGACTGGCCGGATGCGAAGGCATTCGCGTACACGTTCGATCAGTACGCAGAGATCATGAATCATTTCACCGAGGCGCTTGGGCTCTCGCGCTACACGCTCTATATGCAGGATTATGGTGGGCCGGTGGGTTTTCGAATGATCCTCAAGCACCCGGAACGCGTGGAAGCTCTCATTGTTCAAGACGCGGTTGCGCATAATGAAGGCCTGGGCGTGAATTGGAAGACGCGTCGCGAGTTCTGGGCGGATCGCGTGCCGAACGAAACTGCGCTGCGCGCGAATTTGCTCTCGTTGGCGGCGACACGCACTCGTCATGTCGGCAACGATCCGAATGTGGAACGCTACGACCCCGATCTGTGGACCGATGAGTTCTATTTTCTCAATCGGCCCGGCCAGGCTGAGATTCAAAGTGATTTGTTCTACGACTATCGAACCAATCTGGACGCGTATCCGAAATGGCAAGCGTGGATGCGCAAGAACCAACCGCGATTGCTGGTGATATGGGGCAAGTATGAGCTCTCTTTCGACCCGGGCGAGCCCGAACGTTATCGCAAAGATGTGCCGAATGCTCAAGTTCACATTGTGGACGGAGGTCATTTTGCATTGGACACGGCAGCAGATCAAGTCGCCGCATTCGTGCGAGGATTCCTCGTCTCTTCTCGCGAGGCGCAGAAGGAGCTCCAGGCGGGATGAAGCAACTTGAGGCGGTTGTACGCGGCTTTGTATTGAGTTCGAAGCCTTAAAGCGAGAGATAGTCAATGCCCCATGGCGCCGGTATGAGGCTTCGCGTTAGCCGGTCTATTATCGATTCGCATGGTGGGTGCTTATGGGTCGTCCGTCCCTTGCGGAAGATTAACTTCCATTGGCGCACAATAGACCTAGTCGGCGGAATGGGCTTTCCTGATTTTGACTACAAAGAGAGGTACCCCCTCCCCCCCCCTTATATTTATTTTTGACCCCGAAATCTTGCAGATAATTTAATCCAGCCTGGAATCAATACCTTCCGAAGACAATTCCCGCAAAAGCACGCAGACTAACAATCCGCAGAATTTGCATAAAATTACATTCCTCTTCCACAATTCCTTTCGCCGCAGACAGAAAATCCTCTTCGTCGCAACAAAACCACAAAACTTGCCGCGCGCGCCTCAGTAAGGCAGTATGAAAAAGGAGCCGATGAAACGGCGCGGAGAGAAAGCAATGACAACAGAGATCAAGTTTGGCACCTCGGGTTGGCGCGCGATTGTGGCCGACGAGTTCATCGTGTCCAATATTCGGCTGGCAGTGGCTGGTATTGCCGCCTACGTAAAGACGCAACCGGAGCCGCATCGCGTGCTCGTGGGCCGCGATCCCAGATTCCTCGGCGAAAGCTTTGTGGACATCGCAGCGCGTGTGCTGGCCGGAGCGGGCGTCACGCCGATCGTGATTCCCGAAGCCGCGCCGACGCCAGCAATCGCCTATGCGGTCCGCGAGCTGAAGACCTCCGGCGCCATCAACTTCACCGCCTCGCACAATCCACCGGAGTACAACGGCATCAAGTTTTCTACTTCCGATGGCGCGCCAGCCTTGCCTCAAGTCACCAAGCAAATAGAAGCAGCCATCGCGGCTCTGCAAACCAGCGGTGCGGCGATCCCGCAATCAGATCCTCCCGCAGCGGGCTTTGAAACCGCCGACGTCAAGCCCGCGTTCCTGAAGCGGCTCACTGAGCTGGTGGATCTGAAAGCCATCGCCAAGTCAGGGATCAAGGTGGTCTACGATCCCTTCTGGGGCGCGGGCCGCGGTTATAGCTCCGACATTCTCCGCGACGCTGGTGTGACCGTCGAGACGGTTCACGATTATCGCGATGTGCTCTTCGGCGGCCATGCGCCGGAGCCGTCCGACGAGCTGCTGGGTGACGCCAAGGCCAAGATGAAGGAGATAGACGCACATCTCGGCATAGCGACCGATGGCGACGCCGACCGCTTCGGCATTGTCGATGCAGACGGAACCTTCATCCAGCCGAACTACGTCATCGCGCTGCTCTTCGATTATCTGGTAGAGACGCGCGGCTGGAAGAACGGAGTAGCCAAGAGCGTGGCGACCACCAATCTGATCAGCGCCCTCGCCGAATACCATAAGGTCCCGCTCTATGAAACGCCAGTAGGCTTCAAGTACATTGGCGAACTGATCAACGAAGATAAGATCGCCATCGGCGGCGAAGAGTCGGCGGGGCTGACGATCCGCGGCCACGTGCCGGAGAAAGACGGCGTGATTGCCGGCCTGCTGGTGGCCGAAATGGTGGCCAACCGCGGCAAAACTCTGGGCGTCCAACTGAAGGAGCTGTTTGGCAAGGTTGGTTCCTTCTATCCACTTCGCGCCAACTTCCACTTGACCTCGCAAGGCATGGCCGCGTTCACTGAAAGATTGAAGGCCGATCCAAAAGAACTGAGCGGGCGCAAGGTCGCCAAGGTTGTGCGGATCGACGGGCTGAAGCTGATCCTCGAAGATGGCTCCTGGGTCTGCTACCGTCTCTCCGGAACAGAGCCGGTGGTACGGGCCTACACGGAAGCGCGCAGCGAGCACGATACGGAGGCGCTCAGCGCCGCGGCCAAGGAGTTTGTACTCAAGTAAGGATGAATCCAGGTTCTATGCCAGACGAGAAGAAGCAAAACCGCACCAGCGCAGCGAAGGCGGACGGGAGCGTCCCCGGCTCCATGCCCCGCCGTGCTCTGGATTTTGCGCTGAGTGTGTGGCGTCCGGCAGCATCCGTGGTCGCCGTCGGGCTGGCGCTGCTGCTCCTCTGGCACGTGGTCAACGGCAAGAACGGGCTGTCGGTGTGGCAGCAGAAGCGTGTCGAGGACCGCGAGTTGCGCAAGGAGATCGACGACCTGAATCAGGAGAATGCCCGTCTGCGCGAGCACATCGAGCGGCTCAAGTCCAGCCCGGATGCCATCGGCCAAGTGGCGCACGACAAACTGCACTACGCCAAGCCCAACGAGGTGATTGTTTCCATGCCCTCTGAGCCGCAGACGCAAACCCAGTCCGCTGGCGCGGGCAAGTAATAGAGAAACTGGGGCTAACCGTTAATTAATCGATATGCTTTCTGTCGGCCACTGCAAATTATTCCGATCTCTATTTCTAAAGATCGATTATTGAAGAGATATTCTGCCAAGTCTCAATAATTTGACGTGATAGCCGATATATAAATCGAGGGTCTAGCATCCGGGCAGGAGTCTGAACTCTCGTGGCATTTTTATAAGCGGGTGCGGCATGGCAGATTCCGTCTTCAAAGCAGAAGCACTGGTTCCCATTTGGGTTGAAAAATCCGGCATATCGGTTCTGGACAAGCTGGCTCAACGCCCGGTGTTGATAGAGGTGGAAAAGCTGGGCAAAGTCATGCGCGGCCAGATGCTGCAACTGACCATGTCGGGAGCAACCGTGCTGCCTGACGATTCTTTTCTGTTATTGAAAAGTGTTCACGCGAAGGTTTCCTTCCGGTATAGCGATGTTGTTTACGTTCTCTCTGGAATGACCGTGGAGAGCGAGGCCGATCTTCGCTTCAGCTTTAAGTTTGACAGTGTGACGCGGAAAAGCTTCGCAATCATGGGCAAGAACCTTGGAGAGGCAGGGCTGCTGGACGCTGCCGATGTTAAGCAGATGTACGCTTCGAGAGATACGGGAGCACCCGATCCTGAAGCCAATTCGGCGTCACCTGCAACACAAACCAAGATCGTTGCGCGCCTGGTGCGGCATGAAAAGCCACCAGGGGGGCGGGAGCGGCGCGTTCATCACCGCCACGATATGGACGTGGGCGCAAAGCTGGCGATTGTCAATTCGGATAGCATTCTGAACAGTTCGGTGATGGAGCTAAGTTTCGGCGGATGCCGGGTATATACCGATCTCCCAAACAACATCCAACTGGAAACGCTGGTGGAAGTGCAGTTTGTCGAATGCGGGCTTCCACTGCGTCTGGCCGCGAAGGTTCAGGTAAAGAACGGAGCACATGTTCTCGGCTTGATGTATTTGAACATGAGTAGCCGGATGAGGGAACGGCTCAATCATTTGATCAGGGAGATTGGAGAGAAGGAGAGAGGACAGTGACCCTGGTTTCTACCTGTCTCAAAAATCCACATGGGCCCGCACCGATCCCACCCAGATCGGACCGCGATCGCGATTGTAGCCCGGATTGTTGATGTGCTGCACGTCAATGGAGTAGAACATTCCCCTCCACGCGTGCCAGGTGTAATAGCTCTCAACGATATTTTCGCGGCTATAGTTAAGGTTGCCGTCGCCCAGTAGAAACCCGAGACCGCCAAGCTTCAAATACTGCTGATGGTCAGTCTTGATGGCGTTCGAGACTACGGCAAAGGCGAGCTTGTCTGCTGGACGATGCCAGCGGTTTCCAGCGTAGTCCGCGCCCACCTCGATGGTCTGGTCCACCTCGGTGTAGGCGAAGGACTCGTGCTGGCCCTCGCTCCAGCCGAAGCGGCCGAAAACGCGCAGGTTCTCCGTCAGCTCCTGCTCGGTGTTGTAACCGAAGCCGTATTTAAGCGCGCTATAGTGCTCGTGGAGAGTGATCGTGGGCACGGTCACACTGTATTTTGCGGTGTCTGAGCCATTCAGAAAATCCTCGACCGCCTCGCGGTAGGTACCCATATGGGCGCGATTGGCGTAAAAAAGCAGGCGCTGCGTACCTTTGCGTTGGGGCACAAAGCTATGGCGCAGTTCGAACTCGCCGTTCTGGCCGTGGGCGCGACTGAAAGCCCAGTCCATGTCGATGCCGTTGGCCACCACGGGCATGGCGAAGATGCCATAGCGCACGCTCCACGCCCGGTCGTCGTACTCGGCCATGCCACCTACCGTATAGCCGCGAGTGTCGGCGGCGTAGTCCCATGCGCCATTGTTGTCGATCGTCCAGTTCATGAACTGTAAGTGACTGTCAGAGCCAATGTTATTGACGTCGAAGAAATCCGGAAGCGTTAGTTTGCCGAGGCGAAACTCGACCCGGCGAACGGGCACAGTGGGAGCTAACGAGAAGAAATCCGCCTCATGGCTGGCAGTCTCCTGCGTCAGTCCGAAGACCTGGTGAATCTGGTAGCGGGCGATGTAGGGTGCCTTGCCCAAATAAGGGTTGCGCACCACGTCCAGATTGGTAAATCCGGCGAGGCCAAGAGCTTCACTGAGTCCGCGCCCCTCGGCTGCTTCGAGATCGAAGATCAGGTCGGTGTTGTAGCGGATCGAGGGGGTGGGTCGGGCCATGGCGTAAAGCGTTCCCACCATTGAGGTTCTGTACTCGGCCGCATTGTGGAAGCTGTTGGTGCCCTGGTAAAGGGAATGAAAGGGCAGGTTCCCCTGGAAGATGATGTTGGCTTGGCCGGAGAGCCACCAGCGGTCATTGCCGTGGTGCGAGGACATCGAGACGACGGGTTCCTCCTGCGTCTCGGGGGCGTCATGGCCTGGTTTGGCGGGCGGATCTGCGATGCTACCATGCTGGCTGTTGTCAGGGGACTGCGCCGGTCCGGCTTGTGTAAGCTGCTGTGCTGGAAGGATTTGAGGATCGGGAGCGGAGGGCAGTGCTTCGTTTGTTTGGGCTCGGGCCGTCGCGGCTCCCAGCCCGAGCGCAAGAGCAGTTAGCAACCCGGCGAGCGCGTTGCGGAGGCAGAGAGGGATCGGGCGTGGGCGGCAGATCTGGACCATGGGGAAGCTTTCCAATCATTGCGTGGGGCGGCGAGAATAAGGGATAGAATGGAGACGCAGCGCTACCCTTTGTTTTGGTGTACCATACCGGGGGTGGGTATTGTCAAGAGGAGAGAAGCAGCATGCCCGGCCATGATCGCGAGAAGGTCAAGTTGTTGCAACGATTGAGAAAACTGCGCGGACAATTGGACGCGGTCGAGCGCTCCCTCAACGCCGATGAGGACTGCGGCGGCCAACTGATGCTGCTGGCTGCGGTGCGCGGCGGCGTCAACGGCCTGATGGGCGAGGTGCTGGAAACGCATATCCGCTTCCATCTGGACGATGGGGCCAAGGAGCAGATCGCGCCCGAGCTGGCCGAGGACCTGATCGACCTGGTACGCGCTTATTTGAAGTGACGCGATTGGAGCCGGGTGGTGAATTGGGGCATCGAAAGCGGAGAGCTATAAGTTATCGGTTTTTGCCAACTGTGAAGCTATATGCTACCGGTTTTAAGCAAAAGTGAAGCAATAAGTTGCCGGTTTTGGACAAAGTGGAGATGTGTTGCTCTCCAGATTTGAGAGGTTGGAGCGACTTACCTCGCCGGGATTTGCTCGAACGACTGAAAACACGTCAGTAGTCATCTTGGAGAAGGCCGGAAGAGAGGGAGGATTCCTCTCTTAGGGTGAGTTTTTTGGGGGAGATTCCTGCGTGTGTGGGGACGACAGTGAACAGAGGTCGGTGGGCGGCGGGTCAGAGAGGTTGTCGAGGCGGATTCGGCGAGATGGGGCGGTTGGGATGTGGGTCATCCAGAGGTGGGTGTACGCTACGGGTGTTCCAGTTAATTCGATTGCGACTGCCGATGAGACCTGATTCGTTTCGCACGTTCATTCCGATTGTCTTATTGATGCTGGAAGTCTCCTTTGCCCTGCCCTGCTGGGCGGAGCATGGATTTGTGTTGGTACTTGTGCAGGACGCGCAACATCATCCGGTGCGCGGAGTGGAGGTTGGCATCGAGGGCAATGGAGGCTCGAAAACGACCGGGGATGACGGCAAGGCGCAGCTTCCCGTCGGGGCGAGCACAAAGGAAGGTGACTGGCTTTCCATGGTCATCCTGCATTCGCCTCCGGGTAAAGACCTGGTGATTATTTCGCCATGGGACAATCGGTCAGTAGTTCCGTCGTTTGAAGACAAGCCGGAGAACTTCATTCGCGTGGTAACAGTGCAGCGAGGAGATCGCGCGGCGCTCGAAAGCGGCAGTGTGCTCGCTTTCTTGGCGGAAAAGATCAACAAGGCGAATTCTCCCAAGTCGGCAAATGACAGTGCATCCCTACAGGACCCAAGAGAGAACCTCGCCGCAACAGCAAAGCAGTATGGATTGGCTCCCGACGAAGTGGATCAGGCAATTCGAGCGTGGGCTGCCAAGACGACCGATCCTTATGAGGCAGGGTTGGCGGCGCTGTATGAGCGAGATTTTTCCAACGCTTCGGCTCAGCTTCAAAACTCGTTGAAACAGCGAGAAGAAAAGCTAACGACAGATCAGAAGACGTTGGAGCAGGACCGGAAACAGGTCGCCGATGCAGCATTCTTCCTAGGGCAATCACTATACCAGCAAGGCAAATATCGGGAGTCGGCCGAAGCCTATGAGCGATGCTTGCAAATACGCCCCGATGATCCTCTCGTATTGAATAACACTGCTATGAGCCTGTCGCAATCAGGCAACTACGCTAAAGCCGAACCGTTATTTCGGAGGGCCATCGCGATTAATGAGAATTTGCTGGGGCGTGACCACCCTGATGTAGCGGCGTCCCTCAACAACTTGGCAGAATTGCTCGAACACAAGGGCGACTCTGCGGGAGCCGAGTCACTGCTGCGCGAGGCGCTTGAAATCGATAGGGAGATGTGTGGCCCCGAATGCCCGCGAGTGGCTACTAACCTCGCCAATCTGGGAAAGTTGCTTCAGGAAAAGGGTGAATATGTGGAAGCCGAGCAAAATCTTCGAAAAGCTCTTGAGATCGATGAAAAGGCGCTAGGTTCTGATAACCCTCAAGAGGGTATTTGCCTAAACGAGCTAGCACGTTTGTATCAGGCGAAAGGGGAATACGCAAGAGCCGACCCGTTGTACCGTAAAGCTATCTCGATCGCGAGGAAGGCGCTTGGGCCGGATCATCCTGAGGTTGCTCTGACCCTTAATAACCTTGCAGTAATGCTCAGGAATGAGGGCGACTTAGCGCAGGCAGAAGCACTTTATTGGGAGGCGCTGCGAATCAACGAAAAGGCGCTGGGTCCGGACCACCCTGAGGTTGGAAGAGTTCTCAGCAACCTAGCTGTATTGCTCGATCAAAAGGGCGACCGTCCGGAAGCCGAGGCAAAATTTCGGAGGGCACTTGCTATTCGTGAAAAGTCGTTGGGGCCAGACCATCCAGATGTAGCAAATACCCTCGACAACTTGGCAGGACTGCTTGAGGCCAAGGGAGATTACGCAGAGGCCGAAGCGAAGATTCGGAGGGCGCTCGGGATCTATGAGAAGGCGTGGGGGCCAGATCATCCTCAGGTAGCAGTTTGTCTGAATAATCTTGCTCATCTTCTCACGGGGGAGTGCGACTACGCAGACGCAGAGCGGCAGTACCGGAGGGCACTCGAAATCGATACGAAGGCGCTAGGGCCGGACCATCCAAGCACAAGAAAGATTAGAGCCAACTTGAATGCCGTGCTTGAAGCCGAAAAGCAAATGGGGAAATGAGTATGGATTGGGAGAAGGCGCTGGAAATCGCGAGCCGGATTACGCATCCCTACTCTGTGGCGGCCTTTACAGCGGCTATTGCGGGGATTGTGCTGATGCTAGCGCTGAGGGCCAAGAAGCCGCGCATTGCATGGCTGTTGGCCGCGGTTCTGCTAGTTCTCGGCATCTCTCCTTTGGTTGCTTCAACATTTCTGGCAAGCAAAGGTGTATATCACATTCGCGTTGTAGTATTGGGAACGGACGGACTGCCGGTGAGTCAAGCCGATCTCAGTTCTTCAGCTGGTGGAGAAAAGAAACAGGCGAACAGCAATTGGGAGTTCGATCTGGCTCCGCAGGCCAAGCCTTCCAGCGGGCAAATTACCTTCTATGCTTCCGTCAAAGATACCTATCTGGCAGGGAGTTCGTCGCTAACGTTGAAGGATGACTACTTTCCGACGGTCACCATCCAACTACAACCTTTACCCACAGTAACTATTCGCGGAACTGTTGTTGATGAGCACGGGAAGTCTGTCTCTGAAGCGCATGTAGCCGTCTCCGGCTATCCCGAAATTGCTACCACGGACAAGATGGGTAACTTCTCTCTTCCGTCTCATCATGCCGAGGGTCAACTTGTATCTGTCCGGGCGGAAGAAGGTGACAGAGTTGTGGGGATGTTGGTCGTGGCCGGGAAAGATGTGCAACTTGTTTTGAGAAAGCAGTGACTGTGCGGCTTCACCGCGTGGGTTGACGTTTAAGACATTGTTAATGGACTTATGCCGGAGTTAAAACTCCGGCCTAGCTGAAACACAAGCCAACTTTCTCCTGACGTTAAAATTCCTACCTTCGCGCCGCTATAGACTTGATCTGGACATATTGAGTTGTTAGTGGGAGTCGCTGCTCATCCTATAACTTGGGGGCGTCGGCTGCCGCATAGGAGCGTTTTTGATGAATCGAGTTATTCGCTGTCTTATTGTCAAGTTAGTGCCGGTTCTGCTGCTTGTTTCTGCTTTGATCCAATCGAGTCATGCGGCACCGGTGCTGATGATTTCGATTGATGGATTGAAGCCTGAGTACGTGACGCAAGCGGATGCGCACGGGATGAAGGTGCCGTATCTGCGCACGCTGATTCGCGACGGAGTGTATGCCGAGGGGGTGGTGGGAGTTTGGCCGACCGTGACTTATCCCAGCCACACTACGCTGGTGACTGGTGTTTCGCCCGCCGAGCATGGCATCTATAGCAATCTTGAATTCGATCCGGAGCAGCGTTATTCCGGCGCATGGAACTGGTACGCGGCGCAGATTCGCGTTCCTACGCTGTGGCAGGTTGCGCATCAGGCCGGCTTGCGTACGGCGAGCGTCGGATGGCCTGTGAGCGTGGGCGCGACGGATGTGGACTACCTGATTCCGGAATACTGGCGCGGCGTTGATGCGTCGAGCGGGTCGAATCCGGCGGACCGGTATCTGATGGCGGGGCTCTCGCGTCCGGGCACACTGCTGAAACAGTTGGAGCCGGCGGCGGGCGAGTACATGATGGGCAACGATACGAGCATTGGCGGCGATGAGATCAAGATTCGCTATTCAGTGGAGATTCTGCGCACGCTGAAGCCGGCGTTCATGACTATCCATCTGAGTTCGCTGGACGAGACCGAACACGCGCACGGTCCATTCAGCGCGGAGGCGAATGCTGACCTCGAAAGCATCGATGGAATGGTGGCGCGGCTGGCTCAGGCGGCGTTAGCCAACGACCCGTCTACGGTGCTGGTTATCGTTTCCGATCATGGCTTCATGAACATTACGCATGCAGTCAATCTATATATTCCTTTCTTGCAGGCGGGACTGATCGAGGCTACGGTTACTGCGGGAGCAAAGACTCTCACGGTCAGTTCGTGGAAGGCCGCACCGTGGCTTGCCGGGGGCATGGCCGCAATTATGCTGCATGACGCGAACGATCACGAGACAGAGAAGCAGGTGCGCGCGCTGCTGGACAAGCTGGCAGCGGACCCGGAGAACGGCATTGCGGCGATTCTGGATCGCGGCGCAATCAAGAGGCGCGGAGGGTTTCCGGATGCGGCTTTTCTGGTGGTTCTCAAGCCCGGCTACTATCTGGGGTCCGGTTTCAGCGGCAATCTGGTAACTCCGATTACGGGGGTGAGGGGATCGCATGGATTCTCGCCGGAGTATCCTGAAATGCGCGCTTCGTTCTTTGCGATGGGAGCTGGAATTGCGCATCATCGCGATCTGGGAGTTATCGACATGCGGCAGATTGCGCCTACGGTGGCTAAGATACTGAAGGTTTCCATGCCTACGGCGAAGGCTGCGCCGCTTTATGTTGCACCGTAACGGAATAACTTCAGGGTGATTGGTTGGAAAAGTGGTTGGGTTCAGTTATTTACTTACTATATATGCGGACTTATAGTTATTTGGGTTGCTGGCCTGTCTCGCCCGCCCTTGATGCGGGCGGACGAGACGGTCCGGGTTAGAGGTTAGAAGGTGACCTTCATTGCGCCCTGGAAGATTCTGGCGCCGCCGCCACTGAGCATAGTTGCATTGATCGTACCGAAGTTTGTTGTAGCAGACATGGGTGTGCTTGTTCCGAGATAGCCGTTGGAGCCGGCACTGCTACCGGGGGCGGCAAAATTCGGATGGTTCAAAACATTGAATGCTTCGAGCCGAAGATCCAGCGCAAACTTTTCGCGCAACGGGAAGCTGCGGTTCAAATCGCAATCCGCCTGAAAGAACTTGGGACCGCGATAGGCAAATCGTCCGGAAGACCCAAAGGTTCCTGGAGTAGTGGAGAACGCCGCGGTGTTGATCCAGTATGTGTACTGTCCGAGGGCCGTTGGTTGGGTGATCTTGTTATGCGTGTATACGGCACTCCCGGACAGGTTCGGACGGTCGTTGCCGATAGAGGTGAAAGAGTTGTCCTTTCCTACCGTAACTGTGAAGGGATTGCCATCCGTGGCATGAACCAGAGGGGAAATTTCCCAATGATTGATAACCTGACCCTTCCAACCAGTTACGGCGAAATGGCTCGAGGCCACAAGGCTGGTGTTGAAAATGTCCCGGAAATCGAATCCGCAGCTTCCCTTGTCGCCCTTGATGTTAGCCGGATTCTGTATCGTGATGGTGCTGACATCGGCCGCGTTGTCAGAGATGTCGATGCAATGCGACCAGGTGTAGTTGGCCATGAAGACGAAGCTGGAGGACATGCGATGTTCAATGCTGGCGACTATGCCGTGATAAGTGGCGCTCGCACCGGCCATGATAAACATCGAGCCTGCTCCGCTGCCGATTCCGCTGGTGGTTCCGCCGCCGGCGTAGTATGGGCCGGCTACGGGGTTATCAATCGTCAGTTGATAGCGCGAGGCTTGATTGCCGGGATTGCACGCACCGCCGGTTTGCGCCGCGCATACTGCTGCTGAATTGTTCGCCGGATTCATCGGGAGGCCGTAAGGGCCGTGGACTGTCTGGTTCCCTACGTAGTCGACCTGGGCTTGCCAGCCGCGAGCGAACTGCCGCTGTACGCTGGCCGTCCATTGCAGAGTGTAGGGCGAGTGGAATTTCGTCGGGAGCACAATGTATTGAGTGCCCGTAAAAAACTGCGCGGCGGATGTTGGAACGATTGGCTGCGGGAACGGACCCCAGCAAGCGGAAGTGGAGCATCCAGCGGAGCCGAGCGTGCTGCCGGATGTGCCGCCCACCCATGGATTGGTAAAGCTCAAAGGCCCGCCTGCTTTGGTGGCGGCATTGGTAATTGTTTCGGCAAAGGGTGGATTCTGCTGCACACGTTGGCCGGTGAAGAGGTTTGGTTCGTCATAGACCATAGCCCCACCTGCGCGAATGACTGTCTTGCCTTTTCCATCGGGATCAAACGTAAGGCCAACTCGTGGCGAGAACTGCCAGGGTGAATTTTGCGTGAAGGGCTTGGGAACTCCCGGATCTCCGTAGAAGAGGCTTCCGGCAGGAGCATTCGGATAGACCGTGCTTTTCGGAGTACCGGCCAGGAAGTCACTCATGTTGAAGACTGAGCCGCGGTTGAAATAGTCCGAGGCAACGAACTCAGGATCCCAGCGGACGCCGGCATTCAAGACAATCCTGGTGGTGGCGTGATAAGTGTCCTGAACGTAAAGGCTGGGAATCGGCTCGCGCAGCGCGTTCTGCTGAGCTTTGCTCTGCTGGATAGAGGCCATCGAACCGGTCAGAAAGTCCAGGTTCCCATCCTTGCCAGCGTTTGTTGTAACGGCTTGGTTAGGACCCGTATTACTGAAGACGCCGGTGAAGGCGAAACTTCCATTTCCTTCATACACATTATTAACGTTGAGTTGCGTCTGAACCCACTCTCCACCGAAGGCCACTTGATGCTTTCCGTGGGTCCAATCGATATCGTCGGTAAGAGAGAGCGTATTCACGTTGAAGTGGGCCGCAGAACATGTACCGCAGTACGTTTTCCAACTTGCTGAGCCTCCGCTTACAGCCAGTTGCATGCCTTCGTTCGACAGGTCGTACATGTTGATGCCAAGTGTGCTTGAGTCCATGCCCTGGGGTGCAGGGCCACGGTTGTTGCGGCGTCTATCTACAGTGGCATGGACGGAGTTCACCATTTTACTGTTGATGATGTACGTCTCGCCGATGGTAAGGCCCTGGACGCGCTCCAAGTTGCCGGCCGTTTGGGTGATCAGGAGGTTGGTCGGCGAAAAGAATGCTGCGTTGTCGACTCCATCGAGCAGATAACGGCCGTAGAGACTGTGCTTTGAATTGATGGTCGAGTCAATACGGGTGACAAAGAGGTTTTCTGTTATCTGTTGGGGATTCGAATAACTTACAAATCCGTTTCCGCCAGCTCCGGTGTTGGCAGAGATGCAATAGTTCTTTGCGGAGCAGTTTGTCGCGCTCGGAAGATATGCAACCAAAGCTTTTGCCTGCGGATTAAGAACGGTAGCCCAGGCAGCGCTGGGATACACGTTGCCTGTCATAACATTTCCCTTTGTCGTCGGGTCCAGAAGTTGCTTAGAATCCGTATGCGAGAAGTCGCCGGCGAGATTGTCAACCGTGGGCACAGTCGCCGAACTGTTGGATAGACTCTGTTTGGACGTGTAGCGCTGATAGCCTGCGAAGCCGAATACTTTGTCGCGAATGATTCTGCCGCCAAAGGTGCCGCCAAACTGATCCATGTGCAGCGTGTCCGGTTTGGTGGAAAAAAAGTTCTTGGCGTCGATATAGTTGTTACGGATGAACTCGAACGCGTCACCGTGCCACTGGTTGGTTCCAGAGCGGGTAACGACGTTGACCAGGCCGCCGGGATGCAAGCCGCTCTGCGCGCCCAGGGCCGCGGTTTCTACGCTGAACTCGGCCACCGCGTCGGGGAAGGGGAAGGGCAGATTGACGTTCGTCATGTAGTCGTTGTGATCTGCGCCATCCAACCGGTAATCGGTTGCATTGCCTTGTCCGCCGCCAATGGAGATAACGGCGGAGTTATAGAAGGTCTTGCTTCCCGACTCGTCATTGTTCTCGTTGGCGTTGACCGCTCCGCCGGTGAGGGTGATAAGTTGCGTCATCAACCGTCCGTTGAGAGGCATCTCGGTAACGGTAGCTTGATCGATGGTCTGCTTGAGGGAGCTATCCTCGGTCTGCAGGGCGAGACCAGTGGCCTCGACCTCGACGGTCAGGTTCGCGCCACCGATCCTTAGAGCTGGGTTGACGGCAATGCTGCTGCCGACTTCAAGAACGATATTCGTCTGGCGGTAGTTCTCAAAGCCAGGAGCCGTCGCTTCCAAGACATATGTGCCGATGGCAATGTTTGGAAAACTATACAATCCGCCGCCGCCCGTGACAGTGGTATGTTTCACCTCTGTAGCGGTGTTGGTGATAGTGACCGTTGCATTTTGAACCACGGCGCCCGAGGCATCCGTCACGACACCCTGAATGCTTGCGGTGCCGGCGGTCTGGGCGTTCATTTTTGCAGTAAACAGGAGCAGAGCAACACAGAAGGATAGGGCGATCCAGCGCCTGACCATCCCTTGTGGTTTTAAGCATGTGTATTTCACCAAAAGCCTCCAATTGGTTATTGATCGTCGATAAGCACAGTCCAATTCTCGAATCAACAATTCTGCGTCTCTTATCGTCGAGAATCAGGCCCAACATTAGCGGACCGAAATTCTTAGTTGCAAACGCTGGAATAATCCTATACGGGGGTCAGACCACTCGTGTCAAGCATTTTTAACGCGGGAGTGACGACGCCAGCATAAGATGTTTTAAATGAAATGTTTACGTATATCTAGGGAATCTGAGTGGTCGGACCTCAGGAGCTGCGCATGATAAGTCGCGAATAGTGGAGAGTATCAATACTGATGTGTTTCCAGTTTTTTAGAGGATAACATGGATGCCGGGAGGGTAGGGATAGGGGTGGGTTAGACGGCCACCGCGCGCATTGCATCGATGGCGGCAGTGAGGTCGGTGTCGAGGGTGTGCCGGGCGGTTTCGGTCAGTTTGGCGCCTTGGCTGGTGAGGTAGAAGACGTCGATGGCGGTTTCGCCTTCGGTATCGATGAGGGCTACCTTGATGTTGCATTGGTGGGTGCTGAGGGTGAGGGCGATCTGGCGGAGCAGGCCGGGCAGGTCCTGGGCCACCACTTGCAGGATGGTGGAGTGTGTGGAGGACTCGGAATCGAATTCGAGGCGGGTGGTCACATCGAGTTTGGTGTTGCCGGGGCGGTTCATGTGGCGGCGCGCTTCGAGCAACTGCTCGACCGGGACTCTCAGCGAGACCACATCGTGGAGGTAGGCGATGAAGCGCTCCCGCTCGCTGGGATTCAGCTCGATGGTACGGAAGACGTCGGTGAAGTGGAAGCTGTCGACGATGACGCCGGCGTCGTTGGAGAAGGCTCCGGCTTTGACGATGTTCATGCCCCAGGCGGCCAGGGCACCGGCCACGTCGGCAAAGAGGCGGGTGCGATCGCGGGTGATGACGGTGAGATCGAAGAGCTGGCGATGGGGACGAAGGTCGAGCTGAACTGGGTCCTCATCGAGGCGGACGGCCATCTGGAAGTGATCGCGAATCTGCTCGGGCAGGCGGGTTTGCAGGTAGCGCTGCGGCAGGCCTTCGAGGAACTTCTGGAGCGCGTCGTATTGGTTTGGGGGAACCATGGCGCGCAGGCGGTTGAGCAGAGTGGGATCGATGGCGGCGCGGTAGCGGACCTCGTCGACTGAGCGGTCCATGAAGTTGGCCGTAGCCATGTAGAGCTGCCAGAGGTTCTCGGCCTTCCAGGGCGTGAGCGCGTCGGGATTGACGGCCTTGATGTCGGCGAAGGTCATCAATGTGAGCATCTTGAGCAGCGACGGGTTTCCGACCTTTTCAGCGAAGTTGCGCACATTTTCATGATCGAAGATGTCACGGCGCAGGGCGTTCGACATTTCAAGATGAAGGCGGATGAGATTGAGGACGGTCTCGCGCTCCTCGGCGTCGAACTCGAGGCGAGCAAGCAAGGCATCCGCGAGCTCGATGCTGGGGCCAACGTGCTCGCTGTTGCGGCGGGCCTTGCCGGTGTCATGCAGGAGCAGGGTGAGCAGAAACAGATCGAGGCGGTCGATTTCGGGAAGGAGCTGGGCGAGCCTCCGCTCGAATTCGTGGACCGGTTGGCGCAGGCCGTGAATGTTATCGACTACGAGGAAGGTGTGCTCGTCGACGGTGTAGCGGTGATAGGAATCCCGAATTACCAGGGCGTCGATTCCGTGGAATTCGGGGATAAGCATTTCGAGAACGCCGAGGGCATGCATGGTTCTGAGCGCATGAGCGGCGTGCGGTCCGAGCAGGACTTCGCGCAAGGCATTCCACAGGTAAGGGCCTTCGGGGATGTGGATGGCAAGGGCGGGAAGAGCGTCGGTGATGCGGTCCTCGGCGGCTTGCGAGAGCGTGTAGCCGTTGGCGGCCATCAGTCCGAAGACGCGCAGGATGGCGCTGGTGTCGCTGAACTGCGCGCCGGGAGCGATCTCGATGCGGCCCTGATCGAGTAGGAAGTCAGTGCCGGCGATGGGGGTGCGGCGGCGGCGGAACTGGCGGTAGAAGCTGACCGGGGCGGGAAGATGGTCCATCAACAGCGCCGCGCGGCGATAGATGACGCGGGCGTGGCGATAGTAGGTGCGCATCCAATAAGCCGGATCGGCAGTGCCGCGGGTTTCAAGGCCGATGGAGTTGGCGGCGGCTTCGTCCTGAGATTGCCAGTCGAGGATATTGTCGTCGCGGCCATGACGGAAGTGGAGAAAACAGCGGGCGGCAGCGAGGAAGTCGAAAGCCGCTTCGGCATCGCCACGGGCGCTCTGGAAGACGCCGCCACGATGGCGGGGCCACTCTTTGGTCTCCTTCAAATGGAAGAGCAGGGCGAACCAGACGGCGAGGCTGAAGTCACGCAGGCCGCCGGGACAGTCTTTGATGTTGGGTTCGAGATGGAAGATGGTGTTGCCGAACTTGGCGTGCCGGGCGCGGGCGATTTCGCCCAGCTTTTGCGCGATGGTGTTCCACTCGCTCAACACCAGGCCGGGCAAAACCGTTTGATGGAGCTGCTGGTAGAGGGGAAAATGACCGGCCAGGAAGCGGCGGTCGAGAGTGGCGAGGGTGAATTCGAGATTATCGGGGTCGAAGCGGCCGGCTTCCTTGGCCGTTCGCGAACTGGGGCTGGCGCGCAGGCCGATGTCCCACATGCCCTGAATCATGGCGCGGACTGCATCTTTGGCGTGCGCCTCGGTTTTGTCGTCGGCAAAGGCGAAGAGGACGTCGATGTCGGAGTAGGGAAAGAGATCCTTGCGCCCATAGCCGCCCATAGCCAGCAGCGCGACGTTCTGCGCAGGCTGCCCGGCAAAGACGCGACGCCACATTTCGATCAGAATGCGGTCCACTACGGCCGAGCGGCGGCGGATGGCTGCGGTGCCGTCGCCGGTGCGCTCGTAGGTCTGGCGCACCAACGCCATCTCCCGCAGATACTCCTCCCGTAGATCGTCAACCGCTAAAGCGACTGGATTCATGGTGATGGTGTGTGGCTTGCCGAAGCAAGAAGGAATTGTTAACAGCATAAGCGAAATTGGCCAGACTTGGGTATTTTTTACCTGCCCAATCTCGAAAAAACGGGTGAGGCAGGCGGGCCGAATTTGGCGATTGCTGCTTGCTGGTCGGAGTTGGCTGTTTCCGAGAACTCAAATTCGAGACTATTTTGGCCTCGTGCGGAGCCAGGTTCAGACGGCTCGTTTTCGCTGGGCTACTGCTGCTGCGGGAAATCTACGAACTTGTCGGCGCAGGAGGCCGGGGAGCCACTTGCTGGCGTTCCCTGGACGGTCGAGTCGTCGCCTTTGGGGAGTTGCAGGTTTACGGGACCGGGTCCCAGGCGCAGGTCGGCGTGGTTGAGCGAGTAGGAGTAGCTGGCCTGATCTGTTAGCAAGACACCGTCAAGAGTGGCGGCGATGCGGTACTTGGATTCGTAGCCGTTGAAGCTGATCTTGCCTCCGCCGGAGATGCGGACGTTGTGCAGGGTGATGCCGCGCATGATGGGCGGCGAGTTGCCTTTGAGGGTTCCGGCGGCTGTGTAGCTGGTGTCGAGGGTGATGGGGTTGGGCGAGTTGCGAATGCAGACGTCGTCGTAAATCACATCTTGAGTCAGGCCGCCGCGAGAGCCGTTCGACTTGATGCGGATGCCGTTGTCCGGCCCGTCGAGCGAGAGGTCGAAGACGCGGATCTGGCTGACGCCGCCATCGGTTTCGCTGCCGATGGACATGCCGTGGCCCCAGTAGAAATGATTGTGACTGATGGTCATGTTGGTTGCGCCGCCGGGTCCACCCTTGATGGCTACATTGTCGTCGCCGGTACGAATGTAGCTGTGGGTGATGGTCACGTTCTTCGAACCGTTCCCAGGATCGACGCCATCGGTGTTGCGGGCCAACCGTTGCGGCGTGTCGATCTTCAGACCCCAGACCGTAAAGCCATTGCCGTGGTTATAGGTGACGTGGAAATTGGGCGAGTTCTTGAGAGTGATGCGGTAGAGAGTGAAGTTGTCGGCAGAATCGGCAACGATGAGGCGGAAATCCTGCTGATAGCCGCCGGCGCGGGCCTGTTCGGCCAAGTCCCACCAGGAGACGTTCTTGCCGAGGAGCTTTTCTCCACCACGGCCATCGATAACTCCGTCGCCCATGACGCCTGCGTCGCGGACATGATCAACCGAGATCAGGGGCTTGCATCCGTGGTGGGATTCGTTGATCACACCACAACTGCCGGGCGAGGTTTCAAAATAGGAGGACTCGCGCGAGGCAAACAGGGTCGTGCCTTTATCGACAATGAGGGTGACACCAGAGCGCAATTCGAGCGGTCCGCTGAGGAAGGCGTTGGCCGCTCCTTGCGCGCGCAAAAGGACGCCGTGGCCTTTATCGCAGTGGTTGATGGCCTTTTGAATGCGGGCGGTGTCGAGTTTGGATTCGTCGGCCTCGGCCAGCGATCGGCCGCTGGTCTGCGTCTGCTTCTCGATGCTCTGGAGCTGGGCGTCCAGCGTGGCGCAAACGGGCGGCAGGACGGGCTCGGTGACGGTGCGCGTGTCTTGGGCGGCGAGATAGGGCATGAGGCATAGCGGCAAAACAGCGAGGGCGAGGCGGCGGTTCATGCGAGTTGCTCCTTGAATGCGTGAAGAGGTCAGACCACTTCAAGAGTACACTCCGAGGCCTTGGAGAGATCGAGAGGGGATTAGCAATTTCTCAGCGCCGGCTTAGCTACAAAGCGGCCAGTGATTGAAAGGGACAGAAAAGACGATAAGAGAGAGTAGGGCTGAGGAGAGTATCGGCGTGCGCATGAGATTGGGCGATCTGCTGATCCGGGCCAATCTGGTCACCTTCGAGAATGTAGCCGAGGCGCTCACACGCCAGGCCGGCAATGGCGGCCGTCTGGGCGACAATCTGGTGGCGTTGGGAGCTATTGGCCAGCACACACTGGACAATTTTCTGAAGCGCATTCCCGTCGAACCTGCCAATATCGCGGCCACCGGAATCGAGGAGATCGAACTTCTGGGCCTGCTGATGAAGCTTATCTATACGGCCCACCTTGAAACCTGCCGCCAGTTTGTCGATGCTATCAAGCTGCCTTACCCACTTGTGGCTGAGTTGGTGCAAACGGCTATCGACAGGCAACTGCTGCGCACTTTGGGAATGCGCAATGCAGAGAGCATGATCGATATGAGTTATGTCTTTACAGAGGAAGGCAGACGCTGGGCTATCGACGCTCTGGAGCGGATGCATTATGCAGGACCCGCGCCCGTTCCTCTGGATGTTTTCGTTGAGCAGGTGAGCCTGCAAAAGCCTACCAACGAACTGGTCACCATGGAGCGTATCAGGAAGGCTCTCGGCACGCTGACATTCGACGCGAGCATCCTCGAACAAAGCGGACCGGCTTTGAACTCGGGCCGGGCCATGCTTCTTTACGGTCCGCCCGGCAACGGCAAAACTTCATTCGCGCATTCATTCAGCAGTGTCTTCAGCGACGTGATTTATGTTCCTTATGCGATCTCCGTCGAGGGTCAGATTATTCGCTTCCACGACCCCAGCATTCACGTTGCAGTTAGCCCTACCGAGTTAGACGACGAAAGCGAAATCTCTTTTGTACGGGCCGAGGAATACGACGCGCGATGGGTCGCTTGCCGAAGACCTTTCGTAGTTACGGGCGGCGAATTGACGCTGGAGATGCTAGACCTGAGATACGACGCGACGGGCCACTTCTACGAGGCGCCGCTGCACGTGAAAGCGTTGGGAGGCTGCTTTATCATTGACGACTTCGGCCGTCAGCTTGTAAGCCCAACCAGTCTGCTCAACCGCTGGATTGTGCCGCTGGAGAATCGCGTCGACTATCTGAAACTGCATACCGGAAAAAGCTTCTGCATTCCTTTCGAGGAGCTGATTATCTTCTCCACCAATCTTGAACCGGAAGACTTGATGGACCCTGCATTCCTGCGCCGGCTTCCCTACAAGATCGAGGTAGGAGCGCCGAGTTTGGAAAATTACAGACGCATCTTTGAGAAGGAATGCGAACGGCAGGGAATAACTTTGCCCGGAGAAATTTTCGACGCCATCGTGCACAAGCTGAAGAAGGAAAAGGGGCTCGATTTCGCTGCTTATCAGCCGCGGTTCATCGTCGATCAGGTGGTGGCCACTTGCCGGTTTATGGGCGAGGCTCCGCATTTCGAACCGCGGTTCATCGACTATGCGCTTAACAATTTGAAGGTGCGGCGCAATGCTTTGCCCGCTCCTGCTGGCGTTGTCACTGCTGCTAGGGACGAGCGGTGATAGATGCGACACAGAGCCAATCATCGCCAGGCGCACAGTTCCACAGCTGGTGGAATTGTGTGCGGAAAATGAGTGAAATTCTTTTTATTTTGAATAAGTTATATAGTAACTAGGAAATTACCTGCAAGAATTCAAAAATAAAAAAAGGGGGGGAGGGGGGTGTCTTTTCCTCGGACGCAGCATTCCGATCCGACCAGTCCACAGGCCGACCCAATTTGAGGGTAACTGAACAGCATGAAATGATCTGCAAGATCATTTCATGCGCTTGCACTGACGGGTTGGAGTGTTCGGGAGCCCGCATGAAGAATCTCTAATTTTAATAGTCCCAGAAAGGCACAATTTCTGTTCTTTCCTATTACGGTTTTGTGAGCTAACTTCCTGCGCGATTGTAGTTCCGACAATTATCTCCAATGCTAGTCTGCCGATAACAAAGATGAATTAACGCCGAAGAATTCCTGGGCTTTTTGTTGTCACGTTCGCTGGAGCAGCGATGTA